>CAWFJE010000004.1:0-245850 GCA_963816155.1 uncultured Actinomycetes bacterium | reverse complement strand
AATGCCTGCCCGATCATACCCAGGATGCTCTCGCTGGGATCGCTGCCGGGATAGTTGGACAGTACCCACACGATGGCCGACACCAGTACGATGAGCGTGCCCGCCTTCTTGATGAAGGCCACGATATTCCGCGACACATAGAAGCCGACGGTGCGTGCATTGGGCTTGTGATAGAGGGGCATCTCCATGATGAAGGCGCTCCTCTCCCCCTTGAAGACCAACTTGTTGGTAGCCACCCCGACAATACCGAGCAGCGCCAGGTTCCCACCCACCAGAGCCACGATGGCCCAGGGCGCATTGGCACCGAAGAAGGCCGGGGCCAGGAAGGCCAGCACCGCCAGCCGGCCGGTGCAGGGCACGAAGGGCGTGAGGATCATGGTGAGCAGGCGGTTGCGCCTGTCCTCGATGATGCGCGTGCCCAGGATGGCGGGCACGTTGCAGCCGAACCCCAGGAGGAGCGGCATGCAGGACTTGCCGTGCAGTCCCATCCAGTGCATGTAGCGATCCATGACGTACGCTATGCGGGCCATGTAGCCCACGTCTTCGAGTAGACCCAGGGCGGCGAAGAAGATCAGCAGGATGGGTACGAAGGACAACACTGTGCCCGCCCCGGCCACCACCCCGTCCACAATCACCCCGGACAGCCACTCGGGTGCCCAGGCCAGCCATTCGTGCAGCAGGTCGGAGAGGCCGCCGGCCACCCACTGGTTGAGGGCGGAGGCGATCGGGCCGGCCACCGCATAGGTGACGTAGAACATGGCCGCCAGTGCCGCGATGACCACCAGCAGGCCCCAGAAGGGGTGAGTGGCCACGCGATCGATGCGGTCGGTGATGCCCGGAGCCCCGGCGCGCGGCCGTACCACCGCCGCGCGCACCATCCGCGCCACCCAGTCGTAGCGCCCTCCGGCGATGTCGAGGTAGGCGTCTTCGTGCTGGGCCAGCAGCGCGTGGACGGGCTCCCACACGTCGGGAGCCGCGCTCTCTACCAGGGCGGCCATGTCGGTGTCGCCTTCCAAGAGCTTCAGTGCCACCCAGTCGGCCGGATAGGCTTCGGGCAGCCGACCCTCGACCAGAGCCTCGATCTGTTCCAGCACCGGCCGGTGCTTCTCACGGATCAGAGGACGAGGCGCCCCCTGGGAACCGGGCTGCGAAGCGGCCTCGACGGCGGCCTGCAGCAGTTCATCCAGTCCCCTCCGCCTGCTTGCCACCAGCCCCACCACGGGAAGGCCCAGGGCCGCTGCCAACACGTCGGTCTCCACGCGCACACCGTGAGCCTCAGCC
Source organism: uncultured Actinomycetes bacterium (assembly GCA_963816155.1). Lineage (GTDB taxonomy): Bacteria > Actinomycetota > Thermoleophilia > RBG-16-64-13 > RBG-16-64-13 > JAXGXJ01. The sequence continues at coordinate 244,569 of CAWFJE010000004.1, read as the reverse complement.
ACATCGACCATGTTCACGCCCACCACCACGGGTACGGGCAGCGTGAGCAACTCACCCACCAGGTAGAGGTTCCGCTCCAGACAGGAAGCGTTGACGATGGCGATGACCACGTCCGGACGGTCCTCGATGAGGTAGTCGCGCGCGACCCGCTCCTCTTCCGACCCCGACGTGAGACTGTAGGTACCGGGGAGGTCGACGATCTCCACCCGGCGGCCGCTGCGCACGAACGAGCCGGTCTTCTGCTCAACCGTCTTGCCGGGCCAGTTACCTACATGCTGATTCATCCCCGTGAGGGCGTTGAAGATGGTGCTCTTGCCCACATTGGGTTGACCGGCCAAGGCAACGGTCAGCACGGGGGGCGCAGGTGTGCCTGCCATGCTTCTCTACTGACCGGATGACCGAGAAGCGGTCTCGACCGGAACGGTGGCCTCACACGGCGTCGGTTCCAGGTCGATGGTGACCCGGTCGGCCTGCCCTCTTCCCAGCGCGATGCGGGCTCCGTGAGCTTCCACGATCAGCGGGCCGCGGCCTCGGTTCTGGAGAACGCACACCTCGGCTCCGGGGGTGAGCCCCAGAGCGATCAAGCGTCGCGCCAGCCCGTGGTGGCCCGGCAGTTCTGCCACCAAAGCGCGCGCCCCCGAAGGAAGGTCTGAGAGTCTGGTCATGACCTGCCTGCCCCTGAGACAGATTCGGCGTAGGCCACAAAATGGGCCAGCACATCGGGCTCCAGAACATGTTCCAGCTTGCAGGCCGTAGCCTCCGCCTTCTCGGCCGGGATCGACAGGACCCCGGTCAGAAAGTCACGTATGGCCATGTGGCGCCTCTCCACATCGAGAGCGATGCGAGCGCCCTCTTCGGTGAGCGTAGCGTGCCCGTAGCGGGCATGAGAGACAAGACCCCGGCCGGCCAGGTTCTTGAGCGCACCGGTGACAGAGGGGCGCGAGACATGGAGCTGGTCGGCGATCTCGCTGACCCGAGCCACGCGTGACTCACGCTCCAATTGCAGGATGGCTTCCAGGTAATCCTCCATACTCGCGCTCAGTATCTCCGACTGATCCATGTCACCCTCGCTTGGGACAGAGTTAGGCACGGCTATTTTAGTGGTCCTTGCCTAACTTTGCAAGACCGGCCGCGAAATATGCCTGCCCCCGGCCGCCGGTGACTAGGCCGGGTCCTCCGTGGGTATAGGGCCTGCAGCCCGGTCTTCACAAGGAGGCTCGCACATGCAACTGCCGGACCGCTCCTTCCAGCCTCGCGGCTCATCACCTCACCTCGAGACACAGGTGTCCTACAGGCTGAGTGTGCCTCTCATTTACGTGAAGGGGGAGTTAGATCACGACTCCGCCGGTCTGCTGCGGCCTGTGATATTCGAGGAATTGAGCGCTGCGCCCGATGTACTGTTGCTCGAGTTCAGCGAACTGACCTACATCGACAGCGGTGGGTTGTCCCTCATCTTCGACGTGATCAAGACCTTCACCCCACCCCGCTGGATGGGCGTGATAGCTGCGAATCCCAGCGTGGAGCGCCTGCTGCAGATGATCGGCTTGGTCGATTCGCAGGTGCTGCGGATGTTCCCCGACCTGAAGGCGGTCTCGGCGGTGCTGAGCAGAGCCGCGGGCTGAAACAGGCCCTCGACCGGTAGGGCCGGGAGCCGCGCCCGGGCCCCGTGACCAACCGCAGCGCCGCTTACTTCTGCTGCGGCAGTATGGGGATGACCACCACGGGTATGTGCGAGTTGCGCAAGATGTACTTGGAGATCGATCCCACCATGAGTTCGCGCAACGGTCCTTGTGGCCTACGAGCGGCCACCGCAAGTACAGCGTCTCGTGATTCCTCCACGAAGACCGGGCCCGCCTGGCCCTTCACAGCACGCTTCTCGACTTCCACCTGAGGGTAGACCTCGATCACTCTGGCAGCCGCTTCGTCGAGAAGGGCTTCGGCGGCCTCGCGGAACTCGTCGAACACCTCGCGTTGGGCCACGCCACTACCCAGCATCGACTGGGGCACTTCCCAGGCGGTGATCAGGCGTAGCCGGGCCTGTCGGACTGCCGCCTCGTGGGCCCCGAAGTCGATAGAGGCATTCGCCGCTTCGGATTCGTTCACGAACACCGCTATCGTCTCCATGTGGCCCCCTTCGTACCTCAGTACCGTGACATGAGCATAACACCGGGTCGCACCTATGGGGCAATGCGCCGCCGGATCAGGCGTTGGCCACGAAACCAGCCACCAGGTCGCCCACCGCATCGGTGCCCATGCCCATCTGACCGGCCGAGAGCGACTCCATCTTGCCGATGGTGCTGATGATGCCCTGCTCGACCCACTGCGCGGCTTGGCTCTCCCCCAGGTAGTCCAGCATCATCTGCACAGCCCCGATGGCGGCCAGCGGGTTGATAACATTCTGCCCCGTGTACTTCGGCGCCGAACCGCCGATGGGCTCGAACATGCCTGTCTTGCCGGGATGGATGTTGCCGCCGGCGGCCACGCCCATACCTCCCTGGATCATGGCGCCCAGATCCGTGATGATGTCGCCGAACATGTTGTCGGTGACGATCACGTCGAACCACTCCGGGTTCTTGACGAACCACATGCAGGTGGCGTCGACGTGCGCATATTCGCGCTTGATATCGGGGTAGTCGGCGTCGCCGATCTCGTTGAAGGCCCGCCACCACAGATCCCAGGCGTAGGTGAGGACGTTGGTCTTACCCACCAGGGTGAGTTGGCCCCGCCGGTCCGCGCGGCGCGCGTACTCGAAAGCGTAGCGGATACAGCGCTCCACGCCTTTGCGGGTGTTGACACTCTCCTGCACGGCGATCTCGTCAGGCGTGCCCTTCTTCAGGAAGCCCCCGGTGGAGGCGTAGAGGCCCTCGGTGTTCTCGCGCACGACCACGAAGTCGATCTCGGCCGGACCCTTGTCCTTGATGGGCGTCTCCACGCCCGGGAAGAGCTTCACCGGACGCAGGTTGATGTACAGGTCGAGGGCGAAGCGAGCCTTGAGAAGGATACCCAGTTCCAGGATACCCGGCTGCACCTCGGGATGGCCGATAGCCCCCAGCAGGATGGCATCGTGCGATCCGAGTTCGTCGATGGCTGAGTCGGGCAGCGTCTCCCCGGTGCGCAGGTAGTGCTCGCCGCCAAAATCGTACGGCGTCAGCGCATAGGAGAACCCCCCACGGGCCGCCGCGGCCTCGAGCACCTTGAGACCCTCGCGCACGACCTCGGGACCCGTCCCGTCGCCGGGCAAAACAGCGATGCTGTAGCTCATCTTGTTCCTCTCTTCTTCAAATAGGGCAGCAGGCCGCCGGCCTCGACCAACTCCTGCATGAAGGGCGGCAGAGGTTGAGCTTGGTAGGCGACACCGGTGGTGAGATCGCCGATCGCACCGGTGGCCAAGTCGACGGTCAACTCGTCACCCTCCGTAATGCCGTCCACGGCTTCGGGGGCGACAAGGATGGGTAGGCCCGTGTTCAGAGCGTTGCGATAGAAGATGCGGGCGAAGCTCTTGGCGATGACGACCGAAACGCCCGCTCCCTTCAGAGCGATGGGGGCATGCTCGCGACTGGAGCCGCAGCCGAAGTTCTCGCGTGCTACGACGATGTCGCCGGGGCGCACCCTGCCGGCAAACGTTGGGTCGGCATCCTCCATGACATGCTGGGCCAACTCTTCGGCCGTCTTCATGTTGAGATAGCGGGCCGCGATGATGAGGTCGGTGTCGACGTCGCGCCCGAAGGTCCAAGCGCTGCCGCGCAGAGCGGTCATGACCGCCTCCCTTCGCGGGTCTGTCCGGGCGCCGCACCGGACCGGTGCGGCGAGGCACCGACCATGTCGGGAGTGGCGACATGACCGGCTATGGCACTGGCGGCTGCAACGAATGGGCCGGCCAGGAAGACCTCCGAGCCGGGGTGCCCCATCCGCCCCACAAAGTTACGGTTCGTCGTGGACACGGCCCGCTCGCCGTCGGCCAGGATGCCCATATGCCCGCCCAGGCAGGGGCCGCAGGTGGGGGCCGACACGACTGCCTCCGCATCCACGAATACGTCGAGCAGACCCTCGTCGTTGGCCTGCTTCCAGATGGCCTGAGTGGCGGGGATGACGATGCAGCGCACGTCGTTGTGCACCTTGCGGCCGCGCAGTATCTCGGCTGCTTGGCGCAGATCCTCGATACGTCCGTTGGTGCAACTGCCGATGACCACCTGATCGATCCTCACATCACCCAATTCCGCGGCGGGTTGGGTGTTGGAGGGCAAGTGAGGCTTGGATACCATCAGAGGGATCTGGTCCGCCCGCCACCAATAGGTCTCTTCGTACCAGGCATCCTCGTCCGATGCGTAGTATCGGGGCTCGCCGGTGAATCGCCCCTGCACGTACGCCTTGGTGGTCTCGTCCGGGGCGATGATGCCACTCTTGGCCCCAGCCTCGACCGCCATGTTGCACATGGTGAAGCGCGAGTCCATGGACAGGTTGCGAATGGCCGAGCCGGTGAACTCCATGGCCTTGTACAGAGCCCCGTCCACACCGATCTGCCCGATGGTGAAGAGGACGATGTCCTTTCCCGTCACGTAGGGGCCCAGTTCGCCCTCGAGATCGAAACGGTGCGTCTCCGGCACACGGAACCAGGCCTTTCCAGTCGCCATGGCTCCTGCCAGATCCGTCGAGCCCACTCCGGTCGCGAAGGCTCCCAGTGCACCGTAGGTGCAGGTGTGAGAATCCGCGCCAAGGACGACGTCGCCGGGACCCACCAGCCCCTGCTCGGGAAGAAGGGCATGTTCCACCCCCACGCGGCCCACGTCGTACCAGTGAGTCAGGCCGTGCTTCTTGCTGAATTCCCGCATCTGCTTCACAAGACCGGCGGACTTGATGTCCTTGTTGGGCGTGAAATGGTCGGGAATGAGAACGATCTTGTCGCGGTCGAAGACCTCCTCGAACCCAGCCTTCTCGAACTCATCGATGGCCACGGGAGCGGTGACGTCGTTACCAAGGCAAAGGTCCAACTCCGCCATGATGAGATCGCCAGGGGCTACCGATTCCCTGCCGGCCGCTCGGGCCAGTATCTTCTCGGTCATGGTCATTGCCATGCCATCTACCCCCTGTCGTCGAGTCTTGATGAGGATTGGCCACGCCCGACCCAGGTGCGACGGCGCGCCAACGAGCAGCGGACCATGCATTGTAGTCCAACCTCAATTGGGTGGACAACCGCGGCCCTGGCTTCTCCTACCAGTAACCGACAGAGAGTTCCATCTTCGACGCATAGGCTTTGATGGCGTAGCCGTAGGTGGCGCCCGGAGCCCACTTGCCGCTGAGGTCTTGGACTGTGCGCACGTTGCCTCTGTGCACCGATCCGTCGGACTGCGTGAAGTGGCGCGGGTCGCCGGGCAGGGTGATGGGTCCGGCGACGGGCTGCGTGACCCTCACGCAGTATGGGTCGCTCATGTGTTCCGGGTAGACGTACCAGGCCAAGTGCACGAACTGAGCGATGACGCCCAGTTCAGCCGTCGCGAAGGAGTGGCCGGGGATGCCCCCGGTGGCGCCGATACCGGCCATGTTGTTCTGCTCCGCCGCCACATCTCCGCCGTACTGGCCATAGCCGGTCTCGTGGATCATCTGGGCCCAGGCCATGTCGGCGCGGATGCCGAAGCGCTTGCCGTAGATCACGTAGTACTTCGCCAATTGCTCCAGCGGCAGGCTGAACTTGCCGTCGCCGAGCCCGCGGGCCTGGAACATCCGCACCAGGTCGGTGGAGTCACCCAGGAAGCGACCGCTCAGGCTATCGGGGTCGGTGCCCATGACGTTGAATAGGATGGCCGCCGCCTGACCCCGGGTGGCCGTGGCAAAGGGCGACAGCGAACTCAATGTGGTGCCCGGAGGCGCGACTTCGCGCAGTAGGCCGTTGTACTGAGCCAGACGGGCGATGCCGCTGTGGGCGGCGTCGAAACTACCCCAGGCCGACTTGTAGGAATTCGGAGGTATGACGAGTGCCCCGTACGACGAGCGTACGGACATGGTGATCACCTGTGCCAGCGTGACCTCGTTGCCCGGCTTGAACACGGGCCCGCGCGCGTCGTTGTATCCGGAGACGATCTTCTCGCGGTCGGCAGCGGCGATGTAGTTGTCGGGATAGAGAGAGTCACTTCCGCTCGCGGCCACGTCGAGATATCTGCATATGTCGGCCTCGCTGACGGCGACGCGCATCGCCTCCAGGGCCATCTTCACGAACTGCTGGCGCGTGACAGGTTCCTGGGGCCGAAAGGTCCCGTCGCCGAAGCCCTGTATGATCCCCAATTGAGCCATAGTCTCAATCTGCACATGGTAGGGATGGTTGTCGGCCACGTCGGAGAATCCCGCTGCGCCGGCCTGCGCGGGCGCGGGCAGGACCAGGATGGCGAAGGCGACGAAGAAGAGGGCCACAAGCCCCACGAAGGGCAACGACTCGGGCAAGGATCTGGGTCTGGTGTTTGCGAGTAACGGAGACATGTCTCCCCCTTGAACTGTGTGTCAGGCTCGGACGGCGGCTCGTAGGCCCGCAGTTCCGCCGGGCGGCAACTGTCATGACTGGTGATTATACTTTTCCCTGCGGCGCCCATCAGCCCTGCAAAATGACCACAAGGAGAGTCGCTCCGTGAAGGGATCATTGTGAGTGCGCCTCGATCGCACGCCGGCATCACCGCCGTCACCTTCGACTTCTGGAACACCCTTTATTCGGCCGACAACAGCTCCATGGAAGTGGTGCGCCCCAAGCGCCAAGAGGCTCTACGGGTGCTGCTGACCTCGTGCGGGGTAACGGTCGCCGATGAGACCCTCGGGCAGGCCTACCGGCTGGGATTCGACGCTTATCTAGCCGCCTGGAACGACGGCCTCCATTTCGGAGCCCGCGACCAGGTGCTGTTCATGCTCGGCCACTTCGGGGTCGACCCGAGCCGTGCTGACGAGGCCCACGTAGCCGAGACCGCGCGCCTCATCGAGGATGTGTCGCGCCTGGCCCCCCTGCAACTCCTTCCCGGCGTGCGCGAGACCATCCCCGTCCTCGCTGAGGCCGGCTACGCCCTGGGCATCATCTCCGACACCAGCCTCACGCCCGGCCGCATCATGCAGGAGTTCTTAGCCAAGGATGGGCTCCTCGAGTGCTTCACCACCCTCACCTTCTCCGACATCACGGGCGTCACCAAGCCCAACGCGCACATGTTCGAGGTCACGCTGGCCGGACTGGACAGCGGCCCGGAGACGGCGGCCCACGTGGGTGACACGCCGCGCACCGACATCGCGGGAGCGCGGGCCATGGGCATGGTGGCCATACGCTGTGCCGGAGCGGTCGACCACGAAGAGTCGCCGGCAGCCGACTTCGTGATCAGAGATCACCGCGAGATACCGGAGATACTCCGCTCGCTGAAGCGGCGTCCTACTCCTGGCCCTCCGACATGACACGGCTCCAGCGCACACCCACAGGAACGTTCGCGGACGCCAAGCGCGCCACGACCTTCTCCCGCATCTGCACGGCCATGGTCCAGGAATCCGAGGGTGTGGCCGTCCACGCCGTGAGACGCACCGTCACACCCAGATTGTCGGCGTCGATCACTTGCACCGACGGCTCGGGGTCGGCCACGAAGAGCGGGTGGGACCTCGCCTCCTCCATCAGGATCGTGCGCACGAGGTCCAGATCGGCGCCGTATTCGAGACGGAGCATCATCACAGCCGGCTGGCGAGGATCGACGAGCGTGTGGTTGCGGACGGTCTGGTCGGAGAGCAACTTGTTGGGGATGACCAAGCGCCGGTTGTCCCACAGGCGGATATTGGTGTAGAAGAGACCGATCGACTCCACCAAACCGAGTTCGCCCTCGATGGTGACCGTGTCTCCCAGCCGGATGGGCTGGGCGAAGGCGATGATGATCCCAGAGACCAGGTTGGCCATGGTGGTCTGCGCCGCGAAGCCGATGGCGATACCGATCACCCCTGCGGAGGCGAACATACCCACGGCCACGCTGTTGAGGGCCGGGATATCGACGATCCAGAAGATGATCCCGATGGCGATGAAGAAGAGGGCCACCGTGGACAGCCGCTGGATCATGCGCATGCGGGTCTCGGCGCCCGGGTCTCGTCTCCACCAGGTTGCGCGAGCGCGAGAACCTGTTGATGGAATGCTTGATGATGCGGTGGATGAGCCAAGCGCCGACCAACACACCGATGCACACCGCCGCGGTGATGAAATCCTGATCGTACTTGTTCCAGAAACTCTCGATAGCCGCCACTATAGCGCGGCGGGCCGGCTCTGTAGAGCCTCCGTCCTTACTCTGACCGGCGCACCCGTGCAGACGGATGCCCGCCTGCAGTAGGATAGAGGTAGCATCGGACACGGCGAGGAGGATCACGTGACCGTACTCATCTCCGGGGCGACGGGGTTCATAGGCGGCGCCATCGCCCGTCACGTACTCGCGGCCGGACACACCGTACGGGCCATGAGCCGCTCCGTGTCCGGCGCCCGGCAGACGTTCGAGGCCACGCCCGAAGGCCGAGCGGGTCTGGCGGAGGAGCGCCTGACGTTCGTGCAGGCCGACGTGACCGATCCCGACTCACTGCGTGCGGCCGTACAGGATGTGGACGCCGTCGTCCAGGCCGCACAGTTCCAAGGGGCCCCGGTGGAAGACCCCCGCCGCGGCCTGACCTACATGGAAGTCGACCGCAACGGCACCCTCAATCTGCTGGGGGCGCTGGCCGCCGTCTACGGCCGACCTACTGCCGGACCGGCTCTGGCGCGCTTCCCCGATGGCAGTCCTCGCTTTCTCTACATGAGCGGCATCGGAGTGTACGAAGAGCCCACGGAGAGCTGGAACCGGGCCAAGTGGCAGGCTGAGCAGGCCATCCGAGGCAGCGGTCTAGATTGGACCATCGTGCGCGGCTCTTGGGCCTACGGTCCCCGTGACGCCGCCCTCAACCGCATCCTGCGCTACTCCGACTACCTACCCTTCGTGCCCATATTCGGAGATGGGAATGCTCCGCTCACCCCCCTCTTCATCGAGGATGTCGGCCGCTTCTACGTCGCTTTGCTGGAAGACCCCGTCGCGAGCATCGACATGCTGTTCTGCCTGGGCGGTCCGGACTTGGTCACGCTGAACGCATTCCTGAGGCTGGCCTTAGAGACCATGGGGCGGAACCGGCCCATCCTGCACATACCGAAAGGGGTGGGCAGGGTGCAGGGAGCTTTGATGCAGCACCTTCCTGGGCGTCCGCTGTCTCCCGACGCAGTCGCTTTCGTCAGCCAGGCGGGCGCCCTCACCGAGGCCGACAGAGCGCTGCTCGCCGAACGGTTCCCCGACTATCGCGCCACACCGCTGCGGCGGGGGCTCAGCTACCTCGCGCGGTAGGGATCGGCGAGTCAGCCGGTGGGTGTTGCGCGGAGCGCCGCGCACCGCGTTCACGCCCCAAGCCCCGGGGGTGCCGCGACGTCTGGGCACAGGCCGCGAAGTCCGGGGGCCTACATCCCCACGTACTTGGCGTAGAGAGCCTTGGCCAGCTTCTCGTCCCGGGTCCCTCGCACGATGGTGCGGCCGTCGTAGAAGATCACCAACTCCTGCTTCCCCGCCGAGAAGCGCACCATCTGTTCGCTCCCCTCGACGGGCCCCAGAGCGCTTAGTCGCTCCTTGATCTCAGCCAGCGATATTCCAGTGGCACCCACGTTCCATATCTGCACAGCGTTCTGGCCGCACAGACTGGTCACGCGAGTACGCGGTCTCCCCTCCAGGAACTCGTACGCCCCGCCGCAAGCCGGACAGCCCTCCAAGATGAAACCGGCGAGCGGGATGGCCTGGAAGGAACGCTCCCAGAGATCCATGAACAGGAGGTCCCTGCTGGGAGGCAACCCCATGAGGATCTTGAGGGCCTCGGCGGCCTCCAGCGAGGCGATGGCCCAGGGCGCCGCGTTGACCACGCCGGCGGTGTCGCAGGTGAGCGTGCCGCCCCCAGGCGGCGCCGACATCAGGCAGCGAAAACACGGGGGCTCTTCGGATAAGAACGTGGCCGTCATGCCCGACGAGCCGATGGCCCCGCCGTAGACCCAGGGGATGCGCGTCTTCAGGGACACGTCGTTGATGAGGAAGCGGGTCTCGAAGTTGTCCAAGCCGTCGACGATGACGCCGGCCCCCTCCACGAGCTTCTCCGCGTTGCCGCGGCTGAAGTCGGCCACCACGCCCTCGACCTCCACCGCCGAGTTGGCCTCGCGCAGGTGTCGCTCCGCAGCGACCGCTTTGGGGAGGTTGTCCGCGATGTCCTGCTCCGTGAAGAGCAGTTGGCGCTGCAGGTTGTGATGCTCGATGAAATCACGGTCGATGACGCGTACGCGACCAACCCCCGCGCGCACCAGCGCGCTGGCAATGACCGTACCCAACGCGCCGCATCCGACTACGACCGCGAAGCCAACGCCCAATCGGCGCTGTCCCGCCGGCCCGATGCCGGAGAAGATGGTCTGCCGCGAATAGCGGTTCTCCCGATCCGCGGCGCTCATAAGCCCCTCAGTTCCTCAAGAGGCGTCGATAGATACCTTGGGCTCTCACGGAGCCCGGTTAGAGGCCTCAGCCACCTCCGCCGCCACCGCCGCTGCCGCCCTTGCGTCCCAACGTCAGGCCGAGCACCAGGATGATGACGACCACGATGATGACGATCTCCATAGTTGCTCCCATGCCGATCCTCTCGTTTATACCCTTGAGGGTATGATAGCACTGGGGCGTACAAGGTTCCCCCGGCATCCATCCGGTTCACGACTGGACTTGACGTGCGCCCTTGGTCGCGCGTCCTACTTCTCTTCGAACAGAACCGTGGATAGATAGCGCTCCCCGGCGTCGGGCAATATCACCACGATGGTCATGCCGGCGAAGTCCGACTGGTGGGCGAGGCGCACGGCCGCGGCGGCCGCGGCGCCCGAGGAGATACCGCAGAGGATGCCCTCTTCCCGAGCCAGGCGGCGGGCCATCTCGATGGCCTCTTCGTTCTCGACCGCCTCCGCCCTGTCTACGAGCGAGAGATCGAGGTTTTGGGGAATGAAGCCCGCTCCGATGCCCTGGATCTTGTGCGGCCCCGGCTTGAGCTCCCGGCCGGCCAGCTTCTGGGCGATCACCGGGCTGGCCGCCGGCTCCACCGCCACCGAATAGAGCGCCTGCCCCTCTGTGTGCTCGAAGTACCGGGAGACGCCCGTGAGGGTCCCCCCCGTGCCCACGCCGGCCACCAACACCTGCACGTGCCCATCGGTGTCGTTCCAGATCTCCGGGCCCGTGGTCTTCTCGTGGATGGCAGGGTTGGCGGGATTGGTGAACTGCTGGGGCAGGAAGTAGCGTTCGGGATCCTCGGCCACCAGGGCTTCGGCCCGGGCCACTGCGCCCTTCATTCCCTCAGCACCCGGAGTCAGCACCACGTTGGCACCCAGGAAGGAGAGCACCTTACGCCGCTCGATGCTCATGGTATCGGGCATGGTGAGCGTCAGCTTGTACCCTCGGGCAGCACACACGTAGGCCAGCGCGATGCCCGTGTTGCCGCTGGTGGGCTCAACGATGTGTGTGTGAGGCTTGATGAGACCCTTGCCCTCCGCGTCCCAGATCATCGAGGCCCCGACGCGGCACTTGACAGAGTAGGCCGGATTACGGCCCTCGACTTTGGCCAGCACACGCGCGTCGGTCTTGCCGACCACGCGGTTGAGCCGGACCAGCGGAGTCCGGCCGATGGAGAGCGAGTTGTCGGCATAGATGTTGGCCATGATCCGTTCCTTTCTGGGCTCCTGTGGCCGCCGCGGACTCCCCTACGCCTGCTGCGAGGCGGTCAGGGCCTGGTCAAGATCGGCCATGATGTCGTGCACGTCTTCTATACCCACCGAGAGACGGATGAGACCCGGCGTGACCCCGGCGTTCAGTTGATCCTGGGAAGACAGTTGCTGGTGCGTGGTGCTGGCCGGATGGATGACGAGCGTCTTGGCATCGAGGATGTTGGCCACATGCGACGCCAATTTCACCGACTCGATGAACCTCTTGCCCGCCGCCAGACCGCCTTTGACCTCGAAGGCCATGAGGGCGCCGGGGCCGAAGGGGAAAAAGGCGCGGGCACGCTCGTTGTCGGGGTGGCCGCGAAGTCCCGCGTAGTCGACCGAAGCCACCGCCGGGTGACTGTTCAGGAAGCAGGCAACGATCTGGGCGTTGGCCGCGTGGGCCTTGGCGCGCAGCGGCAGCGTCTCCAGCCCCTGGATGAACAGCCAGGAGTTGAAGGGCGAAAGAGCCGCCCCCAGGTCGCGCAGCAGCCCCGTGCGGATCTTGAGCACGTAGGCCATGCCCGGCGCTACGGCCCCGTCGTGGTTACCGAAGGCCTCCCAGAAGTTGACGCCGTGATACGCGGGATCAGGCTCGGTGATCTCGGGGAACTTGCCCGAAGTCTTCCAGTCGAAGTCGCCCTTCTCCACGATTGCTCCGCCGATGGAGGTGCCGTGACCTCCGATCATCTTGGTGAGGGAATACACGAGGATGTCGGCGCCATGGTCAAACGGGTTGAAGAGAGGCGGCGGGGTGACGGTGTTGTCAACCACCAGCGGGAGCCCGTGACGATGAGCCACCTCGGCGATCGCCGCGAGGTCGTCCACGTTGCCCTTGGGATTGCCGATCGACTCAGTGTAGAGGAGACGGGTGTTCTCGTCGATGGCCGCCTCGAAGTTCTCAGGCAGGCTGGAGTCGACGAAGCGGGCCTCAATGCCGAAGCGCTTCAACGGGTAGCTGAACTGGGTGTAGGTCCCCCCGTAGAGCTTGTCGCCGGTGACGAAGTTCTGCCCCACGCCGGTGAGGGCGGCAATGGCATAGAAGATGGCCGATTGCCCTGAAGCGACCGCAATGGCTCCCGTGGCGCCGTGGATGGCGGCCAGTCGCTTCTCGAGCACGTCGGTGGTCGGGTTCGTCATACGCGTGTAGATATTGCCGAACTCCTGCAGCGCGAAGAGACCCGCCGCGTGCTCGGTATCCCGGAAGACGTAGCTAGTGGTCTGATAGAGAGGCACGGCGCGCGACAGCGTGTCCTGGTCGGGAGACTGACCGGCGTGCAACGCCAAGGTGTCGAGGTGGTAGGGACCGTCGTGCGGCGCTGTTGGCTCGCCGGCAGCCGTGTCGACGCCGGTCGGGTCGTTCTTGTCACTGTTCATACTCTGGCCTTTCTCGCCCTGGGAGCGCGTTCAGATCATATAGTCGGGGACGGCACAGCCGGTGGACATTCGCTCTTGCTCGAGTAGGTACTCGAAAGTCGTGGCGTCGAAGACCGACATCATGGCTTGGTGCGCCTCCAGCCACATGGGCAGAAGTACGCAGCCGGCCTGGAGCGCACAGTCGCCGGTGCCGCCGGCCTCTCTGCAGCCCACGCTACCGATGTCTCCCTCCAGGAGGAGCAGCACCTCGCCTACAGTCAGGTCGGCTGGACGGCCGGCCAGGAAGTATCCCCCCTCTTTGCCGCGCACCGACTCCACGATCCCCCCCTGGCGCAGTTGCGCGAGGATGTTCTCCAGGAATCGGAGTGGGATCTGTTGAGCCTGGGCTATGACCGCCGCCTTCACCGGCCCGGTGTCCGCCCGTTTGGCCAGTTCGAGCACGGCGCGCACTCCGTACTGGGATTTCTGCGAGAGCACCATCGAATTCGCGTCCTCGTCCCTCCGCCCCATCACGCGACCTGTTGACTACTCATCTACACCAGTTTGGTAGACATACTGTAGTTATTGTATGCCGCTCGGCGAAATGCGTCAAGCGCGGGAGAAGATCAGAGGCCCAACCGGTCGAGAAGCGAGGGAAGTGAGCGCAGGTCGGCCAGAACGTGATCGGGTAGGCCGTCGTCCCGGCCGGCGCCCAGGCTTGAAGACACAGCCCGCCCTTGGATCTCGTCCCACTCGTGAGGGGTGGTCACACCGGTGAGGACGAGGACCGTGGTCATGCCTGCGCTGTTGCCCATCACTATGTCGGTGCTGATGCGATCGCCCACGAAAAGCGTGTCCGCGGCCGCTATCCCGGTGGTCGAGACGAGCACTTCCGCCATGCCCATCCCCGGTTTGCCCATGACGACGGGCTCCGCCTCCCCCGCGGTCGCGACCGCGGCTACGATAGCGCCGGCACCGGGCAGTTCGCCCTCAGGCGTGGGGAAGGTGGCGTCGCGGTTGGTGGCCACGAAGAGCGCGCCCGCGCGGATAGCCGCCTGCGCCGCGGCGAGAACCTTGAAGTCGAAGCTGCGGTCCATGCCCACCACCACGGCGGGCGGCACCGAGTGGTCCGGCGGGGCAGTGCCCGCGGGCGGTGCGGCACCGCCGGGCGGGACGGCACCCTCGGACAGTGCGGCACCGCCGGGCGGGACGGCCTCGGCCCGCCACTCAGCCGCGCAGAAAGGTGCGAAGCCGGCCTCGGTCAGTTCCTCCAGAAGGCCTGTCTCGCCGACCACCATGATGGGCGCGCCCGCCGGCAGGCGGGCGCGCAGCCACCGACCTGTGACAAACGCCGAAGTGAGCACCCGCTCCTCGCCGGCGGGCAGGCCGAGCGCGGCCAACCGCGCCGACACCGTCCGCCGATGCGCGGTCGAGTTGTTCGACACGTACCGAAGCGTGAGGCCCCGGCGCAGCACGTCCTCGAGCGCCTCACCGACTCCGGGCAAGACTTCTCCGCCCCGCCAGATGACCCCGTCGAGGTCGAAGGCCACCATACGCACTGCGGCCCCAGGGACGGCCCCAGACGCGGGGGCGGCCCCGGAAGCGGCGCCCGAAGTAGCGCCGGGCGTCGGGGCGGCCGGCGCGCTCACACCAGCCCCAGCCTATGCATGATCCTGCCGGCGCCCTTGAACTCCAAGTCGATGGCCGCCGACGGACACAGCTCGTGACAGCAGTAGCAGCGGATGCAGAGGTCGTCGTCCACCTGCGCGACGGTCTTTCCGATGCTTATGGCGTCGGTGGGACACCCGCGTTCACAAGCGCCGCAGCGCGTGCACCGGTCCGCTTTCGGACGCGGCATCCGGGTGCCGGAGCGCAGGAAGGGCGTGCCTATCCGCTCTACCAGGCGGGAGTGAGTCAGACCCAGGTCGCGCGAGCGGCGCGACGGAAGCACGAAGTCCGTCACCCGCGCCTCCTCCACAGGCAGACCGAAGGTGGGCACGTCTTCCGCCCGCCCGCTCCACAGGCCCCGCTTCGCGGCTTCGGACAGCAACGGCACGGCTCCCGTGTCGATGGCAGCCACCCGACAACAGACCACATCCACCGCCACCGGATCGGCTCCGGCCAGCAGCAGTCCGAGATGGCGCGGATTCCCCCCCGTGCCCGGGCCCATCCCCTCGAGAGCCAGGATCGCATCCACGATACTCAGACGAGGAGCCACGAGTCCCGCCACGTCGAGAAGCATGCCCGCGAAACGGTCGGGTTCGGCGAGTTTGCCGTGATAGGTGGGTTTGTTGAGTCCGGGGATCACCCCGAAAAGGTTCTTGGTGGCTCCCGTGAAGGTCATGAAAGCGTGGGTCTTGAACTTGGCCAGGTTGATGACGCCGTCGGCCCGCAGGATGGGACTGAGCACTTCGAGGCGCCGCACCACCTTGCCGTCGGGGTAGGAGACGGTCTCCCAATCTGTATCCAGGCTCAATTCGAAGCCGTAGCGATCGGCGACCTCCCGCAGTCCGGTCTTGCGGTAGACGCGCTCGATCACCGAGTGCACGTGCACGATGCCCGACCCTGGGCTCTCCACCACCACAGGCACCCCGCCGGCCTCGCGCACCTCCACAGCCGCAGCCGCGACCACGATCGGATGGGTGGTGATGGCCTGTTCGGGCGAGGCCGAGAACAGGAGGTTCGGCTTGAGCGCTATGCGTTCTCCACCACGGACGAAGGCGCCCATGCCCCCCAGAGGAGCCAGGATCTCGCGGAGCGCCGCCTGCACCTGGTCGAACTCGTATCCCGGGCAGCGGGCCAGGGTTACGAGCGGACTGTCACCGGCCACGTGTACCGACGTGCCCCGCTGTTCGAGAGTCTCCGTGCTCGTCTGAGTCCCGGTCGGGCTGGCCTCTGGCTTGTCCATCATCCTCCTGAACCGCGGCGGCCGCGGTCCTCGTCCCATCGCATTCGCGGACCCAACTGCGCTCCCGGGCGTGTCCACGTTTAGAGTGTCTGCGCGACTGTTATTCTATCTGCATGGAGACGGCCCGCCCACGTCGGCCGCCCGATAACCCGACCAGGAGGTCGACCGTCCATGGCAACCATGGCCTTCACCGCGCAACTCCTCGAGAAGATATCCCGGAGCAGCGACACCACCAGCTACCGGTTCTCGCGCCCCCCCGAGTACACCTTCGTAGCCGGACAGTGGTTCTCACTCACCGTCCCTTCCGACCAAGGGCCGCTCGTTCACAGTTTCAGCCACGCCGAGTCGCCCACTGAAGCGTCCGTGGAACTGACCACGAGACTGACGGGTTCCGACTTCAAGAATGCGCTCGACTCTCTGCCTTTGGGGTCTGAGGTCGAGATCGAAGGACCACGCGGACGATTCCTCTTCGACTACCAGGCGCCCAAGATCGCCTTCCTCACAGGCGGCATCGGCATCACGCCGGTGCGCAGCATGCTCCGCTATCTCGTCGACACCGACGGCGAAGGACGGATCCTCGGGCAAGAACTGGCGATGTTCTACGGCAGCATGACCGAGGACGGCATCGTCTACAAAGCAGACCTCGACGACTTCGAGGCAAAGATCGAGGGACTGCGCGTGATCCACGTCATCACCAACCCCACCGAGACCTGGAAAGGCCACGGCGGCTTCATCACCGCCGACACCATCAGGGCCGAGTTGCCCGATCCCACTCTCTGGATGTACTACGTGGTCGGGCCGCCGCCCATGATCAAAGCCATGGATACCGTGCTCGCGCAGTTGGAGATCCCCAAGGAGCAACTCGTCGTCGAGAGCTTCGCCGGCTACGCTTCGTAGCGGCAGCGAAAGCTCGCTCGCGTTGACGGACAACAGTCACTCGCCCAGCAGGCTGCTCGGAGGCCCGGGTACGACCGTCTTCGCAGGAGGAGGCGCGTGGTGGCCCCGCTCCGAGCCGACGGATTCCGAGGTTTTTGGGGCTGAGGGGAATCGGGGCGCGGGCGCGGCGCCTGACTCCTCCTTGGTGCTGACGGATCCCGAGCGCGTGTTGGTGGCTCATTCGGCCGCCGAGATAGTCGATCTCCTGGCCGCCGTCGACGAAGCGCAGGCGAAGGGTAAGTACGTCGCCGGCTACCTCGCTTACGAAGCCGGAGCCGCCTTCGGCCTGGCCACGCAGACAGACCGCTCTCTGGCGGCGGCGGGGGACCTACTCCAGCCGGGTTCGGTGCCACTCGCCTGGATGTCCGTCTATGCGCCCGAACACGCCCGGTATGTGGACCTGTCCCAGCATCCTTCGCCGCCGGAAGACGGAGCCACCCCATCCTCGCCCCGCGCGGGAACCGCGATGCGCTCTGATGCGCAGGACCCCACGCCACCAGTCCTCGATGTGACCTACGACGAATACGCCGCGGACATCGCGGCCGTGCGCGAGTTCATCGCCGCCGGCGATACCTATCAGGTCAACTACACGGTGCGGGCGCGCTTCGACCTCCGCCGGGATCCCCTCGACTACTTCGTGGAACGCTCCCTCGCCCACCCCGTGCCCTACGCGGCTTACCTCGATCTGGGGCCCGCCCAGGTGATCACGCTATCGCCGGAACTGTTCCTGCACCGCCGAGGAGAGATCATCGAGAGCCGTCCCATGAAGGGGACGCGGCCGCGCGGAGCGTCCGTCGCCGCGGACCTGGACCTGGCGTACGAACTGATCGGCTCAGAGAAGGACCGGGCCGAGGACCTGATGATCGTCGACATGGTCAGGAACGACCTGGGACGCGTCTCCCTGCCGGGAACGGTCAAGGTCCCCTCGCTCTTCACCGTGGAACCCTATGCCACGGTGTGGCAGATGTCCAGCACCGTCACCGGCCGTCTGCTCCCGGGGGTAGGGGTGCGAACCATCATGGCCGCCACCTTTCCCGGCGCCTCCATAACCGGGGCTCCCAAGCACCACACCATGGAGATCATCCGCGATCTGGAGAAGGAGCCGCGCGGCGTCTACACCGGCTCAGTGGGTCTGTTCCTACCCGGCGGGGACTTCACCTGCAACCTGTGTATCCGCACCATCGTGCACCGCGACGGCGGCTGCCTTCTGGGAGTAGGTTCCGGGGTGGTGTGGGACTCCGATGCAGCGGAGGAGTACGAGGAGACGCTCACCAAGGCGGCGTTCGCGTTCCCGGTCCGCGCGGGGAGCGCGAGGGTAACGGATCGCACAAGCGCCGGTCCACGCGAAGCACAGAGCATCGTCGATATCCGTGAGGCCGGACTGGGCCTGTTCGAGACCCTTCTTCTGGAGGAACGAGCCGGCGAGCGCGACGCCGCGGTTCGCGGCGCGCGGGCGGAAGACCCCCTCACCCGCTACCGCTTCTTGTCCGAGCACCTGGATCGCTTGGCCGCCTCGGCGACGGCCTTCGGCCTGCCCTTCGACCGGGAGGCGGCGCTCCGCCTGCTGGCCGACCTGGCAACGAGCGACTCGGGAAGCCTCGTGACCCGGTTGGACTTGGACCCCGCGGGGCGACTCACACTCACGGTGCGCCCTGTCCCGGACCCCGCCGGCGGGTCTGTCGACGTGATCCTCTCCCCCTTCCGCACCGACCCCGATGATCGTCTCCTGCGGCACAAGACCACCCTCCGCTCCCTCTACGATCGCGAGCACGTCCGGGCCCGCGCAAACGGCTTCGCGGAGGTCCTGTTCCTGAACCGGCTGGATCGAGTGACCGAAGGCGCGATCACCAACGTATGTGCCCGTCTCGGCGACCGCTGGGTCACGCCGCCGCCTGCCGACGGACTGCTGCCCGGCATCTGGCGGGCAGGCTTCATGACTGAGAACGACTGCGAGGAGCGCAGTCTGACGTTGGACGATCTGACCGCGGCGGATGAGGTCGTCATCGGCAACTCCGTCCGAGGGACCATGCGGATGGGCTCACTCCGACTCGACTGCCTGGAAGGTCTGCTCGGCTGGGAGGCTCCTGAACAATGACGCTTCGCCGCATGGGTGCCCCGGCCACGGGCGAGACCAGGAGGCAGGCCGCGCTTTCAGCAGCCTCCTAGTCCGCCCCCTCGCCCGACTCGGCATCGCTGCGCAGACGCGAGCGAAGCACCGCGGGCAACAGTCCGCCATTGACGAAGTACTCCGCGTCCACGGTCGAGTCCAAGCGCGCCAGACAGGAGAACGATTCTTTCTCACCCGAAGCGCGGCGCACATGCACGGTCACGCGTCCCCCCGGTGCAAGACCGACCAAGCCTTCGATAGCCACCATCTCCGATCCGTCGAGACCCAGAGCCTCGACGCCGGCACCCGCCTCGAACTCCAGAGGCAGGACGCCCATCCCCACGAGATTGCTGCGGTGGATGCGCTCGAAGCTCTGCGCGATCACCGCGCGCACACCGAGCAGCGCCGTCCCCTTGGCCGCCCAGTCCCGCGAAGAGCCCGTGCCGTACTCCTTGCCCGCGAAGATCACCAGCGGCACCGACTCCGCCTGATATCGCATGGCGGCCTCATAGATGGATAGCAGGTCGCCGGAGGGCTGGTGCGTGGTCCATCCCCCCTCGAGCCCGCCGGCCAAGGCGTTACGCAGGCGCACGTTCGCGAAGGTGCCCCGCAGGAGCACGTCGTGATTGCCCCGGCGCGATCCGTAGGTGTTGAAGTCGCAGGGAGCGACTCCGTGGTTGTAGAGATAGCGGCCGGCCGGGCTGTCGACGGCTATCGATCCCGCCGGGGAGATGTGATCTGTGGTGACGGAATCTCCGAGGACGGCGAGCACGCGGGCCCCGCGGACATCTTGGGGCGCCGCGACCTCGAGCCTGAAGTCGGCGAAGTACGGCGGCTCCCGCACGTAGGTGGATTCGCCGTCCCAGCCGAAGAGCGCGCCCGCGGGAACGGGCATGAGTTGCCAGGCCTCAGTGCCCTGAAGGGCCACCCGGTACTCCTCCTCGAAGACCTCGGGACGCAGAGCCGTCACAGTGAGAGCGGCCACCTCGGCAGCCGAAGGCCAGATGTCGCTCAAGAACACGGGTCTCCCGTCGGCCCGTATTCCCAGCGGCTCGCTGGTCAGGTCGATATCCACCGTGCCGGCCAGAGAGTAGGCCACCACCAGCGGCGGTGAAGCCAGGTAGTTCGCCCGCACCAGCGGGTGGATACGGGCCTCGAAGTTGCGGTTGCCGCTCAGCACCGCCGCCACCACCAACTCCTCTTCCACGATGGCGCGGGAGATCTCGTCGGACAGGGGACCGCTGTTGCCGATGCAAGTGGCGCAGCCGTAGCCGACGTCGGCGAAACCGAGTTCCTCGAGCGGGCGCATCAGCCCGGCCGCCTGCAGGTAGCCGGTCACGGCCCGCGAACCGGGAGCGAGGCTGGTGCGCACCCAGCGCGGCGGTCGCAGACCGAGCGCCGCCGCGTTCCGCGCCAAGAGTCCCGCCGCAAGCATGAGGGCCGGATTGGAGGTGTTCGTGCAACTGGTGATGGAGGCGATGACGATGTGACCGTCCTTCAGAGTCTCGCGCTTGCCCGCCACCTCTGCGCGCGTCTTCACAGGCTCTGCCCGTCCGCCGCCCAGCGTGGGCAGATCGCGACGGAATCCGTCTTTCAAGTCCGGCACCCGCACCCGCTCCTGCGGGCGGCGAGGACCGGCCAGGCTCGGCTCCACCTGCGACAGATCCAGTTCCACCACCCAGGAGTACTCGGGATCTGCCGAACCCGGTTCACGCCACAGACCCTGACTGCGGCAGTAGGCCTCCACCCGGGCGCAGGCCTCCTCTGAGCGGCCTGTCTGCCGTAGATAGCGCAGTGTCTCCGCGTCCACGGGGAAGAAGCCACAGGTGGCACCGTACTCAGGCGCCATGTTGGCCACAGTGGCCCGGTCGGGCAGACTCATGCGCTCGGCCCCAGGCCCGAAGTACTCCACGAAGCGCCCCACCACGCC
Organism: uncultured Actinomycetes bacterium; assembly: GCA_963816155.1. Lineage (GTDB taxonomy): Bacteria > Actinomycetota > Thermoleophilia > RBG-16-64-13 > RBG-16-64-13 > JAXGXJ01. The sequence continues at coordinate 223,562 of CAWFJE010000004.1, read as the reverse complement.
CACGGCCCGTAGCAGTTCCGTGACCGTGAGAATGAGGTCGGTGGCCGTGGCCCCCAGAGAGAGCTCGCCGACGAAACGCATACCTACCACCTGCGGGACAAGCATGGGGTATGGCTCGCCCAACATCACGCCTTCGGCCTCGATGCCGCCCACACCCCACCCAAGCACTCCCAGCCCGTTGATCATGGTGGTGTGCGAATCGGTGCCGATGAGAGTGTCGGGATACGCCCAGGGCAGGTCCGAGGGAAGAGCCGCTGCCGAAGCCGCGGCGGCCGCTCCGACGACACGCGCCGCGCCCGCGGGCGCGGCGCCGCCGGCCGACGTCACGACCTCAGCCAGGTATTCCAGGTTGACCTGGTGACAGATGCCCGTCCCCGGAGGCATCACGCGCAGGTTGCGGAACTCACCCTGGGCCCAACGCAGCAGCGAGTAACGTTCGGCGTTGCGCTCCATCTCCAGGCCCATGTTGATGCTGCATGCATCTGCCACGGCGCAACAGTCCACCTGCACCGAGTGGTCGATGACCAGGTCCACGGGAACGGTCGGATCGATGATCCCGGGGGCGCCCCCGGCGCGGGCCACCGCAGAGCGGAGCGCCGCCAGATCCACAACACAGGGAACGCCGGTGAAATCCTGCAGCAGCACCCGGCCGGGCATGAAGGAGAACTCGGGGCGGGCGGCCGAGGTGGCATCCCAATCCAGCAGAGCCAACACATCTTCTTCGCCCACTGAGCCGCTCCCACAGCGGCGAAGCCCGTTCTCCAGGAGGACACGTACAGAGTACGGCAGGCGTTCCAGATCGCGACCGGTCGCCTGCGCAAGGGCGGGAAGATCGGCCACCTTGTATCTGCCTCCGGGAAGGTCGAGTTCCTTCCAGGCGCCGAAGGGACCGCTTCCATTGCCACCGCTCATAGCGACCGCACCTTTCTTCTGTCGAGATCCGTCGTCGTTCCCGCGAGTTCAGAGATATACCCGGTCTCCGCGCGCGCCACCCACTTCCCGTTTCATGGCCACATTGTTCAAGGCGCGCATGTAGGCCTTGGCCGAAGCTTCCAGAACGTCGATGGCGACGGCGCGCCCCGCATACTGGAGCCCGTCGACCTCCACCACGACGCGCACCTCGCCCAGGGAGTCCTTGCCCGAAGTGATGGAGCGCACCTGGTAGTCCAAGAGCCTTCCGGTGAGGCCCACAGCATCGTCGATGGCCAGGAAGATGGACTCCACAGAACCACCGGAGAAGGCCTTCCCAGCCAGAGGCTCGTCCGCTTTGCTCACGCCCACCTGGCTGGAGGAGATGATGTCCGTCCCCGCGGAGACGTAGAAGTGGCCTAGAGAGTACATATCTTGGCGTTCGCGCATCTCTTCGCCCACCAGAGCCTCGAGATCGGCCGTGGTGACTTCCTTCTTCTTGTCGGTGATGATCTTGAAGCGGCGGAAGGCCTCGTCCAGTTCAGCGCCGTCGAGTTGGATACCCAGTTCGGCCAGGTGCACGCGCAGCGCGTGGCGCCCCGAGTGCTTGCCCAAGACGATGTCGGAGTCGCTCAGACCGATGTCCTTGGCGCGCATGATCTCGTATGTGGTTCGCTCTTTGAGAACGCCGTCCTGGTGGATGCCCGACTCGTGGGCGAAAGCGTTCTTGCCCACCACGGCCTTGTTGGCCTGCACCATGTGGCCCGTGAAGCTGGACACCATGCGGCTGGCGCGGGCTATCTCCGTGGTGACGATGTTGCAGGGACGCTGGATGATGTCGAAGCGGGTGACCAGAGACATGGCGATCTCTTCCAGAGCCGCGTTGCCGGCCCGTTCGCCCAGGCCGTTGATAGCCACCTCCACCTGGGACGCGCCCCGTTCAATGGCGGCGAGGGAGTTGGCTGTGGCCACCCCCAGGTCGTCGTGACAGTGGGCGCTGAGCACGACCTTGTCCAGGCTGGGCGTCTTCTCGTAGAGCGCGTCCATGAGGGCGGCATACTCGGTGGGCAGTGAATAGCCTACGGTGTCGGGCACGTTCACTGTGGTGGCCCCCGCTCGGATGGCCGTCTCCAACACCTCGGCCAGAAAGTCCACATCCGAGCGGGTGGCGTCCATGGCCGAGAACTCCACGTCGTCCGGACAGAGCGAAACCGACAACTCCACCATGCGCCGCGTGAGGTCGATGACCTCCTGGCGCGAAGCGTGCATCTGATGCTGAAGGTGGATGTCCGAGGTAGAGACAAAGGTGTGGATGCGCGCACGTTCCGCGTCCTTGATGGCCTCCCAACAGGTGCGGATGTCGCTCTCCGTGCAGCGGGCAAGCCCGCAGATGACAGCACCTTTGACCTGGCGGGCGATGGCCTGCACAGCGTCGAAGTCCCCGGGGCTGCTGGCCGGGAAGCCGGCCTCGATGACGTCGACCCCCAGCCGCACCAGTTGCTGAGCAACCTCGAGCTTCTCCGAGGCGTTCAGACTGCTGCCGGGAGACTGCTCCCCGTCGCGGAGCGTGGTGTCAAAGAAGATGACGGGCCTTCCGATGTTACGACGACCCTGGGTGGGCGACACGATTCTCTACCTCCTGGTTGTTTCGACCCTCGCTGGTTGCTGGTGTGCCGGGTAGCGCCGGCTGCGCCCATATCTCCCCCAGAAGGCTGCTGGACAATGACGCCTCGCCGTCAGAGGGCGCAGGGCGAGTGCGTGAGAGGGACGCATGGAGTGCAAATAGCGGCGCTATTAGCACGACTGAGGACGTGCTATCGCGCCGCCCGGCGCACTCTGGGGGCCGAGGTTTCGTTGTTCAGCAGCCTCCTAGCGGGGGAGCAGGAGGAGGAGGACGCCGAGAGCGGGGCGCGCGCGTTCACCCGCCGCCGCAAAGCGGGCGGACCCGGACCCTGCCGGCCCGATGTGCGCCAGAAGACCTGTTCTTCTCTCCATGGTCTTTGAGTTTAGTGGAGGATACCCTGGGCTGCAAGACGGGAGCCGCCGGCCCCACAGTAGACGCCGGGGGGCGAGCTGAGAATACCCCAGCCTACAACCCACCGCTTGCGGCGACTCACGCCCCCGAGGTAGACTCGGGACCTGACCATTACCCGGGCCCGCGCGCCCTACACCCAGGAGGCGACCCGTGCCCAAGGAGTTCCCCAAGTTCATCGCCGCGGCAGTGCAGGCATCTCCCGAGTACAGGGACAAGCCCATCTACTTCGACTCCGTCGCCACCCTGAGCAACTGCGTCAAGCACATAGAGGAGGCCGCGGGCAACGGGGCCGGCCTCATCGTGTTCCCGGAGTTGCACATCCCCGGCTATTGCCATTTCGCCATCGATCTGACCAAGGGCCCGGAGTACACCAGCGTCTGGGCGGAGTATCTGCGTCACGGTATCGAGGTGCCCGGTGAGGAGACGGACGTGCTCTGCCGGGCCGCCCGCCGACATAACGTCAATGTGGTCATGGGCATCAACGAGCGCGACAGACACTACGGTGGGCGCCAGTACAACTCAGCCGTCTTCATCAACAACCGGGGCGAGATCCTGGGAACGCACAGGAAGATCAACATCACGGTGCAGGAGTTGATGATCCACACCCGCGGTGACGGCGGCGACAACCTCAAGGTGCGCGAGATGGACTTCGGCGCGGTGAGCAGCCTCATCTGTGGTGAGCACGACCAGCCCCTGCTCAAGCAGAACTACATAGTGCAGGGCACCAAGGTGAACTGCTCCATGTGGCCCGGATATCTGGGCGGAGCTGAGGAGTTACCCTGGGTGACCCCTGCCATGACCACGGCCATGGCCGTCTCCGGAGCCTGCTGGTGCGTGCTCGCCTCCAACTACATCCCCCCGGAGAAGCGCCCCACCGACTTCTACCCCAACAACGATTTCTGGCAGACGTTCGGAGGCAGCGCCATCATCAACCCCTTCGGCGAGATAGTGGCCGGCCCCGTGAGGGACGAGGAGACCATCGTCTACAGCGAGATCGACCTCAAGGTCAACGAGATGGCGCGGGGCATCATCAACATCACCGGTCTCTACAGCCGCTGGGACATTCTGAGTCTCCTGGTGCGCCAGAACGCCTACGAGCCCATCGTTCCCATGGAAGCCCTGGAACTCGCCCAGGCCGGCGGCGCCCGCCAGAATCCCGCAGCCCGAGCGGCCGATGCCACTCCCGGCGAGGTGGCCGAACTCAAAGCCCGCGTGGCAGAACTGGAACGACTACTCCGAGAGAAGACCGCGCCCGCCGACGAGTAGGGCCGTAAGGCCGCTGAAAAGCGAAACCTTGGTCACCTGGACGCACCGTCCGGCGCATCCATACGGCGAAGCGTCATTGCTTAACAGCCTCCGGTCTCCGACGTCCCGGTGCCGGCGGCCCGCGTCTTGCGAAACAGGGCGCACAGGGCCGCGCCTGCCCGGGAGATAAGACGGCGCTCCGAGTAGGCGAGGATGAGGATCGAGCCCAGCAGGAGAGCTGCCTTTTGATCCAGAGGCATGGGAGTCCAGTGGTAGGCCACGCGTTGCCCGATGATGGAACGCAGGGGTATCTTCGAAGGCAACCATCCCAGCCAGCCCCCGCCCGCATCGCCGACGAACGATGTGCTCGGGTCGTCCAGCGTTGTCACCTGCTTACCCGGATAGTCGATCCACACATGGTCGAGGGAGTAGTACATGGTGTAGGGCATCCCCTTGGCCTCCAGTATGCTGCCCAGAAGGATCGCCCGTGCCTGGCAGTCGCCGGCCTTGTCCCTCACCACCTCGCCCACGGTCGGGAAGTACCAGGGCAGCCCGTACACCTCCCAGGCGGGCGCGAAGGGGACGTAGTCCCGGGTGAAGTCCTCGACGACCTTGTAGTCGTCGGGAAGGGCACCCGCCAGGCCCGTGACGCTGCCCGCGTCGATGGGCGGATTCCTCAGCCGGGCGAGGGAGCTGAAGAAGGGCCGAGGATCTGGGTAGACTACGACCCCTATCCAAAGAAGAACGACGAAGGCCACCAGGACTCTTCGGCCTACGGCTCGGAGCCTCCGCCGCCCGGCCGTCGGCCTCCAGTCGGAGGAACTCAAAAAGGCCGGGGGCGCGCCAGTAGGCGCGCCCCCGGTGATAAGGGACTGTCGTAGTTCGCGGCCAGCCGCCCTGCGGGCGCCGGCCTCGGTCTCTCTATTCCTCCAACGCAGGACCGTATGCCTCCAGCTTCACGTCGTCGGCGACCGTGTAGTCCATCTCCGTGCAGGCAGCGATGTCTTCGAGGGTGTAGCCGCGGGCCACTTCCTCAAGCACGAAGGGAGGGTCAGTATCGTAGCGGCGGAACACGGCCCGCTCGGTGATGATGACATCGGCCTCTTCCGCACCAGTAAGCGGGAAGGTGCATCTCTTGACCAACTTGGTCTTGCCGTCTTTGGAACAGTGCTCGGTGACCACGTTCACCGTCTTGGCACCGGTCAGCAGGTCCATCGCTCCGCCCATCCCGGCCACCAGCCTGCCGGGGATCTCATAGCTGGCGATGTTGCCCTCGCCGTCTACCTGGAGCGTGCCCAGGAAGGTCATGTCGATGTGCCCGCCTCTGATCATGGCGAACGACGCAGCGGAGTCGAAGTAGCTGCCCCCAGGGAGCAGGGTGATCGGAGCTCCGCCTGCGTTCCCGCGGTCGGGATCGTCGCAGTATCGCTCCGGCTTGGGGCCGACGCGCACAGCCCCGTTCTCAGAGTGGATGACCACGTCGAGATCCGCGGGAGCGTAGTTGGCCACGAAGGTAGGCACACCGATGCCTAGGTTGATGATCTGCCCATCTCTGAGCTCGAGCGCAGCTCGTTGCGCGATTGTCTGCTTGATGTCCGGCATCTTTCCAGAGTCCCTTTAGTCGAAGTAGCACTGGTCGGCGAAGATGGCAGAGCCGCGATAGAAGATATCCGCGCGGCACACCGCATCCACATAGATACCGGGAGTGTGGACGCTGTCCGGGGAGATCTCGCCCGGATCATAGAGGTATTCGACCTCCGCGATCACGTAGTCGGCGCAGGTCGCGCACAGCGGGTTGTAGTTGCTCGCTGTGCCCCTGTAGCGCAGATTGCCCCACGTATCACCGTCATGTGCGCGGACGAAGGCGACGTCGCAACGGATTGCCTTCTCCAGCAGGTAGGTGACGCCGTCGATCTCGATCTTCTGCTTGCCCTCTTCAACGATGGTGCCGACGCCTGTGGGAGTGAGAAAGCCACCGAGACCGGCGCCCCCCGCCCGCAACTGCTCGGCCAGCGTGCCCTGAGGGACCAGTTCCACCTCGATCTCATGGGCGTGATAGGCCTTGACGATGTCGGGCGTAGTCCCGATGTGGCTGGCCACCACCTTGCGCACCATGCCCGCCTTCACCAACTCCACGATGCCTCGGTCTCGAAATCCGGAGGTGCAGGCGTAAACTGTCAGATCCTTGACCCCGGTGAGCTTTAGGGCATGCATAACGGTGAGCGGATCACCCTGTGCCAGAAACCCCCCGATGGCGATACTCATGCCCGACTGGACGTGCGAGACCGCCTCGTCCACCCCCATGACCTTGTTCTTCGGCATCTTCTTCTCCTGTAGCGTGGCACTGGTCAGGCTGCCACGGATTGATTACGTGCAACATTGTACAGGTTGGGTAGTCCGACGCGAAACGCCACGAGGCGACCGAAGAGCACATCTCACACCGGGGCGACCACGCACACTGCTCCGCTCAGACACACGCGCTCCACCGGCCGCTCCCAGGCCCTTGTGCGCGCCGCTAGACCTCCACGCTCTTGAAGTCCGCGGCGACCGCGAGCGGCGGCTCCGTCACCTTCTGCACGTCTTCGGGGCTGAGCCCGGGAGCCGCTTCGAGCAGCACAAGGCCCTCCGGGGCGACCTCGATGACGGCCAGGTCGGTCACTATCAGGTGCACGCACTTCTTGCCGGTGAGAGGCAGCGAGCACTCGCTCAGGATCTTGGGCCTGCCGTCCTTGGTGGTGTGATCCATCATGATGATCACCCGCTTGGCGCCCGTCACCATGTCGCCCGCGCCGCCCATGCCCTTGACCATCTTGCCCGGCACCATCCAGTTGGCCAGATCGCCCTGCGCGGACACCTCCAGCGCACCCAGCACGGTGGCGTCCACATGGCCGCCGCGCACCATGGCGAAGGAATCGGCGTTCGAGAAGTAGCTGGCACCGGTGAGCACCGTGATGGTCTCCTTGCCGGCATTGATGAGATCGGGATCTTCTTCCCCCTCGTAGGGATAGGGCCCTGCCCCCAGGACACCGTTCTCAGAATGGATGAACACGTCGATGCCCTCGGGGATGTAGTTGCTGACGATCGTCGGCTGACCGATGCCCAGGTTGATGTAGTAGCCGTCCTTGAACTCGGCCGCGATCCTCTTGGCCATCTGTTCTTTGGTGAGTCCCATCATCTTCTCCCGTAGGATGTAGTTCGATCGGTAAGGTGGTCGGATGGACGAAGTCGAAGGTGCGGCGCTCAGGGGCGCGGTCGGACGGTCCGTTTCTCGATCCACTTCTCATAGTGCTCACCCTTGACGACACGCTGGACGTATATGCCGGGCGTGTGTATCTCGTCGGGCGCAAGCTCTCCCGGCTCCACAAGATTCTCGACCTCGGCTATGGTGATCCGCCCGGCGGTTGCCATGACAGGATTGAAGTTGCGGGCCGTCTCGTGATAGACGAGATTGCCATACGTATCGCCTTTCCAGGCGTTGATGATGGCGAAGTCGGCCCGCAGCCCGCGCTCCAGCAGATACTCCCTGCCCTCGAAGACCCGGACTTCTTTGCCCTCACCCAAGGGTGTGCCCACTCCGGCCGGGACGTAGAAGGCGGGGATACCGGCGCCTCCCGCACGGATACGCTCCGCGAACGTGCCTTGCGGCACGAGTTCCACCTCGATTTCCCCGCTCAAGAACTGGCCTTCGAAGACCTTGTTCTCACCCACGTAGGTCGAGATCATCTTCCGCACCTGGCCGTTCTCGAGCAGGACGCCCAATCCATACTTGGCGGTGCCGCAGTTGTTGCTCATGACGGTAAGGTCGCGGACGCCCTTGTCGTAGATGGCGCGGATGAGGTTCTCCGGGTTCCCGCAGAGCCCGAACCCTCCGCTCATGATGGTAGCCCCGTCCTCGAGATCGAAGATCGCGGCCTCAGCACTTGGGTAGACCTTGTTCATGCTCCCCCGCTTGTTACGGCTTTGTTTTTCTCCAACCAGGGCCGCCGCCTCGGACGACGACCGCACCTTTTATAGCATGGGAGGCCCACTTGGGCGAGGAAACAGCGGACGGGCAAGCGTCGTCGCAAGACGTCCGCACCTTCCCCGGGACTCAGCGACTCCGCCCGATCTCCTCCCCCGAAGCGACAGGCCCTTGCCTTACGGGCCTTCGAGCCCTAAGCTTCCTTCTCGAATGGCGAACGTCTACTACACCTGCAGCCTCCTGCCCCCCGCGCTCGTGACGAGAAGCGGCCACTCCCTACGCTGGCTGGGAGACCACCTGCAGGATGCGTCGGTGCGGGCCCGGCGGGACTCGCTGGGAGTCCATCCCATGACCTGTCCGTACGTCACCCGCCTCGTGACTGCAGCCGAGGCCGTCCTCGCCGAAGCTCCGCCCGAAGACTGCGTGGTCGTGTCCGGTGGCTGCGACGCCATGCGCAGGCTGGGCGACCTCCTCGCCTCCGCCTATCCAGAGCGGGTACACGTGCTCTCCGTGCCCCGCTCGTCTGCGCCCGGCGCCAGCGAGACACTCGCAGGAGGATTGGTCTCTCTGCAACAGTGGCTCCAGGAGAAGTCGGCGCTGGCTTCCTCGCCCACGGCCGCGCCGGCGAAAGCCGCCTCGGCGGCCGACGGTCCGCCCTTCGAATATCCGCACCTTCCGCAACCGGGCGGCGTCTTCGTGGTCGCCGGCCCCCTGAGCGATGACTCGTTTCTACGCCTCATCGACGATCTGGGAGCGAGGATAGCCGGACTGGAGTCCTGCACATCACCCGACCGCTGGAAAGCACTGGGTTCCCCCGCAACCGAAGATGCCGCCCCTGAGAGCCTTGCCGCTTTGATCCTGGAGGCCGGCATGTGCCCTCGCCGCTCGACTTCCGACCGGCGGGCGCACCTCACGCGCCGCCTGGACCAGGCCCGTCCGTCGTCGATCATCTATGCCCGGCAGAGCTTCTGCGACCCGGGCGCGTACGACGCTCTGGAGGTGGCTCGTCTGGCCCAAGAGCGGGAGCTACCCTTCTTGGAGCTCGAAGTCGGTTTTCCCTTCGAGGCTTCAGGGCCGTTGCGCACGCGGGTGGAAGCGTTCCTGGAGGCACAGTCGCTCGACGACGACCTCCTTGACGACCTCTTGGACGAACTGGACGATCCAGATGCGGACGCGCTCATGAAAGCGGGGGGCTAGACCCGTGCCCGGCCTGGCGGACGTCACCGGTGAAGGGACCCGAGCCGCGGTCATCCGGACTGCCTACCTGGCCCAGGTGCGTTGGAAGGCCATGCAGGCCCGCACCGCCCGCCGCTACATGGAACTTCACGCCCTCAGCGCCTCTCTCGACATGTTCAAGCCCGGCGCCATCGTGCCTTGGGTCTCCTACCTCTTCCCCACGGAACTCCTCACCTCCTACGGCATCACCCCGTTCATCCCCGAGATAGGCTCGGCCGTCCTGACGGGGACCGACCTGCGGGAGACGGTGGAAGCTGCAGCCGCGCGCATGCCTCTGGCCCGAGATGTCTGCAGTTACCATCGCGTCGCCCTGGCGGCCGAAGAGAACGACCTGCTGCCGCCTCCGTCGATGTGCTTGGGGACCACCCCTCTGTGCCTGGGCAAGGAGTGTCTGCTGGAGATGCTGGCCCTGCGTCACACCGTGCCCTTCGTCGAGCTGCGCGTCCCTCTGCCGCCCGACGAAGGCGAAGCTCCACTCGAGGTCGTCGCCGATGTGGCTGCCCAGATGCGGGAACTGCACGAGAATATCGGCCGCTGGACCGGCCGTTCCCCCGACCTGAGACGAGCCGTGGAACTGTCGAACAGAGCCTCCGTCGCCTGGGGCCACATCATGTCCGAACGCGTGGTCGGCAACCTGGAAATGGACGGCCGCCTCACCTTTGCCATGGTCTTTCTGGGACAGCTTCTGTGGGGTACGGAAGAGGGCGCCAAAGACTTCGAGCGACTGCTCACGGAGAGAGGGCGCCGCGACCTCCTGCCTCCCACCGCCTCCGGTGGCGGCCGACTCAAGCGACTACTGTGGCTGCACACCGTGCCCCATCACGACAGGGAGTTGTTCGACCTTATACGTGACCGAGGGGCGGCGGTGATCTTCGAGGAGATGGGACAGATGCACCTGGAGCCCGTCGACCCCGACGATCCCTTCCCCGGCCTGGCCAGACGCCTGACCGACAACGCACTCTGGGGCACGTCCTCACGCCGCGCCCGGCTCAACGTGGAGCTTGCGAAGCGCCTGAACGTGGACGGAGCGGTGCATTTCAACCACTGGGGCTGCCGCCACGGCCTCGGTTCGGTTCCCGTGATCCGGACAGCCTTCGCTGAGGCGGGGATCCCCTTCTTGGCCATCGATGGCGACGCGCTGGCCCGCGGGGGTCCTCAGCAGGAGAAGTCCATGCAGGCCATGGAGAGCTTCCTGGAGATGCTCTAGTAGGTCGCGGCCTGTGCGGCGGCCGAGCCGCCGCCGAGTCGCGGCTGGTGCCGGCCCGCGCTATGTGGCGCAGCGGACAGCCGCGCCAGTCACACCCCACGGCAGCCCGCGCCTTGCGGCGCTAGGAACTCTTCTCTTTGGGCGGCATGGGCACCACCGTCACGGGGCAAGGCGCCTGGTGTATGAGGTGTTGGCTCACAGAGCCGAGCAGAATCCCCGCCAGCTCGCCCCTGCCGCGAGTCCCGACCACGAGCACATCCGCCGCCCTTCCTTCTTCCAAAAGAGCCGTGACCGGGTGACTGCCGACGACTTTCATCTCCACACTCAGTCCGGGATTCACCTGTCTAACCCAATCGGCCGCGTCGCGGACGATGGTCTCGGCCTCCTCACGAAAACTGTCGAAGATGCCGGGTACCATCCCCGCCTCCATCGTCATGCCCGCCGGGGTCTCCCAGGAACAGACGATGCGTAGGTCGGCCCCACGCAAAGCCGCTTCCTCGGCGGCAAATGCCAGCGCCGCACTTCCGTGCTCAGATCCGTCCACACCGACGACTACCAGACTCATGATCCCCTCGCTCGTCCGTGTTTTCACTCACCCCGAGACTCCGACCGCGGTGTCTCGGCTCCCCGTATTGAGGATTCCACCTTAACCTTACCGCTTTCGCCCCAGGTTCAAGCCTGAGCGCAAAAAAACGCCGGCCCGAAGGCCGGCGTTCAAAACGACGTCGTGGGTCCCTAGGGGACTACCAGCGGCTGCCGCCGTAGCCGCCGCCACCGCCCCCGTAACCGCCTCCGCCGCCGCCGTACCCACCGGAACGGGGCTGGCGCGGAGCCTGCTCTTTAGCCACGTCGACCTTCAGCGTGCGACCGTCGAGTTCGGTGCCGTCGAGAGCCTCTTTGGCCTTCTGAGCGTCCTCAGGAGAGCCCATCTCTACGAAGCCGAAGCCCTTGGGACGTCCCGAGTCACGGTCGGTGATCAGATTGACCGAATTCACGGTCCCGTGGGCCTCAAAAGCAGTCCGCAGAGCGTCTTCAGACGTGCTATAGCTGAGGTTGCCGACATACAATTTCGCCTGGTTCACTACATCCTCCAAGTACGGAGTTACGGTGCACATACGAGAGGCCAGGAATCAGTGTGGCGGAGAGATGTAGGCTCGGCGCGGCGACTGAACGTGATCCCAACGAATGCGCGAGGCAGTATATCACCTTCCACGACAAGGCACATGACAAGGCAAAACGTGCAAGAATCCATCCGAGAGAACACACGCGTGCCCCACGCTGGAAGGAGCTCAGACACATTATGGCCGAGACCGAGCGCACCCTGGCCGTCTTCATCGACTTCGAGAACCTGGCTATAGGCTTCAAACACCGGCGCGGCGACTTCGATATTCACAAGATCCTTGAGCGTCTGGTAGAGAAAGGGAAGGTCATCGTCAAGAAGGCCTACGCCGACTGGAACGAGTACAAGCAGTACACCAAGCCGCTCCACGAGAACGCCATCGAACTCATCGAGATCCCCAGACGGTCGATGACGGGCAAGAACTCTGCCGACATCCGCCTGGCCGTCGATGCCATGGACCTGGCTTGGTCCAAGGACCACATCGACACGTTCGTCATCGTGTCGGGCGATTCGGACTTCTCGCCGCTGGTCTCCAAGCTCAAGGAGAATGGGAAGCATGTCATCGGTTTGGGGATGAAGGAGTCCACCTCCGACCTCTTGGCCGGCAACTGCGACGAGTTCATCTTCTACGAAGACTTGGAGAAGCAGCCGGCGCCCACACCGACCGGCCCCGCGGCGCCCGACATCCCGGCGGACAAGAAGGACGTCTACGACCTCATGCTGGAGTCGATCGCAGCCCTCATCCGGGAGAACAAGGACCCCATTTTCGCCTCCATGGTCAAAGACACCATGCAGCGCAAGAAACCGTCGTTCAGCGAGTCGGCCTACGGCTACCGCAGCTTCAGCAGCCTACTGGTGGATGCCGAGAAGCGAGGCCTGATCAAGCTGCATCGCGACAAGAAGGCTGGGTGGACGTACGTCGTGGAAGGGTTCGTCGAGTAAGGGAGGCAAGTTGGGGCTGTGTGCTCCAGCTGCGAAGTCACGATCCTTCCGCACCCAGCCTCAGCTTGCCTGATCAGGGGGACTTGGGCGCGCGCCGGCCCTGACTGCAGAGCCGGCAACCGCTCTCCTACCTCCTTTTGGGAACGACCCCTTACTCGACTGAGGTGTGGGGGCGGGGTTCGACACCACGCCCTCCTGGCCTAGCGACCCCGGACGACCATCGGGGGGGACTTGGGCGCGCGGCAGCCCTGACTGCGGCTGCGAACCTGGCGCCCTTGCGCGCCCCACCCATTCAGGCGGAGGTGATGACCGTCCGCGAAGACTCGTGAATACGCAGCTGAGCGGATGGTCATCACCTCCGCCCCATTCTTAGACAACTCTCATTTCCGTCCGCTACAGTACTGGTGACCAGTCACACGGACAGGAAGATGACCTTGTCGGAAGATACCGAGAACGCCAACAGACCGGAGAGGGTCCGCCGGGTCCGCTCTCTGCAGCCCCTCCGGTACGGCATCCAAACGGCCGTGGCCATCTATGTGTTGGTCATCGTGGTGGCCAACACAGCCGGGAGTACGTGGGCCGCCGGCCTCCACACCATATGTCCCCTCGGGGGGATCGTGAACCTCTACACCTATTTTGTGGAGGGCTCCTACGTCGCCAAGCTCCATTCGGCCGTGTTCATCATGCTGCTTGCGCTGCTCATCGGACTGGTGTTGACGGGCAAATCCTTCTGCGGCTGGATCTGTCCGCTGGGCACCGTTCAGCAAGGGCTCGGCGGCATGGGCGAGCGTTTGTGGCCGCGCCTATTCAACAGGGTGCCGCGCCGTATCGACCAGGGCATGGAATACCTCAAGTACGTCGTGCTCGTGTGGGTCCTGGTACAGACGGCACGCACGGGACGGCTGATCTTCGAGGACTGGGATCCCTACTACAACCTCTTCCACATCTGGACTGACGCCATCGCCTGGAGCGGGTATGCGGTAGTGGCGGCGACGGTGCTGGCATCGCTCTTCATCCCCCGGGCCTTCAGCCGCTACGCCTGTCCGCTGGGAGCCTTCAACGGTCTGTTCAATTCCTTCTCCCTCCTCGGTATCAGGCGCGATGCAGAGACCTGCACCTCGTGCGGGAGATGTGACAAGGCCTGCCCGGTGAACATCCAGGTGTCGAAGGTCACCGCGGTGCGCGACATCGAGTGTACCCGCTGCCTCAAGTGCGTGGAGTCCTGCCCCGTGAACGTCCGCACCGGCATGACTTTGGGAGTGCGCAGTTGGTTCGAACGCGTGCCCCCTGCCCGCTGGAACCGCCCCCGTGCCCTGCCTCGCGCTGTCCTGGCGACTGTGGCCGTAGCCGCCTTCGTCCTGCCCATCCTCATCACCAACGTGAGCGGTGACTTCTTCATCGGCGGTCACGGAGCAGGTGGAGGAGGAGGAGGAGGAGGAGGCGGCGGCGGGACCGGCAGCGTGGAGCAGGAATCCGCGGAGCCGGCCGCTGAGGACGCAGGTCAGGACTCCGGAGTGGCCGCCGGCGAGGACGCGCAAACCATACGCGGGCGAACGACCCTGGCCGAGATCGAAAGCATGGTCGCGGACTTCCCGGCCTTCCTACAGGAGTTCGGAATCCCAGAGTCAGAACCGCCCAGCGCCGCCCTTAAGGACCTGGCGGCCCAATATGGCTTCGAGATGTCTGAGGTCCGCGCCTACGTGGCGCACAACGGTCCCTGACCCGCCGGAATGCTGGGGCTGTGTGCTCCGGCTGGCGAATCCACGAGCTTCACCGGACGCGGTCTCATCTCACCTGGTGGTGGAGGCCCTCCCGCCAAGCAGTTGACGCCCGGCCAGCACGGCCAAAGCCGATAGGATGAGCACCATCCCTATCGCCTCAGCGGTGTCGGGATGCTCTCCCAACTGGATCCAGGCCGCGGCCAGCGCCACCACCGGGGTAGCGAGGGCCAGCAGCCCGGCCGTTCCCGCCGAGAGTGAGCGCAGGGCGAAGAACCACAGCAGCAGGGCCGTGCCGGTGCCCAAGAAGATGTTGTAGAGGAGGGCGGCTACGAACGACCCCGTCCACTGAGGAGCATCTCCAGAGGTGATGAGCACGGCGACCAGGAGAGGCAGGGCGCCGAAGACCATCTGCCAGGCGTTCAGCGAGAGGATGTCCACCTTGCCCCGGCGGTTGAGGACCTTCACTAGGATCGAACTTGCCGCCCAACAGACGCCCGACCCGATGGCGAGAAGATTGCTGAGTGGTGTGCCCCCCATGCTCCAGGGGGCCAGGACGAAGATCAGACCACCCAGAGCCAGGATCACGGGCACCCAGTCGAGTCCCCTCAACTTCTCGCCCAACACACCCCACGACATGAAGAGCAGCCACACGGGCATGGTGTAGACCAAGACCGCGGTCTTACCCGCCGCTCCGCTCTGCAATGCCCAGGTCATCAGACCGATGGAACCCGTGACCTGGAACAGGCCCACCCAGATGGTGAGACGGATGTTCGTGGGTCGCAGGGGTCTGCGGGTGACGATCAGAAGCACGAACAGGAAGGCCGCTCCCAGGACCACACGCAGTGCGGCGAACACGGAGGGGTCGCAGTCCTCGAGCGCCACCTTCATGACCACCCAGTTGTACCCCCAGATGAGAGCCATCAACGCCAGGGCGCCGATCGCCAGGTACACCGTCCGCTTCCCAGGGTCCCGCTGCGGCTCTTGCGTCATCCCTGGCTCTCCGCTCTCTGGGCCTGGTTCGCCCGATGGCCGACTGCAACGGCCTCCGCGGCGCACGACGCGGTGCCTTCTTCCTTCAGAGTGAGCCAACTGTGCAGCCGCAGCCGCAACTCGTTCCTCCGCTCTTCGCCGAGTGCCTCCGCCAGGGCGCTCAGGATGACGCCCTGCTCGCGGGACAGATGCGGCGAAACCCGATAGTGCATCCAAAGGCCGTCGCGGCGGTCTTCCACCAGGCCGCAGTGATACAGGTAGCGCAGGTGCCGCGAGATCTTGGATTGCGTCTGTTCCAGCGTGCCCACGAAGTCGCACACGCACAACTCCTCCTGGTCGAGGAGAAGTGCCATGATTTGCAGGCGGGTCTCGTCTGAGAAGGCCTTGAACGTGTCGGCCAGTTGCTTCACGACCCTCCTCCTAAAGAGGCTTGAAAGCGCTCATGCTCGCCGAGAGAACGTAATCATCGAGCTTCTTGCCCGGCTCCCACTCCTGGATGAACTCTCGGCTCTCGTCCTTGGGACGTATGTCGATATCCACGAAACCGGCTTCCTCGAGCATAGCCCGTACCTCGCCCAGGGTGGCAGCGCCGGAGATGCAGGCGGAGAGCAGCCGCATGTCGTCCCGCCACTCCTGCGGGAGTTCGGCGGTGGCCACCACGTCGCTCACAGCCAGCCGACCTCCCGGCTTCAGCACCCGGAACGCCTCGGCATAGACGGCCGGCTTGTCGGGTGAGAGGTTGATGACGCAGTTGGAGATGACCACGTCCGCCGTCGCGTCGGCAACGGGCAGGTGTTCTACCTCCCCCAACCGGAAGTCCACGTTGTCGTAGACGAAGTTGCGGGCATTCTCCCGCGCCTTGGCCACCATCTCCGGGGTCATATCCACCCCGATGACCAGACCCTTGGGTCCTACGGCGCGCGCCGCGAGGAAGCAGTCGAACCCCGCCCCGGCCCCCAGGTCCACCGCTACTTCCCCGGGCTTCAGGGCCGCGATGGCCTGCGGGTTCCCACAGCCAAGCCCCAGATTGGCGCCCTCGGGGACTGCCGCCAGGTCTTCCTCGCTGTAGCCGAGCTTGAGTGACTCGGCGTCGCCCGTCCTGCGGGCAAGAGGGTCGGCGCCGGAGCCGGCTTCCGCAGTGGATGGATCAGCGCATGACGGCCCGCCGCAGCACGACGACCCCGCCCGCGCTATCTCCGCGTAGCGGTCGCGGACCGCGTCGCGGACATCGTCTCGATTCTTGCTGTCACTCATCGTTCCTCTCCTTTTCTCGTTTCCGTGGGCAGAGCATGGCTGACCACGGTGGGACAGCCCAGATCCGATCCCTGAACGCCGGCGGTCGCGGACTCACCCTCTTCCTTCGAGTTCGGCCAGTAGCGGCGCTTGATCCAGAAGGCTACATTGACAAGGCCTATCATCACAGGCACCTCCACCAGCGGGCCCACCACTGCGGCGAAAGCCTGAGCAGAGGCCAGACCGAATACACCCACCGCCACGGCTATAGCCAGCTCGAAATTGTTGGAGGCAGCCGTGAAGGCGAGGGTCGAGCTCTTACGATAGTCGGCCCCCACCCGCTTGCCCATGTAGAAGCTCACCAAGAACATCACTACGAAGTAGATCAGGAGCGGGATGGCCACGCGTACCACGTCAAGCGGCAACTGCACGATGACCTCTCCCTTCAAAGAGAACATCACCAGGATGGTGAAGAGCAGCGCGATCAACGTGATGGGACTGATGCGAGGGATGAACTCGCTGTCGTACCACTCCTTGCTCTTGAAGCGCAGAAGGACGAAACGCGTGAGGATTCCCGCAGCAAACGGGATCCCCAGGTAGATGGCCACGCTCTTAGCGATCTGCCCCATGCTCACGTCTACCGCGACCCCCTCGAGCCCGAACCACTGCGGAAGCACCGTGAGGAACAGGTAGGCGTAGACGGAGTAGAAGAGCACCTGAAAGACTGAGTTGAAAGCCACGAGACCGGCAGCGTATTCCCGATCCCCTTTGGCCAGTTCGGTCCACACGATCACCATGGCGATACAGCGGGCCAGACCTATCATGATGACGCCCTGCATGAGGCCGGGCTTGTCGAAGAGCAGCAAGATGGCGAGGAAGAACATGAGAAGAGGCCCCACCACCCAGTTCTGCACCAGCGAGAGACCGAGGATCTTCCAGTTGCGAAAGACTTCCCCCAGCTCCTCGTAATGGACCTTGGCCAGCGGCGGATACATCATCACGATAAGGCCGACGGCTATGGGGATGGAGGTGGTCCCGACGGAAGCGCTCTCGATGACTTCGCCGATGCGCGGCCACAGGTAGCCCACAGCGACTCCGACGACCATGGCCAGAAAGATCCATAGGGTCAAGAACCGGTCCAGGATCGATAGACGCTTCACGAGACCCCTCTCCTCCAGCAGATGTTGGTATCGTATAATCGCTTGTACGATTATATTCTATCGCGCCACCACCCGTCAGAGCTGTGCCGCTCGCTGTCTCAGGCTCTGCTAAGATTGCCGGAGCCGCCCGGGGTCACCGGCCGGACCTGCAATCACCGCGGAGCGAACATGCCAGAAGATACGCAACAACCGGCCGAACAGAACCCCTTGCACAAGAAGCTCGGCCTACGCGCGGGGCTGCGCGGCGCCGTCATCGCCGCCCCCGACGGAGACGACAATCCGCTGCTTCCCCTGCCAGAGGGTACGGCCGCCGTGGCACACCTCGACGATCTGGGCGACGCGGAAAACCCGCTCGACTACATCCTCTTCTTCGCCGGCAATCGCGGCGACCTGACGCGGCACTTCGCCGGCCTCCGCGACCGTCTCGCGCCAGGAGGGAGTCTGTGGATCTCGTGGATCAAGCAGTCGTCGGCCCGCCACAGCAGTGGAATGCCTGCCGACCTGAACGAGAACGTCATCCGCCGCATGGCCCTCACCGGCGGACTGGTGGACGTCAAGGTGGCTTCACTCGATAGCGAATGGTCGGCCCTCAAGCTGGTCCGCCGCAAGCACTAGGCCGCAGCAGGCGGCGTCCGCCTCCAGGCGGCCCCAGAGAACGACCGTGCGCGACGACCGCTACTCTACTTCGAGTAGCTGGGGGTGCTGAACCACAGGTGCGCGTTTTCTTCCACGAGCCGCCCCAGGGAGCGTTCGGTGCTGGCTCGGATGGAGACGTAGCACTGGTCGCAACTCTCCCGCGTGCTCTTGAAGCCCTTGGACGTCTGCTCCCGCGTGCGGTACTGCAGGTCGGGGTACATCGAACAGCCGTTGATGAGGCCGTCAGGCCGCACCACCAGAAAGCGACGCCCGGCCTCACAGCCCTTCATGCCACCCTCGGCGAAGAAGCGATAGGTCTGGTCGAGGATATAGTCGGAGTTGAGCACCGTGGAGGGCTTGCCCCGGTTCTGCTTGACCCAGTCGAAATGGCCGCGGAGCACGGCCAGATCGACGGGTTGGTTGATGCAGAGGCTGGTGTCGCCGGTGCGCAGACAACTGTATGCGCTGAAGGAGATCTGCGTGCCCCACTCCTCCGCCTTGGCCACCAGGCCGGGGATCTCCGTGAAGTTGGCATGGGTGAGTGCCGCGTTGAGGATGATCTTCTCCCGGCCGTGCTTCTCGACCAGATAGGGGATGATCTCACCCATCTTGGCGTACAGTCCGGGGATGCGACGGAAATCGTCGTGCCGCTCGTCGGGGAAGTCAAGCGAGATCGAAAAGAGCGAGACACCGGCTTCGTTCAGGGCATCGAACCTCTGCTCCGTCATCAGCCACCAGTTGCTCACGCACACCACCAGAGGCAGTCCGCTAGGGCGCTTGATAGCCCGGACGATGTCTTCCAGATCGTCCCTCAGAAGCGGTTCTCCTCCTGAGATCTGGCACAAGTTGGGCCTGAGACTCTCCGAGAAGCGACGATAATCCTCGGGAGGCATGAGCCTCTTCTCGTCCTTGATGCCGCCCTTGTCGCAGTGGACGCAATCGGCCACGCAGGAGTGCGTCACCTCGAACGAGACGCAGATCGGCCAGCCCCTGGTGCGGTTCCAGAGAGCCAGTGCCCCAATTTTCACCGCTTCGCTGCTCTTCATACTGGACGAGGCTCCCATTCGGTAGTGGCCCGACAGGCCGATGAGCGTCCGCAAGACTTTACCGCATCGTCCCGAGGCTTGGGGTACATCTGCGTTTCCGGGGTACAATCAGCAGCGTGCTCGATCCCATAATCGACTTCCTCAATGCGCTCGGCATCGCGGCTCCCGGCCGGTTGGGATGGGTGACGGTGATACTCACCTTCCTGATCGCCACCATCGCCGCATGGCAGTTCATGCCCCGTCTCCGGCTGTTCTCCATGCGTGTGGGCTGGGCCGACGAGCCCAACGCGCGCCGCCTGAATAAGGAACCTCTCCCCAACGCAGGCGGACTCGCCATCTTCGCCGCCGTGATCGTCGCCCTGGTGATCGCCACCATTCTGCGTCCCATCGTCATCGAGGATGTACAGGTACAGGTGCTGGCCATCCTCTTGGGCGGCTCGTTCATGATCATGGCCGGGTTCATCGACGATCAGTTCGGGCTCCCACCCTGGTTCCGCCTTCTGGTGCAGTTGTTCGCCGCGTTGCTCCTTGTGAGTGCCGGCATACGAATCGAAGTGCTGGCCGGAGGGGAACTGGCCGGTGCCCTGTCGGTGTTCGTCACGCTCCTGTGGATCATCGGCATCACCAACGCAGTCAACCTCATCGACGGGGTGGATGGGCTGGCCGGCGGCGTCAGTTTCATCACCAGCATGAGTCTCCTGGCAGTGGCCGCTCAGTTCGAGGCCCGGGCCGCCGCCACGCTTCTCCTTGCAGCCCTGGCTGGGGCCGCGCTCGGCTTCTTGCGCCACAACTTCCCGCCCTCGCGCATCATCATGGGCGACAGCGGCGCCTACTTCTTCGGATACGTCATAGCTGCATCCAGCATTCTGGGAAACCTGAAGGTGACCACCGTCTTCGCCCTCTTGCCCACTGTGCTCTTCCTGCTGCTACCCCTCGTCGACACCGTCCAGGTGGTCTTCCGGCGCCTTCTGCGCCGCCAGAACCCACTCTCCTCGCCGGGAAAAGACCATCTGCATCACCGTCTTCTGGACCGAGGCTTCTCCCAGACGCGCACGACCCTCATCCTCTGGGGTGTCACTCTGGTCACCAACATGGTCGCTATGGTCGTCCAGGACATGTCCGCATTGATCATCGGTGTGACGGCGGCCGGCATCGTGGGACTGTTGGCGCTGATAGTATGGAGAAGAAGAAGGGCCCTGCAGCGCACGCGGGTCTCAGCGGAGGCCGCGAACGGGCCGTCCGAGGGACCGGATGGGGGTTCGCCCCTCTAGGAGGCTGCTGAACAATGACGCTTCGCCGCATGAGTGCGCCGGCCGCGGGCGAGACAAGGAGGCAGGAAGCGCGAATAGCAGCGCTATTTGCGAGGGCGGACGACGAAGTATCGCCCCGGAAGGTGCGCCCAGGCGGCCAAGGCTTCGCTTTTCAGCAGCCGGTTGGATCACCGGACCTGAGCATGCTACCGAGGGGAGGTACCGTGGGAAGATCACGCTCGACATCGCCGCCTGTCCTTTCGTTCGTACTCGCCGTACTGCTTGTGACCCTGCTGGCGATGCTGCCTGCAGGATGCGGTTCCGACGAGCCGTCGGCGGATGACGGCGGGACGGTCCAGACCGGCGAAACAATCGGCGAAACGGACACCGGCTCAGACGCCTCCGCCGACTCGTCGGCCCCCGGCGACACCTCCGAGAACGGCTCCTCAGATAACGAGGCCCCCGACAGCAACGCCCCCGATACTCTCGAACTCACGGCCGAGGACAACGAGGGCAACTACGCCGTCAAAGAGGGCGGCACCATCAGCCTCGCATTGAAGGAGAACCCCAGCACAGGATACTTGTGGGAGTTGGAACTGGACGATCCGGAGGCCTCCCTACTGGAACAGTCCCAGGAGCCCGCCTTCGAGTCCGACAACCCCGATGCGGTTGGAGCCGGAGGCATCACGACCTTCACGTTCGTGGCGGTCGACCGGGGCGAGATGGTCGTGCGCATGGTGAATATCCCGCCGGAGGGTGGCGAGCCGGCCGACGTCTTCGAGATCACGCTGACTGTCATCTGACGGAGCTTCCACTTCGGAAACCATAAGACACCCGGACCCGTCTCAGGGCCATCATTTCATGTGCGTCGTGTAAGGGGTGGCAGCAATGAGAAGGTATGGGTCGCTCGTAGGGGTGTCGATGGCGATGGCTCTTGTGATCATCTTGGCCTTGGTGATCGCGGTCGCCGGCGGATGCGGAGAGTCCCCGAAGGCCAGTGAGGGACCCCTCACCCTGACCGAAGCCGACGGCGGCATGAGCTTCACCATCAAGGCGGGTGACACCATCCTGGTGGTTCTTCCAGGCAACCCCAGCACCGGCTATTCCTGGATGGCGGCCTTGGACGAGCAGTCGGCGGCCGTACTGGCGCAGCAGGGTGAGCCGGCCTATGTCGAAGAGACCACGGACGAGAGTGTCATCGGCGGAGGCGGCACCTTCACGTTCACCTTCACTGCCACGGAGGAGGGGGAGGCGATCGTCAAGCTCGACTATGTCCGTCCATGGGAGAGCGTCGCTCCAGAGAAGACCTTTGAGGTGAACGTCACCGTCGACTAAGGGCGGGCGTGGCGCGCTGAGGGCGCTGTGGCGGCCGGCGAAGCGGCGCGTCCGAAGCTACGCACCGGCCGCCCACGCCACGCGGCCGACGGAGGAGCGCGAGGGACAGCCTAGGCGAGAACGACGGCCAGGCCTTCCGTGAAGAAGCGGTCGCCCGCCGCGTTCTTGCCCGTCATGCGCTCAGTGATGCGCACCTCCTGAGTCACCTTCAGCAGCCCGGTGCTCGTCAACGAACGCACGATGTAGTCGCGCTCGGCGTCGATGTCGGGGTCGATGTGATGGATGGGTAGCGGAAACAGCCGCCCCATTCCCACGCCAGCGTCGAATGAAGCGGTCGCCACCCATACCTGTTTGCCCTCACAGGTGAAGTCGGTGAGCCACCAGCGGGCGTGATGGCGGCGGCGGGACGAGTCCCCATCTTCGTGTCTCTGAAACGCCAGTGTGTGCAGACATCCGTCGATGAACACGGGCAGCACAGGCGCCGACGGATACGGCCGATTGAGGAGCCCGCAGGCGCAGGCTTTCGCGGCGGTGTGGGGAGTGACCCTGTCGGCCACGTACCATTCGGCCGCTAGGAACGTCTCCAGCAACTCGACCGCGCTACCCAGAAACACCATGCTGACCGGTGCCTGCGCTCTCCCATTGAGAGTGGCCGAGAAACGGGGCAGATGCCCTATGTGCTCCGGGTGGATCGCCGGCCGCACGGCCCCATCCTCCAGCGGCCACAGGGCCCGGGGCTTCTCCGCCACTTTGCCCAGCGACTGAACAGCGTCCGCCTGAGGACCCACAAAGAATCTACCCAAGGCCACGACTGAGGCCCCAAAGGTGAGGGCGCCGCGCACGAACCTGGTGCGCGGGACGCGATCGAGCCTCGTGACGGCCTCATGAGACCAGGTGAGGAACAGGATGACGATGAAGACGGCGGCCAACGCCGACATGAGCATCATCTCCCTGCCGGCGCTGCTGTCCAAAGGCCCGCGCACGTACATTAAGGCGACGGCGACGGCGACGGTAAGGGATAGACGAGCCGTCCACAGAGGCCAACGCCGCTCTTTCGCAAGGGGAGAATCGGCCTCGATGGCCATGGCGTCCGCACCGATCGCCAGCTTGTCGACAACCCCCGGAGGGGTCTGAAAATGTGTCTGTGTCACGCTCCTCCTTGTGCCCGGAATGATACACCAACTGTGTCGCTGGGAACCACGGCGTCCACAAGGCCGCCCGCGCTCGCGCTCACTTCGGGTCCGGTGCTGTGGTAAGATGTATTCAAGCACTCGCTAGGAATCTTCTTCAGGCCAAGCGCCGAGCCTCTCAACCTCTTCGCCCAGTCTCCAGTCTTTCCCTTTCGTTTGTCGCAATGTAACTCCGTTCATGGAGGCTGTAGTGAATTCAGCAAAACTGTACGTTGGCAATCTCAGCTATGACACATCTGAAGCGAGTATACGGACCGCTTTTGAGGCGCATGGCGAGGTGGCCTCGGTCAACCTCATCACCGAACGCGACACCGGTCGCCCCAAGGGTTTCGGTTTCGTGGAGATGGGCTCCGCCGAAGAGGCCAACACGGCCAAAGGCGCCCTTGACGGTACGCAGCTTGACGGTCGCGCCCTCAAAGTCGACTCAGCCAAGGAACAGGCGCCCCGCGCTCCTCGTTCGGGCGGCTATGGCGGCGGCAACAGCTGGTAGGAGCCACCTACACAGACACTGAGGAAACGCCGGCCCTCGGGCCGGCGTTTCTATCTCCACACGAGCACGGTTAGCGACACATGCCGCCGACGAAGGAAGAGCAAGATGGCCACACTTGACATGCAGCAACATGTTCGCCCCATGGCGGACGTCCAGGATCTTCTGCAGCTCGGTCAGGAGCGAGGCTACACGACCAGTGAAGAGATCATGGCGCTGGTGGAAGAGTGTGATATGACCGTGGAGGAGATCGAAGACCTCTACTCACAACTCTTCGACATGTCGATCGAGATCTACGAGCAGGACCCTGTCACCCAGGGCGTCCTCGATACCATCGAACCCACTCTCGACCTGTCGATAGAGACGGTCACTCAGGATCCCCTTCGTTTGTACTTGAAAGATGCCGGGAGCACCCCTCTCCTCACGCAGCGCGAAGAGATCCAACTCGCCAAGCGCATCGAGGATGGCGACCCTTGGGCCAAGGATCGCATGATCCGTTCCAATCTGCGCTTGGTCATCTCCATCGCCAAGAACTACTACGCCCAGGACATGGACCTGCTTGACCTCATACAAGAGGGCAACACCGGCCTCATCCGCGCAGTGGAGAAGTTCGACTACCGCAAGGGGTTCAAGTTCTCCACCTACGCCACCTGGTGGATACGACAGGCCATCACGCGCGCGCTGGCCAATCAGGACCGCACCATCCGCGTCCCGGTACACATGATCGAGAGGATCAACAGGATGGTGCGTACCGAGCGTAAGCTGCGCCAAGAGACAGGCCAGGAACCCAGCGACGACGAACTGGCGCACGAGTTGGGTGTCGATCCGCAGGAAGTCCGGGAGACACGGAAAATCGCACAGCGCACCACCTCGCTTGAGACTCCGGTCGGCAAGGAAGGAGACGCCGAACTTGGAGACTTCATCCAGAACCAGAACACCCCCGATCCGGCAGAGGTGGTCTCCCGCATCCTCGCCAGTGAGAGTCTGACCAACATCCTCAACACCATGGATGAGCGCGAGCGCAAAGTGATCGAACTCCGTTTCGGTCTCAAAGGCGAGGCTCCTCGCACTCTGGCCCAGGTCAGCTCGCGCTTCAATGTGAGCCGAGAACGCATCCGTCAGATCGAGACCAAGGCCCTGGAGAAGCTCAAGGGGGCACCGGAGATCCAGGCCTGGGCGGACGACCTGAGAGCCCACCCCAGGGGCCGCTCCTAAGGGCCACCGTGCTCCGCGGCTCTTGGCAGCCGTAGCTTCTATCGAAAGCCCACCTCGATGAAGTGATCGCGCTGATCATCCCGCAGCGGGATGGTTCCCCGTGATGGTCCGGTCTGCTTCAACTCCACGCCGTCCACGACGATACGAATCACCGGACCGGTCTCGTCCATGGGCGCCGTCTCATCCGCAGACGCGTCCGTCCGGCCCGCGGCATCCGTGCGCTCGACGGGATTCGCCTCGACCCGCGTAAGCGTGATGTGATGAAAGGTCTCACGATAGCGATAGTGGACCTTGAACGTCTTCCAATCGGCAGGGACCCGTGGCAGCAACCGAAGCCTATCGACTTCCAGATGAAGGCCGATCAGCGTCTCCACCGCGAGTCGGTACATCCACCCAGCGGCGCCCGTGTACCACGTCCACCCTCCCCGACCGATATGGGGGGGTGCGCCGTATACGTCCGCGGACATGACGTAGGGCTCAACTTTGTAGACCTCCACATCCGCCGGTCGGCCGGAGCGCTCGATAGGATTCAGGATGGAGAACAACTCCCACGCTCGTGCCGAGTCGCCCATCATGGCGAAGGCCATCGCGGCCCATATGGCAGCATGAGTGTACTGCCCTCCGTTCTCGCGGACACCGGGAACGTAGCCCTTGATGTAGCCGGGCTCGAGGGCCGATCTGTCGAACGGGGGGTCGAGGAGTCTGACGAGCCCGGCGGCCCGGTCGACCAGAAGTCGATCGACCGCTTCCATGGCGACCTGAGCGCGCGTGGTGTCTCCCGCTCCTGATATGATCGCCCAGCTCTGGCTGATCGAGTCGATCCGACATTCGTCGTTGGCCGAGGAACCCAAGGGCGTTCCGTCGTCGAAGTACGCTCGGAGGTACCAGCCGCCGTCCCAGGCGTGCGCCTCGATGTTGGCGCGAAGTTCCTCCGCCTGGCTGGCGCAAATACGGACAAAGTCCTGATCACCCCGGTCCTTGGCCAGATCGCCGAACAAGCGCAGGTTCTCGTACAAGAACCAGGCCAGCCACACGCTCTCTCCCTTGCCTTCGTTTCCGACGAGGTTCATACCGTCGTTCCAATCGCCGGCTCCCATCAAGGGCAAGCCATGCCGGCCGAAACGCAAGCCGTGCTTGACCGAGCGCAGGCAGTGTTCGTAGAGACTGGCGACTTCCGTCGAACGCTGAGGCTGATCGTAGTAGGCCTCTTCTTCCGGGTTCAGGCCCCGGCCCTCGAGGAACGGCAGTTGCTCATCGAGCACGCCCTTATCGCCGGTGGCCCGCACGTACAGGCAGGTCGCGTAGGGCAGCCAGAGATAGTCGTCGGAGGAGTGGGTGCGCACACCCTGCCCGCCGGGAGGATGCCACCAGTGCTGGACATCCCCTTCGAGGAATTGGCGCTCCGCACAACGAAGCAGATGTTCGCGTGTCAGCGCCGGGGCCGCATGCAGCATGGCTGTAGTGTCCTGCAACTGGTCCCGGAAGCCATAGGCGCCGCCTGACTGGTAGTAGCCGCTGCGGCCCAAGAACCGCGAGGAGAGCGTCTGGTAGATCAGCCAACCGTTGGCGAGCACGTCGAGTGCGCGATCCGGGGTTTCGACATGCACCGCTCCCAGGAGGTGGTTCCAGTGCGCCCACACCGCTTCCAAGGCCTGCCGCGCGCCCACCGGCCCCCCGAAGCGCTGCACCAGCCGCCGGGCCTCGTAGGCGTCGTCCGCCGCTCCGAGGATGAAGATGATCTCGCGCTCCTGCCCGTCGGCCAACTGGATCTCGGTCTGTATGGCGCCGCACGGATCGAGGCCCGCGCCCGTCTTACCCGACAGGCCCGTCCGGTGCAGTGCCGCCGGGTCGGCCAGGCTGCCATTGCGTCCGATGAACTCGGTACGGTTCCCCGTGATCGTGCGTCTCGGTTCACTCACCTGTGCGAAGACGACCCGGTTCGCGCTGCGGCTGGAGTACCGGTTGTGCGCAAAAAGGGCGCCGGTGTCCGGATCCCTCTCCGTGCGGATATGCATGAGGTTGGCGTGTCGCCATTCACCCAGCACCAACTCCCAATAGCCGGTGAGAGACAGTCGCCTTGAGCGACCCGAATGGTTGCGCAGCTTGACCGACAGGAATTTCACCGGGGCGTCCATTGCCACGTAGACGGAGACCTCCGAGAAGATGCCTGTCTCGTAATGCTCGAACACGCTGTACCCAAAGCCGTGCCGACACGCATACCCGGATGTACCTGGTGAGGGAAGCGGCGTCGGCGACCAGAAGGCGCCCGTCTCCTCGTCCCTGACATACAAGGCCTCCCCGCTGCTGTCGCTGACGGGGTCGTTCTCAAAAGTGGTCAGGCGGAATTCGTGCGCGTTCTCCACCCACGTGTATGCGCTGCCCTTCTCGCTCACGACTGTACCGATGTGGGGGCCGGCGATGACGTTGGCCCAGGGGGCCGGAGTACTCTGACCGGGTTCCAGGTTGATGACGTATTCACGGCCGTCAGCGGTGAAACCGCCCAGGCCATTGTCGAAGATGCGCTCACGGGCCGGCAGTTGCTCCACCACGTCCCGCGTCGGTTGCCGCGAGGGCTCGAGGGAGGCGGGAAGACGTTCTGCCGTCGCTCGTCGGCCGACCTGCTCGGCCAGGGTCTGCACTGTGTCGGTGAGAACCACTCGGGCAACGGTCTGGAACAGCACCCGGTCCTCCTCGGAGAGCTCTTCCGACCGCCGGACGAACACTCCACCCGGCTTATCGACGATAAGCGCTTCGGGTCCCGCGTTGATGAGGCCGACGATCTGGTCTTGGAGCACTGCTCTGTAGCCGGAGAAATCCTCGTTCAGGATCACCAGATCCGACCTCAGGCCCTTGTTCCGCCAGTATCCATGAGCCTGCAGCGCGTGCTTCACCAGATCGAGGCGACTCATGTCACCGATACGGACCAGCACCACAGGCAGGTCCCCCGAGATACCGAAGCGCCAGAGCCCGGACTGGCCCAGTTGGTTGCGAGCAATGACAGAGGGAGAGGCGCGGCGCACGGTGTTGGCGTAGATGACCGACGTGGCCAAACGGCCGTAGACCTGGGCGTCTGCCTCGGTCATGTTGAGGAGGCGAAGCACCTCCTGGCTTTCGAACCAGGCCATCTCAAAAGCGCGCCCGACGAAGTGCCGGTCGTGGTACCTCTGCAGAAGCGCCACGGCGGCTTCGCGTGTCTCCGCCACACCGGAGATGACGTGCACCGTCAGGGACTGATCCGCGGCCAACGGCAGGGTGCCGCGGATCGCCACGATAGGATCGAGCACGGAGCCCTCCGTGTTCGACAGGTTTGCCGGGCCGGTGCCCTCTACGAAGGCCGCAGGATGCGCCGGGGTTCGTCCCCGGCCGAGGAAGCGGGCGCGGTCCGTCTCGTATGACGCCTCCAGGTTCGGCAGATCTGGGGCCGCCAGCATGTGGACCATCCAAGGCGTCTTCTCGCCGGGCGTGCGGGGGCGCCGCCGGCACAGGATGGCTCTCTGCTTAGGCAGTATCTCGGTCTGCACGAATAGGTTACTGAATGCTCGATGAGCAAGGTCGGCCTGCAGCGGCGCCATGACGACCTCCGCATAGGTGGTCACCTCGATCTCGCGCGCATCGTCGGAGAGGTTGGTGAGCGTGACGCGGCGGATCTCCACATCGTCTTCCGGGGAGACACAGATCTCGGTGTGCGTCTCGATGTGGTGGTCCAGCCTTCGGTACTCCGCGCGTCCCTGTACAAAGACCGCCTCGTAGCGCTCGGGCTTCTGCTCGGTAGGCTGAGTGGCGGTCGACCAATGGTGACCGGTCTTGCGATCGCGCAGGTAGATGAAGGTGCCGTAGTTGTCGCGGGTGGCGTCCTCCCGCCAACGAGTGACTGCCAGATCGCGCCAGCGACTGTAGCCGCCACCCGCATGCGTGGCCATCACGTGGTAGCTGCCGTTGGACAGCAGATGGGCCTCGGGCACCGGTGTATCGGGGTCGGTGAAGATCCGGTGGACAGCGGACGCATCTTCCGCAGCCGAGCGGCCGACCCCGGCTGATTCCGCCCCCCGCGGCTGCACGGTCACCGTCTGTTTGGGGATACGTTCCTGCAGCAGCAACTCTGCCGTCCGCACCTGCGGGTTGGAGCTGAACCGGCGCTGGATGGGCCGATCGAGCAAGGCATGGGCGACGGCCAGCAGACTCATCCCTTGGTGATGAGCCATGAAACAACGTACGACGGCGTGGCTCGTACCAGGGAGCAGGCGCGAGGGCGTATAGTCGATCGCCTCGTAGAATCCATAGGCGCCTAGAAAACCGCTGCTACTGAGGGTCTGCAGGTTGCGACAAGCCTCTCGAGGAACAACGGTCAGCGCAAGCGCAGTCGCATAGGGGGCGATGACGAGGTCGTCGGCCAGTCCGGCCTTGAAACCCAGCCCGGGCACGCCGAAGCCCCGGTACTGATACACCTGGTTCATGTCGACCGCGTTGTAGCACGACTCGGAAATACCCCAGGGCACGTGGCGCTCCCGGCCGTATTCGATCTGACGCGAGACGGCGGCCTGGCAGGCCTGTTCCAGGAGCGTGTTCTCGTAGCCGGGTAGGAACAGCCGCGGCAGGAGGTACTCGAACATCGAGCCGCTCCAAGACATGAGGCTGAGGTCTCCACCGTGGCTTGTGAGCAGGCGACCGAGGGCGAACCAGTGCTTCTGAGGCACCTGGCCATCTGCGATGAGCAGATAGCTCGTCAGGCGGGCTTCGGAGGCCAGTAGATCGTACCAGGACGGGTCGCGCCGTCGCTCTCCCGTGTCGTAGCCGATACTGAGCAGATGGCGCGAACTGTCATAGAGGGGCTCGAAGTCCATCGCCGATAGTTCCTGACACCGGGCAACAAGCCCGTCTATAGCCCGATACCGCCTCTCAACCACGGCCGATTCCGTCACCTCCCCCACACTGGGCATCAAGTTGAAACAGCCGGGTTCAGGCACCAGCGCTCTGAGCTCGTCTCGGAATCTGCGACACTGGCGGCTGAGCGACCGCGCCCAGTAGTTGAGCTCGTCCGGAGCCGGGACCGGCAGTGCGTCCACTATTCCCTTTGCGCCTCGGCAGAGTCCGCCCAGCAGTTCCTGCGCCACGGCGGGAGTCTCCGCGCTCCCGTCCACCGGGCGCAGAAGGCCCCGCATCGCCGCGATGTGCTGCGTGATCTCCGGAGCCGATGAGGAAGGCACGTTGGCTGCCACCGCCAGCAATGTGTCCTCGATGCCCCGCAGAGCGCCGGAGGGGAGCACTGGCTCATCCTTCAACTCGAGGAGTCCCGCCTGCAGGGTGACCAAGCTGCCGACGAGATTGCCGCTATCGACCGACGAGACATACTTGGGATTGAGCGGTTCTAGCGTACGGGTGTCATACCAGTTGTAGAAATGGCCGCGAAAACGTTCGAGTGTCTCCATGGTCCGCAAGCCGCGATCCGTCCTGTGCAGCAGCTCTCCCGTCGAGATGTGGCCGAAATCGTGCGCGACTAGGTTCGCAAGCAGCGCCATGCCCATGTTGGTGGGGGAGGTGCGGCGGGCCACCATGGATGATGGATATTCCTGGTAGTTGTCGGGTGGCAGCCAATTGTCCGCGGGGCCGACAAAGTCCGCGAAGTATCGCCACGTGCGCCGAGCCAGGGCCCTCAGGAAGGCCTGCTGTTGCAGGCTGAGCTCTGACGCCGGCGGCCGCACAGGCCAACTGATCCACCACCCGGCGAGGGGGGCTACGAACCACAACGCCAGCAGAGGGACGACGAACGGCCAATCGGCGACTCGGGTGGAGGGCAGGAAGATCAGAACCAGGGCCAGGACCACAGCCAAGGCGGGTGCCATCCACATCTCGCGAAGGAAGTCGCCGGGAGTGTGGCGAGCATTCCGTCTCACGTAGGACGGGAGGTACCAGAGCAGCAGCCCCCGCCGAGTGACGAGCATACTCACGCCCGAGCGGACGACAGCGTCGATGTAGACCAGCGCGTCGTAGGGCAGCAAGATCAGACCTAGGAGCGCGCGTAGGAGTGGGCGCACCAGAGACTTGCTGGTGAGGGTCGCGTGCAGTAGCCACTTGCGATCTGCCGGTTTGCGGACGAACTCGATAGCCGCGGTGAGCAAGGGTGGCAGGAACAGCACGCCGACGATCAGAAGCGGCCACAGCCAGGATGGTCCGGGGCCCCACAGCCACCCCCCCACGCACAAGGCGATGAGCGCTGCCGGCAGGAGGCTGCGCCGGAGGTTGTCAGACAGCTTCCACACGCTCAGAAGCGACAACGGGTTCCGCTGTCGCTTCCCGCCCGGTCCGGGCACGCGCGGCAACAGCCACCCGGCGAGCTGCCAGTCGCCCCTCGTCCAGCGGTGCCTCCGACTGGCCTCCGCCGCGTAGCTCACCGGGTGCTCCTCGATGAGATCGACGTCGGCCACCAGTGCTGAACGGGCGTACCCGCCTTCTATGAGGTCGTGACTGAGGATGAGGTTCTCCGGGAACCGCCCCTGCACCGCTTGAGAGAAGCCCTCGACGTCGTATATGCCCTTACCGACGAAAGACCCTTCGCCGAAAAGGTCCTGATAGACGTCCGAGACTTCGCGCGTGTAAGGATCGATGCCCGCTTCGCCGGCAAACAAGCGCGTGAAACGGGAACCGCGGCTACTGGCGAGGCTGATGGAGGCCCGGGGTTGCAGGATCGCGTAGCCCTCGACGACACGGCCCTTGTTCGGATCGTAGACCGGTCGATTGATCGGGTGGGCCATGTTGCCCACCAAGGTCGAGGCGGCGTCTCGGGGAAGCTGCGTGTCGGTATCGAGGGTGATGACGTACCGGATCGATCCCAGGATGGACAGGTCGCCCACGATGTCGGAGAACGCGGCGGTCGACGGGGTGGCACTCGAACGGGCTTCCATCAGAAGGGCATTGAACTGCTCGATCTTGCCTCGCTTGCGCTCGTACCCCATCCACACGCGCTCGCGGGTATTCCACACCCTTGGTCTGTGGAAGAGATAGAAGCTGCCGGGATGGTCCTCGCAATACT
Organism: uncultured Actinomycetes bacterium; assembly: GCA_963816155.1. Classification (GTDB taxonomy): domain Bacteria; phylum Actinomycetota; class Thermoleophilia; order RBG-16-64-13; family RBG-16-64-13; genus JAXGXJ01. The sequence continues at coordinate 191,617 of CAWFJE010000004.1, read as the reverse complement.
TTTCGTTGAGGCGCTCCACGCCGGCACGGGCGAGACTGATCAGCTCTTCGTCACCCGGCTGGGTCGGCTCCGGAGCATCCCCAAGGTCGGTGATCAAGGCAAAAGACAGGTTGGGATCACGGTTGCCCAGATAGCGTATCTCCAGATTCTCGAGAAGACCCGGTACGCCCTCGGGCCGGGTGAGCATCGTCGGGACGACCACCATGGTCCGGTGAGCCGCCGGGATCCCCTCCGAGAAGTCCAAGCGGGGAAGCGCCCTGGGAGGCACCGTGAGCGTGATAAGCATGTTGACCACGGGCACCACCAGGGCGGAGGCCGCGATCAGGCCCACGATGCCGAAGAAGACAGGTCGCGCGTAGCCTTGCCCGACCGTCACGATGTAGATCAAGGGGAAGGCCACCACGAGAACAGTCAGCATGGCCATAGGTGCGAGATACAGGAAGAGGCGAAACGGACGTGCCACTCTGGTGAGGCGCGTCATGAGCGGCACTTTGGTGCCCATAGCACGCTCCAGAGCAGGCCTACCCTTGCCCATGAGGTAGTGACCCACATGGGCCGCCGGGTCTTCGAGGCCCGACCGGCGCTCGGCATCCTCAGCCAGATCGAGCACCCCTTGCGCCACCTTCACCTCACTGCGCTCGCTGCCGTGCGTCACGGCTTCGACGGCATGGCGGTAGCGGTCGCGGGTTGGAAAATCCTGATCGGTGTAGACACCGGCCGGGTCGCGCCGCAGCAGGTGTTCGACCAGACTCAGTTGCTCGACGAACTCTCCCCAGTCAAGGGCCGAGATGAAGCGGAGACTGCCGATACTGTTCGCTATGGACAGCTGATCGCCGGCAACGATGCGACTGGCGGCTTCCGACAACTGCGCCGCGCTCAGACCCTGGTCGGAAAGCCGATGCTCCAGCCACGCCTGAACGAACGCGAGTGCCGGGCCCTGAGCCTGTACGCGAGCGTAGAAGTCTTCAACGAACGGTGCGGTCAGAGTCACCTCGGCATCAGCGAACTCGGCGAGCACGTGGATAAGCCGTTTGGGCTCTTCCTCGGCCGCCTTGAGCATGCGATCGGCCCAGGCGATCGCGACGTCACGCTCCTCCCGACGGCGCGCTATCCGCGAGGCGACGCGCCCGATGTTCTCGAGTAGGCCCAACCGCAGCATGATCGCAAAGGCCCACAGCTCCCCGAGGTTCAACGGGGCCACAGTCTGGTAAGCACCCACGAACGCTTCCGCATTGTCCCGATCGATGCGACCGTCTTGGTGAGAGATCAAGTCGAGGGCCACGTCGTAGATGCGCGGAAAACCCACCGAAGGGCCGTCGGTCAGACGCGGCAACTGACGGCTATAGCCGGGCGGGAGGTGACGGCGAGACAAAGCGATCTGCTGCTCGATGAGGTAGAAATTATCGAGCAGCCAGGTTTCCGCCGGAGTGATCCGTTGCCTCGCAGCTACCGCCGCCGTGACTACCCCGTATGCCTCGGAAAGGACCCGTTCGTTCTCGGCCAGCCTGGGGAGCAACTTGTCTTTGCCGGGACGTCGGTCGATGCCGTGGCTGCCCGCCAGTGCCACTGCATGCCGCTTCAGCTGGCCGATACTGAGAAGCTCCGCGCGCAGCAGACCGTCATGCGGGTCGTTGCGCACCGGGTGCTGCTCCTTCGGCGAAGACTCCTGTCGTCGGAAGGGAATGGCCCGCCCCTTTGGTCTGAGAGGATACGTTCTCGGTACCAGGAGAGAGGCGCGAGGAAAGCCTCTCCGGTCTCGAAGAAGCGCGCGCCTGCAACAGGTCGGTCTCCCCGGAGACCTGCAGCAGGTAGATGTGGGTGAGCGGGGAGCTTAGCACGCGTGGACTTCCTCCAGCGCAGCGGCTCCTCTGCGACGGCGTGGCCCACGCCTTCAGGGGCTGGTCCTAGCGCAGCGTCGAGGCCTCAGGCCAACAGGGGATCGGACAACGCCGTCAGGATGAAGACCACCACCAAAGCGAGGGCCAGGATCACGGCCCCCGCGGCTCGGAAGCGAATGCTGCGCACAGGGCGCGTGTCGGCCAGCGCTCTGGAACTCCTCTCCCAGACATAAAAAGCGCCGAAGAGGACGATCAAGCAGATCCCGGCCAAGCACCATCCCCCGATCACATCGGATGTCCAGTGGACGCCCAGGTAGATCCGAGAGAAGCCGATGATGCCCGCCACGCCCACGCCTGCGATGCCGGCCACGACCCGACCTGCCACCGAGCCCCAGCGTAGAGCCAGAAACACGAGAACACCCACGAACACTCCCGTGACAAGTGCGTGTCCGGAGGGAAGACTGTATGAGGAAGGCGTCTCGATAAGAGCGAACACCTCGGACGGTCTGGGCCGCTGCAGGACATTCTTCAGCAACTCAGACACCGCGGTAGCCACGGCCACGGCAGCCACCGCCAGAACGGCCCGCGCTCGCCGGCCCCACAAGGACAGAACGCCGGTGACCACGACGGTCGCCATCGCCACAACGGGGGTATTCCCCAGCAGCGTGAAGAGCCAGAACACGCGGTTCCAGACGGCGCTGCGGGCGGCCACGATATCCTGCGTGACCTGCAGATCCCAGGTCACCACCCAGCCGTCCACGGCCACCTGCACCACGATGAAGACGAACACTGCCAGAAACAGAGCCGCCAGGACGGCTATCGGCCAGGCGATCACCCGCGCTCCTAGGGCCAGGGGACCGGGACCGGGACCGGGACCGGGAGCGGGACCGACTCCGACTCCGCCGGCGTCCCCCGCTCCATCGGCTCGCCGCGTCGTCACTCGGCCTCTTCTATAGCATGTCGGAGCACCGTCTTCAGGTTCTCGGGCCGAGCGGTGCGCGGGTCGCCCACGTATATCTCGTGATGAGGACCACGGAAGCGGTACCCGCCCTCCGCCGCGAAGGCAGCCATCCTGTCTACGGTCCAGGGCTCGTCGGCGTAGGGCCCGATGTGCATGGTCTGCACACACAGACCCTCACGGAAGCGCTCCAGCCGCACGTCGTCAAGACGGCCGGAAGGCTTCTTCCGGCACACCTCGTCCAAGGCCTCGCCGAACATCTTCGGGGTGATGTGGTCGGGTTGCATGATCATGAGCGTCCATAGCCATTCCTGCGCCGTCTGGTAGTCGGCGCCGCCGGCCGGCGTGGTCCACAGCCCCTCCAAGGCCATCACCGTGTAGTCGATGGCGTCGACCGCCCGACACTTGGACATGAACTTGAGCGTGTAGGAAAGGCTGTAGAGCACACCGATGGCCTCCGCGAAGCCGGGTGACGTACCTGGGGACTCTCCCTCCTCGATCTGCCCGTCCACCATGAGGAACTGCATCTCGGGAACGTCGACCACGGTCACCGTCTTGGCCGACGGGACATAGAGGTGTTTCAACTGCTTCTTGAGATCGAGCTTGAGCGGCTGAGCGTCGCTTGCCATCAGTCCCCTCCATACATCGACACGCGGATTCTCCCGGTGCGACCCACTGCTGACATCGACCGCACTGCAGGAGGATACTCTCTGGGCGCGAATGCAGTCGAGACGAGTCGAGACGGCCCTTCAACGACTGTACGCGCGCCGATCCGGCCGCGCCAGGACGCGCCGATACGGCCGATCCGGGGCGCGACGATACGTCCAAGACCGGCGTCGAAGTTCGTCGAGGGCCGCAGCCAGCCGGATAGCGGCGCCTACGCCGAATAGGCGCCTCGCCATTCAGGAGGGGTCATGAGAGACATTCACCCAGATTGTGCACGAGGGGGCTGGTAACATGGCGACCGCACCTGAGAGAGAAGCCCGTATCCAGCAGATCGGCCGGGAGTTGCTCGCCGCCGTAGCCAAAGAAGGGTCTGTGCGCTCGGCCTCTTCGCTTCTGAGCGGGCGCGCGGTCCAGCGCCGCCTGCTGGCGCGCGCCGTGCAAGATGCCCACTTCCGGACGCAACTCTTCCGCTTCATCGACGTCTATCCCAGCCTGCGCGACTCAGGGGATCTGGTGCGGCATCTGCGCGCCTACCTGAACGACCGCGGTGAGGCACCCCCTCCCCTGGACCGGCTGCTTGCGACGGGTAGCGCCCAGCGCCTGCCCTCGTGGGCGATAGCCCGCCTCACCGACCGCGCCATGCAGCGCATGGCCAAAGGCCTGATCGCAGGCCGGGACGCTTCCGAGGCGCTGCCCACCCTGCGTCGCCTCCGCCGCGGGCACACGGCCTTCACCATCGACATCCTGGGCGAGGCGTGTCTGAGTGAGTCTGAAGCCGCCGACTACATCCAGCGCTATCAGGATCTCCTGGAACTCTTGCCGCCCAAGGTGACCCCTTGGTCCACCGATCCCCTGCTTGATTCGTCACCCGCCGGAGCGGTGCCGCGCGTGAACGTCTCTGTGAAGATCACGTCGTTCTACTCGCAGATCGATCCGCTTGATTTCGAAGCCTCGCGGAACGTGCTCGTCTCCAAGCTCAGGCCGTTGTTCCTGAAGGCCAAGGAGGCCGGTACCTTCGTGAACATCGACCTGGAACGATACGCCTACCGCGACCTCACCTACGCGGTGTTCGCCGATCTTGCCCTCGATCCAGAACTGCGGGGCTACCCGCATCTGGGCATCGTGGTGCAGTCTTACCTCCGTGACAGCGACGACGACCTGCGCCTCATGGTCGAACTGGCCAAGCGCCGGGAGACGCCCATCACCGTGCGCCTGGTCAAGGGCGCCTATTGGGACTATGAGACCATCATCGCCGCCCAGGAGCACTGGCGGACGCCGGTCTTCGCCACCAAAGCCGAGACCGACGCCCAGTTCGAGAAGCTCACCAAGAACCTCGTCGACAACTGGCAGTGGACCCGGCCTGCTCTGGGGACCCACAATATCCGCAGCATGGCGGCCGGATTGGCGGCTGCCGAAGAAGCGGGTCTGGCTCCGGGAGCGGTCGAGTTGCAGGTGTTGCACGGCATGGCCGAACCTATCCGCAAAGCCGCGGTCGCCTGCGGTCACCGCGTGCGCGAGTACGTGCCCGTGGGTGAGGTGATCCCGGGGATGGCCTATCTCGTGCGCCGCCTGCTCGAGAACACGTCCAACGAGTCCTTCCTACGTCTCACCTTCGCCCAGGAACAGGACGCCGACAGGCTGTTGGCGGCTCCGGGTACTGCTCCGGCGGCTGCGGACACGGCGACGGCAGAGGGAGCACGCGAAGCGGAGGAAGCGCATACCACCGCGGCAGACGGCACAGTCGGCGAGCCGGCGATGCCGGTCGAAGAACCCGTGGCGCCGCTCGAAGAACCCGTGGCACCGACTCAGCAAGCCCGGGCGTCGGCCAAACCGGCGGTCCTGACGCCCCCGCCCTTCCAGAACGAGCCCCACGCCGACTTCTCACAGGCTTCCGTCCGGGCCGAGATGGACAAGGCCCTGGCCACCATCCGCGGAAGTCTGGGGCGCGAGTACCCCCTGGTGATCGATGGCAAGTCGGTCTCCACAGCCACCACCACCCTCTCCGTGAACCCCGCGCGGCCTGACGAGATCATCGGCAAGGTCGCCAGCGCCACCAGGCAGCACGCCGACACGGCTGTCGAGGCGGCCCGCGCGGCGCTCGGCGCCTGGCGAAGCACGCCGGGGCGCAAACGGGCCGCAGTCCTCTTCAAGGCCGCTGGACTCATGCGCGAGCAGCGCTTTGAACTGGCCGCCCTGGAGGTGGCCGAGGCGGGCAAGCCTTGGCGTGAAGCCGACGCCGACGTCACCGAAGCCATAGATTTCCTCGAATATTATGCGCGCGAGATGGTGCGCCTCTATCGGGCCAGAAGTCTGAGCGACATCCCCGGTGAGGACGACCTCTACTTCTACGAACCCCGAGGCGTCGCCGCGGTGATCGCTCCCTGGAACTTCCCCCTGGCCATCCCCACGGGGATGGTGTCCGCCGCACTGGTTGCCGGCAACCCGGTGGTGTTCAAGCCCGCGGGACCGACACCCGTCATCGGCTACGCCCTGGTGCGCATCCTGCACGAAGCGGGGATCCCCACCGGCGCGCTGCACTTCCTGCCCGGGCCGGGACATGAGGTGGGCGACTACCTCGCCGCCGACCCCCGCGTCGACCTCGTCGCCTTCACCGGAAGTCTGGATGTCGGTCTGTCCATCATGCAGAAGGCGGCCACCCTTGCTCCCGGACAGCGCAGCCTCAAGAAGGTCATCGCCGAACTGGGGGGCAAGAACGCCATCATCGTCGACACCGATGCCGACCTGGACGCTGCTGTCGAGGGGGTGATCGCCTCGGCCTTGTTCTACGGAGGCCAGAAGTGCTCGGCCTGTAGCCGCGTGATAGTGATGGATGAGGTCCACGACCAGTTCGTGCGCCGTCTCGTACAAGCCGCGGCCAGCCTGAAGATCGGCGACCCCGCCGATCCAGGCACCCGTCTGGGACCGGTCATCACGGCCGAGGCCCGCGACCGCATCCTGGGGTACATCAAGCAGGGAATGTCCGAGGCGAAGCTGGCCTTCCCGCCGACTGGCACGCCTTCCATCCCCCCCGTCACAGCGCCGCCCACAACGCCCGCCGGCGCCGATGAGATCGAGACGACCGACCCCACCGACCCCGCGACGCTGGGCACGCCCCATGCGCCCGCCGGCGCGGATAACCCGGCTGGCCCAGACAAGCCGGACGGCGCGGCCGGGCCAGACGCAGACGCCGTGTCTCCCGAGGCAGATGTTGTCGCCGCGCGGACAGACGTTGTCGCTGCACAGGTGGACGTTGTCGCTGCGCGGACAGACGAGACCGCCGCACCTGAAGAAGCCGCCTCCCCGACAGAAGAGACCTCTACCCCTGGCGAGAAGACCGCCCCGAACCCCGAGCCCGGCTATTTCCTCTTGCCGCACGTGTTCATCGACGTCCCGCCCCAAGCAGTCATCGCGCAGGAAGAGATCTTCGGCCCCGTGATCTCCGTGCTCAAGGTGACCAAGTTCAGCGAAGCGCTGGAGTTGGCGCTGGGCGTTCGCTACGGTCTCACGGGCGGTGTCTACTCCCGCAACCCAGCCCACATCCGCAGCGCCTACAACGAGTTCCGGGTGGGCAATCTCTACATCAACCGCCCCATCACCGGGGCCATGGTGGGCAGGCAGCCTTTCGGCGGCTTGCGCATGAGCGGAGTGGGCGCGAAGGCTGGAGGCCCCGACTACCTTCTCCAGTTCATGGAACCGCGCACCATCACGGAGAACACGCTTCGGCGGGGCTTCGCCCCCGAGGAACCCGACGGCGATACGTAGACCCAGCTTATAGCCTCTGCCGGCGGCCACCGACCACAGCGGGTATCGAATCCGCGCGGACGGGTACGTACTAGAGGCTGCGTCGAATACCGAGGGTGTCGCCGCGGCGTCGTTTGTCGACCATGAACGCGAGGAGAAGTCATGAAAGAAGTCCCTGAGGTATACGCGGGCTTCGCGGACAAGTTCCCGGAGATACTCGAGAAGAACGAAGAACTGGGAGTGCTTATCCACGAGAAGGGCGGCCCGCTCGACGACAAGACCCGTAGCCTCATCAAGCTCGGCATCTCCGCCGCCAGCCGCCATCAGACGGCCGTGGCTACCCACGTGGCCCGTGCCCGTGCCGCGGGTGCCGGCGAGGACGAGATCCTCCACGCCTTGCTCCTCGTGATCCCGTCGTGCGGATTCCCAGTGTTCATGGAAGCCTACCGGGAATACCAGCGGAAGTAGTCCCCATGACAGTCGACCCCCGGCGCGGGCGGCGCCTACGAAAGCGAGGGGCGCACGCCCGCCAAGCCGCGCCATAACGCCGATTGACCAGCCCGGCCGTCGCCTTGTATCTTGGTCTCGGCCCAGAGTTTCGCGACATGCACTCAGCGTGCAGCGGGCTCCGAGCGCGAACTCGAGGCGACTCACTTCGTAGATAGTACGAATGGAGGGGCGATGGTCACAGGGGTGATGGCTTCGGGCTGGTACTTCCTCAAACGCGGAGCCCCGGCGGAGCAACAGGTCGGTCCTCTCTCCTGGGAGCAGATCTACTCTCGGGGGCGCTCCGGAGCATTCGGCCCGGACGACCTGGTGTGGAACCCGCAGTTGACGAATTGGCTGCCCGCCGCTCGGATCCCTGGTCTGTTCCCGGCTCCAGTTCCGGCGTCAGCGGCAAACCCGGCTGCCACGCAGTCATACGCGCCGCCACAACAGTACGCGACTCCGCAGGCCGCCCGGCGGCGCCCAGCATGGCTGCTCCCCGTGATCATCTCCCTGGTGGCCGTGATCATCGTCGGGGGCGGAGTCGGTTCGTTCTTGGCCTTGCGGGGCGGCAGCGACTCTCTGCTGCCCGATGGCATCGACGGGACCATCCCCACCGAGACCAGCACCGTCGCTACCACCGAGGCACCGGGCGGCGAAGACACGGTCGGTGGCGGGATGGGCACGGCCGAGGTGGCCGACGCGGACCCGGCCTCGGTGGTCGAGTCCGCCGCCTACGGTCCTGCCCCCGCCAACCAAGTACTCGTCCTGATGGCCGAAGGCTCGAGTCGTGAGGACGCCGAGGTGGTCGCGGCCCAGATCGGCGGCAGCGTGGTCGGCGAGATCGAGTACATTGGCATGTACCAGATCCAGACGGCGGGCACGACCGCCCAGGATCTGGAGGCCGCCATCGCGGCGGCCGCGGCTATCCCCGGCGTCGACTCCGCCTCCCCCAACGGGGTCACTGTGGTCAAAAGTCCCCTTGAGGGCAAGAAGTGCTCGCCCCTGCGCGATCCCATGTACGAGGCTGGGGACAACTCTGCCGCCTACGACATGATAGGGACGCAGGAAGCCTGGGACATACTCAAGGCAAGCGGGGTGGAACTGAGCGACGCGCACGTGGGCATCGTGGACAGCGTAGTCTACACCAACTCGGGCCAAGACTTCGGGACGGAATTGAACTTCCCGGACGCCGACGGAAATTACCCGGAGGGCAAGACCAAGGTGCGGGGACTCGGCGCCAACGACACCACCAACCAGCCGAACCCATCACCCAAGAGCGGTGGGCTCACCCATGGGACGCAGGTAGCCCACATCATCGGCGCCGACCCGGGCAATGGAGCGACGGGGGTGGCCGGAGTCCTGGGGGACAAACTCACTATGACCTTGAGCCAGACGACAGGCGTAGGCGGCGCCTGGACCTGGCAGGCTGCGAACGTGGACCCGGCGGATGCCACCCAGTATCAGGGCTTCTACGTCCGAAGCCTCGTCAACATGCAGAAACAGGTCGAGAGCGGAGCTACCGTCATCAACCTGTCCATCGGACCCGACAGACCCGAGGCGGGCAACGCTTGGGGGGCCGCCGCCTACAAGCGTTTCTTCGAGAAGATGGCGAAGGACCATCCCAACGTGCTGTTCGTAGCCGCCGCCGGCAACGAGAACGGCGGTCTCGACGGCAAGAACTACGGACCGGGCGGATTCAAGCTTCCCAACGTGATCACCGTGGGAGCCCTGGATCACTCCGGTGACAGAGCCACGCCGAGCGACTGGATCGATCCCGCGAAGATCCAGGCCGCCTACGACGCGCGCAAGGCCGCGGGAACCATTCCCGCCGACCAGACACTCGAGCAGTTCACCGACAGCCTGCAGACAGGCTCCAACTATGCGACCGGCGACGGTGAGGTCACCCTCTCCGCCTGCGGCGCCGATGTGCCCACAGGAGTCGATCCCGACGGCAGACCGGTGCTGAGCAGCGGAACCAGTTTCGCTACACCGCAGGTGGTAGCCGCGGCGGCCATGCTCAAGTCCATCAACCCCAAACTGACCGCCCAGCAGATCAAGCAGATCCTCGTCGACACCGCCGCGAACGAGGTCGACCGCGATGGTACCAAGACCACCGTTCCGGACAACGTGGGCGGCAAGGTGCTGCGGGTCGACAACGCCGTGCTCAAGGTGATCAACGATCTGCGCGGCCCCGGCAACGAACTCACGAAGGACGACCTCCTGGCGCTGACGAATATCAAGCTCGTCGCCGACGGTGGTCCGGCCGAGTACACCGTCACCGCCTCCATCACCAAGGCCAATCCCGGCGGTACCGACCTCACCATCACCATGATGGGCGAAGGCATGATAGACGGAACCACCAGCCAACACGTCGCCGGTCCGGGCGAGGTGAGCTGGCAGGTCCTGCCCACGGGGGAAAACAGCACGCCGACCATCCGCGTGGTCCGCTCCGACACAGGGGGCTGCGCCATCCTGGTGCTGGAGACGCTGGACATCAACGGTCACTGGGAGGGGACCTTCACTTTCACCGACTTCCAGGACAACACGGCTTCCTCGGGCGATGCGGGCGGCGGGTCGAGTGACGGCCTCGGAGGCTGCGACCTCTCCATGATCGGTGAGATAGTCGCCAAGCTACTGGGTCGCCCCCTCCCCATGAGTATGGACATCATCGCCGACGAGGAAGGCCACGGCACTGGGGTGATGACGTTGGACATGTCGTCGGTAGCGGCCGAACTGGCGGCGGAGAACCCCGACATAGAGGTGTCGTCCACCAGCGAACCCCTGAATCTCACCCTTGTCTACGAAGAAGATACGGTCACCTTCAACCTGAGCGACGCGGGTGCCAGCGCGACCATGGTGGGCAAGGTGGAGAGGCAGGGCGACTATCTGGTCATGAACGGCTACTTGGAGAGCAACGACACGCGTGTCTCCATGGCCGCGACCTGGTCGGTGACGAAGGAGTAGTGAGTCGGGGTCGGGCGGCTGGGTACCAGCCGCCCGACCCCTTTCTATCACTGCCGAGCCATGTGCATCTTGAACTCGGCCTCGTCGTCGGTGATCAGCTCGCCACCCACATCCACGGTCACGCTGAAGATGGTGCCGGTGAACGCGAAGGGAGGCTCGTAAAGTGGCGCCACGGGTGCTCCCGGGTCGGCCCCCACGCTCCAGCCACCGGTCAGACCCATACTGAGAGGCGTGGTGTGGGGAAAGTCGGTCTGACCGACGAGCACGCCGTCGATGTATAGCTGAGCGCGCCCCGGGCTGCCCTTGCCGGTTGCCAGGTCAGGCCCGCCTGTGGCCTCGAACTCGAAGCGCAGCGAGTGACGTCCTTCGGGCACGGGCTCGACGGACTCCACCCGCAGGTAGTCGCGGGCCACGTAGTTCTGCACATACTGCAGCTTCCCGTCTTTCACGAACATGCAGCAGCCACCGTCGGTGCCTCCCAGGGACAGGAGCGCCCCTTCGACCCCTCCCGCGGGCACATCCACCTCCGCTGTGATGCTGTGACTCCTATTGAGCAGCCGAGGACCGGCCAGCCAGGGTACAGCCTGTGTCCCAGGGTAGAAGGTGTAGGAGGTTCGATCGGCGGTGAGCTGCGGACGCTCATCAACGAAACGCTGCACCCCTCGCCCGTCCACGGGCATAACGCTGTACCTGCCCGCCTCCACGTACCACATGGCGATCAACTCGATGAGTTTGGCCCGGTTATCTGCGGCGATGTCGTGGTTCTCGGCCCAGTCTTCCTCTACGTGATAGAGCTCCCAGTGCTTGGCATCGAGATCAGTCAGCTTGTCGGCGGGAATGGGCGTACCAAAGGGCAGACCCGCCTCCGTGAAGGAGGGGCCGGGCCACGGACAGACCGCCCGCCAGCCATCGTGATAGATGGAACGGTGGCCCATCATCTCGAAGTACTGGGTGTGCCGCCGGCTTGCGGAGCCGGCGTCGTCGAACGTGTGGGCGAACGAGACTCCTTCGATCGGGGATTGGGTCACGCCTTTGATGCTCTTGGGCGGGTCTAACTCCAGGGCATCGAGGACGCTGGGTACCATGTCGATGGCGTGGGCGTACTGCGTGCGCACCTGGCCTCTCGCCGCGATGCCCTTGGTCCAGTGGACGATGAACGGATCGCTGATCCCTCCGCGGTACGTCTCGCGCTTCCAGCGACGGAAGGGCGTATCACCAGCCCAGGTCCAGCCCCAAGCGTAGTGGTTGAAGGTCGTCGGTCCGCCCAGTTCGTCGATCAGCCTGAGGTTCTCCTCCAGCGACTCGGGGACGTTGTTGAAGAACAGGTTCTCGTTCACCGAGCCGGTAGGTCCGCCCTCGGAGGAAGCACCGTTGTCGGAGATCACCATGACAAGCGTGTCATCGAACTGATCGATGGACTTCAGGAAGTCCAGCAGGCGCCCGATGTGGTGATCGGTGTGGGTCAGGAAGCCTGCGAACACCTCCATCATCCGCGCATAGAGCTTCCGCTCCCCCTCGGAGCAGTCGGCCCAGGGCTGGACATCGGGATCGTGGCGGGAGAGTTCGGCGTCCGCCGGGACGACCCCTAACTCCTTCTGCCTGGCGAAGGTCTTCTCCCGGTAGGCATCCCAGCCGTCGTCGAACTTGCCCTTGTAGTGGTCGGACCACTCCTTGCGCACGTGGTGCGGGGCATGCATGGCGCCGGGGGCGAAGTAGAGGAAGAACGGCTTGTCCGGCGCGACCTGCTTGGAATCGGCGATGAAGGAGATGGCCTTGTCGACCAGGTCCTCCGTGAGGTGATAGCCCTCTTCGGGGGTGTTGGGCGGCTCCACCTGGTGATTGTCGAAGACTAGGTCGGGATAGTACTGGTGCGTCTCCCCGCCCAGAAAGCCGTAGAAGCGCTCGAAACCCCGGCCCAGCGGCCAGCGGTCGTAGGGGCCGGCTGAGGAGGTCTGGCTGGCCGGGGTCAGGTGCCACTTGCCAACGGCATAGGTGTTGTAGCCCTGTTGCAGCAGCATCTCAGACAGGAACCCGTTCTCGAAGGGTATGGAACCGTTGGAGCCGGGATAGCCGGTCGAGCCCTCCGTGATGCAGGCCATAGCGTTGGAGTGATGGTTGCGGCCGGTCAGCACACAGGAGCGAGTGGGCGAGCACAGAGCGGTGGTGTGCATGTTGTTGTAAAGGAGCCCTCCCGCCGCCAGGCTGTCGAGATTCGGCGTCTCGATGGGGCTGCCGAAACAGCCGAGTTGTCCGTAGCCGGTGTCGTCCAGGACGATGAAAATCACATTGGGAGCATCCTCCCTGGCGTGCACGGGTCGGGGCCAAGCAGGTTCGGAAGTGTCGAACGTGCGGCCGATAACCCCGTTGAACGTGGTCCCGGGGTCGTACTCCTTGAGAGCCATAGATCTACCTCCTGCTCGTGGAACAGTCGCATCGATGTTTACCCAGATAGTCGCCAAGCAACGCGCTTGTCTGGGCGGTTTCCCCAACGTCTTCTCGGGCATCTTGTCATACGAACATTTGTTCGTATATACTCGCCCCCCTGTAAACGAACGTATGTTCGTACTGAGCTCCCCTGAGGTCATAGCATGATTTCGTGCATTTGGTTCTTTTTGCAATGTTGTTTGCCTATAACGAGGAGCGCACTGCATTGAGTCAGGCACCAGGCAGCGAGGGAAGCGGCGACCTCATCGACTCCGCAAAGTTGCCGGTCAGGCGGATCCCTCCCACTCACGACTGCGCCCGGCAACTGGGCGCCGCCGGTCCCAAGAACCATAGGGTTCTCTCGGATGTCGAGACCGGCAGTGAGACGATCACCCACCCCGGCTGCGTCTCCGATGCTCCCCCCTTCGTCCACCTCCACGTCCACTCCAACTTCTCCTTCCTCGATGGCGGCAGCCGCATCGAAGCGTTGGTCACCCGGGCGGCCGAGTTGGGACAGCCGGCTCTGGCCCTCACCGATCACGACGGCCTCTACGGCGCCGTGCGCTTCGCCAAAGCCTGTTCCAAGGCGGACATCAAGCCCATCTTCGGCGCCGAGGTACGGGTGGAGTCGCTGCTGGCCGCCGACGAGTCCCACGACTCGCGCGAGTCGCCTACCGACCCTTATCACCTCGTGCTCTTGGCCGAGACCCGCGAGGGCTACGCCAACCTCTGTCGACTCATCTCCACCGCCCATCTGGCCGACCCCCAGCGCGAGCGGCCGCCACTGGTCACGCTCCAGTCGCTGCGAGAACGCCGTGAAGGGCTTATCTGCCTTACCGCATGCCGGCACGGCGAGGTGGGCTACTTGGTCGATAGCGGCCGAGATGCCGACGCCGGCTCCGCCCTTCTTCACCTTGCCGACATTTTCGACCCTCACCACCTTTTCGTCGAACTGCAGTACTTCGGCTACGAGCCCCACCAAGAGGCCCACGCCGGGCAACACGGCTCCCCGGTCTACGAGAAGATCCGCGCAGAGGGCGGCCGCCTGCGCCACCGCACGACCCTAACCCCACCCGAAGCCGCTACTACCGCCGGAGCCACTGCTACCGCCGGTACCGATGCCAACGATAGGAAAATGCAGTTTTCTGGTTCTGCAACTTTCGTTGCCTCTTGGCGGGCGGAGGGTAGAGCGATAACCCCCACAACACAGCCCTCTCCCCCCCGATCTGCTCCTCGGCCTGATCTGCCAGATGGTCGGCCTCAGCGCCTCAACCCCTCCGACTACGACGTGGGTTTTCACCGCGATGGCCGACCCTGGCGCCTCTCCTGCCTCACCTATTGCGAGCGCCTGACCAGGCTCGCACGCGAGTGCAGCATCAGCACTGTTCTTACCACCAATGCCCACTATGCAGGTGAATACGATCGTGCCATCCACCTCGTCTGCCGCGCCGCGGGCCGCGACCAACCCCTGGGCGGATATCCGGATGCTGTTGCCGGGCAACGCTGCCTCAGGTCGGGAGCAGAACTGGAGAGATCAGCGGCTCCGCTACTGTCACTACTGGGAAGCGGAGCCTCCTCGGGTCAGATGCATAATAGACCTTATGCAAGTGTTGTTGCATTAACGAGGGATGGTGTTGGGTCAAAGAGGTGCGGCACAGCCGTGGCAGAGGGTGTCGATTGCTCGACCGAGGTCGCCGACCGAGGCCCGCTCGCCAACACCTGGGCCATCGCGGCCCGCTGCAACGTTGACCTTGGCTTGGGTGAGTATCACTTCCCCAAGGTGAACGTCCCGGCCGGCGAGACGGCCTACTCCCTCCTGGCCAAACGCTGCTTCCGGGGCATCGCCCGCATGTACCGGCCGGTGCCGCCCCGAGCCGTGGAGCTTCTGGAGAAGGAGCTCCGCATGATCCAGCAAATGGAATTCGCCCATTATTTCTTGGTGGTGCACGACATCGTCAAGTGGGCACGCACTCAGGGGGTGGCGTGTAGCGGGCGGGGAAGTGCCGGTAATTCCATCGTGTGCCACGCGCTTGATATCACCGCCTCGGAGCCTATCCGCCACAACCTGCTGTTCGAGCGCTTTCTCAATCCCAACCGCCGCGAGATGCCCGATATCGACGTGGACTTCTGTTCCTCGCGTCGGGACGAGGTGATCGAACACATCTACAAGACTTTCGGGAACGAGAACGTGGCTGTGGTGGCCAACATCAACACCATGAGCCCCCGCTCGGCTGTGCGAATCGTGGCCGAGGCCTTGGGTTTCGCCCCCACCGAGATCAACGCTTTGGCCAAGCACGTGCCCCGCCACGGAGATGCCGCCCGCTTGCGCGAGTACCTGGCCGGATCCTGGCCGGAACTGCGCGACTCGCCGCTGCAGGATGGCTCCCACGAGGTGCCGGCCACCCCGCCGGTGCCGGACGGCAAAGGGGGGTTCACACCCGGCAGCCCGAGACACCCGGCGGGCCGCTATGCCCGCTTCCTCGACCTGGTGGAGCAACTCGACTCCTTCCCCATGCACCTCGGCACCCACCTGGGCGGTTTCGTCATCACCGACCGGCCCATCACCTACTACGCACCTCTGCAGTGGGCGGCCAAGAGGCTGCCTGTGAGGGACGCCTCGCCGTCAGGATGTGATCCGCGCGAGGGAGCCAAGGACGCAGGAAGCGCTCGTAGCAGCGCTACGGACGCGACTGAGAACGTGGGATCGCTCCGCCCAGCGCAGACTCGGCGGCCGGGGCGTCCCTCGGAGGCGACCTCAACCAAGGGGGTGGTGGTGATGCAGTTCAACAAGGACGACGTCGCCGCTCTGGGTCTGGTCAAGATGGACATCCTCGGCCTAAGGACCCATTCAGCCGTGTCGGAATGCGTGCATATCATTAGGCAGCGGACGAGGAGGCGCATCCGGCCTTACGACCTGCCCCCCGACGATCCCGCCGCCTACGAGATCATCAGCAACGGAGGTTCTATCGGGCTGTTCCAACTGGAATCCGCCGGGCAGCGCAACCTGGCCAGCCGGCTTCAGGAACGGGACTTCGATGACGTCATCGCCGCCATCGCTCTGTACCGTCCGGGGCCGTTGGAAGCCGAGATGATCGGTCCCTTCATCGACCGACGCTGGGGCCTGGAGCCGGTCACCCTCCCCCACCCCGCCATGGCCGAAGCCCTGGGCGACACCTACGGGGTCATCCTCTACCAGGAGCAGGTGCTGCGCGTAGCTCAACTGGTGGCCGGCTTCGACCTGGCCGACGCCGACTCCCTGCGCCGGGCCATGACCCGCGACCGCAGCCGGGAGGAGATGGCCAAGATCGGCCGGACCTTCATCAGCCGCGCCGTGGAGCGGGGCGTGCCCGAAGAGGCCGCCCGTGAGGTCTTCCGCCAGTTGGAGGGCTTCGCCGCCTACGGCTTCAACAAGAGCCACTCGGTGTGTTTTGCCGTCATCAGCTACGCCACGGCGTGGCTCAAGGCCCACTACCCGGCCGAGTTCCTCTGCGCGGTACTCAACAACTACCCCATGGGCTTCTACACCCCACGGACGGTGCTGAACGACGCCCGGCGCTTTGGGCTGGCGGTGCGGCCGCTGGATATCAACCTGTCGGGACGTGGGTTCACCGTGGAGGATGCCGAACCGCCGGAAGTCGCCGGCGAGCCGGGTCTGCTGGAAGCCGGCGCCAACGGGGCCGACCGGCTGGCGCCACACACCGGTGGAACCACGGGCCCCTATGACCCCTTCAGCCAGGCCTGGACCGCCGAGCGCGGCTGGGGCCTCTCCGACACCGACCTGGCCGGACTGCGCGCCGAGCAGGAGGGCGAGCCGGCCTATGCCGAGGCTCTGCGGGCGGCGCGAACGCAGGTCGATGACCCCCACGCGACCGCGAACCCCCACGCGCCGGCTACTGATGCCTGCGACCCGGGCGCGGGGCGCGAAGCGCCGCCACTCGCCGGCGACCTCCCCCTCCCCCGCTCGCCCCGCGCCCGCGGAGGCGTGGAGCCAGGCGCCTGCCTGGCCCCCAGCTCGGGCATCGCCCCCGACGCCGCCCGGGCCCTGCGGGTGGGCTTCAGCTACCTCAAGCAGATGGGCGAGCGCTCCCTCGACCGCATCGAAGCCGAACGCCGCCACGGCCCCTTCGAGAGCTTCGAGGACTTCTACCTGCGCACCCGCATCGACTACCCCGTGGCCGAGAACCTCATCCGGGTGGGCGCCTTCGACTCACTGGAGCCCGACCGTACCGAACTGCTCTGGCGCCTACCCCTGCTGCACGATCGCCTGGAGGCGCTCTCGGGGTCGTCCGGGCAGAGGCGCGGCCAACTGCGGGCGTTCTTCTCCCCGCCCAGCCGCGCCGGGCTGGAACGTCAGTGGAGCCTTGAGGACAAGGTCCGCTCCGAACTGGAACTCATGGGGCTCACTGTGAGCGCTCATCCCCTGACGCTCTACGAGGACCACCTCCGGGCCATGGGCGTGCGCATGAGCTACGAGCTCCCCGCCCTGGGAGACGAGGTGCCGGTGACGGTGGCCGGCGTCTACGAGCGGGCCCAGAACCCCTGGATGCGTTCGGGAAAAAGGACGATGTTTCTGACCCTCGAGGACGCCTACGGCCTCTTCGAGTGTGTCTGCTTCGAGAGCAAACTGGCCCAGATCGCGCCGGTGGTCGCCCGGGCGAGTTACTTCCTGGTCCGAGGCAGACTGCAGAACAATCACAAGCGGGGGCTGGCCATCGTGGCCGAGGAGGTACTGGATCTGGAGCAGGTGCTGGGGCGAAGGCGCGCCCGTAGGACGCCCGGCGGGCGACGGCAGCTAGTCCCAAGAAGATGTGGCGACGGTCGCGAGATGCGCTCAGCAAAACATGCCCTCACTGGGTCGCGGAACGTCAGATACCGGCTGGAAGTTGCGCTCCATGCACTTCGAGGTGGCTGGTACTTAGCCAGGCGGTCGGCGGACCGCCCGGTACCGAGTAGACCCGCCGCCGACGTGTAGAATCGTTTGCGACGTGGAGAATATCAACGACTCCCAAACCCCAGCCAAACAGAGCCTCTGGACCAGGAGCTTCGTGGTCATCTGGCTGGTGAACTTTCTGAACTCCGTATGCTTCCTCCTGCTCATGGTGGTCATGTCGAAGGTCGCCACCGACCGTTTCGGCGTCTCTCCCGCTATCGCTGGTCTTTCGGCAAGCATTTTCGTAATCGGCTCGTTCGTCACCCGCCCGTTTCTCGGCAAATCGATCAACCGCATAGGTCAGACCAGGCTTCTCTACATCGGCTCGGCGCTCAGCCTGGCCTTGACCCTCACGTACTTCGCGGTCGACAGCGCCGAGACGCTCCTGCTTGTGCGCTTTGTTCACGGCGCCGCCTACGGCGCAGCCGTCCTGGCTGTAGGGACGATAATCGCCGGAGTCATCCCCCCAAAGCGGTATGGCGAGGGCCTCGGCTATTTCACACTGGGCCAGACGCTGTCCACCGCTATCGGCCCCGCCATCGGCCTGTTCCTGATCGGCCGCGGCGGCTTCGGCCCCATCATCATCATCTGCTCCGTGGCCTCCGCAATGGCCCTGATACTCCTCCCTCTCCTGCGCGTGAAAGACGTGGAGTTGACCGCGGAACAGGTTGCCGAGACAAAGGGCTTCAAGCTCAGCAATTACATCGAGCCGAAGGCGGTGCCCATCGGCCTGACGCTTATGGTGCTCTTCCTCTGCTATTCGAGCGTCTCCTCATTCCTTGCGCTGTACTCCGAGGAGATCGGACTGACCACCGCTGCCGGGGCGTTCTTCCTCGTCTATGCCATCGTGGTCTTCTTCACGAGACCGCTTGTCGGACGACGCTTCGACGCACAAGGCGAGAACTCGGTCATCTACCCGGCCATCCTCATCTTTGCTGCCGGTCTGGCCATTCTGGCCCTGGCGTACCATGCATCTGTGCTGCTGCTGGCGGCCGCGGTGCTGGGCCTCGGCTTCGGAGCCCTGCAGGCCTGCGGCCGCGCACTCACCGTCAAGGTCACCCCGCTGCACCGGATGGGACAGGGCACGTCGACCTTCTACATGTTCGGCGATACAGGGCTAGGACTCGGCCCGCTGATCTGCGGCCTCCTCATCCCCTTGACCGGCTATCGTGGCATGTACGGAGTCATGGCTGCCGTCGCCGTGGGATCTCTGCTGATATACCACCTGCTGCACGGGAGGCATGTGGGGCGTGCCCCGGCGGTGGGGTGATCGCTCATCGGGGATTGTTAGGCTCCCTTTCCTCTACAGAAGCCTCGTCCGAGTAGCATTTCCCAAGCTTTCATGCCATCGTAAGTCGCATGACTCCCCACAACTCCGCCGTCGACAACTCCGCCCCCGACATTTCCGCCGCCGATGCCTCCGTACCCCACCTTCCCCTCACCAATCCCAGCCTCCGATATCGCATCCCGCTCTACCCCAGCCAGTTCCTCGTTGCCATGGCCATCGTCTCGCTGGGGCCCTTGCTCGACCCGATGATGACCGATCTCGGCATACCCCTCAAGCAGGGCGGGCTCATCAGCGCCGGGCTCTTCCTGGGGAACGCCGCTGCCGTCATCGTCCTGAACACAGCCCTGGCGAGACTCTCCTCGAAGCGGACGCTCGTGGGCGCGACCGTCCTGCAGGGCACGGGGCTGATAGTGGCGGGCCTGGTTTCCTGGAACCTGTGGTCGCTACTGGCGACCTATCTGTTCATCGGCTTCAGCGGAGCGCTCATGAACACCACCTGCTGGGTGTGGGTCTCCGCTCACATGAGGCTGGACAGGGCGGGGGCAGCGCTACGCATGATCCTGTTCTTCGCGCTGGCGATGATGAGCGTCCCCCTCATCCTCGGTGTGACCCTGGACACGGGTTTCTCGTGGCGGTTGATCCTCGTGGCCGAGGGTTGCCTCTCTCTCCTGGTGGCCGTGAGCGCCGCGGTCCTGCCCCTGCTCGACGTGCGCGGACGTCAGAACATCCGCCTGTCGCAGTTTCGGATGGTAGTGGCCCGCGATCGCAAGCTGCTCCTGGGGATCGTGATTGCGGGCTTCACGTACGTGGGGGCGGAGATGACGCTCAACATCTGGCTACCCAAGTTCGAAATCGAGGTCTTCGACGCCACCGATACCTGGGCGAGCCTGAGTGTGACGCTCTTCTGGGTAGGTCTGATTGTGGGCCGGCTGCTGGTGATGACGCTCACCCGGCGCTACTCTCCGGCACGCCTGCTCCTGGTCTGTGCCTTTGTCCTCGCTGTCTTCGTCGTAGCCATCGCTGTGGCGCCCACACAGGCCGTATCTCTGGTGTTCGCCGTGGGAGCGGGCCTGGGAGCCTCGGCCTCCTACGGGCTCATCGGCAGCTACGCGGGCCGCTTTCCCGGGTGGCAGGCCGCGGTGGGCACATCGCTGTTCATACTCTCGGGAGGTCTGGGCGCCATAACATTCCCCTACCTCATGGGTCCCGTGGCCAGCGCAGCCGGGTTCCGGATCGCCCTGGGGCTGATCGCGGTACCGGCGCTCGCCTACGGGGCGGCTTCGCTCCTCATCCACGCCCGCGCCGGCGAAGGCCGCGGATGGCGCCTGGTCGCCTCAGAGCCTGAGCCCGGTCGACCCGGAGCCTGAAGTCGGTAGCTACGGTCGGGTTCCAGACCTAGGCGGCCACCTGTTCGAGCCGCTCCGCGATCCAGATCTTCATGAGCGGCTGCCGCGTGATCCGCTGGACACGTATCGTCCCTTGGTGGCAGCCTGGCCGGTGATACCGGTCTTCTGTGTAACGACCTAGATCGCCCGGACCGGCTAACATCTCCTAATGGCGCAGATATGGATGAACAACATTTCCGTCAGTCTGGGGGGACCGCTCCTCCTCGACGGATCGACGCTGGCGATCGAAGCGGGAGAGCGGATCGGGCTGGTGGGCCGGAACGGAAGCGGTAAGACGACTCTGCTGAGGATGCTGAGCGGCGACATGCCCCCGGATGCGGGCGAGATCGTCAGAGACGCCGGGACGCGGGTCGGACTCCTCCCCCAAAATGTTCCCGACGCCCTACCCGGGACGGTCTACGATGTCGTCGCCTCCGGGGGTCAACAGCACCTCGAGTTGCTACGGCAATATCACGATCTCACCATGCAACTCGCTCACGGCGGCGACGCGGGCCCGGCTCTCCTCAAGCGGCTCGAGGGAGTGCAGCACCGGCTTGAGACATCGGGAGCCTGGCATTTTCATCAGCGGGTGGAACTCGTGACAGGGTGGACCGATCTGGACGAGGATGCCCAGTTCCGGCTACTCTCCGCCGGCTCGAAGCGCCGCGTCTTCCTGGCCAGAGCCCTCGTCAACGAGCCCGACATCCTCCTGCTGGACGAGCCCACGAACCACTTGGATATCGATGCCATCCTCTGGCTGGAGGAGTTCCTCCTCAGATTCAGCAAGACCCTGGTCTTCGTGACTCACGACCGCGCCTTCCTGCAGCGGATGGCGACTCGGATCGTGGAGATAGACCGAGGTCGCCTCCTGTCCTTTGACTGCGGATATACGGCCTATCTGGAACGCCGGCAGGCGCTGTGGGACGCGGAAGAGAAGGCCTGGCAGGACTTCGACAAGAAGCTGGCCAAGGAGGAGGTGTGGATACGCCAGGGGATCAAAGCCCGCCGGACCCGGAACGAGGGCAGGGTGCGGGCCCTGGAGCAGCTCCGCCTGGAACGAGAGCGCCGGCGGGAGCGAATGGGAGACCCCCGGCTGGCGATCGTGGAAGCCGACCGCAGCGGGAAGCTCGTGGTCGAGGCCAAGAAGATCTCGTTCGCTTACGAGGGTCCGGAGGGCGGGAACACCATTCTCAAAGACTTCTCTACCACGATCATCCGCGGCGACCGGGTGGGCATCCTTGGTCCCAACGGCGTAGGCAAGACGACACTGATCAAGCTCCTGTTGGGAGAACTGACACCCCAGAAAGGCCGCCTGCGCCTGGGCGCGGGCCTGAAGATCGCCTACTTCGACCAACTCCGAGCGCAACTCGACGAAGAGCGCTCCCTCCGGGATAACATCGCCGACGGCGGCGACACGATCTCGGTGGGTAAGGGGACGCGGCATGTGGTCGGCTATCTCCAGGACTTCCTGTTCTCGCCGGACCAGATCCAAGCCGCCGTCCGCCAACTATCAGGCGGCGAGCGCAACCGTCTCCTCTTGGCGAAGCTCTTCAGCGTACCGTCGAACGTCCTCGTTCTGGACGAACCGACCAACGACCTCGACCTGGAGACCCTCTCACTCCTGGAGGAGCGGCTCCTCGATTATGCCGGCACTATCCTGCTCGTCAGCCACGACCGGGCCTTCATGGACAACGTCGTCACCTCCACCATCGTCTTCGAGGGAGAGGGACGGGCTAAGAGAGTACGTGGGAGGATACGACGACTGGCTGCGGCAGCGCCCCAGCCGAGACTCGGCATTCCCAGGGACGCCGGCGTCGTCACGCGAAGCCGAAGGCCATCGGAGCCGCCCGAGCAGCGGAGGCAGCCCGAGCGTGTCGCTCCTCCGGACGCGGAGCGCAGGCTCTCCTACAAGGAGAAAAAGGAGTTGGAGGCACTGCCGCAGAGAATCGAGACGCTGGAGAAAGAGAGGGACGAGATCATCGCCGCCCTGAGTTCTCCGGAGTTCTACGCCGGAAACGATGCCGTCGAGGTGGCCTCCACCAACACACGGCTGGAGAAGCTGGAACTGGAACTCGGCGAAACCTACGTGCGCTGGCAGGAACTGGAAGAGCGCTCCGCCTGATACCGCCATTGGCATGGGCACGCCCCACCAGGGAGATCCACTGCCGCCGGCAGAGAGGCTGGGGTTGCTCGCCCCCCGTCTCGGGAACAAGCCTTCTATGCGCATACCCGAGAGGAGGACACCATGGCCACATACACGTCCGGCGATTGGCACGCCAAGTCGGGCCTGGAAAAAGAGTTCATGGAGGCCTGGCGGGAGATGGCCACCTGGAGCGCGACTCAGTTTGCCAAGGGAGCAGGGGCGAAGCTTTTCCAGGACAAAGACGATCCCACCCATTTCACCAGCCTGGGCGAATGGGGAGACGCTGAGTCGGTTGAGAAGTGGCGCGCGAGCGATGGCTTCAGGGAACGCATGGCAAACGTCCGCGAGTTGCTTGACGACGTACATCTCTACACCGTTGACATGGTCGTCGAGGTCCACGCAGAGTGATCTGAACCGCCCCCATCCTCCGGGAGTCCCAGAGCGGGCCAGAAGAGGAGCGCCGGGGGGAAGCCGCCTTAGCGGCTTCCCCCGGTCGTCTAAGAAGCAGGGAACTGCGTCGAACGCAGCGTTGTGCCGGGTCACACTGCGCCTACGACGGATAGACGATAGGCTGAACCGTGCCCATGACCTCTGTGCCCGGCGCGAACTTGTTCGATACTGGGATGATCTCGTACTTGTGGGTCGTTCCCTTGATCCACTGACCGCCAGCCGTGAGCGTGCGCACCACGTTCGGGGTCGGATGATCCGTCCCCATCTGCACCGGGGCGGTGAAATCGACAGGACCCCAGCACGTGACCATGTTGGTGGTGGCCACGTTGGCGATGATCTCTTCCTTGTCGTCCAGGTTCTTCGTCCGCTTGAGGACGTCTATCGCCCATTCGAGACGAGCGTACTGCGGCAACGCCGGAGACCATTGAGCGCCCGTGCGCGCCTCGTAGTCGTCGGCCAACTGCTTGCAGCTCTCGCCCGTGAGGGAGGAGGCGAACGGCCAAGAGGGGTGCCACAGGAGTTCCGACGTGCAGCCGATGACGATGTCGCCAAGGGCGTCCGCCGACTCGGGGAAGAGCAGCGCCAAGCCGATGGTCATGGCCTTGGGGTGATAGCCCTGCTGTACCGACTGGCTCCAGAAGTTGTTGAAGTCGGGAGGAGACGTGGCCCCGGCCGTGATCTCGCATCCGGCCTTCTTGAACTCGGCGATCTGCGCGGTGAAGTCCTCCGCACCGGGAGGATAGAGTTCGGGCATCACGAGCGTGTAGCCGGCCCCCTCCATCATCGGCGGAGCGCCGGTCTCCGGATTCGACCACGACTGACCGTCGGCGTTGTTGGGCCAGAGTCCGCCCACGATCTTGTTGGTCGTCAACGTGTCCCACATGTCCACGTAGCCGCCGACGATCTGCTCGAGTCCGAGGGCCATGGCATAGGTCCACTTGAAGGAAGAGTCCGGAGTGCCGCCCCGACCGAAGTGGAAGGCCTGCCAGGGCACGTTGCTCGAGAGGCTCGGTACTCCGCTCCCCTCGCACATGTCGGCGGACGGGTTGACCGTCTCCGGGCTGCCCGCACTGACGACCATGTCCACCTTGTCGTTGTTGATGAGGTCGCCGGTCACCTGCGCCGCGCGGTTGGAGTCGGACTGGGTGTCGTAGACGATCGTGGTGATGGCATGGCTCATGCCGTCGCCCGGACGAGCCATCCTTGACGAACTCGTTGAAGCGTTCGACGGCCCAGTCGTTGGTGGCGCTGAACGAGGCCAGATAGCCCGTCCTTGGAGCTACGACACCGATCTTGACCTCACGACCGGCCTCGGGGCCGGAGCTCACCGTGGTCGTGCTTGCTTCCCCGGTGGTGGCTGTGGTGGGAGCGGCGGTCGTCTCGGTGGCCGCGCTCGTGGTGGTCGTCTCGTCGTCTCCACAGGCGGCCACGAGACCGCCAAGTCCGGCTCCTATGCCGATAGTGGCTCCCGCGATTCCCGCGACCTTGAGAAATTCTCTGACGGCTTACTGCTTTGTCCAACATCGCTCAACCCCTCTCTTCGAGATGACGTATCTCCGAGTCCAGGCATTCCGCCGAACCCTGTTCTTTCCCTTATGTCACACGAGCAGGCGAAGGTCAACCCGACCGCCTTTCCGCGGAGGCCCATTTACACGCTGGCTCGAGCGGTCATGTACATTTGTCTAGTCGGAGCACGACCCGAACGAAAGGGAGACCGATGAGCCGCAGGTCCTCGGCTACGGAAATGGAGATCTCATTCCCTGCTTCTCATCCTCCTCCTTCCGAGCGTCACTCTTTTTTCTGGTTGCTTCGGACCCAACAGTTGCGACGAATCCGACACCCGGATGACCTGCTGGCGGGCTCGATCGTGGAAAGGGCAAAAACTCCCTGAACTTGAACGACTTCTCGGAGGGCATCGACGTCGGGTCGCCCGCCACGACCGGCGCCACCCCTACAACGACTCCGCCGGCGCCTGATGCCGCCGTCGAAAAGCCCGTTCTCGGCATCGGGAACCCCATGGCCGTACAGAACGGCGGGGCGTCCCCCGAGTGGGAGGCCAAGAGCCCGATGATGGTCACTCAGATCGACACCTACCATTGGAACAACGCCCAGGGCGCGACTCTCGGAACGATCAGCCTGGAGTCCTCGGACGGCAAGACCTACGGGCCCTGGGAGACCAAGGGACTGCCCGGCCAGAACAACGTGCCCAAAGCGACCTGCGTCGCGACCCCGAACGAGGTGATCGCCGCGGGCACGTACAAGGTCATCGATTCCGATCCGCAGACTTGGTCGCAGAACGGTGGCTCCAACGGCCTCGGGTTCACCAACCTCTACGCGAAGCCGGCACAGTAGAGGCGCGTCCTGACCCACGCGCGCTTGCCGCGTGCGGGTGGATGGTGGGCCGCAGTCTCCAGCCCTACCCCGCCAGGTAGCCTCCATCGACCGCGATGCAGTCGCCGCAAATGTAGCTGGAGGCGTCTGAAGCTAAGAGGAGAGCCAGACCCTTCAGCTCCTCCGGCATCCCGATCCTCCCGAGAGGGACCAGAGGCTCCGCCTGCTGCCTCCACTCCGGGTCGTCCGAGCAGCTGTTGCCGATCTTGGTCTTGATGAAGCCCGGACATATGGCATTGACATTGATGCCGTAGGGGGCATAGCAGAGGGCGAGCTCGCGGGTGAGGTTGACGAGTGCGCCTTTCGCGGCATTGTAGGCGGGGCAGGGTTGAAGCCGCGAGGAACCCACCAGGCCCCACACGGAGGACACGTTGATGATCTTGCCGCTGCGCTGAGCGACCATTACCTTTAGCGCTTCTCGGGCGCAGAAGAACGCGCCGTGGAGATCGATGTCTATCAGCCTCTTCCAGTCTTCCGTGGCCAGTTCGTGGAGAGGCGCGGGGAACTGCCCGACACCGGCGTTGTTGAAGAGGATATCCAACCCGCCCAGTTCGCGGACGGTCGTGTGGACCATGCCCGCGACCTGGACCTCATCAGACACGTCGCACTCGATGGCGATAGCCCTCCGTCCCTTGGCGGCGACCATGGAGACTGCGCGCGCCAGTCCTTCGCTATCGATGTCGGCGCAGGCGACATCCGCCCCGGCCTCTGCCATGGTCTCCGCGAACATCCAGCCGAGTCCGCTCGCGGCGCCCGTCACGAGCGCGACCTTCCCCTCACATGAAAACAGCGATTCCATGCCCATCTACCCCTCCTATTGGTGACCTCCCGACGGCGGCGGGATTCGGCGCGCCATCCACGTCAGACCGACTGTTCGTCGAGCCAGCGTAGGTTCTCGCGGATCAGTTCCGGGATCGGTAACTCATAGGGGCAGCGCGTCATGCAGTCGCCGCACTCAGTACAGTTCCGGCCCTTGGCCACGGCCTGGCCGAAGGGGCCAGCCTGCAGCGCCTCCAGGCCCATACGTTGCACCATGGAGCGGAGCCCCAGCACTGTCTGGATGGGGATATCCTCGGAACAGGGCTGGCAGTAGTCGCAGCGTCGGCAGAACACCTTGTCGTGGCGCTGCCGCAGTACTCGTGATCTCGCCCTTCTCGGTTTCCGTGAGGGGCCCGCCTTCTGCGAACACGCGCCAGTTCTCGTCGAAAAGATCTGGGCGCTCCACGCCGGCCAGCACCAGGACGCCGGGTTCAGAGAGGGAGAACTTGATGGCCAGGCGGGCGTCGTCGACCACGCCACCGGAGAAGGGCTTCATGGCCAACACGCCGATGTCCTTGGCCACAGCCTTGGGGATCACCCTCTCCCCCGCCGCCGGCTCGAGGAGGCCGAAGCACACCATGATGGTGTCGAACAGCCCATCGTCGACGGCACGCTCCAGCACGTCCAGACTGTGGCTGGTGATACCGACGTGGCCTATGAGACCCTCGTCCCGGGCCGCGCGCAGAGCTTCCAATGCTCCGCCCGGCCCGATCACCGTCTGGTAGGCGGCCTCATTGACGACAAAATGGCACTGGTAGAGGTCGATGTAGTCCACCTGCAACTCCCGCAGGCTGGTCTCCAGGTCGGCCCGTGCGCCCTCAGCGGTGGGTGCCGGCGATTTGGACGCCAGGACCACCCGTCTACCGGCCGGCGCGTCGACCCCGCGGTCGGTCGGTCCACCCTCCGCCCCGCCTGGTCTGCCCGGCTGTATGCCGGCCTGCCTCAAGGCCAGACCTATGCGCCGCTCGCTGGTGGTGTAGATACGGGAGGTATCGATGAAGTCGACTCCCCGCTCGAGGGCGTGGCGGACCGTCTCGACCGCCTCGACTTCACTCACGCGTTGGATGGGGATGCCCCCCAACCCCAGGCGATAGACTTCCAGACCGGTCCTTCCCAGCAGCATTCGTTCCATGTCGTGCCGTCCGCCTTCTTTCGCTGGAGATGCCACAAGGAGTATATCCCGCGACCCTGATTCAGGGCTCCGGAAGCGGCAATCTCCCCCGCCAAGCCCTATACTGGGACGAGGCTCACACGTCGCTGAGCTGACACTCGTGGGAGGTATTGATGAAGGACTTCAAGGACAAGATCCTGTTCGTCACGGGAGGAGCCTCGGGCGCGGGTTTCGGACAGGCCAAAGTGTTCTCCGAAGCCGGCTGCAAAGTCGTGATCGCCGACATCCGTCAGGACCATCTCGATCAGGCTCTGGCCTACTTCCGCGAGAAGAACGCTCCTGTCCATACCATCAAACTGGATATCACCGACCGCGCCGCCTACGCAGCCGCCGCGGATGAAGTCGAGGAGGTGTTCGGGAGCCCGCCGCAGCTGCTCTTCAACACCGCCGGCGTCAACGCCTTCGGTCCCCCCGAGGCTTCCACCTACGAGGACTACGACTGGATCATGGGCGTGTGTCTGGACGGGGTCATCAACGGTCTGGTCACGTTCGTTCCCCGTATGATCAAGGCCGGAAAGGGCGGTTACATCGTCTCGACCGCTTCCATGGGCGGCTTCTGGGGCACTACCGTCACGGCTCCCTACTCCGCCGCCAAGGCCGCGGTCATCAACCTCATGGAGAGCTACCAGTTGTCGCTGGGCAAGTACGGCATCGGCGTGTCGGTGCTCTGCCCGGCGGCCATCAACAGCAACATCCACAACTCCGCGGACACGCGTCCCACAACCATGGCGAGCACGGGCTACCTCAC
Source organism: uncultured Actinomycetes bacterium (assembly GCA_963816155.1). Taxonomy (GTDB): domain Bacteria; phylum Actinomycetota; class Thermoleophilia; order RBG-16-64-13; family RBG-16-64-13; genus JAXGXJ01. The sequence goes on along the minus strand of CAWFJE010000004.1, from coordinate 163,212 downwards.
CGACGAGAAGGCCATCGACACCCTCCGCACCATCTATGAGGCGGGCATGGACCCTGTCGATCTTGCCAAATGGGTGAAGAAGGGCATCGAGGATGAGCAGATGTACATCATCCCCTACCCCGAGGAGCGCGTAGCCCTCGAGCGGCACTTCGCACAGATCGTAGAGTCGGTGCTTCCGCTCGAAGGCGACCCCGAAGGCGTGCAGAAGCGCAAGGCCGTCCTGCAGATGCTAGGGGAGAAGGCCGCCGAAGAGGCCAGGACGACCGGTGCTCCCATCAACATCGGCTTCGGTAAGCCGAATCCCGACCTGGAATGGGTCAAGCCCAACGAGATGGGCCCGCCGCCTACTCCGCCGGAGGAGTAGCCAGGAGCCCAATCAGGGCGCTCCGCGGCCGGCGCACGCGCCGCACCCGGACCGAAACGTGAAGCGGCCCCCCAGGCCAAGAGCCTGGGGGGCCGCTTCGTTCTCGCAGCCGGCGGACCGACGCGAGACGCTATCTCTTGGTGACTACTTCGGTTCCATCCAGGTGGTGTTCCAGGACCAAGCGACAAAGCCGCCTTCCATCGGATATTCGGCGTGGACGTAGTCCTGCACCGCGATGGTAGCTGGGAAGTGATAGACCGGGATCATGAGGGCCTGGTCAGCCATCATGGCGACGACGGCTTCGGTCCCTGCGATCTGGCCGGCTTCGTCACGCGCCTGGTTGGCCGTCTCGAACAGACCTGTGAACTCAGGCGGACGCTGGAAACTTCCCAAGTTGGTCTTGGGAGTCGGACTCCACCATGCGTTGGCGGACATGAGGTAGTTGTAGTCGTTGCCGCTGAACATCAGGGCCAGGTCCTTCCAGCCGGCGCCGAAGACCGAGCCGTAGAAGCGGCCTGGGTCGGCAAGATCGATGTTGGTCACAAAACCGGCGGCGTCAAGGTAGCCTTTGACTGCCTCAGCAACGGTGTTGCTGCCGCCCGCCGCGAAGGCGAGTAGATCGATGGGGCAGCCATCAGCGTAGCCGGCTTCAGCCAACAGTGCTTTGGCCTTCTCTGGATCGTACGTGCGCACGACGGAGGTGGCTTCGGAACCCCACTCACCCGGAGGAGAGACTTTGTCGATGGGGATGTAGAAGTCGTAGCCAACGGCGCCGCAGATGGCCGGTTTGTCCAACGCGTATTCGACCGCTTCACGTACCTTCAGGTCTGCAAGAGGCGACGCGGGATCCATGGTGTTGGGCATAAGGTGATACTGGAACCCTGCCCAGCCGGACTGCAGCTTGAAGCCCTTGTCTTTCAACTCCGACGAAGCCTGGGCGTCGGGAGCCTGCCAGATATCGGCCTGGCCCGCCTGGAAGGCCGCAGAGGCCGTCGCGGGGTCGGGGATGAGGCTGACTTCGATACCGTCGAGGTACGGCTGACCATCGCGCCAGTAGTTGGGGTTCTTTTCCCACACCAGTTTCTGGGCAGGATCGTACTCCGTAAGCAGGAAGGGGCCGGTTGCCACGAGGTGCGTCATGGCCCATTCTTCTCCGCCGTTCGCCTCAAAGGCGGCCTGGGAGAACATGGGGACCCACCCCAGCGACTGCAGCAACTGGTTGTGCCAGTAGCTCAGATGCAGCACGTAGTTGTAGTCGTCAACGATCTCGAACTCTTTGATGGCATCGGCGAACTGCAGCTTGCCACCTTCAGCACCGATGTCGTAGTTCCACTTGGCCACGCTGGCGGTCAACTCGGTGCCATCATGGAACATGATGCCCTGGTTGAGCTTGACGGTAATGGTCATAGCGTCCGGATCTTCAACAACGCTCTCAGCGAGGTCCGGCACCAGTTTCCGTCCGGGAGCGAACTTCATGATCCGCTCCACGCCCGGGAAGATACCGCCTTCATCGGTGGGGCCCATCTTGGGCCAGAAGCCCACATCCGCGGGAAGCGCGTTGTGGATCAGCTTGAGCACGCCACCGGCGACCGGCTCCATGGTGCCGACGGTAGTGTCGGTCGGAGCTGCGGTGGTCTCGGTCGGAGCCGCAGTGGTCTCGGTCGGAGCTGCGGTGGTCTCGGTCGGAGCCGCAGTGGTAGTCGTCTCGTCGTCGCCGCCGCATCCGGCCAAGACCAGCATCATTATGCCGATCAAGACAAGGATGCCGATGCCCCAGATCGTCCTTCTTCTTCTTGCTCTCGTCACTTCAGTACCCCCATTCAGGACAACAGTCGCCTAGAATGATCCGTGCTTTGTCGATGATAGTGCACACAGCAGATCCTGTCCTTCCCCCGATCGCCTCGAGATAGGCACCCCCCTTCCGACGTCTTCCGTTTCGCGGGGTCGTACATCTTTGTATACCGCAACGGGCAGCAATACATGCCCGGTGGTACATGGACCATAGAGGGCTCGAGATGGTGAGTTCCGTCTCATCGCCCAGTTCCATTACGACTGGCATCAGCCGACTGTCCCTCGATGCCGTCCCGACGGTAGTCTCCCGACGGACCGGTAGACAGATTGAGTATGGGCCTGTCGACCCTCCGGAAATACAGGGGACAATGCTTGACTCCCCTGGGTACGAAGAACATGCAGCTCTCCGTGATGGTGTACTCCTCGCCGCCCACCCAGAACTCCACCTCGCCGCACAGGTCGTGCGGCCGCTCGGGGTCGGTGCCGTAGAACATCACGATCTCGTCGAAGTCGTCATGGCTGTGCTCGGGTGGAGAGCCATTCAAAGGCTCGTGGACCAAGACGCACTCGGCGTAGAACGATCCGGGGACGAAGTTGCCGTCGATGAAGGTGAGCGGAGTGATGCCCCCACCCTGGAAGACGCTGGTATCGGCCAAGTACCGCTTGACGATGTTGCCGCTGTAGGTGCCCGGTCCTGCCATCTTGCGTCCCTAACCTTCGACCGCGAGACACGCGACTTCGTGGTCGTCTCCGACAGACTTGAGTTGAGGCACGGTCTTCCGGCATTCCTCTGTGGCGTCCGGGCACCTAGTGTGCAGAGAGCAGCCCGACGGTGGATTGACTGGGCTGGGGACCTCGCCCTCCAGCACGATCCTCTCGCGGGTCGCCTCGATGTCCGGATCGGGCACGCAGACAGCCGATAGGAGGGCCTTCGTATAGGGGTGGATGGGATTGCTGTACAGTTCCGTGGGGGTGGTGATCTCCAGGATGCGCCCCAGGTACATCACCGCGATGCGGTCGCTGATGTGCTTGACCACCGAGAGATCGTGCGCGATGAAGATGTATGTGAGGCTGGAATGCCCCTCTTTCAGATCCATGAGCAGGTTGATGATCTGAGCCTGGATGGAGACATCCAGCGCCGACACGGGCTCGTCGCAGATGACCAAGTTCGGCTCACCCGCCAAAGCCCTGGCGATGCCGATGCGCTGCCTCTGTCCCCCGCTGAACTCGTGGGCATAGCGTGACATCAGACCCGGATCGAGCCCCACCTTCACGAACAGGCTTTCGACTCTCTCGTCGTAGTCGGCCTTGCTTTGAGCCATCTTGTGGATCTTGAGTGGCTCGCCCACGATGCTCCCGGCCGTTTGCCGAGGATCGAGCGAGCTGTAGGGATCCTGGAATATCACGGCCAGCCTGCGGCGAAGGGGCCGGAACTCCTTCTCGGGCATAGCGGCGATGTCTTTGCCCCCAAACCAGATGTGCCCCCCCGTAGGCGTGTACACCCGGCTGATGCAACGCCCTACCGTCGTCTTGCCGCAGCCGCTCTCGCCCACGAGGCCGAGGGTCTCACCCCTTCTGAGCGTGAACGACACCCCGTCCACCGCCTTGATCACGCCCACCTGCTTCTTGAGGAGACCTCTGGTGATGGGGAAATGCATCTGAAGGTCCTCGACCACGAGATCACCCTGATCGGTAGCCTTCGGCTCCGGTGCACCTGCCGCGGTCTGTGTCACCGCGTCGGCCGTCTCTGGAGATGGCATGGTGGTGGCGTCGGCCGTCATTCTCCGGCCCCCTCTTGTCGCATGTAGCAACGCACCTTGTGCCCCTCACCGTCCACCGAGGTCAGTTCCGGCCACGGTTCGCGGTAACAACGCTCGCCCCGCTCGGTGCAACGAGGCAGGAAGGCGCAGGTGCTCGGCGGGTCAATGAGATTGGGCGGCGTACCTTTGATGGGGACCAGACGCCGACCTCCAGTGTCGTCCAGGCGGGGAACGCTGTTCAGCAGCCCGACGGTGTAGGGATGGCTCGGCCGGTAGAAGATGTCCCTGCACAGACCCTCTTCCACTATCCTGCCGGCGTACATGATGTACAGACGCTGGGCGTAACGCGCGACCACCCCCAGGTTGTGAGTCACCAGGACCAGCGACCCGCGACAGCCATCGATAGTCGCCAGCATGAGTTCGAGCAACTGGGCCTGGGTGGTGCAATCGAGAGCGGTGGTAGGCTCGTCGGCGATGACCAACTTGGGCTGGCAGGCCACGCCTATGGCAATCATCACCCGCTGCCTCATGCCCCCGCTGAACTGGTGCGGATAGTCGTCGATGCGGCTTGCGGCACTCGGTATGCCCACTTGTTCGAGCAGTTGCGCGGCCCGATCGCGCGATTCCCTCTTGTTCATCCCCAGGTGAAGTTCCAGCGATTCGGTCAGCTGGCGGCCGATCGTCAGCGTGGGATTGAGCGACGTCATGGGCTCCTGGAAGATCATGCTGATCTTGCCTCCCCGGATGGCGCGCATCTCCGGGCTGCTGGGCTTGTATTCCAGGATGTTCTTGCCTTCGAACCACACCTCGCCCTCGGCGATGCGGCCGGGGCTGCGCACGAGTTGCATGACGGAGAGCTGTGAGACCGACTTGCCGCAGCCGCTCTCGCCCACCACACCCACGATCTCGCGCTCATCCACCGTGTAGGAGACCCCGTTGACCGCGCGCACGATGCCCTGCTCGATCTTGAACTCCGTCCGCAGGTTCTTTACCTCCAGCATGCGGGTGCCCGGCTCGAGATCACATACGCGTGTCTCCTCGGTGACTGCCTGCGCGGTCACAGCACACCCCTCAGCTTCGGATCGAGAGCGTCACGCAGACCGTCGCCGACCATGTTGAATGCGAAGACCACGACCATGATGGCAATGGCCGGAGCAAACGCGAGTATGGGGCTACTCTCCAAGTACCTGTACCCGTCGGCCGCCATGCCGCCCCACGCCACTCCGGGAGGCTTGATGCCGATACCCAGGAAGCTCAGGCCGGCTTCGGCCAGGATCACGTTCCCCAGCATGGCAGTGATGAGCACCAGGGTCGGCTGGAATGCATTCGGCAAGATATGCTTCACCATCGTGCGCAGGTTCTTCCCTCCCATGGCCTTCTGGGCCGTGATGAACTCGTTCTCCTTCACACTCAGAGTCTCGCCGCACATCAGTCGGGCATAGCCGGGCAGCGTCGCGATGGCAAGAGCGATGATGACGTTCTGGATGCCGCCTCCCAGCACCGCGGCCAGCAACAGCGCGAGCACGAGCATGGGGAAGCCCATCAGAGCGTCCATGATGCGCATGATCACGCCGTTGGTCCACCCACCCATGTAGCCGGCCAGCAGTCCGAGAATCACGCCAGCGATCGACGCCACGGCCACGGTGCCGAAGCCCACGATGAGTGCCGTTCGCGCGCCATAGACGAGACGGCTGAAGTTATCGCGGCCGAGCTTGTCCGTACCCAGGATATGCTCCGCACTGGGTGACTGCAGCGACTTCGCCATATCATTCAGGTAGGGGTCGTGGGGAGCGATCAGAGGAGCGAAGATCGCCGTGATGAATAGGATCGCGATCACAATGACTCCGAATAGGACGAGCTTCCTCTGGAAGAGAATCCTCAGGAAGCGTCGCACTTCACTGGTGTGCGGCGTGATCTGCGCGTCCAGTTCCACTCCGTCGGGAGTCACAAAGACTTCTGGGACCTCGTTCACGTCTGGGACTTCGTTCACGTTCGACACATCATTCATAGCGGATCCTCGGGTCGAGCCAGCCATAGGAGATATCCACGATCAGGTTGACGATGACGATGATGATAGCGAGGACCAGAGTCCCCCCTTGGATGACCACGTAGTCCTGGTTGAAGACACTACCAACGAGGAGTCGGCCCACGCCCGGGATGGCGAACAGGTTCTCGATGATCACCGATCCCCCGAAGACGAGTCCGACGCTGATACCGAGTATGGTGACCACCGGCAGCATGCTGTTCTTGAGAACATGCCTCGTGACGACGACCTTCTCCCTCAGCCCCTTCGACCACGCCGTACGGATATAGTCCATGTTGTTGACCTCGAGCACACTCGACCTCATCTGTCTCGCCGTCATGGCCAACGGTACCACCGCCAGACAAAACACAGGCATGAGGCTCTGTTTCAAGCTGGTGCCGAGGTCATCGAACGGAGAGGTATAGCCCGCTATGGGCAGCCAGCCCAGTTTCAGCCCGAACGTGTAGATCAACACGATACCCAGCAAGAAGACGGGTATGGTCAGACCTATATAGGAGAGGATCGTTACGATGGAGTCGATCCACGTCCCCCGTCGGACCGCCGCAATAAGCCCGAAGATGATCCCGAGGACGGTGCTTATCGCGAGGGCGAGTAAGCCCAAGTACAGAGTCACGGGAAAGCGATCCAGCAGTATCTTGCCGACGTCCTGATGGTATTGGATCGACGTGCCCAGATCACCGGTCAAGACCCCTTTGACCCAGTTCAGGTATTGGATGGGGACCGGCTTGTCCAGCCCATATTCCACCCGAAGCTTGTCGAGCTGCTCTTCCGTTATGCCCGCCCCGCTCTGCTGCTGAGCCGCGAAGATGAGCACGGGGTCCCCCGGCAGCAACCGGACCGAAAAGAAGACTATGAGCGACATCAGGAAGATGACCACGATCCCCATTAGCAAGCGTCTGATGATGTACGTGACCATAGTCCTGCCTCTCAGGCGTACACGCCGTACTCGATGGTGAAATCGATCAAAGCCTTCAGATTCTCAGGCCGAGCATCGTCTACCGGTGTACGCGACGACATCACGAAGCCCCCGTCGCGTCCACAATAGTCGATGAGTCGCTTCGCAGTATTCACATACCTCGTCGGGCGTGCCCGTCACCAACAGCGATGTTGGGACGTTCCCACTGATGCAGTGGTGCCCCCGCAGCACGTCCTTGGCTCTGAACATGTCCGTCGATTCGAAATGCACGAAGCACGCGCCTTTCGGTAGCTCCAGCAGATACTCCAGACGCGAGGTGTAGTCGCCCTCGGTACTCACCACGGGCAGGAAGCCGCGATCGGCGAGTTCGATGACGAGATCTCGCAGCGTGGGCCAGTAGTACTTCTCGAACTGCTCCAGCGAACAGAAGCCCTCGGAGCCGAAGTGGAGGGGTATGAAGATGTTCTTGGACGTACCTTCAACCGGCGTGCCGATGCGCTCCAGCATCGTGCCCAGGATGGACTCGCACGCCTCCGCCAGTTCGTCCGGATGGTTGTACAGATCGCACATGGTGCCCCGCATGCCCCTGAGGTTGTCGGCTATGACATCGTACGGAGCCAGCGCAACGGTTTCGAAGTAGGGAGGGAAGCCCAGGTCTTTGATCTCCTCGAAGAAAGCCGCGAGCTTCGGGCGCCATTTCTTGAACTCCCGCCCGATCGTGAGAAGCGCCTCGAGCGACGCCTCCACTTCGGGATCGGTGAGCATGTCGGCGAGGGCGATGACTCCGCGGTGGCCCATATCGGGAGACGGAAGGAGGCCCAGGCCGGCGAAGCCCTCCATGGCCCCGGACATGCGCGGCAGGTACCGGCGGAGGGTGAAACCGATGGGGTCGGAGATCAGCTGCGGGTACTCGTCGTCGCGCATGTATTCGCCGTCGATGATCTGGTGGGAGCACATCGCAACACCGTAGCGTCCGGGCCATCTCAGCATGTGCGGGTCGATGAGTTCCAGGATGGCCCCTGGGAAGAACGGCTGCGGACTGCTGATGTCGGCGCCGAAATCGGCCAGGGTCTTCTTGCATGCCCACAGCCACGTATCGTAGTCGTAGTAGCAGGCATCGTGAGGGATGCCACAGTACTTGGCCGGGAAGTAACCGAAGCCGATCTCGAGCGGCACCCTGTCGGGGATCTCGAGGTGGACGGCGTCCAGAAAGCGCTGCTGCCGCTGCCGGAAAAGATCCTGCGGCGTGGCAGTCAAGCCTATGCCCCCAACCTCAGCGGTTTGAACGCTGTTCACAGAGATGCCCCACTCTCAGGCATGCGTCCTCAGACTCGTGCATCGACCAACAGTTCCGGATATACGAAGGATCTGGCCACAGCGAGGGCCTCGTCCAAGGTGATTCGGGGGATTAATAATTGCTCTTCGAGATCACCCATATACCAACTGGTCTGGATGCCGAAGATGATGGCCACGAACATGTGGGCCAGAGCGGTGGATGTGACTCCGGTCTCGGCCAGAGCCGGACGGCTGTCGGCAACAGCCGCGCACAAGTCGTGAGCGCGCCTGAGATAGCGGCGGTACTCCTGCTTGACCCGCTCGTCGATGGCGGGATCGATCCCCTCGGTCTCCTCCAGGCCTGAAGTGTCCCTGAAACCGAAGTGGCTGAGCATGAAGATCATCTTGTGCGGGTCTTCCTGGTACTCCTGCCACACCGTGCGGATGAGTTCGAACAGAAGGTTCCGCGGATCGGGGTCGTCGCGCTCTGCGACGATCATAGCCTCGTCGACCCGATCGTTGATCTCTGCCCAGCAGGATGCGTACACGGCACGGAGCAGACCGCCCTTACTACCATAGATTCGGAGGACGCCGCTCTCACTGGTACCCGCTTCCCCGGCTATGGCTCGGAGCGAGGTGCTGGCGTAGCCCTTGGCGAAGAACAGCTCCTTCGCGGCCCGCATGATCCTCTGCGAAACGTCTGAGCCCGAGTCTACAGGCATTCCCCCCCATCCCCTCGAGAGTGCTGTAGTAGCACTACTACCGCGGCAATCTACCAGCATGGGAGACGCTTGTCAAACACCCACGTCGGCATCGCGACGGTCGCTCCCGAGGGCGATGGAGACCGGGCGCCGGAGTGTCGGCCTTGCGTCACTACAGCCTACACAAGATCGAGTTCCGTCCGCCGGATCACGTCGTCTTGCAGACCCTTGTGCAGCTCCACGAAGTACGCGCTGAAGCCTGCGATTCGGACCACCAGATCCCTGTGGGCATCGGGGTTGAGCTGGGCTTCTCTGAGCATCTCGCTGCTCGCGATGTTGAACTGCAACTCCATGCCGTCCAGGTCGAAGTACGTCTTCATGAGGGCCACCAGCTTGTCCTTGCCCCCGCCCTCGAGCGCCTTGGGATGGAACTTCATGTTGAGGAGGGTCCCGTTGCCGCTGTGCTTGTGGTCGATGCGCAGGGCGGACTTCAGAGTGGCCGCTGGGCCGCTGATGTCCATGCACTGTATGGGAGAGATGCCGTCGGACAGCGGCTCGCCGGTCTTGCGTCCATCGGGGGTGGCCCAGGTGATCTTGCCCCAAGCGACGTGGGTGGCCACCGGATAGAGCCCCGCCGCCCAGCGATTGCCCCGTATGCCCGTGCAGGAGCGCACCTTCTCGGTGATGACCTTGGAAAGCCATTCCGCGATCTCATCCGGGTAGTCGAGATCGTTGCCGTAGTGAGGGATCTCCTTCATGACCCGCTGCCGAAGCAGTTCGTGCCCCTCCCAACCGGCCAGGAAGGCGTCGTAGAACTCACGGGCAGTGCAGAGCTTCTTGTCGTAGACCATGTACTTGATGGCTACAAGGCTGTCGGTGGCCGTACCGATGCCCACCCCGGCAAACCCGGTGGAGTTGTACGTGGCTCCACCGAACATGACGTCTTTGCCGCTCTCCATGCACCCGTCCACGGTGGCGGAGACGATGGGCAGCGGCACGTGCTGGCGCGCCACCCACTCGCGCAGGTTCGTGAAGGCCACCTGCCAGTCGATGAAGTACTCCATCTGCTTCTTGACTGCATCGAGGACTTGGTCGAAGCTCTCCATCTCGTAGAGATGGCCGGTCGCCAGCCCGGTCCGCCGCTGCGGTACTCCATCGGGGCGCGGCATGGGATTGATACCGTCGTTGATGGCCAGGATGATCGCGCCCGGGATCCTCCAGAAGGTCTCCTGACCCGGCCCGCCGCTGGCGGGCCATTCATCTCCACAGCCCCCCGGTTCCACGCAGCCGATGAGGCAGTAGTTGCGAGCCGATTCCACGGACATGCCCCGGTCGAGCATGGCCGGGATGATGACCTTGTCGCTCTCGAAGGTCGGGACTCCCCCGCACGCCTTGGTGCTCTCGACAGCCACGTCCCACAGTTCGTCGGGCGTGCCTTCGTGCACGCGCAAAGACATGGGGGGATCGTGCAGCATGAGACGCTTCGCGCACTCGAGAAGCATGAAGGTGACCTCGTTGGTGGCGTCCGCGCCGTCCTTGGTGACCCCGCCCAGGGTGATGAGTTGGCCGGAGGTGTAACCGCCCGCGGCCGCTGTGGCGAACGAGGGCCAGATCTTGTTCATCTCGGCGATCTTGAGACAGAAGAGATCGAGGATCTCCTGCGCCTTCGCGCGCGTGATCCTGCCGGCGGCGAGATCGTCTTCATAGAAGCTGCCCAGATACTGGTCGACCCGGCCGAAGGTGAGGCCGTGCAGGTTGCCGTCCAGGGAAAGGACGATCTGGTACATGTACAGGCTCTGGACGGCCTCGAAGAAGGTGCGCGCTGGATTCTCCATGATCCAGTCGAGGCCTTCGGCCATCTGGAGAAGCTCTTCCCGACGGCCATCATCGGAGCACCTCGCCGCCTGGCGGCGGCATTCGGCGGCATAGCGCTTGGAGAGTCCGATGGTGGCGTCGCAGACGATGGTGACCGCGTAATAGAACTGCTCCCGCTCAGCATCGTCGCCGTAGAGGCGCCCCTTCATGGCGTCGATCTTGTCTTGCGCCTCTTGCCTGATGGCCGCAAAACCCCTGCGGATGGCCTTGTCGTAGTTGGCGCAGAAATGGCCCACCGGTCCGGCACCCGTGTGCTTGTCGCCGAACGTGACCACTCCGTTGCCGACGATGTCGTGAAATTCGGGCGGCAGGGCAGCATCGTTGAAGACGCTGATCTCGTTATTGGCCCAGAAGTCCTCCTGCTGCATGACGTGGTCGATGTCGTCCTGGTCCATGTCGTACGGATCGAGGGTCCGCTCGTAGAACAGGCCGTTCCTGATCTCATCGAAGAACCAGCCGATCGAATACTCGGGATAGAGCGCCGAACCACGGTAGAACGAGGTCAACTCGCCTACGATGACTTCCTCGTCGTTCACGAGCACCGGCATCTTCTCGCACAGGTTCGCCAGGTTCTTCGCCCTCTTGACCATGGCGGGGAGCGCCGCATTTTCCCGATAGAAATCGGTCACCAGCCTGAAGCGTTCTATGCAGACCTTGGGCCTGCTGTCGCGGTACGTCTTGCGGATGCGCGCCACGCGCGGCGTCACAGGCGAGAACTCATACATGCGGCATCATCCTCTTCTCAGTGCGACTTATCAGTGCACCTGCACGTTCGACGCGTACCGTTCCATTATCGCCCTCAGTTCGTCCACCCGCTCGTCGGTGGGCGCGGCCGCCTCGAGGATGGGACCTGCATGACGTATGCGTTCCCACTTGGGAACGCCCATGGCGTGATAGGGCAGCAGTTGCACCACGGTCACCGCCTCCCCCAGCTCGCTCACCAGCTCACCCGCCGCTTCGATATCCACATTCGAATCGTTGTAGCGGGGGATCAGCGGGATCCTCACTTGGATCTTGCCTCCCGCGACCGCGATCCTGCGCGCGTTCTCAAGGATGGTCTCGTTCGGGACTCCCACGGCCTCTCGGTGCGTGTGACTGTCCATGTGCTTGAGATCGAGAAGGAACAGGTCCACGTAGGGCAGAGATCTCTCGACGAGGCTCCACGAAGCGTAGCCGGTGGTATCGAGCGCCGTGTGCACTCCCTCCTTCTTCAGAGCCTCAAGGAGCGCCAGTGTGAAATCAGACTGGGAGAAGGGCTCCCCTCCGGAGACGGTGACGCCGCCCCCCGACTTCTCGAAGAACGGCCTGTCCCGCAGGACCCGCGCGACCACCTCCGAGACCGTGTACTCCTTGCCCCACATGGACAGCGCTGCGGCGGGGCAGGCCTCGGCGCAGAGGCCGCAGTCGTCGCACAGCCGCCAGTCCACCTCGATGAGCTGCAGACCCTCGACCGCGGCCGCGCTTGGTACGACCTCACCGCGATGGATGGCGCCGCGCGGGCAGGAGGCCAGGCACAGGCCGCAGGCGGACGTGCCCACGCACTTGCGCCACTGCCACGAAAGCTGGATGTCGAAGCGCTGAGACTCGGGGCTGTGGCACCAGGGACACTGCAGGGGGCAACCCTTCAGAAAGACGGTGGTCCTGATGCCGGGCCCGTCGTGCACGGAGAAGCCCTGGATGTCGTAGATGGTCCCGACCGGTTCCGGGTGTGCGTCCGCCAACGGTGACCCCCTAGATGACGTTCTCGGTCCGGTTGATGATGTCGTTCTGCATCCGGGGGCTGAGTTCGACGAAGTAGGCCGAGTACCCGGCGATGCGGACCACCAGGTCGCGGTAGGCGGACGGGTCCTTCTGCGCGGCGCGCATGTCGTCGGCACTGACGACGTTGTACTGGACCTCCAGTCCGCCGCCGTCGAAATAGGCCTTGGTCACGTCGCGCAGTTTGGCGCAGCCCTCCGCGCCCCTCAGAGCCGTGGGATGGATCTTGAGGTTGAGGGCGATACCGTCCAGGAAACGGCTGTGGTCGAAACACAGTTCGGAGCCGAAGACGCCGGTGGGTCCGAGCAGGTCTCTCCCCTGCGCCGGCGAGGCAGCATCGGCCAGGGGATCACCGGTGCGCCGTCCGTCGGGAGTGGCCCAGGTGTGTGCGCCCTGGGCGACGTGGTCGGCGGCGCCGTAGAGGCCTGCCTTGTAGACGTCACTCCGCTCGCTGTACATCAGGCCGCACGCGTCGGAGTAGACGTCGCAGATCCACTTCATCTGCTCGTCGGCGTAGGGATCGTTGTTGCCGAAGTGAGGAACCTCGTTCAGGATCCGCTGTCGGAGCGGCTCGTGTCCCTCCCAGTCGGCCATGTAGGCGTCGTAAAGCTCGCGAGCGCTACAGAGCTTCTTGTCGAAGACCATGTATCTGATGGCGGTGAGCGAGTCGGCCACGGTGGCGAGACCGGTAGCCGTGCCCCCGAAGGAGTTGTACTTGGCTCCTCCCCGAACGCAATCCCGGCCGGACTGCATGCAACCCTCCATGGAGATGGACAGCGCGGGATGAGGACTCACGACCATGGCGATGTGCTCGGAGTAGTTGTTCATGGTCACGAGCCAGCGCAGGAAGTACTCCACCTGAGCCTTCACCGCGGCCTTGACCTCCTCGAACGACTCCATATCGTGGAGGTAGCCGGTCTTGAGTGCCCCGCTCCTGCCGTTCATGGGGTTGACGCCGTCGTTCAGGGCCAAGACGAGGATGACGCCGTAGTGGATGGTGGCCTTGCACATGGTGCCGTTCGGCGCCGGGTAGTCGTTGCCGGAGCCCACGATCTCCTGGCAGCCGATGAGACCGTAGTTCCGGGCGTCGCTGATTTCAAAGCCGTTCTCCACAAGGGCGGGTACGATGACCTCGTCGTTCTGGAACAGGGGCAGACCGCCCACCAGTTTGGTCATCTCGATGGCGCGCTCCCACAGCTCGTCGGGAGTGTTCTTGTGCACGCGGATGGAGATGGTGGGATCGTGCAGCATGAGACGGCCCATGGCCTCCAAGATCATGTAGGTGATGGGATTGGATGCGTCCTCACCGGTATCGGGGTCCACTCCACCGATGGTGGTGTGCTGGTAGGTGTTGCCCACCCCAATGATCTCGTTGAGGAAGGGCGGGGCGGCGCGGTAGAAGCAGTTGGCCTTGAGCAGGAAGGCGTCGACGATCTCCCGCGCTTCGTCCATGCTCAGGCGCCCGGCTTCGAGGTCGGCCTCGAGGAACGGCCACGTGTACTGGTCGAAGCGGCCGAAGGCGAGGGCGGGGTAGCGCGCGTCCATGTACAGGAGGAGTTGGTACATGACGGCGCCCTGCACCGCGTCCCAGAAGGTGCGCGCCGGCTTCACCGCGATCCAATCCAGACCGGCGGCCATGTCCTCAAGCTCGGCCTGGCGTGCGGGGTCGGTGGACTCCGCAGCCTTGGCGCGGCAGGCCTCGGCGTAGCGCCGGATCATGGCCGTGGCGGCATCGCAGGCCAAGACGGCGGACTTGTAGAACAGATACTTCTCTACGTCGCCCCCCATCAGGTTGCCCTCGTGGGCCTCCACCCAGGCCTGCGCCTGCTTGCGGATGGCGGCATAACCCAGGTTGATGATCTTGGGATAGCCGGGGATGAGGTGTCCGCTGGGGAGATCTCCGATGGGCTTGCCCGGGAAGTAGCTCGAGGCTCCGATGGCGCACCACTCTTCGTAACCGTCGGGATACCAGGAATCCATCTGATCGGAGACGGTCCTACCCCTCCAGTACTCGCGGATGGAGTAGAGCTTGTCCTTCTCCTCTTCAGTGATGGACAGCCTGGTGCCCATGTCGTCGCAGTGGTACACGCCGTCTTCGCCGCGGACCCAGAGCTCACCCCGGTCGAAGTCCTGATAGAACCACTCGAATCCCTCTTCGGGCCACATGGCCGAGCCGAGAAAGTTTGTTCCGAAGTTGCCGACTATGAGCTCGAAGTCCTCCACGCGGCAGGTCATCCGCGAGCAGACGTCATAGGTGGCCCTGGCCCGCTTGATGGCGGGAGGGACCCTCTCGTTCCGTTTGTACGATTCGGTGATGTTGAGCGCTCGCTCGGCATCGATGGCGACGACCCTGTCCCGGATGAGTTCCCTCATCTGGGCTATCCGATCGGTCGCCGGTCCAACTCCATGCATCGCGCCCCCCTTCGGCATCGTCGCAAGCGCCACCTCGCATATGGTCGCATATCATACCTCCCCAGGCATCGACGTACAGACTGACCGGCAAGCCCTCGGCTCCATCGTCCTTGCTCCTGCTTTGCTAACATCGCCCCTACTCGTCCGCACAGGACGCGGAATGAAAGGAAGCGCCGCATGGGGTCACGATACGAGCATGTGTTCTCACCGCTGAGGATCCGGGGAGTCGACTTCAAGAACCGCTTGGAACTGGCCCCACCGTCACCCAACCTCGCCTCCCGCGACGGGAGGGTCACCACTGAGTTCGTCGATTTCTTCAGGGTCTTCGCCCGGGGCGGAGCCGCTGTGCTGCATGTGGGCAACTCCGTCGTCGACATCAAAGAGGCCAGTGACGAAGAACGCCAGCTCGACCTGGGCAGCGACGAATGCCTCCTCCCCTTGAGCCGCTTCGCGGAGATGTGCGACGGCTTCGGAGCGCTGGCCTCGCTCGAGATCAACCACAACGGCAAGGACTCCCATTTCGACAAGACCGGGCGTCCGGCCTACAGTTCCTCCTCGTTCGTCCCCACCATGGAGAAGTTCCGCGCCCCCATGTTCGGCCGGGAGCCCATGGCCACCATAGAGATGGACCAGGCCAAGATCGCCGAGACCGTTGAGAAATACGCCAAGGCCGCCCAACGCTGCAAGCGGGCCGGACTCAAGATGAGCATGATCCATGGCGCTCACGGGAACCTCATCACCCAGTTCGCCAGCCCTCTCTACAACAAGCGTACCGACGAGTACGGCGGCTCCCTGGAGAACCGGGCCCGCTTCGCTATCGAGGTGCTGGACAGGGTGCGGGCGTTGTGCGGCGAGGACTTCGTCATCGAGTACCGGATATCCGCCGACGAGATCCACCCTGAGGGCATGCATCTCCCGGAGACCCTGAGACTCATCGAGTTGATCCAGGACAAGGTCGACATCCTGCACGTCTCGGCAGGCCTGCACGGTGAGTTCGAGTACATGCGCAACTGGTGGCAGAACTACCTGATGGACCGCGAGTACAACGTCCACTTCGCAGCCGACATCAAGAAGGCTTTTCCCAACCTGGTGGTGTGCACGGTGGGCTCCATCATGGACAT
This sequence comes from uncultured Actinomycetes bacterium, assembly GCA_963816155.1. Lineage (GTDB taxonomy): Bacteria > Actinomycetota > Thermoleophilia > RBG-16-64-13 > RBG-16-64-13 > JAXGXJ01. The sequence goes on along the minus strand of CAWFJE010000004.1, from coordinate 147,195 downwards.
CGGGCGGGCCGACGAGATCATCGCCGCCGGCAAGGCCGACATGGTGGCCATGTGCCGTCCGCTGCTCGCCGATCCCGAGATGCCGCGCAAGTATGCCCTGGGCAAAGAAGAGGACCGCAGGCCCTGCCTGCGCTGCCAGTACTGCGGATTCCGGCTGATCATCCCCGCTGTCATCAACTGTGCCGTGAACCCGTACCTGGGCAACGAGACCGAGTTCCCCGAGGCAAAGGTCCCGAGGGCCGAAGCGAAGAAGCGGGTGGCGGTGGTGGGCGGCGGTCCCGCGGGCATCCAGGCTCTGCTGACGCTTTGCGAGCGCGGACACGACGTCACGCTGTACGAGATGAGCGACCGCCTGGGCGGCCACGTGGCCCCGGGGTCGGCCCTACCCTTCAAGCAGGATGTCCGCGACTACCTCGACTACCTGGTGCTTCAGGCCAAGAAGGCACCCGCGCGCATCCTCTTCCACACCGAAGCCACGAAGGAACTGCTCGACGCAGAAGGCTACGACGCCCTCATAGTCGCGGTGGGGTCGCGACCCATCGTCCCGGCTCTCCCAGGGATCGACAAACCGCACGTGCATTGGGCGCCCGAGGCCGATACCGGGGCCGTAGAGATAACCGGCAAGACCGTCATCGTGGGCGCGGGCACCGTGGGCATCGAAAGCGCTATCGGCCTCAAGCGCGAAGGTAGCGACGTGACCGTCATCGAGATGGCATCCGACCTGAGTAATCTCAGGGCGTCCGGCGGCGCTTCCATGGAGTTGATGATGCTGATCGACCAACTCGAGATACCGGTCCATCTCGACTGCAGGCTCGAAGAGGTGGGCGACGGCGTGGTGCTCTGCCGCGACACGAAGACCTCGGAACTGGTCGAGTTGGCCGCGGACACGGTCCTGCTGGCCGTGGGCATGGCCTCGCGGATCGATGTGGCCGATTCCCTGCGCCGCAGCGCCCCGGAGACCGAGGTGTTCGTGGTGGGCGACGCGCGCGAGGTGGGCAACATCGCCACGGCGGTGAGGTCCGCGTTCAAGGCGGCCGCCTACATCTAGGCACGGCGAGCGCCGTGCCGGCCGGTGCGGTTCTGAGCGATGCACCCTGTCCTCGGACAGCTTGAACTGGGAGGCCACCTGGTCACCATGGGCGCGTACGGCACCTTCCAGGTGCTGGCGTGGTTGACCGCGCTTGGCCTGGGGGTGCTTGTGGCCTGGCGGCGAGGCTTCTCCTGGTGGAGGGTCTTGGTCGTGTTCGCGGTTGCGCTGGCGGCCGGTCTGCTTGGGGCCCGTATCCTGGACGTGGTGACGGCCTGGGGCTACTACACGGAACAACCGGCTCGGATGTACCTGCTGGAGTTCACCGGCTTCTCCCTGTACGGAGGACTGGTGGCGGCCCTCGCCGTCGGGGCGCTGCTCGCCCGCCGTTTCCGCCTCTCCGTCTGGCGGCTGGCCGACAGTGCAGTGCCCGCGTCTGGCCGCCGGGCTGGTGCTGATGCGCGTCGGCTGCCTCCTCGAGGGCTGCTGCTTCGGCACGGTCACATCCCTCCCCTGGGGGATCGAGTACGGCCCCGGGAGCCCCGCTTGGGCCCTGCAGTTCGCCACCGGTCAGACCGGCATCCTGGGAATAGCCGGAGCCGTTGAACCCGTCCACCCCACTCAGGTCTACGAGATGATCGCGGCGGTGGCCTTCTGCGTGCCGGCCGTCTGGCTGCTGACCCGTCGCGACAGTTCAGGCAGGTCCAGATATGTCGATGGAGTCGCCTTCCTGATCTTCGCCCTCGGTTTCACCCTGTTCCGGCTGGGCAACGGATTCCTGCGCGCGAATATCGCCAGCTTGGTCATGCCGACATGGTTCTACCCGACTCTCTACCTCGTCATCTGCGCCCTCATAGGGGCCTGCTTGTGGATGCGGCTCCGGGATGATCGCGCCCGCCAGACCGGGCCCTGAAGCTGCATCCGGGGCAGAAGACCTCGGCTGGGGCTGGTGACAGAGGGTCTGCGCATCCTATACTTGTGACTCCCAGACAGCGCGGAAGTCCGACCCATAGGGCCATGAGCAAGCGATAGCGGAAGGGTGATCATGGGTGACGGCATGACAGGCTCCAACTGGTATTACCACAAGCCCGGTGGCGCGGCGGAGGATCATCTGGGTCCCCTCACGTGGGAAGAGATGGTGGCCAACGCGCAGCACGGAACCCTTTCTCCCGACGATCTTGTATGGCACGAGCAGTTGGGCGATTGGCGGCCCGCTGCGGAGGTGGCCGAGCTCTTCACCGTCATGCCCCCACCACCGCCACCTCCGTCGGCCTACGATGTTCAGCCTGCGCCCCCGCCTCCACCGCCTCCAGAGTACGCACCCCAGGATGGCTACGGAGCGCAGCCCGCGTACGCGGCTGCGCCGGGATACGCACATGGGCCCGCGCCCAAACGACGCTCCCCGTGGATCTGGATCGGTCCGCTGATCGCGATCGTAGTCATCGCCGCAGCGCTCGGCGGTTACTTCGGCCTCCGTGGCTCCGGGGAGACGGATACCACGGACGAGACCGGTGGTGAGGTCTTCGTCCAGCAGGAGGGAGAGATACTTCTCGAGCCGGCCGGTTCCGCGGGGCCGGAATCCTTCGCCGAGGAGATGTTCGTCCCCACGGGCCCGACAAGCACCCTCAACATCCCCACGTCGACCACAGCCGCTGCCCAAACCCCTGCGACGACCCAATCTGGTGACGGAGCTCAAGTAGCCGTCGTCTCCTTCCCCGGAGACACGCCCGCTCTCTACGGAGGATCCAAGGACCAGCAGGTCGCGGATAAGGAAGGGCAACTGAGCTTCCTGGCCGAGAATCCGGACAAAGCGGCCGCCTTCTGCGAGGCACTGAACAACGACCCGACCCTCCGCTGGAGCGGGGGTAGCACTGTGCAGATAGACCAGTTGCCCGCGTATTTCGACGAACTAACCCCCGTGCTGCTGACCCGCGACATCCGTGTGACCAACCACGGCTACCGGGACGGTCACCCGACGCCCCGGCAGTCGGTGCTCCAGGCGGGCCAGTTGGTCCTGGTGGACAGCTACGGGGTGCCCCGAGTGCGCTGCGAATGCGGCAATCCGCTCATCCCGCCGCAGCCCGTCAGCAAGACTCCCACCTACACCGGGCCACGTTGGCCTGGGTTTGATCCGACCACCATCATAGTCATCCAGCAGACGAACGTAATCATCGAGAACTTCGTGCTCATCGACATACACACTGGTGACATCTTCGTGCGGCCGGCCGGAACGGACGGGAGCCAGGACGGATCGGCTCCGACCACCTCCACGAGCGAAGCGACCACCACCACGGCCCCGTCGACGACCACCACCAGCGGGACGACCGGCCCCGGCGGTCCTGTGGCCGGCGACGAACTCAATGGACTTTGGTCCGGGACTATGACCATCACCAACTTGGACATGAGCGACGAGGCGGCCCAAGCCGCCGAGAGCGAGGGATGCAGTGTCGCTCTCCTCGATGCCCTTCTGGGACAGGCTCTTCCCATGACCATGGAGATCACGGTCGACGCCGGCGGCACCAGCGGCACGGCAGTGATGATCATCGATCCATCTGCGCTCGACCCCGAAGGTCAGGCGGGCCTGACCAGCGAACCGGAGACGCTCTTCTTCACCATCCAGGGAGACACACTCGTCTTCAACATGAGCGACAGTTCCGCACCGACGTCTATGGTCGGCGTCGTGAGCAGGGTGGGCACGGACTTGGTGATGAAGGGCACGTTCAGCTCCGGCGCACCCACGCTCTTCAGCATCGACGCCGAGTGGGAGCTGATGAAGTAACTCAAGACAGGGCGGATCACGGTAGTAGAATGGCGCGAAGCAACCAACGTCTCCCCCAAGGAGGAGCCTCATGGCCAAAGAGATCATCCTTTACAACCTCGCGCCGCATGTGACCGACGAGGAGTTCAAGGCCTACGTGGACAACGAGAAGGGTCCCTTCATCGACAGTCTCCCCTCCGTGGAGAAGTACGAGTTGGTGCGGTGCGACTTCAGCCCCACGGGGACCGTTCCCTTCAGATACGTGGGGATCGTGACTCTGAATAGTCTCGAGGATTTCCGGGACCGCGACACCAAGACTGCGGAATACAAGGCCTTCTCCGCCAAGATGGCGAGCCTCACGTCGGAGCTGCACATCACGTTCGGGGACGAGATCCACTAGGAAAGCCGTAGCCCGACCGGCCGCCTGCGCGATGTAGAGCGGAGGCCCCGGGGCCGAGACAAGCGTCTCGGCCCCGGGGCCTCCGTTCTACGGCGTGGCTGACCACCGCGCTCGCCTGAGATCCCTTAGGCGAGCACTATGATGACGAAGACCATCACGAATATGGCGACCGTCTCAACGATGCCGATCACGGAGAGGTAGTTCGTGAAACCTTCTCCGGTCTCACCCAGGGCATCGGCGCCGGCAGCTCCGGCCACACCCTGCATCCACGCGGACATGCCGATGGCCAATCCCGCGAAGAACCCAATGCCCAGTAGGGCGTAGGGATCGTAGCCGGCCGACGCGCGGCTCGCGATCTGGAACATCAGGATCATCCCGTAGATGGTCTGAGACAGAGGCGCGCCTACGAAGGTCAGAAGCGTGAAGGGTGCCGGGCGCTGTTGGGCGTAGGCCTTCTTCCATACCCCGATGGCCGCCCTGCCGGCGGCCGCCGTGCCCAGCGCCGAGCCGGACGCACTCAACCCCACGGCAGCGATAGCCCCGATCCGGCCCAGTTCTGCTGGATCCATCTCTCTCCTTTCTTAGCCTGCCGACGACGCGTAGCCCCGGGACCCGCGTGCGAACGGCCGGAACGCGAATCCCGACCAGCTGAGCCCCTTGTGGGCCGAGAACTCGAGTGTGTTCAAGCGGACGCCGTGGACCAACACCGCCAGCAGACACAGCGCCAGATTGAGTGAATGGCCGAAGATGAGGATGATGACCGCGAAGATGGCCGTCAGGACGCCGTCATAGCCGATCGAAGCAGCCATCCCGTTGAAGCTCTGGCTGACGGCCAAAGTGGCCACTCCCACGGCGAACAGCCGTATGTAGGAGATCACATCCACGAAGAAGCCCACCAGGGTGAGCGGTAGCAGCACATACTCCATGAGGTGCTGGCGCATGCGGGAAGGTGGCATGAGGAACAGGACCACAAGGATGACGCCGGCCGCCAGCACGTACACGACGGCGCTGGGGAACGGGCGACCCAGCACGAGCGCGCTCGCGGCAAAGAACATGGACCAGACGATGGCCACCCAACCAACCTGGGCGAGAAAGGCAAGTTGAGGAAACTGCACAGCACCCGTCCACAGATGCGCCAGGGTCATATGGACCGCGCCGATGAGAAAGCACAGTTGCATCACGTTCGCCTGGTCGGAGAACCAGTCGACCTGGAGAGCCGCCAGGGGAGCGGGCAGCTCTGCGATGCCCAGCCAAGAGCCTTGCAGGGCCCCGAACAAAATGACGCTCAGACTCAGCACGTACAGAAGCTTGACAGCGTCGCTGAGCACGCCTCGGGCCCTCACGGTGAGGTAGATGGCCAACGCCAGCATCAGGAACCCGTACCCTGCATCACCTATCAGGAGCCCCACGAAGAGTGTGAAGAAGATCAGGAAGGCCACACTCACGTCGGTCTCCCAGTACGCGGGTGAGATGCGCAGCACGTTGAAGAGCACACCGATGGGCTTGACTCCTCGAGACAGGCGCAGGAGGGTCGGCACTCGCTCGGTCGGTTCGGGTTCGCGCGTGGCGATCCCCCAGCCGTGTTCGACCGCCGCTTCCTGCAGGCGCGGTATTTCCGGAGCAGGCACGTAACCCTGCAGGTAGCACAGCTTGTCCGAGGTACCCATGCCCGCGCGCACCTCGGCCATGTGCACAGCCTGCTCCAACTCACTCCTGGCCTGTTCAAGCGCGGAGAGACTGGGCTCGAGCGCCGCCAGACCGTCGTCGATACGCTCCAGAGTCTTTCTGTCGGTGTTCGACCATGGCCCTCATCTCGCCGAGACGCTCCGCGGGCAAAGTCATCTCGCTTGCCGCCCCAGAGGGAGTCAGATAAGCGGGGTCGAAGGGCCCGGACGTGATCAGGACGGAGTACCGGCGTTGTTCGTCGGCCGAGATCTCCTCGAGCAGGGCACCCGCGGGCCCGATGAGGGAGACATCCGCGGGTGCGCGGAGCAACGTGACAAAGAGCCCGCGTTCCTCCAGATCGCCGATCAGCGAAGGATCGAAGTCTCCCCAAGGCTCCACCCGTGCGACCTCGGCGCGCAGGTCGGCGAGGACCTTCTCCGCCTCCGCCCGCTCCCCCGCGAGACGCACGGCCTCTTCCGTCGCCCTGGTTGGGGCGAGACGGGCCGCCCCCTCGCGGCCGTCATCCGGTGGCCGGAGCGACTCGGTGGTCGCGGTCGCGGCGGTGGGTGTCGGTGGCGCGTCTTCGGCGCGCTCTCTCGTGCGCGCCGCGGCGGCGCGCACCGCCTCCAGGGCTGCGGCGGCCTGCTCCAGCTCCTCACGCGTTCGCTCGACCTCCCGACCTGTCGGCTCCTGGGCGTTGACGACGTGCACAACACCCATGCCGTATAGAGCTTCAAGGGTAGCTTCACGGTCAGAGTCGAGACAGAGCACGGTGACGTTCTTCATCTCCACGATCATGCTTCGCTCACCCCGCTCGTACCGCTGAGAGTCGCCTGCCCCTTGCGTTTGGCGATCTTGGCCCGACCCACATCGGCCGTCTGGGAGTCCCCCAGGCCTATACGGATGATCCTGATGTTCTCCAAGGCCTCCGGGATCTTTATCTTCTCGAACAGGTTGACCCTTTGGGAGGTGATACGCAACTCTTCGCTTAGCAGCCGCCTCTGTTCCGCCAGCACCTTCCGCTCCACCCGTAGCCTGATCAGGGCCCGTATGTTCGCGAGAGCTTCGTCGACCCAGGGGGGCGTCGCGAACAGATCCACCGTCCTCTGGAGCATGACCACGTCTTTCAGCACGGGGATGCGGACCCCCGCCACATTGGCGATATCGGTGACGATGTCCTGCACATCCAGGTACTCCGAGAGGGAGATGTCCTCTCCCAGCAGCCGGATCCACGAGGCCAACCGCTCGACGAGCAGTTGTTCCTCTATCTCCCTCGTACGGAGTTCATGATCCACAGCCCTAACCTCAAGTTGAAGTTGATGCTTCTTCAGCTCGAGCACCGGCAGGAAGTGCTGGAAGCGGCGCAGAGCCTCCCGCTGCGATTTGAGCATCTTCTTGGTCTTCTTGACCTTCACTCGGCGCTCCCGTTGACCGTTGCGCTCCCATCGACTGCCGCGCTCCCGTCGACTGCCGCATCTCCGCCGCTCGGCGCCGCGGCTTCGCCGCTGTCATCCGCATCCCCGGCGTCCGTCGACGGCTCTGTCGGCCAGAACATGTCGATGAGATCCGTAGGCATGCCGGTCTCTGCCGGCTCGAAGCATTCGGCCAGGATCTCCCAGCACGTATCCAGGGCCTCCTCCAGAGGGATGTTCACGGCCAGGTCCATCAAGCGGCTCTCGAAGAGGGTCCCGTATCTGAGCAGCTTGTCGTCCCAGTCGGTCATGCGGAAGCCCATGGACTGCTTCTCGAGACTCTCCACGTACATCGAATACAGGCTGATCATGCTGTTCATGATGGTGCGGTGGTCTGCGCGCGTGTGGGCGTTCACCTGCTGCTTGAGGCGGGAAAGAGAGCCGAAGGGCTCGATACGGCCGTTGCGCAGATAGAACTGGCCCTCGGTGATGTACCCGGTGTTGTCGGGGATAGGGTGGGTGACGTCGTCGCCGGGCATGGTCGTGACGGCGAGCACGGTGACCGACCCCGCTCCCTCGAAGTCGACCGCCTTCTCGTAGCGGGCGGCGAGCTGGGTGTAGAGATCGCCCGGGTATCCCCGGTTGGAGGGGATCTGCTCCATGGTGATGGCGATCTCCTTGAGGGCGTCGGCGAAGTTGGTCATGTCCGTGAGCAGCACGAGTACGCGCTTGCCCTCCAGGGCGAAGCGCTCCGCCACGCTCAGGCATGTGTCGGGCACGAGCAGGCACTCCACCGTGGGATCGGCGGCCGTGTGCACATAGAGGATGGAACGAGACAGCGCCCCCTCCGTATCCAGAGCATCCTGGAAGTACAGATAGTCGTCGTACTTCAGGCCCATCCCGCCCAGGATGATGATATCCACCTCAGCATTCAGAGCAATACGGGTGAGAAGTTCGTTGTAGGGCTCCCCGGCCACCGAGAAGATGGGTAGCTTCTGCGACTCGACCAGCGTGTTGAACACGTCGATCATGGGGATGCCTGTGCGGATCATGTTCCGGGGGATGATCCTCTTGGCCGGGTTGACGGTCGGCCCGCCGAGCGCGATCAGATCGGTGTCGAGCGTGGGTCCATGGTCGCGGGGACGGCCCGCACCGTCGAACACGCGTCCCAAGAGGGCGGGCGTGAAGGGGGTCTGCAGGCGCCGGCGCAGGAAGCGCACTTCGGCGTCGGTGGAGACGCCCCGCGTGCCTTCGAAGACCTGCAGGGTCACGTAGTCACCTTCCAGGCGGATGACCTGAGCCAGTGAGAGGCGCCCCGCAGACTTGACCTCGGCCAGTTCGCCGTAGGCCACATCCTCTGCCACCACGGTTATGGTGTTCCCCACGATACGAGCTATCTCGTAGTAGACCCTATACATCGCCGACCGCCTTCGCCCGCATCTCCTCGAGTCGCTCCTTGAGGGCACGAAACTCCTCTGTGCCTTGCTCAGCCCGGTTCCAGTCTCGGCTCACCTGCGTGAGATCCTGGAAGAAGCGTCGCGCCTCGGCCTTGCTCTCGAAGGCCATGGGAGTCGCCAGAATCTTGTATACGACGCTGAAGACAAGACGCTGACGTTGCGCGCTGCTTGCGCCATCCACGGGATCGTAGGCGTCCTGGCGCAGATAGGCCGCGTCGAGGTACTCGGCTTTCAGATAGGTGACGAAGTCGTCCATGGAGGTTCCCTCCTCCTCGACCACCTTCATCATCTCCCACACTTCGCGGCCTTGACGGAGGATGCGCCGCGCCGCGGCCAGTTCGCCCGCCTCCACGACGCTCCCGTACTTGCTCCAACTCTCCAGTGGGTCGATGGCCGGGTAGCGCCGGGCGTCGGCTCGTGCTTGAGAGAGCGCGTGGAAAGCGCCCACCACCTTGAGGGTCGACTGCGTCACCGGTTCTTCGAAATCGCCCCCCGCCGGACTCACGGTGCCCCCGATCGTCACCGAGCCGATGGAGCCGTCGTTCAGCCGCACCCTTCCCGCGCGCTCATAGAAGGCGGCGATGACCGATTCCAGATACGCAGGGAAGGCCTCCTGGCCGGGGATCTCCTCCAGACGGCCCGACATCTCCCGCATCGCCTGGGCCCAGCGCGAGGTGGAGTCGGCCAGTAGCAGCACCTGCAGCCCCATCTGCCTGTAGTACTCCGCCAGGGTCACGGCCGTGTACACGGAAGCTTCGCGGGCGGCCACTGGCATGGAGCTGGTGTTGCAGATGATGATCGTCCTCTCCATGAGGCTCCGACCGGTGCGCTCATCGATGAGCTCGGGGAATTCGCGCAGCGTCTCCACCACTTCGCCCGCGCGCTCGCCACAGGCAGCGATGACCACCACGTCGACGTCGGCGTGACGACTGGTGAGTTGCTGCAGCACCGTCTTGCCCGCCCCGAACGGCCCGGGGATGCAGTACGTGCCGCCCTTGGCCACGGGGAAGAAGCTATCCAGGATGCGCATCTTGGTGATCAACTGCTCGGTGGGCCGAAGGCGCTCGGCGTACAGGGTGATGGGCCGCTTGACCGGCCAGCGCTGCACCATATTGACCGTCAACTCGTCACCGTCTCCCCCGCCGCCCGCGGGATCGGCGCCGATGCGCTCCAACACGGCGATCTCGTCCTCGATGCGATACGACCCGGCTGGGACCACCTTCTTCACCCGATAGGACCCCTCCCAGGAGAACGGGACCATGACGCGATGCACGAACAAGCCCTCGGGCACCGTGCCCAGGGTGTCCGCGGCCACCACCTCGTCCCCCGCCTGCACCTGAGGAGTGAACTGCCACTGCACGTCGCGGTCGAGAGCAGGCATGCGAACGCCGCGAGGGAGGAAGAAGCCATGCGTTTCAGCGATGGCCGGCAGAGGGTTCTGCAACCCATCGAAGATCTGGGAGAGCAGACCGGGTCCCAACTCCACGGACAGCATGTGTCCCAAGAAGGTCACCGCGTCGCCCACCGCCAACCCGCTCGTGTCTTCAAAGACCTGCACGTCAGCGTAGCGGCCCCGCACGCGGATCACCTCCGCGGGCAACTCGACGCCCTCGACGCTCACCCAGGCCACCTCGTTCTGCATCACTTTGGACGCGAACTCCACCGTCACCATGGCACCGTTCACCCCGACGACCCGTCCCCGGTCCGTGCTCACACCACCACCTCCGCCACCCGTTCATCCACGATGCGGCGCAGAAGCGCCTCGCCCCGCACTTCATCGAAGGAATGCCATCTCTCCACGAGGAGTAGCTTGGCCGCGTAGGCTAGAATCACAACACCGTCGAACGACGAAGGGAGGGCAAGGCCCTCCAGCATGCGGAACCGGACCCGATCGAGCATGAGTTCGCGCTCCAGGGGATCCGCCAGAGCCATGGCGTCGGCGGCGACCCGCTCCACATCCCTGTCGAAGCCCGCGAAGGGGCGCTCGAAGGCCGCGGCATCTGCGCCCGTGCGGGCGGCCCGCAGGCGCGCCAGGGCGTTGCGAAGCTGGGTCTCGCGCGCCACGTACGAGCGAAAGCCGGAATGAACCACCTCTTCGGGGCGGCCCTGCACGATATGCACCACGTCGGTCAGATCCGCCGGCGAAAGCTGACCATCGCTCATGCGCGCGAGTTCCGCCGAAGAGATGGGTGGCGCCTCGCCCAAGGACAGTCGGGGCAGGCTGGCGATGAGGTAATAGTAGGCCAACTGCCTACTTCCCCTCAGTCTCGGCGGCCTCTGTCTCCAAGAGCTCGGGCGCGGCAGCGCCCGGCGCCGCGGTCACCGCGGAAGCGGGGCCAGGAACCGGGGTCTCTGTGGCGGCGGCTTCCTCCACTATCTCTTTGAGGGGTGACTTCAGCAGTTGCGCCAGCGAAGCTGCCAGAGCCTCCTGCGTGAAATCGTGGTACAGATTGCCGTCGGAGATGGAGACCATGAAACCCTTGTGGATGCTCCTGACAGGACGGATCTCCACGCCCCGGCCGAGCTTCTCCTGATAGCTGCCCAAGGCCAGCCGCATGAACTCTTCCTGATCGCGGGGGGACACCAGCAACTCGATGCGGTTCTCGCGGAGATCGTTGGCTCCATAGGCCTCAGCCAAGTTGGTCACCATCTGGACCATCGTCTCGGGAGTGAGAGCCTCGCCCACGGCCTCCTTCACTCCGGCGGCGAGAAGCGCTTCCACGCTGTTCTGAACGCCGATGAGGAAGTCGCGGGCGACTTGGTCCAACTTCTGCCGGGACCTCTCCGTGAACACCAGCGACTCACGTTCCGCCGCCGCGACGACATCGACCGCCTGCTGCTCAGCCGCGCTCACGATAGCTCGAGCCTTGGCCTGCGCGGCAGACACGATCTCGGCAGCTTCGATCTCGGCCTTCTCCACACCCTCGCTGTGGATGCGCGTCAAGAGGCTCTGAAGCTGTTCCTCCACGATCTACCTCCCCGGAGTGAAGTGCCATTATATGCGAATACCCAGGGGCTATCCAATCAGAAACAGCAAACTGTGAGAATCTTTCCCCGAGTGAGGGGAAGGGGCCACCAGAGACCGAGGGTCAGGTGCGTTTTCGAGGCCCCCGAGACGGATCTGCGCCCTGCCTCCGGCGCCCGCGCCCTACAGTACGTCGTAGTCGGAGAGCTTCTGGTGTGGCTTGGACGTCCCGCAGACCAGGAGCATGGGTGTCTTCTTGATCCGCTCGATCACCTGCTCGGTGACGCTCCCGAAGATCATCCTCTTCAGACCCTTGCGGCCGTAGGTGGTCATGGCTAGGAGCTGGGGAGGGTTCTCGTCCACGAAACGGATGATGCCGGCAGCAGCATCTCCCTTCAGGATGTGCGTCCGGGCCGCGAATCCCGCCTCCCGTATGGAGTGGGCCGTGGATTCAAGGTACCGGCTCATCTTCCAGAGCTCTTCCTTCTCGTCCAAGTCCCCGTAGTTGGCCGGAAGCTTGCCCACGTCGTGAACGTAGAGGAGGATCAGTTCCGACTCCGCACCCCTTTGGGTGGCGATGGTGATGGCGTGAGGGATGACGGCCTCAGACACCTTGGAGCCGTCCAGCGGGATGACCAGCGTTCTCTTGGGCAGGGTGTCGCTGACCACCTCCTTCTGGAGTTCGGCCGGCACCAGCCAGACCGGAGCCGGGCACTCGTGAATGACCGTCTTGGCGGTATTGCCGAGTCCGAAGGAACGGATGTCGGCGGGCCCGCGAGTGGACATCATAACCAGGTCGACATCGTGCTCCTTGGCGTATTGGAGCACTCCCCCAGAGGGATGTCCCACGAGGACGCTGGCCTGGGCGCGGATGGGCCGCCGCGCAACGCCATAGCCGGCCTCCAAGCTTATCTCTTCGGCCCGCGCGCGCAGTTGATCGGCCATGTGCTCCACGTAGGCCTGACGCATGGGAAGCTGATCGGCTTCCTGGGAAGGACAGATGAGCAGCAGCTCCAAGTCCAGTTTGAGCCTGCCGGACACCTCCTGCGCGTACTTGAAGATGACCTCGGACAAGGTCGAACCGTCCAATATGACCAACATCTTCCGGTACATACCGCCCCCCATGCAGCCCTCAATGTACATGGTCACTCTACCGCGGATCTACTCCCAGCGGTAGCGGACCAGAGGGTTCTTGAGGTCGACCCAGGCCTCCATGGAGCCGTCGTAGATCTTGACATCGCGATAGCCCAGGAGTTGTGTGAGCAGGAACCACCAGGTGCTCGCGTAGCCCCCGACCCCACAGTAGGTGATGATCTCCAGGTCTTTGTCTGCGCCGATGACCCCGGCTGCCATCCCCGCGATCAGGTCCGTGGACCGGTAGCTGCCGTCTTGTTCCCACACCCACACCATGGGCAGGCTGCGGGCGGAGGGGATGTGACCGCGCATATCGGCAAAGGGGTCGATGGAGGCACCGAAGTACTGGTCGGGGTCCCTCCCGTCGACAAGCACGGCTGTGCCGATGCGCTCCTTGACATAGTCGGTGGACACCCAGCCGGCGCGGTCGACATCGGCGGGCTCGGGGTGGTATGTGGTAGGCGCGACGACCGGACCTCACTGGTCGTCTCCCCGCCCGCCCTCTCCCAAGCCGGATGCCCGCCGGAAAGGACCGCCACGTCGCGGATCCCGGCGTATATGAGAGTAGCGGCGACTCTGACGGGATCGGCCAGCGCGTAGCGCGGAGCCGGCGGGTCCTCCACCCGACCCACGATGACCACGGTCGAATCGACCGCCAACCCGGTATCGCCGATCAGCTTGAACAGGTCCTCGTCGGCGGGCAACTCCACAAGGTAGTCGCCCCCGGATTCCGACCAGACCGACTGGAGCCCGAAAGGAACCGAGATGGCCCCGGGGATGTGCCCATCCGCATACTCCTCCGCCCAGCGGACGTCGATGATGGTGACGCTGCCGGTGGCGCCGCGGGTGGCGTCCGCCCCGCCGATGGCGACCCCGCGGACGGCGCCGAGTCCGCCCTGGCCGCCGTCCCTGTCGGCGGAAGGCGACCGCAACAGAGCCTGCAGCCCTTCAGCGGTGATGATCGGGTCGATAGTGCGGGTCACGTCGTTACCTCCTTGCAGAGTGTGTGTTGTAGCACCGCCAGAAACTCCGCTCCGTACTTCTCCAACTTGCGTTCGCCCACGCCGCCGACGAGCAGCAGCTCTTCCAAGGTAGCGGGTTTCAGGGCTGCCATCTCTCGCAATGTGGAGTCATGGAAGATGACGTAAGCGGGCAGATGCTCCCTATCGGCTATCTGCCGCCTCAAGGCTCTCAAGTCCTCGAACAGGGCATCATCGTGGACATCGGCGACCGCTTCTCCCGAGCGCCGCCTGGCAACCGTTGCCTCCTTGGACTCGACCGTCCTCGTTCTGGGCCTCGCCAGGGTCAGACTCTCCTCCCCTTTCAGCAGCGGCACCGCCGCCGGCGTCAACTCGAGCACCGGATACTGCCCCGTCCCCTGCTGCAGATATCCCAGATGACCGAGCTGTTGGAGGATGCTCTTCCAGGCCTCCGCACTGAGATCGGCACCGATGCCGTAGGTGGAGAGACGATCGTGCCCCAGTTCCGTGATCCGTTGCTTCTGCGAACCCCTCAGAACGTCGACTACGTGCCCCGCTCCGAACCGTTGCCCCGTACGAACGACGCATGACAGAGCCTTCTGGGCATGCTCGGTGGCATCGTATGTTTCCGGTGGTTCCAGACACACGTCACAGTTGCGACAGTCCGCCTCCATGGTCTCGCCCAGGTAGGCGAGCAGTGTCCTGCGGCGGCAGTGCAGACCCGTGGCGAACCCCAGCATGGCGGCGAACTTGCGTCTCTCCACCGCCACCCGCCCCTCATCCGGTCCCGAGTCGATCAGAGCCCTCACTCGGGGCACGTCCGCCCAACTGAACAGAAGAAGCGCATGCGCCGGCAGTCCGTCTCGCCCTGCTCGGCCGATCTCCTGGTAGTAACCCTCGATGTGCTGGGGCAGGTCCCAATGGACCACGAAACGGGCGTTCGTCTTGTCGATCCCCATCCCGAACGCGGTGGTGGCCACCACGATCCGAACCCGGTCGAACATGAAACCCTCTTGGACCCGGTCCCTTTCCTCGGCCGGCAGCCCCGCGTGATAGGCCGCCGCATCGATCCCGCGGGAGCGCAGATATTCCGCAAGGTCTTCGGTTCGCTTTCTGGTGGAGCAGTAGACGATACCCGCCTCGGCTTCGCGGCCCGCCAGGAACCTCAGCAACTGGGCGCGAGGAGTGCCCTTTTCGGCGACCTGCAGCTGGATGTTGGGCCGATCGAAGCTGGACACGAAGCACGCAGCCTGCTGCAGCCCCAGCTTCTGCCGGACATCTTCGCGAGTATGAGGATCGGCGGTCGCGGTCAGCGCGACGAGTGGGACCCCGGGAAAGCGGCTGCGCAAGCCCCCCAGGGCCAGATATTCGGGTCTGAAGTCATGTCCCCATTGCGAGATGCAGTGAGCCTCGTCGATGGCGATGAGAGAGACAGGGACGCGAGAAGGGTTCTCGCCGTGCGCCCGCTCATCATCCGGCACCGTCAACCAGTCAAGGATACCGCCATTGACCGCCCGTTCGGGAGAGATATACAGAAGGTCCAACCGACCCGCTCTCAGTTCGTCCAGTACGCGTCGGGCTGCGCCGGGCTCCAGGGCCGAGTTGTAGGCCGCGGCTCTCACCCCGTTCGCGCGCAACCCATCCACCTGGTCTTTCATGAGAGAGATGAGAGGCGAGACGACGATGCCCGTGCCTGGTCGGACGATGGCGGGGATCTGGTAGCAGAGGGATTTGCCACCACCGCTCGGCATGAGCACGAAAGCATCGTCGCCGCTCAGGATCGCGTCGATGACCTGCTGCTGATTCGAACGGAACCTCGAATAACCGAAGACCGTTTGGAGGATATCAAGCGGAGATGGAGTCACAATGCTCCATCATACAGACAGCCCGCGCCTTGTCTCTAGGTCTCGGACGGCTAATGCACGACCTCCGCGAACCCCGCCGTCTGCGCAAGCGCACGGAACCAGTCCAGCCTGTCCGCGCGCCCCTCGTAGTCGCGGCGCTGGTTGGCGGCGCTGGCGCTGGGCAGCACGAACACGTGCGCGCCTGCCAGCACGAACTCTTGGACGCCGTAGTCGGGGACGCCCCGATTGCCCAGATACCGCCACACCGACATCGCCGACGCCTTCCCGTGGAACGCCAGCCAGGCCGGCCGGTATGTTTCCATCTTGGCCACGAGCCCCGGCGGATCGTACGCGCCACGGTCGACCTGAGCATCGGTCCCCACGGCCCGCTTGGCCACGTCGGTGAGTCCGATGCCGTAGGAGAGGATGGTGGCGTCATCCTCGGGTCGAAGCCGCTCGGGAGTCATCCCGGCCAGGTGCATATACTCCCAGAACCGATTGCCCGGACCGGCGTAGTAGTGGCCCCGGACGGCCGATGCCTGCCCGGGAGCTGTGCCGCAGACCACCAGACGGAGGCCGCCGGCCAAGTAGTCGGGAAGCGGGTGCACCACGCTAGTCGACCGGGGACTCGAAGGTCAGAAAGCGTCGCGGATTATCCACCAGCAGCGCCTCTATATGGTGCTCAGTCAACCCCATATCTTTCATCAGAGGCACGGCGTTCTCAAGTAGATGTGCGTAGCCGTAGCCCCCGTAGCAGCTGTACATATCCTTGAAGCAAAGATCCTGGCCAAGCAGGATCTGGCCGAGAAAGCCTCTGTCCAACAACTCCCTGATGCCCCTGATCCGATACAGGTCGGTAGTCAGGTTGATCACTCGTCCCAGATAGCAGTGGGGGTAGCCGAGGTTGCCGAAGTTGTCATAGCCCACGTAACAGCCGGCCTGCAGGATGCGAATGCGGGTGTCAAGCGTATAGTCGAAGTTCTCCACGTGACTGATCATCGTGTGGGACAGGGAGGCACCGGAGTCCTCGAGGATGCCGATGATCTCCAGCACGTTCTCGTCGCTGAAACCGGGGTGTATGTCAAGCGGCGCGCCCGTACGCCGCTGCGCCGCCGCGGCGGCTCGCAGGACCTTCCTCTCGTTCGCGGACAGCGGGACGGAGCAGCCGATCTCCCCTATCAGCCCGGACTTGATGGCGACACCGTCGGCATCTACCGCGGCCCCCAGAAGGATGTCGTCGACTATCTCGTTCGCGATCAGGTTCTCGCTCTTCCCGTCCATGTCGGCCGGATGTGACATCCCCAAGTAGTAGCCACTGCCCATGATGATGTTCAGGCCTGTAGCCCGCGCGACAATGGCCAGACCGGCCGGGTCGCGATTCATGCCGTGTTGGCTCATCTCCACGATGCTGTTGCCGCCGGCGTTCCTGAAACGCTGGACCTCCCGGACCGCCAACTCCAGGTCGTTCAGGCGCGCGTTGTCCTTGTTGCTGAAGCGATGCGCCCGGGCCCAGCCCACGATGTCCAGGGACAGAGGCTCGTCGGCCAGGTGCCTCTCCGAAGGCTTCTCGGGCTCCTGGAAGTAGGCGGACATGTCCGAAAGGACGTGCTCGTGGCTGGAGGTCACCCCCAGGCGGCCCGGCTCAATGGGGCCTAGAACGGTCTGCACCTTTCCTACCAACGTCGTCTCAGCCATTACTGCCCCCTTGTTGGCGAGTGCTGCATGCCTACGTGGGCAGACCCGGGCGGGGTCTGTCCTAGTCCATACTGGCACAATCGCTGCGCCTTGCCCCACTGCCAAAGACTATGAATGGCTAGACCTCCAAGACTCTGGTGAGGAAGTGCGTCAGCCTGTCCAGGTCCCCCCTCGTTTCCAGTCCCGTGAGCCCCGCCGCCGCGAGCACCCGCGAAGCCCTGTCCCCGAGCATGACTTTGATCATGTTGCTCTCAAGTGCTAGCAAGCTCCCTGGTGTCCTCCCGCCGCCCTGCGTCGGAGGACCTGTCCACCCTTCCCCCGGCTCCGATTCCCGCAGCGGCGGGGTCTCCGATCTCATCCAGCGCCCGGGCCAGTTCCAGCAACACCCCATGGACCGCACCTACCTTGTCCAGGTTCACCCAGTCCAGGTCGTCCTGGGGCGTGTGATAGTGGCGACCGCGCCCGCAGGTGAGAAAGAGATAGGGCTCGCCGCTCATCCGGAAGACATGGTGATCAGACATGTCGCCCACGGTCTTGGTGGGCGTCGGGTAGACGTTCAGCCCATCAGTGGCGCCGCAGGCCCGCTGGAGGGCTGCGGGCAGACGGGGATGGCTCTCGGACCCGGTCACCACGAGCAGGTCCCTGAGACCCGGCAAGAGCAGATCCAAGAGCGGGCTGTGCGTCAACCCCAGTGCCTCACGCGGCACGACGTCGTGCCCCACCAGATCCAAGATGACGGCGCATGCGAGCTTGCGACCGGCCAGTTCATCGAGATAGAAGCGCGTGGAGCCCATAGCCTCGGTCTGGAAGTAGGGGGGCTCCTCAGAGTCGAAGAGGGCGATGATGACGTCACGCGCCAGAGGCGTTCGCACCAGATCCTGTGCGGCGGCCAGAACCGCCGCCACGGCAGCCGCGTTATCGTCGGCGCAAGGAGCGTCGATGGGACTGTCGTAGTGGGCACCGAGAAGCACGACCGGCAGGTCGGATCCGGCCAGCTTGGCTGCGGTGCCGGGCACGACACCGACCAGATTGACGAAGCGGATATCTTCCCTACAACCGCGGTGGCCCGGATCGGCAAAGGGGACTTCAAAGCCATCCTCGCGAAACGGGCGGAGGCCGATAGCCTTCATTCGAGCGCGGAGATACTCGAGGGCCACCTGATGGCCGGGCTGTCCGACTCGCCGCCCCTTCGGAAGCGCCAGCGCACGGATGTCCTGCGCGATCAGAGAGCCTCGACTCATAGCTATTTGGCCGGCAGCGTGCTCACGAAGTCGCGGGCCTGCTCCAGCCAGTCCTCCAGCGCGGTCCCCTCGAGAGCCTCGAGACCGACCATGACCCATCCCGACATAGGATTCTTGCTGATGTCGAAGGGGCGCACGTGCGGCTGGCGCAGCGCCGCCGCCCCATCCTCGGGGCCCAAGCGCAGGATGACGCTGTCGCCCAGTACCCCGGCCATCATGTTCCCGTTCAGCATGTAGCCGGTGCCACCGAACATCTTCCTACGGCTCGCACCCCAGGTGGTGGCTATCTCTTCCACTCGAGCGTCGAGTTCTTCATCGAATGCCATGACGTCCCCCCAAACGAGCCAGAACACCGTCCGACACTACGAATCCCGGTTCGCCCTCCCCGCCACAGGACGCGCCGCCAGCACGAGGCGATCGTCGGAAGGCAATCCGACGGCGTGGAACTCGGCGCTCGCCGCACACAGGTCCGACGCGAGTTCATCGAGCGTGCAGGGCGCAATCCGCTTCCAGACCTCTGCGATCCCTTCCACTCCGAACATCTCTCCATCGCGACGGGCCTCGGTGATCCCGTCGGTGTAGAGAACCAGAGTCTGGTCCTCACGGAGGGCAACCTCTCCCTGGCGAAAGATGCCTGTGCCGATCACACATCCCAGCGGAAGGTTCGAGGGTAGGGACAACTCGCTCAGCCGGTCCGCACCTTCCAAGGCCAGAGGCCAGGGGTGTCCGGCAAGAGCGCATTCCAGCTTCCCGCCCGGCGAGTAGCGGCACGCTGCCAGAGTGACGAACCTGCCTTCCGGGAGGAAATCGCCCAGAGCCTCCTCGGCAGCCGACAGCAACTCCGCAAGCGTCTGATCGTCGCGAGCGAGGCCGGCGATGACGTGCCGGGCCCGGGCCGCCATACCGGCGGCGGCGATGCCCTTGCCACAGTAGTCGCCCACGAACAGGAGGACCTGTCCGTCCTCGAACTCGATGATGTCGTAGAAGTCGCCTCCCACGTGAGCCATCTTCGTGGCCGAGGTGTAGGAGACGGCCAGATCGAGGCTCTCCACCTCGGGAACCGCTTTCGGGACCAGAGCGGCTTCGACGGCCGCGATGAGCGAGCGTTGCCGCTCTTCTGCCGGGAACCGGCTCAGAATGGGTCCCGCGGCCCGGCATACCGATTCAAGTATCGCCAGATGCGGTGCGAACTTGTCGGGCGCGTGGTCGGCCAGGTGGAGGACGCCAACGGGCAGGGGCGGTTCCGAAGTCCCACTTGGATCCTGCGCCTCCTGCGGCGGACTGCCCCCCATAGGAAGCACCACCACCGATTCGAAGCCCTCGAGCATGCAGCGCCCGCGGAGCCCATCGACCACGTCCAGCGAGAAGTCACGCGCGATGGTCTGAAGTCTCCCCCAGGAGAAAGACCCGGCCTCGGTGAAGAACGGCTGGTCGGTCTGGAAACGGCCGCCACAGACGCTCCCGCACACGCATTCCTCGGCCCCGATCAGAATCTCGTCGCGACGGAAGCGCTCGCCGAAACCCTCATCGAACAGCGCGGGGATCCAGGAGCCCTGACCGTCATCACCCTCACGGAAGCGGAGCATGGCCGCCTCGCAACCGGTAAGATCGCGGGCCCAATCCACGAGTGCCTTCGCGGCCTCGGCAAAACTGTCCGCGGCGGCCACCCGTTCGAGGACGGCTGGAGTCACTTCACTCATGACAGGAAGCATAGCGAAGTGCACGTCCTAGGGCCAGCCCCGATCAGCCTTCCCCGTGCCAGCCCGCCGCACTAGCGTCCCCGCGCCTCGCCCAGTTGCTCGAGGACCTCCAGGTCGTCGATGGACATGGCCAGGCTATAGCGATAGCCCCGTCTCACCTCGCGAGGCTGGAAGGCATCCAGTTCGTTGTCGGGAGCCGCGTAGAAGCGGATGTCGGCCGCACCCTCCCACACCTCGGTGCGTTCGGCCCCGCTCAGGATGGAGCGGACCAGTTCGCACACCGGTGGCTTCTGCCGGCCACCACCTGCGAGTTGCGGGAAGTAGCGCATGTTGACCGCCGGACGCCTGCCGAAATACACGGGGTCTTCAGACACAGCTCTCAAGCTCCACCACAGCCTCAGCCAAGCGGCGCCCGTTCGCCGCCAGGGTCCCCCCGAACCGTCCGCCCGCCTCCGCACGTGGAGCAGCGTGCGACTTCAGTGGGAAGGCACGGGTCGTGTGGACCTCACCGAACTTCTTGGGCCAGCCCTGGATCCAACCCCGCGCCATAGAGGTGTCCTTGTCCACATAGATGTAGGGGCACGTAGCACACAGGCTCGCCCCGATAGAGAGCATTGACCAAGAGGATGAACTCGTTGTACTGGCTGCGCGCCGGGTCCAGGTATTCCTCCCCGCCCTCGGTGGCGTATTGCCAGGCCACGAAGAAGGCCACGCAACCACCTGGGTCGGCAGGGATCCGGCTCCAGGCCTGGAGGGAGAACCGCGGCCACAGCCGCGGGCTCGGCCGCAAAGTCGACTAGGAGAAGGTCTCCGGCGTAGTGCCAGGGAGGCGCGGGAGTGAGCGACGCCCGCCCTTCCGGAGATAGGGGCACACTGAAACCCTGCAGAGACATCTGGGACCTCCCGTGTTCTCAGCCATTCCCCGACCATCTGATCCTGGGGCTTCAGGCCACCTGCGCCTTGGCCTTATCTTAGCCGGAGGGAGAACGCCGCACCATCGCTGGACCGGGCAGAAAGTGCCCGACCAGCTCGGCGAAGGCTGCAAATGACAGCCCCTCCCCAACCGTGGAACCAAAACCGTAGCCGGCGAAGGCGAATTCGACGCCTGCCTGCCGGGCCGCGTCTCGGTCGCCGCGCGTGTCGCCCACGTAGACCGGGCGGGCGAGCCGAAAGCGCCGGACCATCTCCGCGAGCATCTCAGCCTTTCCCACTCCTGATAGACCGTGGCAGTCGTAGCCGCGCAGATACCGCGTGAAACCGCTGAAACGAAGGAACTCCTCCAGGTACCAGCCGGGGCAATTGCTGACGATGAAGAGCGGGTGGGAGGCGGCCAGTAGCGCGATCCCCACTGCCACACCCTCGTAGAGGACCCCCGCGAGCCTCTCTATGCCGGTTCGCTCTTGGGCTTCCAAGGAAGACAGAAGAGCCATCGAGGCCGGGTGAAGCTCGGGCAGCAGTATCTCCACACAGCGGGGGAAGGGATTACCCGAGACGGATCGTATGCCGTCGACGGTCACGCGGTACGGAAGCTGTAGTTCCTCTAGCGCCAAGTTCCACCCAAGGGTCGAGGCGGCCGCCGCGTCCCACAGCGTACCGTCCAGATCGAAAATGAGCGCATCGTGATCCACGGGAGGAGATTCTAGCGCAGCAACGTGCCGGAACCCGCTCCAGCGGCGACAGGACCTTTGCGCCGGTGTTACTCCTCCGCGCCGGAGACCAGCAGCATGGGGGTCTTCTTGAGCATGTGGATGACGTCCTCGGTCACGCTCCCGAACACCATCCTGCTCAGTCCGGTCCGCCCGCGCGTCGCCATGACGACGAGCTGGGCCGGTTCCTTCTTGAGGAATTCGATGACGGCCTCTGCAGGTTCGCCCTGCAACAGAACGGTCCGAGCCGTCAAGCCGGTCTGCCTGATGGACTTGGCCACGCCCTCCAAGTAGGCCTCGCTCCGCCGCATGACTTCCTCGCGATCCTTGACCTGAGACAAGCTGGCCGACGTGGTGGAGACTTCAGGAATGGCCTGGACGAGTACGATCTCCGACTCTGCCGCCCGCTGCTCGACCACGCGCAGGGCATGGTGGATAGCGGCCTCGGATATCTCCGAGCCGCTCAAGGGTACAACGAGCGGGCGATTGGCCAGAGTGTCGGCGATGACTTCCTCGCGCAGGTCCGAGGGAACGAGCCAAACGGGTTCTTGAGAGGCGTGGACCACCTTGTTGGCCACTCCGCCGAGGGAGAACTGCCGCACGCCCGACTGCCCATGCGTGGACATCATCACCAACTCGACATCGTGCTCAGCGATGTACTTGAGGATCTCCTCCGCAGGGTCGCCCACCACCACCGAACCCCGCGCAACGACACACTGCCCCGCGGCATCCGGTGCGGCATCAGTGCACAGTTCCTTGGCCTTGCTCTCGACGTATGCCCGGCGCATGGGAAGTTGTTCCACCTCCCGAGGGGACACCACCTGCAGCAATTCGAGTTCGATGCCCAACCGTCCGGACAACTCCCGGGCATAGTGGAACACTACCTCGGCCAATTCCGACCCGTCCAGCAGCAGAAGCACCTTCTTGTACATGCCGGCCCCCCAGACGATGAATGTGAGAATCCTCCTCGACCTACATCCCCAGAGTCAGCACATGCGACACCTTTGCCTTCCCTTCGCACAGCCGGACCTTTTTGACGCTATCCTGTCTGGCTTGACGAGGGCCAAGTCACGGCCCCGCGTGCGGATGATGGACTGACAGGAGGACGGATGCAGGTCTTGAGAAACGTGTTCCGGCGCAAGCTCCGGGTCTTCTTGACCATATCCGGGATAACCATCGGGGTGCTGGCGCTGGTGGTCATGGGCAGCATGGCTGAGAAGATCAACCTGTTGGTGTCCGGAGGTACGCGCTACTACTCTGACAAGGTGATCGTGTCGGCCGAGAACGAGGCGTCGATGTTCGGCACCAGCATCCTTTCTCTCAGCAAACTGGACGAGATCAAGGACGTTCCCGGGGTGGCGGAGGTGTCTGCGTCCGTCAGCACACTGCTCGACACCGAAGGTGGTATGTCCTTTGGCATGCCCGCCATGATCGTGGGCAGCGACATGAGGGGTGAGGACCTGGAGAGCTTCGAAGTTACATACTCCGACGGGCGGGCGCTGACTCCGGACGACGTGGGCTCCGTGGTCGTGGGCTCTGACCTGGTCAAGCAGCTTGACGCCAGGGTCGGAGACCCGGTAACCGTCAGGGGTGAGCAGTTTCTGGTGGTGGGCATCATGGATAAGACGCTGACGGCGCCCGATACCTCGGTGTCGATGACCCTCCCCGACGCGCAGCGGCTCTACGTTCAGGATATGCCCGAGATGGTCGCAAATCAAATCGACGAGACCGACCTCGTGAACTCGTTCACCGTCTACCCCACCGAAGGCACCGATCCCGAGGCTCTGGCGGTGACCATCAACGGAGCGGTTGATGGAGTGACGGCTTCCGGTCCCAGCTTCTTCCAGGAACAGATCGCCAGCGCCACTCAGATCTTCAACGCCATTCTTTACGGCATCGCCATCATCTCCCTGGTGGTGGGCGGCCTCTCAGTCATCAACACCATGACCATGTCGGTGAGCGAGCGCACGCGCGAGATCGGCGTGCGCAAGGCCATCGGGGCTTCCGACGGGCAGATCGTGCGCCAGTTCCTGACCGAGGCCGGCGTGATCGGCTTCATCGGCGGCGTCACCGGTCTGGTGTTGGGCTGGATAGCCGTGACGCTGGGCAACATGGCGCTGGCGTCATCCAATCTGAACATCTTCCTCATCACCACCAGACTCGCCGTCGGTTCGGTCGTCTTCGCGGTGGTGCTGGGCCTGGTGAGCGGACTCTACCCGTCGCTCCGCGCCGCCCGCATGAAGCCCGTGAACGCCCTCCGCTACGAATGATGAGAGAGAAGGAGTTGACGATGCCCGCCGTCATCAAAGGCACTGACATACACAAGCGTTACGTCATGAGCAAAGAGAACTACGTCGACGCCCTGCAGGGAGCCTCTCTCGAGATCGCCGAGGGCGACATGGTGGGCATCATGGGTCCGTCCGGATCGGGGAAGTCCACTCTCCTTCACATCCTGGGCTGTCTGGACTCGCTCGACCAGGGAGAGGTGTGGTTGGACGGGCGGCGGGTCGACGGACTGAATGGACGCGACCTCACTCGTCTGCGACGCGAGGAGGTGGGTTTCATCTTCCAGACGTTCAATCTGGTGCCAAGCCTCACAGCGCTTGAGAATGTGTCTCTCGCGGCTCAGTATGCCGGCAAGGGCAGGCGCGAGGCCCGCGAGGCGGCGGCGGAGGCTCTGACCCGGGTCAACCTGGCCGACAGACAGGCCCATCGGCCCACCGAGCTGTCGGGTGGGCAGCAACAACGCGTGGCCGTGGCCCGGGCTCTCGTGAACAAGCCCAAAGTCATCTTCGGAGACGAACCCACGGGCAACCTCGATTCGGCCAGTTCCGATGAGATCGTGGGCATGATGCGGACCATCAATCAGACCACGGGCACGACCTTCGTCCTGGTCACCCACGACCCCGGTGTGGCAGAAGCGTGCGGAAACGTCATCCACATGCTGGACGGACGCGTGCTCGACTGACTTCAGAGTGGGATGAGGCAGCCTGCTCGGAGGCTGCTGAACAATGACGCTTCGCCGCATGAGTGCGCCGGCCGCGGGCGAGGCAAGGAGGCAGGAAGCGCGAATAGCAGCGCTATTTGCGAGGGCGGACGACGAAGTATCGCCCCGGAAGGTGCGCCCAGGCGGCCAAGGCTTCGCTGTTCAGCAGCCTGACTAGGTCGCCCGCGGCCCCGTCTCTACCAGCTCGCTCTCAGCTGGGTCGTCCAGCGCGATGCCGGTGGCATCGTCGTCGGACGGCACCTCGATGAGCTCACCCTCCCCTTCGAAGGGGGGATCCGGGGGGCGCACTCTGAAATCACCTTGTATGCAGTTCCACGTTGGGCCCAAGACGCGCTCCGCCTCCTGGGAATAGGCGTCGAGCTCGCCCCGCAACTCCGTGAGCATGACGTCGGCTCCTTCGTGGGTGGGCTGGGCGCCGCACGCCGAGATGATCTCGCGCGAGCACTCGGGATTGTCCAGCCACATGCAGGGCATGAGCAGGTTGTGGTTGAAGGGCTGGCGCCGACGCAGTTCCCGGAAGAAGCGCGAATTGAAGACCTCGAGAAGGCTCTTGTCTTTGATGTTGTCGGTGGCGAAATGGGTGAAGATGCACGGCTCCACCCAGCCCTCGCTGTTGATGTGCATATAGTGCCGTCCGGCTATGCACCCTCCGACGTAGGGAGCGTCGCCCCAGAAGTCGATGGGGAAGTACGCCTTGGTCTGCCGTAGCCTCAAGATGCCCTTACGAAACTCGTCACGCTCCAGCGGCGTGGGCATCAGCTCCACGTTGGGCTCACGTCCCACCGGCATGTACAGGAAATGCCAACCGACCATGGCGCCCTTGGCCACCAGCGGGTCGACGAACTCGTCGCTGATGAGGGCATCCCAGTTACGGCGGGTGACGGTAGCCGAGAAGCCGAAGGGTACTCCGGCCCGCCCCAAATCATCCATCACCCGCATGACCCGCTCATAGGTGCCAGGACCTCGCCGCTCATCAGTGAGTGCCTGCGACCCTTCCACGCTCAACATGGGAGCGATATTCCCGATCTCGGCCAGTTCCGCGATCTTCTCCTGGTCGAGAAGAGTGCCGTTCGAAAACACGAGGAAGTAGGAGTCGCGATTGGCCCGCGCAAAATCGAGGAGTTCCCGATACAGGAACGGCTCGCCGCCGAGAACGGTGAACAGGTGGATACCCATCTCGTTACCCTGCGTGACGATCTTCTGCAAGAGGGCGCGCTCCATGTCTTGCTCGGGAGCATATTCCGCGGCGTAGCAGCCTTCGCAGGTGAGGTTGCAGCGCATGGTGGGGCTGAAGAGAACCGTGGTGGGCGCGATGAGCCCACTCTTCTCGGTGATGGCGCGGCGCTTCGCCAGTCCCGCGGAGGAGGGTGTTGATGACGAACGCGTCGATAACGCGGTCGCGGCACTTGGGGCTGAGGCTTGTGGCCACGTGGCGAAGCATAAGGAGCGCCGGATGATCATCCTGGATACCCTCACGCAGCACCTTCAAGTTCGACCTGTGCGGTTCAGGCATGATCACTTGGGCGAGTCGGAAGAGACGCAGGATATTGGCCTTGTCCTTGCTGGTGGATAGGCGCAGCATCTGATTGATGATGCGGCGCTGGACCGCTCCGTACAGATCTTCGGTCCTACTCATGTACTCCTGCACTCCCCACATAACATTGCCGGCCATGTGAAATGCGAAGACGGACAAGACAGAATACCCGCCCGGTGTCGGCCGCCCTCGCCGGCCCATATTATGCTACCTGTTAGACGGAAAGCAAACCGACCGAGGGCGTTCAGGCGTCTTTCGCGCGAGCCGGTACGGGCTCTGCGGGCCTGATTCGCCCACCGATGATAGTATCTTGGATCTTGAGCAGAGACTCTGTACATATCATGGATGCGCCGTTTCCGGCGCCGTAGGTCAGTCTGGAAAAGGGATGGTCGAGTATGTCGGCAGTAGAGCAAGCAAGGGCAGTCTCGCAGGACATCATCACGCTAGTGGTGAACGGGGAGACCCACGAGATACTGGTACACCCTCAGTGGACGCTGCAGTACGTACTGCACGAGAAGTTGGGCCTGTTCGGGACCAAGGAGTTCTGCGCGGAGGGCGCCTGTGGAGCGTGCAGCGTCATCATGGACGGCCGCGCGGTGCTCTCCTGCATGATGCTGGCCATAGAGTGCGACGGCAGGACCGTCGAGACCGTTGAGGGCATCGCTCAGGCCGATCACCCCCTCATAGACGCCTACGTGAAGTACAGCGCCATGCAGTGCGGGTTCTGCACGCCGGGCTTCGTGGTCACCGCCAAGGCCCTCCTCGATCGCAACCCTGACCCTACCGTGGAAGAGATCAAGGAGGCCATGGTCGGGAACATCTGCCGCTGCGGCACCTACCCCGCGCACATCAAGGCCATCCAGGAAGCGGCTGCCGTCTTGCGGGGAGGTACCGGCCGTGAGCAATGATCAGCCCCAGAAGATCGATCAACGGCAACGGATGCTGGAGGCCTTCGACAACAAGGTCGCCGACCCGTATCCCCTGGACGAGTACAAGGTCGTCGGCAGACGCGGTGTTCTCCGTAGCGACGGCATCGAAAAGGCCACCGGGGCCGCCATATACACGCTCGACGTACAACTGCCGGGCATGCTCTTCGCGCGGTTTCTCACCTCGCCTTACCCCCATGCCAGGATCGTGGCCATGGACACCTCGGAGGCGGAAGCGATGCCGGGTGTGCGCTGCGTGCTCCGCTACGACGACCCGGAACTGGCTGAAGGCGTGGCCGTCAGCGGCCACGAACTGAACGCCGTCCAGGCGCTTCCCGGCATCGCGCACTTCCAGGGGGAGGAATGCGGTGCCTTCGTCGTCGCCGACTCTGAGGAGATCGCCGAGAACGCGCTCAGGAAGATCAAGGTGGAGTGGGAGCAACGTCCCTTCATACTCGACGTGGAGAAGGCCATCGAGCCGGGGACTCCCCTCACCAACCCCGAGGAATTCCCCGACTCCAACTTGTGGATGGTGCACAACGAGGGCCTCGGTGACGTTGAGAAAGGTTTCGCGGAGGCCGACAAGACCATCGATTTCAAGTGGACCTTCGGTCTCAACACCTGGGTGGGGCCCGAGCGCCCTTGCGGCGTGTGGCGGTGGAACGGCGACTTCGCCGAGGTGTGGGTGAAGCAGCAGCGCCCGCACATCGCCAAGCGCGCCATCTCCACCTGGTTCGGCGGCATGCCCATGAGCAAGATCGATCTGCATTGCCCCTACCAGGGCGCCAGTTTCGGCGGCTGGAGTCAGATGGCCTGGAACCTGGCCGGCACGTACCTGGCCGCACTGGCTTCGAAGCGGACCGGCCGACCCGTCAAGTGGGCGTTCAACCGCCGGGAGGACTTCTACGGCGGCAACATGGATGCCGGTGTCTTCTATATCAAAGCAGGCTTCAAGCTGGACGGCACGATTACGGCCGTCTCCATGCGCGGCGTGACGCTCAACCAGGACATGCCCACCTTCGGCATCGTCGCTCACCTCATCGAGAACACCAGGATCCCCCACATCCAAGGTCGGACTGAGGCGGCGTGGGTCAACAAGGGCCACACCGTCCCCACTCGCTGCGAGATGAACATCAACTGCTACACCGTCAACCTGGTGTGCAACCACGTGGCCGACGAGCTGGGCATGGACCCGGTGGAGATCGCCCTTCTCAACGACGGCGCCGAAGGGCACGACACGGCGTGGCTGGACGAACGGAAGGCCGAGCAGGGCTTCGCGGTCAGGGACAGTCTCAAGGAATGCGTGGAACTGGGCAAGGCCGCTATCGGTTGGGACGCGAAGCGGCACGCGCCCGGCGCCCTGCGACTTCCCAACGGCAGGATGCATGGGCTGGGCTTCACCTGGACCCACGAATGGGACGACTCAGCCGGCTCGGGTGAGGTCGCCATCATGTTCGAGCGCAACGACGCCAGCGTCACCATATTCGGCTGCCGAGCCGATGTGGGCGTGAACGCGGAGACCGCCTACTGCCAGATCGCGGCCGACGAGTTGGGAGTCCCCATCGAGTCGGTGCGCTTCAAGCACCAAGACGACGCCGGCTTCTACACCATGACCCCGGACACATCCACCAACCTCTCGATCAACGGCTGGGCGGTCCGCAACGCTGCCCGCGTCCTCAAACAGAAGCTCCTGGAGACGGCGGTCGCTCCCCGTGCGGTCACGCAACTCACCAGCTTCCCGCCGGCCTTCCCCGATCTGGAACCGGAGGCCCTGGACGTCAAGGACGGCGTCATCTTCGAAAAGGCAAACCCCGAGAACAGCATGACCATCGCCGACTTCATCGGACCGAGCGGCGCACAAGGACCGATCACCTCCACCGTCGGCGAGCCGCTCCTGGTGGGCAAGGAGGGGATCTCTTACCCCTACCGCGGCACCCCGCCCATGTTCGATCACGGCTGGCAGATCCAGCGGGGATGCTACCTGGGCGTACGGCTCAAGTACTGCCGCCAAGCCCACTTCATGGAGGTGGAGGTGGATGCGGAGACGGGCGCGATCGACATCGTCAAGGTCGTCACCGTCAACGACGTGGGTAAGGTCATCAACTGGGACGGCTGCGAAGGTCAGGCCTACGGCGGCGCCATCATGGGCATCGGCCGGGGCATGACAGAAGAGGTGGTCTACGACGAGCGCACCGGCATCATGCTGAACGGGAACCTGCTCAACTACAAGATCCCCACGATGATGGACTACGGCGACATCGAGACCATCATGGTGGAGACCGGCATGGGCTACGGCCCCTACGGCTCCGTGGGCATCGGTGAAGACGTGGCCACCGTGCTGCCGGCACTCATAGGCCCGGCCGTACAGAACGCTTTGGGCGTGTGGGTGGAAGGCTTCCCCATGACACCCGACCGAGTGCTCAAGGCACTCGGCAAGGCGTGATGACAGCCCAGGTCCGAAGAGGAGACTACTCAAAATGAAACCATTCAGACACGTAAGCGCCGAGACCATGGAAGAGGCTGCATCCATCCTTGCGGACGCGGAGGGCGCGGCGCGCATCATAGCCGGCGGCACCGACCTGCTCGGTGAGATGAAGGACTGCATCCTGCCCGACGCCGCCTACCCGGAGACACTCATCAACATCAAGAAGATCCCCGGTCTGGAGTACGTCCGGGAGGAAGACGGGTCCCTGCGCGTGGGCGCCCTCACCCGGCTGGAGGACCTGGCGAGCGACGAGTTGGTTAAACAGCAGTACCCGGCGCTGGCCCAGGCAGCGGCCCGGACGGCCTCTCCCCACATCCGCGAGATGGGCACCGTGGCCGGGAACATCTGCCAGAACAACCGCTGCTGGTACTACTGGGTCCCCGACAACCTCTTCGACTGCCTACGCAAGGGCGGCAACGTCTGCTACGCCCTCACCGGCGATTCCCGCTACCACTCCATCCTGGGCCAGGCGAAGGTGGAAGACACCCTCACCGGATGTGCAGAGGGCTGCCCAAACAGCATCGACATCCCCTCGTACCTCGCGAGCATCCGTGAGGGCGACATGGCCACCGCCGCGCGCACGCTCCTTCTGCGCAATCCAGTACCCGCGGTCACAGGACGCGTATGCCCCCACACCTGCCAGACGGAGTGCGCGCGCGCTGACTTCGACGAGTCGGTGTCCATCAGGGAGATCGAGAGGCACATGGGGGACATGATCCTCGCGGCCTCCGCCGAGTATTACCCGGCGCCGGCGCGGACCACGACCAAGAAGGTCGCGGTCATCGGCTCCGGCCCGGCCGGACTTTCGGCCGCGCACTATCTGCGCCGCGCCGGTCACGACGTGACCGTGTTCGAACGCATGGCCGAGGCCGGCGGCCTTCTGGCCTACGGCATCCCGCCCTACCGCCTCCCCCGCGAAGTCCTGCGCAGCCAGATCAATGCCTTCGCCGGCGAGGGCGTGGAGTTCCGCACCGGCACCGACATCGACAGCGCCGGTTTCGCACAGTTGCAGAAGACCTACGACGCCATCTTCGTCGCGGCCGGCGCTTGGCAAGAGACCGAGGCCGGCATATCCGGCGAAGAGTGCCTACTCTCCGGCACCGACGTGCTCCGCAACGCCGACCTCTCTCAGATGAAGGGCAAGACCGTGGGCGTCATCGGGGGCGGCAACACGGCCATCGACGTGGCCCGGTCTCTCCTGCGCGTCGGCGCCCAGCCTGTGGTCTTCTATCGCCGCACCAGGGACGAGATGCCCGCGCTGGCCGACGAGGTCGAGAAGGCGGAGGAGGAGGGCGTGCGCTTCGAGTTCCTGACCTCCCCAGTGGCAGCCAGCGAAGAGAGCGGCGCTGTCGATCTCACCTGCTGCCGTATGGAGTTGGGCGAACTCGACGCGAGCGGCCGACCGCGCCCGGTCAAGGTCGAGGGTTCTGAGTTCGGCATGCAGTGCGACGCGGTCCTCAAAGCCATCGTGGAGAAGCCCGACTACTCCTTCCTCCCGGCTGCGTTCGTGGACGAGCGGAACAGGCTCCGGCTCGACGAGCCCACCTATGCCTTGGGGGACGGCGTGTTCGCCGGCGGGGACTTCGTCACCGGACCGGCCACAGTGGCCCAGGCTACCAACGCCGGACGCGCGGCGGCCCGGAGCATCGACCGTTTCCTCATGGGCACCGCCGCCGTGGAAGAGGCCCAGACGTGCGCCTATGGCGAGGGCTTCGCTGGTTCTTGTCTGCAATCGTCCTGCCGGGTGAGACCGCCGGAGCTGTCGGTGGAAGAGCGGGTCAAGGGCCTCGACATCGAGGAGACTGGGACTCTCGATCTGAGTGCTGTACGGACAGAGGCCGACCGCTGCTTCAATTGCGGCTGCGTGGCCGTGAACTCGTCCGACCTGGCCCCTGCACTGATAGCCCTCGATGCCGTGGTGAAGACGACGCAGAGGACCGTGTCCGCCGAGGACTTCTTCGCCGTGGGCGTCAACCGTAGCACCGTGCTCAGCGACAGCGAGTTGGTCTTGGAGGTGCAGGTACCCCAAGCTGCCGCGGGGACCAAGTCGGTCTTCAGTAAGTTCGCCCTGCGCAAGTCCATCGACTTCCCGGTGGTCAATTGTGCGGCCGCGATCGCGCTCGATGACGGCCTGGTCACCTCGGCGCGTATCTGCTTGAACTCCGTATACGGCGTGCCGTTCCGGGTGAGCGCGGCCGAAGAAGCCTTGGTGGGCCAGCGTATCGACGAGACCAGCGCCCAACAAGCCGCGGAGGCCGGGCTGGAGGAAGCCGCCGCCCTCCTCAGCAACAGCTACAAGATCCAGATCGCCCGCACGCTGGTCAAGCGGGCCATTCTGGCCTGCGCCTAGCGAGCGACGAGATCGGCGAGGGCGACCGATGAGTGCCGGCGTGGCCGTCTTCTACCCTGAGCTCAAGCGGCTCATGGGTGACAGTGAGGACCTCCGGCTGGCGGGCGCCACGGTCGGGGAGGCCTTGGCAGATCTGGTGTGTCGCTTCCCCGGCGCGGAGAAGTTGCTTTTCAACGGGCGCGGAGAACTACTCAGGCCGGTGTACGTCTTCGTCAATCGCGAGGGCATGGGCAAGGCGAAGATGGACCGGCCCCTCAACGAGAGTGACAGGTTGATCATCGCGGTCTTGGCCTCAGGCGGTTGAGGCGTGACGTTGCGGCCCTTCATCGTCATCGACCGGCGGGACAATGTGGCCACGGCCGTGCGGGACCTGGATGCCGGCGAAGAGCTGAGCATCCACCCGGATGCGCCGTCGGTTTCGTTGCGGTTGACCGACCCCATCCCCTTCGGCCACAAGTTCTCCCTCGGCATCATCAGCGCCGGTAGCCCTGTGATCAAGTACGGGGAGACTGTGGGCTTGGCCACGGAGGATATCCCGCCCGGACGGCATGTCCACATCCACAACGTCGAGGGGATCAAAGGACGTGGGGACAAGGTGCACGCCTCGGCGTGCGCCGAGGCGTGCGGCGCGGCGCCACCCGCGCGCCTGAGCGAAGACGGAAAGGCCCTTTGATTTGTCCCCGGCGACCTTCAGCGGCTATGAGCGTAGCAACGGGACGGTGGGCGTTCGAAACCACGTCCTGGTCTTCCCCACGGTGATTTGCGCGGCGAGCGTCGCCCAGAAGATCAGCGAGGCGGTCCCGGGGACGGTGAGTGTCTCCCATCCCCACGGGTGCGGCCACCTGGGGCCTGAGCGCGATCTCATGGTGCGCACCATGGCCGGCTTCTGCGCGAACCCCAATGTGGGCGCCGTGCTGCTGGTGGGCTTGGGCTGCGAACTCCTGACCACAGAGCTGCTGGCGACCGAACTGCGCAAGACGGGCCAGCGCTTCGAGACGCTCGACATCCAGACGGCAGGCGGCACGACGGCGGCCATGGCCCGAGGCAGGGCGCTGCTGGAAGACCTTCAACGGGCTGCGGCCCAAGATCGGCGGACACCGGTGGACGTCTCTCGGCTCACCGTAGGGATGAAGTGCGGAGGCTCGGATACGCTCTCCGGCCTCACCGCGAACCCGGCTACAGGCGCCGCCGCCGACCTCCTCGTTCGCCAGGGCGCCACGGTACTTGTGACAGAGGTCCCCGAAATGATCGGGGCGGAGGACGTGCTCGCCCGCCGGGCCGCGGACGATCAGGTACGAGAGCGTATCTATGAAGTCGTGCGCAAAATGGAGGATGCCATCCTCGCCACGGGGGTCGACGTGCGGGGCTCGGAGCCATCCCCGGGCAACATGGCCGGGGGACTCACCACGCTGGAGGAGAAGTCACTGGGAGCCGTGCTCAAGGGCGGCACCACCCCCATCCACCAGGTGGTGGCGTTCGCGGAGAGGCCATCCTGCAATGGACTCGTGATCATGGACGGACCGGCCCTGGACGCGGTGTGCCTCACCGGTATGCTGGCTGCCGGAGCACAGGTGATGGTGTTCACCACTGGTCGAGGTACACCCATGGGTTCGGCCATAGCCCCTGTCATCAAGGTGGCGTCGAACACGGGCATGTACCTGAGGATGGGCGACGACATGGACCTGAACGCCGGCGCCATGCTCGACGAGGAGATCTCGCTGGAGGAGATGGGAGACCGGATCTTTCAGAAGATCATCGCCGTGGCGCAAGGAGAAGAGACACGGAGCGAGCACCACGGACACCGGGAATTCGCCATCCACACCATCGGCCCGGCGGTCTAGAGCCGGCGATCCGGGGCCGGCAGTCTGGAGCCGGCAGCCTGGGGCGGCAGTCTTGGGCCGGCGATCCGGCGACGGCGAGCTTGGCCGGCCTCCACGTTCACCGCGACCCCTCCCCTCCTTGGCCAGCCTCGTCGGAGAGGCCAAAACCGCGGGCACGCTTCAGAAGCTCGATCACTTCCTGATCGGACGTCTGGGTGAAGTCCTCATACCAGGACCCGATACTGTAGAAAGGGGCGGGCGTCCAAGAGCAGACCACCTCGTCGGCCTCGCGCGCCAGCGCCTCACACGTCTCGGTTGGGGCCACAGGCACGGCCACGACGATCCTCGCCGGATGGTGATCCCTCAGCGATCGCACGGCGATGCGCATACTCGCTCCGGTGGCCAGACCGTCGTCCACCACTATGACCTGCCTAGCCGCAAGCGACAGCTGACCCCTGTGCCCGCGATAGAGGCGCTCCCTCTCTTCCAGTCGACCCTTCTCCCGAGACGCTATGCCTTGGACCTGCTGCGGAAGCAACCCCAGGCCCCGGACGATGTCGTCGTTCAGGACCATGGCTCCCCCGCTGGCGATCGCACCCAACGCCAACTCCTCTTGCCCGGGGGCTCCCAGTTTGCGCACCAGATAGATGTCGAGCGGCAGGTCGAGCACCTGAGCGATCTCGAAGGCTACCACGACCCCACCCCGGGGCAGGCCGAGCACGACCGTGTCTGCCCGACCGGAGAAGCGGCTCAACTCATCGGCCAAGGTCCGACCGGCCTGCCTGCGATCCGTCAATCGCTTCATCTTGTCCGCCTGTCGTCGGCAGCGGCGATCGTGGCGACTGCCGCACAAGATGGCCATACCCGGAGCTGCGGACATTCATGCTTCACTGGAGGAAGATGGTGACCGCCTGATCGATGAGTCCCTGCACATGCCCATCATCGTCCCCCCGCGTGCGGCCCAGGAGGCCGCGCCGCCAGCGGAGCGGAAGCGCCTCCACCCCGTGCAGACATCCGACGGCAGCGCCCACCAGTGCCGCCACCGTATCGTTGTCTTTGGTGTCGTTCACGGCCCGGACGATAGCCTCCTCGGGATTGTCGCCGTGAAGAGCGAGGATGTGAAGGACGGTGGGCACGGTCTCCAGCAGATAGGCGCCGGAGCTCCGCGCCTCCAGCGACTCGGACGCCCCGCCGCTCTCGGCGAAGGCCGATGACGCCTCAGCTTCCACCAGATCACACAGACTCCCGCTGAACGACGGATTCGTCCCCCGAAGCCGATATGCCACCCCCGTCTCCACAGGGCGCGCGTAGCGCAGGAAGGTCTGGGACCACCAAGTCGGTGTGGGTGGAGCCGCGCCGTCTTCTGCCGAGTGCGGGCTTTGCCCGCCGGCAGGTGGCCGGGACAGGCACTCGGCCAAGAGGCCGACGAACCCCACGGAGGCGGCGGCGGCGGCTTCATCGCGATGTGTGATGACGGTGGCCGCGATCACGTCGGTCCAGAGGTCCGTGGTCATGTGCCGCACATGGGGAAGAATAACGGGAGCTATGCGCATGAGGGCTCCGTTGCCGGCGCTGGCGCGGCCGGCCTCATACCAGGGCAGGCCCTCCCCCCTGTAGGCGAGCAGAAAGGCGGTCACCGTCCTGCCGATGCCGAAGATGCGGTCGCCGGCGAACGAGGCGGCGACGTCGGCGGGATCGAGACCGCCCTGGCGAAGGAGCGACTCGAGCGTCCAGAAGGCGAGTTGCGTGTCGTCGGAAGGCACCCCGTACGACGTCATGTCCGCCCACCAATTGG
This sequence comes from uncultured Actinomycetes bacterium, assembly GCA_963816155.1. Taxonomy (GTDB): domain Bacteria; phylum Actinomycetota; class Thermoleophilia; order RBG-16-64-13; family RBG-16-64-13; genus JAXGXJ01. Next base: position 111,354 of record CAWFJE010000004.1, on the reverse strand, counting down.
GCAGATAGTCTCTGATCTCGCCATGACGCCGCCGGCGCTCGGCCCGCGTCAGACCCTCGCTGGTGTTGCCCAGCGCATCGCCGATGGCCAGGCCGAGGAGCATGCCTCGTACCCGGTCTTCCAGCATGAGCCCAGGGAGCGGCGCCGGAGGACGCGGAATGGGTCGTTCCACCCAAGGCCGCAGCGCGGGCCACCCAGGAGACAGGCTGTCGAGCGGGTTCATCAGTCGATCATAGTACTGTCAGATGCGGATGACAGCCCTACGCGTCGATCTCTGCCGGGGCGGGCAGCGGGTCAACAAACCACTCCCTGTCGAGAAAGGACGGGTCCGCGATCTCCGATAGCGGGAGACGCAGGTACTTTCCCCGTGCCTCCACCGCTACACTTCCGTCCTCGAGCACGATCTCGCCGGTGCCTTCGTAGAGCCGGCGCGCCTCGCCTGTCAACCTGCCCACGGCCCTCACCGGGGCGTCGAGAGGCACTGGCTTGCGGAACGTCACCGTGAACTCCACCGTGACTCCCCAGGTGTCTGGCTCCACGACGTTCATGGCCCGGCCCATGGTCTCATCGAGGATGGCGGAGGCCAGACCGCCGTGCATGCGGTCCGGATACCCTTGGTGCTCCGGACGCGGGGAGAAGACCCCCACCACCTCACCAGAGTCCAGTTCGTAGAAATGCCCCCTGAGGCCAAGGTCGTTGTCGACTCCACAGACGACACACATGCGGCTCACATTCTGAGCCTTCTCCACCTTCTGCTTCACAGAACTGCCTGATCGTCGCCTTGTTCGGAATCAGAGACCTCGCCGGTCAGGTTGGCTTCCTCTTCGAACAGGCGCACGCACTCGGCCAGGACGGCGGGAACCTCTATCTGCTGCGGACAAGCGTCGGCGCACTGCCCGCACTCCGTACACAGCGAAGCCTTGGCGGTCCCGCCCATGTCAACGACCATGTTGTAGATGAACCTCGCCCCCATGAAGTCGTCATAGAGAGAAGCCTCATTGAGGAAGCTCAAGACCTTGGGTATGTCGATACCTTCAGGGCAGGGCATGCAGTAGCGACAGGCGGTGCAGGGAACGGCGGTGCGCTGAGTGTACACCTGCCTCACCTTCTCGATGAGGTCGAGCTCGAGGGCGCTGAGAGAGCCGGCTTTGCCTTCGTCGGCGATGCGCACGTTCTCCTCCACCTGCTCCATCGTGCTCATACCCGAAAGGAGCAGATTCACGCCCGGATCGTCCCACACGAAACGCAGCGCCCACTCGGCAGCGCTCCTCTTCACCGGCGCCTCATCCCAGATGAGCCGCACCTCTTCCGGTACGGGATCGGCCAGCCTGCCGCCCTTGATGGGCTCCATGACGATGACGCCCAAGCCGCGCTCGGCCACATACCTCAGCCCCTCGAAGCCGGCTTGGTACTCGACGTCCATGAAGTTGTACTGAAGCTGGCAGAAATCCCAGTCGTAGGCGTCGACGATAGGCTTGAACGCGGCCGCCTCATCGTGGAACGAGAAACCGGCGTAGCGGATGCGGCCGTCGGCTTTGGCGGCTTCGAGGAAATCGAGAGCTCCCAACTCCTTGAAACGGGCCCAGGCCTGGGCGTCGATGCCGTGGAGCAGATAGCAGTCGACGTAGTCGCTACGCAGATTGGCGAGTTGCTCCGCGAGCACCCGGTCCATGTCGGCCCGAGACTTGACCGACCAGCCCACCAGCTTGGTGGCCACCATGACCTTGTCGCGATAGCCTCCCTGCAGTGCCTGGCCCACGAAGGCCTCGCTCGTTCCTGGGCTGGTCACGGAGGAGCCGTGGTAGGGGTAGGCCGTGTCCACGTAATTGACACCCTGGTCGATCGCGTAGTGGAGCATGTCCGTAGCGGCAGAGATGTCTATCTGGTTGTGGTGATGGTCGACCACCGGGAGGCGCATGGCGCCAAAACCCAGGATGGAGACCGTTTCACCGGTCTTACCAAAGGGGCGATACAGCATGACGAATCCTTCGTTTCGTGGTGCAACGCAGGCTCAGACTATAGCATCAGCTGCCCTGTCATCCCGGGTCAGTCGGCCCCGCCGACCCGATTGTCCTCCCCCGACGGTCAGTCAATGGGTTCCGTCTCGTCAGGCTCGCCGGTGAAGGAGTCGAGCCTCTGGATGACACCCTGGAGCATATCCTCGCGCTCCCTCAGATACTGCCTCAATTCCCTGGAGTCGGTATTGGCAAGCTCGAAGATCATGGCCTTGCGATAGCGCTCGACAATGAAGCGGATGACTTCGATTTCCTTCATGGTGAAGGGGATATCGTAGGTGTTGTTCACCTCGGCCTCCTTCCTTCTCACCTCGCAGTGCGACTGTGTCTACCTCCATCATAGGTCCGCCCAAGCCCATTCGTGAAAGCACCTTGTGATGCAGAGCTCATCATCTGCAATACTAATTGCAGTCAGTCCAGGGGGTGCCCGCTGGAGGAACGCGGTCGGCAGACTGGGCTGACGCCCACCGGACTCCCGATGGCGCCGATCAGTGAGGCGTGGCTCCTCCGTCGACCAAGAGCGTTTGGCAGCTCATGAAGTCGCTGTCTTCCGAGGCCAAGAAGAAGGCCGGCCCAGCGAGATCTTCGGGCACCTCGTCGCGTGCGCCGATGGCCCGCTTCTCTCGGTTGGCTTCGTACCACTCCGGGTGTTCCCCGGTGAGCCCCAACTGTGCGTCCGTTGCAGTGAATCCCGGGGCGATCGCATTCACGCGGATGCCGTACTGACCCAGTTCCCTCCCCGCGGACCTGGTAAAGCCGATGACGCCGCCCTTGCTGGTGCTGTAGTGGATGAACCCGCCTACACCCTCGAAGAAAGTTGACGAACTGAGGTTGATGATCTTGCCGTATCCCTGCGCCTTCATATAGGGAAGGACCGCCTGCGCACAGAACCACATGCCTCTTACATTAACCGCCTGCATCTTGTCCCATTCTTCCACGGTCCACTCTTCGAACGGACGCCAAGCGCCCATACCGCCGAAGAAGGCGGCGTTGTTGACCAGGATGTCGATCCTGCCCCCGAAGGTCTCCGCCACCTGGACTGCGGCCTTCTTGCACTGGTCGAGATCGGTCACGTCGCACTGCAAGGGCATGGCCCTCCCGCCGGCGGCCTCGATCTCACCGGCCACGCGTGCGGCGCCCTCGACGTTGACGTCGAGAACAGCAACACAGGCGCCCTCAGCCCCGTAGCGGAGGCTGATGGCCCGTCCGATGCTATTGTCTCCCCCTCCCCCGGTGACGATCGCGACCTTCCCCTTCAGTCTCTGGGCTCCCCGCTGCATCTCGCTCATGCGTGCATCCTTCGCTCGTATGGTTGACGGTCAGTGCCCCTCGCTGCAATCCTAGCAGCCTCCCAGCGCATCGAGCGACTGGCGGGGCGTGTATCCTTGGGATCAGGCGGCGACGACGCACGCCGGCACGTGAAGGCCCCGGCGTGGAACTCGGACCGGTGGCACTCGTTTGAACGACCCGGGAAGGACACTACTATGAAACACACCACAGCCCACTTCGGACGGGTATTCGTCCTGCGTCTCGAAGACGGCGACGTGCTGAACGACACCCTCGAAGCATTCGCACGAGAGCAGAACGTGAGGGGCGCTCTGGCCTTCTACGTCGGCGGCGTGGCAGACGGAAGCAAAGTCGTGGTGGGCCCGGATGAGCAGAGCGAGAGCGGAGTCACCCCTCTCATCCACTCCCTCACGGGCACGCAGGAGGGCTTCGCGGTAGGCACTCTGTTCCCGGATGCTGAGGGCCGCCCGGCCCTTCACATGCACGTCGCCTCCGGACGAGAGGGCGGCGCCACGGTGGGGTGCACCCGGGCAGGGGTCGCCACGTGGCTCATCGGTGAAGTCATCCTGATCGAGATCAGTGAAGCCCAGGCCCGGCGCGAGGTGGACGCAGCCACGGGCTTCGCTTTGCTCACCATCCCTCCGTCTTCGGAGGAGTAGAGCTGATCCCGCAACGTAAGCCCGGCCGACCGCCGGGCTAGCCGAGGCCTCAGCCCGGAGAGGGCAGGAGGAACGACAGCACCACTATCGCCAGTCCCAAGGCGCCCATCACCGGCTGCAGCCAGTGCCGATAGCCGATCATCGAGACCTGCATCCCTATCCAGGCCACGAGGATGACACCCGCCTCCAGGGAGACCACCCGGGCCCACCCGACCTCCAGGATGAGGAGAGTGGCCGCGAGCAACATGCTCCCCCCCACGATGACGATCAATACCAACCCGGGCACAAGATAGGAGCGGAAGGGCGTCCCTTTGAGGTACTCCCGCGGCACGGACGGGGCACCCGTCAGAGCGTACACACCGCCGCCTACGGCAGCGACGCCGATGATGAGTTCGAGGACGATGAGCGTGGTGCGCAACATGCTTTCGCTTCCTATCCTTCCTCAGTCCCCTCCCGCGGGACGATCTGTTCTGCACGCGTCTGTTCACTCTTTTTGCGCAGGAGAGGCACGGCCACCCTGAGCCACAACGCCCCGCAGAGCAGGCCGATGGCCACGTACAGCAGACCGATCATCTGCACCCGGTCGCCCCACTGCAGGGAGACTATCACCATCCCGATGCTGCCCATGATCATGTGAGACGAACCCATCAGCGCTGAGGCCGAGCCTGCGTCGTGCTCGTGCTGATCAAGCATGAGATAGGTGGCCGGGGGTCGGATGCAGCTGATGGACACAGCGAACGGCATCAGCGCCAGCGTGAACGCCCAGGGTCCCCGCCCCCCCACGAGAAGGATGAGCACGCCACTCAGGATGTTCACTCCGAAGCAACCCGCGACGATGGCGGTACGTTTGAACGACCTCGACAAACGCATGTACACGAAGGGCCCCACCACCATCCCGGCGGCGAAGATGGCGAAGAAGAGGCTGAACGCCAGACTACTGACGCCGAAGGTCTCCTGGTAGATATACGATGACGACGATATGTAGGCCATGCCACCGACACTCAATAGACCGAAGGTCAGCAGCAGGGTCACGAAGGTCTTGTTCTGAGCCACGACGCCAAGGCGACGGAGAGAAGAGGACACCCCCCCGACGGTCCTAACTTGGACCGTCTCCACGAACGCGAACGACGCGATCAACACCCCCGCGCCCAGAACGGCCTGGGCTACGAAGGTCCCCCGCCAGGATGTGAGAGTGAGCAGGAGGGCTCCCACCATGGGAGCGACCGCCGGAGAGATGACGGTCATCGATTGGACGAGAGCCAGGGTCGACTCACGTTTCCTACCCCGGTAGACATCTTTGACGATGGCATTGGATACGGCTGTGGCAGCACCGGCCCCCACAGCCTGCGCCACGCGGAAAACCACGAGGAGAAACACGTTGGGGGCGGCGGCACACAGAGCGCCCGCGATCGTGTAGAGGAACAGGCCCACGATGATGACCGGGCGACGCCCGTAGCGGTCGCTGATGGGGCCCCAGAAGACCATGGAGATGGCGTAGAAGACGAAGAAGAAGATGAGGGTGAGATTGATCTGATACTCCGGCACGCCGAAGTATTGCGACATGGTGGGGAGGGCAGGCAGATACAGGTCGGTCGACAGGGGGATGAAAGCCGCCAGCATGGTGATGAAGGCGATCAGACCTTTGGAGCCCAGCCTGCGCTGCTCGGCCGACCTGTCGTTCACCTGGGCCGACTGCATCATGCCGGCACGCGCTCGCGGTCTACCCGGCTGCAACAGGACCACGCACCGGGATGCGCAGGGCAATGGGCACGGGCCATGGTAGGTGGCTTCAAGCGGATACTCCTTGCGAAATGTTCATCGGCAGTTTAGCCACTATGGTCCGAACTGTCGAAGTGCTAAGGAGATTTGCTAGCGCTCCTGTAGCCGAGGTGGCAAGGGCAGCGGTCGGCCGGCGAGTCTGGCGATGAGTCCGTCGTACGTGGCCACGCGTGATTCGATGTCTATCTCTCCGTTGCGGGCCGCTTGAGCCGCCAGGAAGAGCCACAAACGGGCCCGGAGCACCTCGGTGCGCGTAAACGTCCTGCCGGAGAAGGTGGGCATGGCCGTCCGCTCGAAGGCGCCGAACAGGCTGAGCGCGATGAGTTCATCGGGCGTGCCTTGCTTGGTGTCGGCGCCCGATGAAGTGGTCAGTTCTTTCCTGATGCGCTCCACGGCACCCGCCAACCCATCCTCGATAGAAGTGCACAACTCCTCGTCATCCTCCACGCCCTCCGCGCGGATGGCGGCGAAAGCGGCCAGCCCCAACTCGAACACGTTCGCCTGGCCGTACACATCCCACAGCAGGCGCTCAGCCGGGTCGTCGAGGGAGGCGGTCATCTCGTCGGAGTAGGCCAGGCTGTAGTCCATGAGCACGCTCACGCACTCGGCCATGAGTCGCCGCTTGCTGGGAAAGTGGCTATAGAAGAGAGTCGCCGTGATATCCAGCCGACGCATGATGCTCGTCACGTGGGTGTTCTTGTATCCTTTGGCGACTAACTCCTGAGTCGCCAAAGTCAGGATGCGGTCGTGGGTGCGTTGGCGTTCCTGAGCCGCCAAGTCCACCGTAGTCTCATTGGCCTCGTCGACCTGCTGCTGCAACTCCGCCTCGATCTGGGCGATGGTCAGACCGGTCTTCTTGAGTTCTGCGATCCGCCCCAGCAGCTCCACATGCCGTTCGGTGTACAGTGACCGGCTGACCCCGGTCTTCTGGGAACGCGGCAGAAGACCCTGGCGAAGATAGTAGTGGATGGTGGTCCTCGGGACCCCACTCACCCGCTCAAGCTCCTGAATGGTCAGCACCTCGATCACATGCGCTCCTCTTCGAGGGCCACCGCCGCGAAAGCCATGCTACCACTCGCAGAAACCGATATCGCATTCGTGAGCCATCTTCCATAGTCAGGACTCTCGGCTGAAGCGCTACTCCTGTGTCCGGTGGTTTGGGTCGCCCGGCAGCGGGGGAACTGATGTTGCGCCGAGGAATGTCGAACGTAGTCGAGTGTTGCGAGTGCTGTGAGTGTTGTCCACGTCTGTGCGGGAGGGGGAGCGATGAGTCTGCGAGGCGACTTGGTTCGGGGGTCTGTGGCCCGCCCTTCACTGCGATCGGCTATGACTATCGCGGCCTACATCACGCTTTTCGGGGCCGTCATTGCGTTGACCGGCTGCGGCTCCTCGGGATCAGGGAGCATCAGCGGGGATGATGGTGAGACCACGGCGACCTCCGGCACCCAGACCCGAGGGCTCGCCCACCCCGAAGATGCGGATGAGTTGGTGCTGAGGATGGAGACGGTGGGAGGCTTCGTTCCAGTCGAGTACAACCTGACCATGGTGCCTGAGTTCTCACTCTACGGGGACGGCCGCGTGATCGAGACGGGACCCATGCCCGCCATCTATCCAGGTCCTGCACTGCCCAACCTGCAGACCGCCCCCATATCTGAGGAGGCCATCCAGGAGATCCTGGACTCTGCGCGTGAGGCGGGCTTGTTCGATCCCACGTTCGACTACGGACAACCGGGCATCACCGACGTCGGCACCACCGTCTTCACCGTGAACGCGGAGGGGCAGACCTACCGGAGCGAGATCTACGCGCTGGGTATGGAAGAGGGGGCCGGAGGTCTGAGCATGGAGCAACTGCAGGCGCGCGCGGCGGTATCCGACTTCCGAGCCAGACTGATGGACCTCACGACCTTCGAGGCCGGAGAGATCGTGTGGGAGCCCTACGCGTTCGAGACGCTGGACGTCTTCAGTCGGCCGACGAACCCGGCCGCCAGCTCCGACCCGACCGATGTACAGCCCAACCGCCTGGAGTGGCCACTGGAAGATCTGGAGACCGCAGGAGAGGCGGTACAGCCGGAGGGATACAGACGCTTGACGGTGACCGGCACCGACCTGGAGACACTGAGACCGTTGTTGGCCGAAGCCACTCAGATCACCATTTGGGAAAGCGCGGGTCAGGACTACAACCTCTCTTTCAGGCCGCTGCTGCCCGACGAGATCCGGTAAGGCCGTCGCCGCACGAGGGATTCTGGACGCCGACTCTATTCGCCTGCGTCAGTGGCAGGCAAACCGTGTTCGCCCTGTAGCGACTGCTTCCCGGACCGCCCATGCTACTCTTCTCCCATGGCCAAAGCTTGTCCCACCCCAAGACCGTTCAGAGCAGTGACGGGCACCGTGATCTTTCTCACCCTCCTGTTCTTCGTCGGTTTCGTCAGCCGCTTCATATTCTCGCCGCTTCTTCCCACCATAAGCGAGGACATCCCCCTCACTTCGGGACAGGCCGGAGCCCTCTTCTTCCTGGGAGCCATCGGTGGCCTTGCAGGGTCCTGGAGCGCCGGTCTGATCTCTGCCCGGTTCACGCACAGAGGAGCCATCTTCACGTCAGTGTTCGGCGCGGCGGCCACGTTGGTGGCTGCGCATTTCGCCGTGTCGGTCTGGCACCTGCAGGCGGCCCTCATCGTCTTGGGCTTCTTTGCCGCCGTCCAGGTCCCGTCTTCGGTAGCGACCATCACGGCCATGGTCCGACAGGAGGACTGGGGCAAGGCTCTGTCGGTACAACAACTGGGACCACCCCTGGGCCTCGTGGCCAGCGGCCTGTTGGCGGCCGTCCTCCTCTCCTGGTTCTCGTGGCAGACCACCCTTCTCTGGATCGCCGGCCTCTGCCTGCTGCTCGGCTTGCTGTTCATCGCCTTCCGAGGCGTCGGTTACTTCCCTGGCGACCCGCCCAGCCCCAGGATGGTGGGTCCCGTTGTGAAGTTGAGCTCCTTCTGGGTGATGATCTTTCTCTTTGCCCTGGCCATGGGAGCACAGGTGGGCGTCTTCAGCATGCTCCCTCTGTATCTGACTGAAGAGAGAGGCATGACGATCGGTGCCGCCAGCGCCTTCCTCGGCCTGGCCAACATCGCCCCCCTGGGCATGGTCTTCGTCTCCGGATGGATCACCGACCGCATCGGCACGAAACTCTCCATGACGATCTTCCTCTTCGTGGCCGGAGTGGGCATCGTCTTCACGGGCCTACTGACCGGCGCGGCCATGCTCGTCAGCATCGTGGTGGTGGCGGCCTTTGCTGTGGGCGCGTTCCCACCGGCTTTCAAGGCCCTATCGAACATCGTGCAACCGACGTTCCGCAGCATAGCCACAGCGCTGTGCACACCTCTTGCCTTCATCCTCGGCGGCGGTCTACTACCCATTGCGATCGGCGTCATGGGGCAGACTTATTCGTTCGCGCTCGGCCTGGTGATGGTCGGCGCGGTGATCGCGGTGGGGTCGGTGGCGACCTACCTACTCAAGTTTGTGGAGAAGCTGGAAGAGGGTTGCTAGAAAGAACACGCGGCGCGCGGGCCCTGGGGCCCGCGCGCCGCGTGAGAGGATGAGAGGTAGTCTGGTCGTCTACTGATACACGGTGGACGTACCTGAAGGCGTCGTGGTGGCCGTCGTGCCACTCGCTCCACCGTCGGTACCGCTGCCGGCATCATTGCTGTTCGTCCGATAGGGCGCGAGCAGATCACGCAATTCCTCAACGGTCTGCCGCATGTCGTCCGCGGCTCTGTCCAAAGCCTCGCGTTTGGTCTTCAACTGCTCGAGCAGGGTGTCAAGCTGCTGCTGTTCCTCGGCCGACAGCTTGCTGCGCAGCGAGTCGACATAGCTCTCCAGTCGCTCCTGCATGTTGGCACGCATCTCGTCGCGCTGTCCCTCGCCGGCCGCCCTGTCACCAAAGGGGCCCCGCATGTGGCCACGGATGCCGCGCATGCCCTCGTCGACACCGCAGTCGGCTTCCGTAGCGTCCTGCGCGGACTGGGTCGAGCTGTCGGTGCTGTCCGTAGCCGCCCATGCGCCCGCGCCGATGCTGAGGACGAGGATCAGAGCGGCAACGGGAACGACCCATTTGTGTCTCACGATGTTTCGCACCTCCATAGAGCCTCCTGTCTGTGGCCATCCTACCTGCCACGTTCGCGATTCGGCTCCCCCCGCCATCAAGATTGGGCGCGAGGCGAAGACAGCCTATGTCTGCCAGCAGTCTACCCCCAGCAGGATAAGAACCCTGTAAGGCGGAGGGCACACCAGGCGCGCACCCAGTACGAGTGAATCCCCGCGGAGAGGAAGGTCTAGAATAGATGACCGGCAGCCTTCCTGGGTCTGCCGCGGCCAAGGCCACGAACATCAGGAGGACATCCATGACCCGAGTTCCCGACGATCAGGTTAAGGCGGAGACGATGGCCCGCTTCAACGACAAGGGGCCGGACCATATCAACTGTGCGCAGGCCATGGTCGACTTCGCCATGGGTGTCCTGGCTTCCGACCGGGACATCATCGCCGCCGCCCGTTACCTGGGCGGCGGGGTCGGCGGCATGGGAGGCACGTGTGGCGCTATCACGGGGTCGGCCTTGGCCCTTGGCCTGCGTGACTACTTTGCGCCCTCGGTGGACTCTGACGCGGTGGCCTCCGCGCAGACCGGCTTGAAGGAGCTCATCTATGCTTTCGAGCAGGAGTTCGGCGCCTGTACCTGCAGGGAGTTGACCGGTCATGACATCAGATCACCCGAAGGCCTCGATGCCTTCAGAAAGAGCGAAGCGGCGGAGCGCTGTCCTCTGTACATAGAGTGGATGTGCGATCATCTGTCACCCATGCTTCTCGACAGGGAAGATACGGCACCGTTGAGCGCAGACAACGGCCAAAGCCGCCCATGAGCATGTTCGAACCCGGCTACTCCATCTTCGCCGATACCATCGCCGACATGACCTGGCCGGCCGTGGAGGCGGCGGGGCGGGAGAACCAGCCTCTGCTCGTCCCGGTCGCGGTGGTGGAGCAGCACGGCAGGCATCTTCCCCTCGCAACCGACATCTACGGGGCCCACGTTCTGAGCCACCTGGTGAAAGCGGGCCTGCGCGATAGAGGTATCGCCTGCCAGATCGCCCCACCCTACTACTTCGGGCTCAACACCACGACCAGCATGTTCCCGGGATCGCTCACGGTCGAACCCGAGACCATGGTCAAGATCCTCACCCAGATCCTCGAGAACTACGCTCGCTGGGGGTTTCGGCGCCAATTCATCGTCAATCATCACGGTGATGGCGAACACAACCGGGCCATCGTGCAGGTGATCGAGGGACTGCGGGACGGCGGCTTCACAGTGACATACGTCTTGGGCGGGCTGATCAAGGACCTCGTCGTGGCCGGGTACGAAGCGGCCTTCAAAGGGCCCTTCCCCCTGCTGGATACAGAGACCCTGTACGTGGATGACTCGCCGGACACGACCGCGGCCCGGGAACGACTCACGCGAAGCACCGGACTCGACGTGCACGCCGGCGAGCGCGAGACCAGCCTCGTCATGCGCTGGGCCCCGGGCACCTTGCCCGCTGATATGGACCACACCGGCATCGTGGCCGCGCCCGAGACTCTGCGCCAGTTCGTGGAGGCCGAGAGGAGCGGCCGCTGGAGAGAGCTGTCACCTGACGGGCACATAGGCGACCCCGCCGCGGCCACGAGGGAGAACGGAGACCTCTATGCATACGAGGCGGCCGACATCGCGGAGGCTATGGCTGAGCGGCTGCGCTCCTAGCCGGTAGGCTAGTTTTGGTTCACCGCCACGTCCAACAGCTCGACCGGCTTCTCCGTGATCAGCACCACCATCTCCTGGTCACCCAGATCGAAGTTGTAGTACTTCACGGGTTCAGCGAGAGCGTTGTCCTTGGCGCTGACGCGCTGGGGCCGGTTGTCGGAGATGAAGCGGTTGCAGTCTTGGAAGGCGGTCTCGTCGGAGTCGCGCAGGGCCAGGTACCTGGCGTTGAGCGCGGTCATGATGGGCAGGTACGACGCGTAGAGCTCGTCCAGTTGTGGCTTGAGCGTGGCCGGCTCCGGTTTAGGAGTGGCCAATCCGGACACCTCGGCCACCAGTTCGTCGAACGCGCCTAGGATCTCTTCGGCAAGCATGGCGCCGTCGCCGCCCGACTGCGCCGCACTGGAGGCAGAAGAGGACGACGCCGTGGTCGATGAGCCGTCGGCCGCGGGATCGTCGCCGCCGCACCCCGCCACCATGAGGGTCGCGAGAACGGCCATCACGAGGACGACTACCAGCACCCACCATCTGCCACGCTTGATACGCCCGCTTCCGTACATCTCGCCTCCCACAGTCGCATTGCATAGGACGAGCCGCGATGCGGCCCGCACATCACTATATGCCTGCTTCCGGCCGGAGGACAAGCCTTGTCGTCAGACGAAAAGCCTACGCCCAGGTGGAGATGACCACCTCCGCGTACTCCTTGTTGCGGATGGCCACGGCGGCCAGCACGGCGTCGTAGAGCAGGACGGCCGCGAAAATGAACATGGCGATGGCCTCGACATAGTAGAAGGGGAAGAGGGGGATGTTCAGCACGGCGGTGACCGCGTTCCTCTCCATAGCCGACTGGGCCTGCAGGACAGCGGCATAGCCCACCGCCCCGGCCGTGGCCGCGGACAGCAGCCCCATGAGCGAGAAGATGCCCAGTCCCAGGGGGCGCGGGAAGCGCCTGATGATCATGCCCATGTTGATGTGCGCCTTCTGCGACTGGGCGTAGGCGAAGGAAGCCATCACCGTGCACAGGAGCAGCACCTCGGTGATCTCGTAAGCGCCCGTGATGGGGGCGGTGAAGGCCTTGGTCCAGAAGACGTCGCCCACGTTGAGCAGCATGATGGCGAGCACGCCCGCGTAACTGACCATGCTCACACCCAGGGTGATCCTGTCTATCACATGTCCGATTCTCAGCATCATCGCCGCCTCCCCTCCTAGAGTAGATTCGGCAGGAAGAGGACTATCTGCGGGAAGAAGTAGATGAGGATGATGGCCACCAGGATGGTGAGCACGAAGGGTAAGGCGCCCTTGTAGATGGTGGATAGGGGTATGTCCTTGGCTATCCCCTGGATGATGAAGCAGTTGAGCCCCACCGGCGGTGCGATGGCCCCCAGTTCCATCACCAGGATGATGTAGATACCGAACCAGATGAAGTCCACCCCGTAGCTCTGCACGATGGGCAGGAAGATGGGCACCGTCAGGAGGATCATGGGCAGTTCGTCCATGAGCATGCCCAGGATGATGTAGATGACGGTCATGATGATGAGCACCACGCCGAACGACACGTCCATGGACTGCAGGGCGTCGGCCAGCGCCAGCGGCATCTTGGTGACGGTGAGGAAGTTGGCGAACACGCTGGCCCCGATGATGATGAGGAACATCATGGCGAAGGTCTTGACCGTGTCCTTCATGGCCACCTTGAAGGTGCCCCAGTTGAGCGTCCTGTTGACCGCGCACAGGAGAATGGCCAGGAAGGCTCCCACCGCAGCCGACTGGTTCACAGAGAAGAAGCCCGAGAACATGCCTCCCAGAACCGCTCCGAAGAGCAGGACCACGCCCCAGAGGCCGGTGAGAGAGGAGAACTTCTCCTTCCAGGTGGAGTGGCCGGGTGCGGGCGCGATGGAGGGCTTGAGCTTGACCATGATGACGATGGTGGCGATGGCGAGGGCGGCCAGCATGATGCCGGGCAGGATGCCGGCGATGAACTGCGAGCCGATGGACTCCTCAGCCATGATGCAGTAAATGATCATGGGCGTGCTCGGAGGTATGAGGATGCCCAGCGTGCCCCCCATGGCGATGGCCCCGGTGGACAGGCGGTCAGCGTAGCCGTACTTGCGCATCTGCGGCAGCGAGATGGTGCCCATGGTGGCACAGGTGGCGGCGCAGGATCCGCAGATGGCGCCGAAACCAGCCGAGGCGGCGATCGTCGCCGAGGCCAGGCTACCCGGCAGCCGGGCCAGCCAGGCGTTGGCCGCTTTGTAGAGGCTGGCCGACAGTCCGGCCTGGAAGGCGAAGTTGCCCATCATGATGAACAGCGGTATGACGATCAACGCGTAGGTGCTCGCCTGGGTGGCAGGCACCTTGCGCAGCATGCCGATGGCGGCGGCGGGATCGAGGATGGCGGCGTAGCCCACGAAGCCCACTATGAGCAGCGCCAGACCGATGTTCATGCCCAGGAATATCAGCGCCAAGAAGACGCCGATGCCTATCAAGCCTATGACTGCAGGGTCCACTGGGTACCGTTTCCTCCTCGATCAGCCCGTGAGCGGACTACAGACGGTCATACCGGTCGGAGCATAGTGCGGGTGGAGCCGGACGGGCCGTGCGGCCCGTCCCGGCTCCACCCGCGGACCCGTCTCGGATTACTTCTTGTAGCTCTCGAGGATCGCGAGCGCGTCCGCCATGTAGGCGTTCGCGTCGAAGCCCTCGATGGTGACCTTGCCGGGCCACGTGGCGGCGACTTCGTCGGCTACGGCGCCGAAACCCTCCAGCGCAGCGGCGTCGGGCGTGACCCACTCAGCACCGGCGTCGATGAAGGCCTGGTGGCCGCCGTCGGCCGCTTCCTGCATGTCGGCGGAGGCGGCCAACGAGCCTTCCCTATAGGAGAAGCTCTCCATGATGGCCTGGTATTCCGGAGGCAGCGAGGCCCACTTGTCCAGGTTCATGACCAGACCGAACACGCCGATGTAGATGGGCATGTCGGTGTAGTAGTCGGTGACTTCCTGCAGCTTGAAGTTCTGGATGCCGGCGGGCTCGAAGACGTAGCCGGCGATGTTGCTCTTCTCCAGAGCTTCGTACATGTCCGGGGGAGCCATCATGACCGGGCTACCGCCGAGGCTGGTGACGAAATCGGTCACAAGGCCGGCGGGGCAACGGAGCACCATGCCTTTGACGTCCTCAGGCGCGGCGATGGGCTTGCCCACGGTGCCGAAGATGGAGGCCGGGATGCCGTACATGTTAAGGAGCTTGTAGCGGCCCCACTCAGCCTGCAACTCGGGGTACTTCTCGTAGAGGTCCCAGAGCGTGTTCGTGGCCAGAGAGCCGTCGTCGAAGCCCACGCCGGGGATGCTCGCCACTTCGGTCAGCGGGAACTGTCCGGGGTAGAAGGGGGTGAACAGCCAGCCGATGTCCACGCCGCCGGTCTCGACCATCTCACCCACGTCGGGGGCTGCGGCCAGCTGGCTGCTGGGATAGATGACGATCTTCACGTGGCCGTCGGTGGCTTCGAAGATCTGGTCCGCCCAGCTCTGCCAGAACTGCGTGTTGTTGGACACTGCCGGGTCGTGTACGGAGAGCGAGAACTCGAAGTCGCCCAAGTCCGGTACGCCCGCAGCCGCCGTCGTGTCGGTCGACTCGCTCGCGGGCGGAGCCGTGGTATCCGGTGCCGAGGTGGTCTCGGTGGGCGCGGCCGTGGTCTCGGTGGTCTCGGTCTCGGGCGAACCGCACGCGGCAAGTGCCAGCACCAACGCCAGGCAGGCCGATAGAAGAAGCAGTAGACCCAATCTCTTGTGTTTCATGCCATCCCCTCCACATCGTCGTTCTTCGTTCTCGCGAGCCCGCGGCTACGCGGGCTACGGTTACCCATTCTGAGCGCGGAGGGCTCTCAAGTCAAACAAGATTGTGTGGAGGGCGACATCACGGGCCGCCCGGCGCGGGGGGCGCGGACACCGTGCTCGCATGAGTAGCTAGACCCGCGGGGCCGGCTCTGGACTAGTGCGCCACCAGCACGGGTATCTTGGCCCGACGGACCACGAACTCGGACGTGGACCCCAAGAGCAGCGAGGCCACAGCCCCGTGGCCCCGCCGGCCCACGACGACAAGATCGGCACCATGGGTCTCGGCCGCGCGCAGAAGGACCTCGCCGGCCTGCCCGTCGAGAACCTCTGACTCTGCCTCCACGCCTTCCGCACGCAGTCTGGACACCAACGCGTCGGCCACGGCCTCGGCTTCCTTGGCCGCGTGCTCGGCCTTCTCCCCCATGGCATCGAGGGAATACGAAAAATGGAAGGTGGTGACGACGATGATCCGCGCCTCGTTCTGGCGCGCCAATGCTGATGCCAGAGCCGCCGCCCGCTCGGCACCCTCGGAACCGTCGTAGCCGAGCACTATGGTCTTGACATCCCAGTCGTCCATCGGTCACCTCCCTCGTGTGTGCGCCTCGGCCAGATTCTACCCTCAAAGCCGCTCAACATGACGACGCTCGGCCGCGAAGAGCAGGACCGGGCGGAGCAGGGCTGCTATAAAGGTTCGACTGCATCGCAATAGCCGACCACCTGCTGACAACAACCGGAGAGGCGGCATGCTGCCCACATCCAAAGCCGGCTACCGCTGGACCATCCTGGGAACGGCGTTCTTGGGCGTCTTCGGATCCCTGGGCTTCGGGCGTTTTGGCTACAGCGCCGTACTTCCCTCCATGCAGGAGGCACTCGGCCTGAGCGGCGCCGCCGCCGGTTCGCTCGCTTCCTGGAATCTGGTGGCTTACATGGCCATGGCCCTCGTGGGCGGCCTGTTGGCCTCGAAGTTCGGCTCCCGCATCGTCATGAGCATTGGGATCGTCATCACGGCGGTAGGCATGCTCCTCACCGGTCTCTCGCCGGATTTGGTGACGGCCTCCGCCGCCCGAGTGCTCACCGGGATAGGCAACGGGTTGGTGCTCACCCCGGCCCTGGCGCTCATGGCGGCCTGGTTCCAGAAGCGCCAACTGGGATTGGCGTCGGCAGTCGTCTCCTCGGGAGCCGCCCTGGGTCTGGTGGTGGTCGGAGTCATGGTCCCCTACATCCTCGAATCTGGTGGGGACGATGGCTGGCGCACGGTATGGTACTTCTTCGCGGCGGTGGCCGCCTTCACGGCCGTGCTGACCGCGATCATGCTTCGAGACCGGCCGCCCCGACCAGACGCCGTTTCCCCGCGCACCGACACGCGGATCCTTCGCGAGTTCGCCGGGATCGTGCGCTCCGCTTACGCATGGCACCTGGGCATCGTCTATCTACTCTACGGCTTCGCCTTCATAACCTTCCTCACGTTCTTCCAGCGAAGACTCATCGGCGACCTTGGCTACAGCGACGCGGTGGCCGGCTATATGTTCTTGGCCGCCGGCCTCGCTGCCATCGTGTTCGTCCTGGTCTTCGGTCTGGTGTCGGACCGCTTGGGCCGGGGACGCGCCGTGGCCATCACGCTACTGCTCGAGGCGGTGGCCGCCCTGCTGTTCGGTCTTCGTCCCGGGACCGTGGCCCTGTTCGTGGCGGCGGTCATGTTCGGATCGGGCGGCTTCAGCATGCCCGGCTTGGTGGGCGCGGCATGCGGAGACCACTTCGGCCCCAGGGTGGCGGCGGCGTCCATCGGCCTGGTCACCATCTTCTTCGGGGTCGGACAGGCGGTGGGCCCCTATCTGGGCGGCCTGTTGGCCGACGCCTCCTCGTCCTACGGCACACCGTACCTGCTCGCGGCAGCGGTATTCTTGGTGAGCGCGGTGGCCGCCTGGTTCATCGACGGGCGGCGCCCACGACCTAGGGATGTGTCACACGATTGAACCCGGCGAGGTGAACAATGATCGAGCCTTGTGACTCCGACTTGACACGAAGCCTGCGCGACCTGGCGCTGGATTCCGATATCGATCTGGTGGGCGTGGCCCCAGCGGGGCGGCTTGCGGAGGGGCCCGAGGGCGCCCGCCCCACGGACTACATGCCCTCGGCCAGGTCGGTCGTCGTACTGGCCAAGAAGATATTGGACGCCGCCATCGATGTCGCCGGCCACTACGAGGAGGAGGGCAAGACCCTCAGCCCCTACATGTGGTACGGCTACCCGGTGATGAACTGGGATCTGTCCTCGGCGGCCACGCGGGTGGCGCGGCTGCTGGAGAAGCGGGGCTTCAAGGCCCTGCCTTTCCCGCCCACCGGCATCAACTACAAGTTCGGCACCAGGGCCGACTTCTCCCACCGGCACGCGGCCGTGGCGGCGGGGCTCGGTCAGTTCGGCTACAGCGGACTCCTGCTCACCCCCGAGTTCGGGCCGCGGCAGAGATTGGTGTCGATCGTCACCGACGCAGCGCTCGAACCGTCGCCCATGCACACGGAGCCTGCGCTCTGCCGCCCCGAGGTCTGCGGGCACGCCTGCATCAAAGCCTGCCCCACGAAGGCCATGAGCGGTAGGGTGTCTCTGGAGATCGACGGAGCGACGTCCACCTACGCCCGCCTCCACCAGGTGAGATGCAAATGGCCCTTCCCCGAGGGGGGCTACCGCCGCACAGAGGTCCCCATGCCGGCCGACCCCAGCGAAGACGACCTGCGAGCCGCGATGCGCTCCACCGACGTGCACCCCTTCGATGCCGCCCTGCAGCAGTTCACCTTCGTGCCGCAGTGCGGAGCCTGCATCTTCTCCTGTCCGTCGCCGGACTTCGACTAAGCCGGCTGCGGAGACCGGGCCGACGGCGCAAGATGGCGCCGGCGCCGGGCCCGCCCGTGGCTGCCGCGCCTTGCGGCGGCCCCTGCATGTGAGACGGGGCCCCGGACTGCCGTCCGCAGCCCCGCAATTTGCCGGCGCCGAAAGGTTGGATCGTTCCTACCAGAGGAACTGGATAAGCTCCCCGGGGAGGCCCTTGCCCGCGTAGTCCTCTGGAGTGGCGCCCGTTCCCAATAGGAACACGGTCCAGGCGCCGTCTATGCGCCGCAGGACCACCTTCGCGCCCTCGTAGTGCTTCCACAGGATAAGGGCCGCCGCCCAATCCCCGGACACGCGGTAGTCCTGCAGGATGAAGAGTTCGGGCGGGATCTGCGGCTGGTCACCCAGGATGGCCGCGCCGATCTGAGCCGCAGTGGGACCGGCGGGACCGGGCGAGGGGACGGGGCCTCTCCGGGCCAGTTCAACGTACTCGTAGAGCACGTTGGCCACTTCCCCCCGGGTCATGGGCGCGAAGGGATCGAGATCCTCCAGGAACTCCAGCCACAACAGTCCGTTGTATTCGGCCCTGCGCGCATTGGCCGCGTGAGTGGGGTCGAAATCCCCCCAATCGCTCCGGTACCCGCTGAGCGGCGTCTGCAGAAGACCGGGGTACAGCTTCTGGGCCGCGCGCACCACCATGCTGACCGCCTGTGCCCGGCTGACGCCACTGGTGGGCCGGAATCTGCCGTCGGCATAGCCGAAGATGAGCCCGGCCTTGGCGGCGGCGCCGATGTAACGATCGGGGTAGAGGGCATCGGACCAGTCGAGACCCTTGGATACGTCCGGGAAGGGACAGACGTCGGCCATGCTCACCGGAAGGTTCGTGGCCTTGGCGAGCATCTTGGCGAACTGCTGCCGGGTCACGGGGCGGTCGGGATGGAAGGTGCCATCGGGATACCCGTGCATGATGTCCCTGCCGGCCAGCGCTTGGATGGCCCACCAGTAGGGCGTCTCGAACTCCACCACGTCGGGCATGTTCCAGGTGTGCTCGGCCATGAGGAGGCCGTAGCCATCGTCCACCCACTCCATCCAGAACACCCGGTCGCCGCTGATGGCCGGCATGGGCTCGTCCGCCGACCAGCGCGCGATCTGGGCGGTGCTCTCGCTGCTGAGGTCGTACACGAAGACGTCGTTACCCACCGCGGGATCGACCGCGGCGTTGGCGCCCCAGGCGATCAGCCCTTCCGAGATGACCGGCGTGGGCCGAGAGCCCCCACCGGCCGTGATCTGCGTGGTCCGCTGCGCCCTCAGGTCATGGACGAAGATGCCCACGCCGTCCGTCAAGAGGTCCGGGTCCTTGGTCCACACCACCGTCTCGCGGTAGATCCGGGGTAGGGCGTCGCTGGCGTCGTCGACGGTGAGTTGCGTGGTCTGCCGCGAGTAGATCCCGTAGCAGAAGATCTCGTGGCTCGACTCATCCGCCTCGGGCCCGCCCTCCCAGACCACGTAGGCGTCGCTCAGGTCCGGGTTGCCGTCGAACACGGCATTGTCGGTGAGGCGCCGGGTCTCCTTGCTGTCCAGGTCGTAGAGGAAGATCTCGCGGCTGTCCCAATCTGCGTCCTGCGGGTCTCCCCCGTCAGTACGGGCCTCCCACACCACATGACGACCGAATATGCGCACCTGTTCGACCATCTCGTCATCGCTGATGGGCGTGATGTCACCGGTGTAGTTCTCGAAGAGATACACGCCGTCTTCGCCCGCCCACACCACATACCCGTGATAGACATCGAAAGAGTGGGCCGAGTGGGGAAGCGCGGTGGTCTCACCGCCATAGAGGTCGTAGACCCACACGCGGCCTGGGTCGAAGCGCCCTCCGGTCTTCCAGACCACGGTAGGGGAGCTGACTTTGGGCGGACTGTAGACCCTGGCTCCACCCGAGTAGATCGTCGACGTCTCCCTCGACTGCAGGTCGAAAAGCAGAACCGTGTCCCACATGCTCCAGGCCACGAACTCCTCGTCGGCCGAGACCTCCGGCTCGTATGCGTTGGGTTCGACGGGAAGCATCTCCGCTTCCCAGGTCCACGGCAGAGGCCCGTAGAAGACACCCTGCGATTCGAGCGTGGACGCTGCAGCCGCAGTCGCCGGCGACCCCAGCGCGATGACCGCGGCCGCAAGCAATCCGGCGACCGCCGTGAGCAACCCGATGAACCCGCCCACTCCTCCGAACGACGCTCTATCTGTCCTCATGAGAGGCCTCCAAATATGACGGCGAGGCGCCTGCGCTCCGGTCATGGAGCTGATTCAACAATACAACAGCCCGCCGGTTTACGGAGACCGGCCAAACCGAAGGTGGGCAGCCTCGCAGGTCGCCAAGAAGTGGGGCCCTCCCTCCTCGTCTAGTGGGTCATCACCCGCGGAAGCCCCATGGCCGACTCAACCCACTCAGCCACCTGGGCCTCGCACGGAAGAACGCCGGTGACGAGGCCGGTGATCACCCCGCGGCGTCGGCTTTCTCTTCGTCGCCCTCCACGCAACCGTCCTCGCCTTGACTCACCGACCGCGCATAGTCGAAGCCGTAGTAGGCGCAGACCGCCCGTTCCTCTTCCTCGAGCACGTAGTCGTCGTGCGTGGCCTGCGGGGCGTGCTTGACGAAGTCCTTGTCGTACGACACCACCAGACGTTCGCCCTCGTGGCGCACCTCGGCCGCCGGCACCAGGATCTGTTTGGTCCCCAGCAGCCCGCTCTTCACCACCAGCCACTTGAGCCCCATGGTGATGTCGCCGTAGCGGACATCCTCCACGGTGCCGATCTTGTCGCCATCCTCGTCGTACAGGTCGTGGCCTGTCCACGCGGTTGTTTCGTCCTTGTCTGCCATGGCTGTTCCTTTCCGGGGAGCGGTCGACTTCGACCCGGAGATGTCCGGTGTCCCGCATATACCCAGCCGGCGCGCAAAGCATGACCTCCCGGCGGCAAGACGTCGGCTGCCACCACGTCGCGCCGCGCCCCGGCCTGCGCGGGAGTGACCGCGCGACCCTCGCCGGGACGGGACGCGCGGCTGCCAAGCCCCCGCCAGGGCTATACTCCAGACATGGCTACCGCCCTGGATCCGCACACTCCCCCCCTCCTCCCTCCCGCCTCCGTAGCTGAGGTGATAGCCGCCGAAGGCGGCCGGGTCACCTTCGCGCGCTTCATGGAGATCGCCCTCACCCACCCCACCCTCGGCTACTACAGCCGCGTCGATCGCCTGCTGCGACGCCGGGGAGACTTCTCCACCGCGCCGGCCCTGTCGCCCTTCTTCAACCGGACTGTGGCCAAGCTGGTGACCGAGTTGGTTGACGCCGCGCTGACCACCGCGGCGGACGCGACCGGGTCGGTCGCGGCTCCGAGCGTCGTGGAACTGGGCGGCGGAGAGGGCCATCTGGCCGCCGGGATCCTGGCTTTCTGGGAAAGGGAACGGCCGGAGTGGCGCGGACGCGTCGTCTACCGCATCGTGGAGGTAGGCTGCCGCCTGCGGGGAGAGCAGGCGGCAGCCTTGGAGCCGTTTGTGGCAGCGGGCTGGCAGGTCG
This sequence comes from uncultured Actinomycetes bacterium, assembly GCA_963816155.1. Lineage (GTDB taxonomy): Bacteria > Actinomycetota > Thermoleophilia > RBG-16-64-13 > RBG-16-64-13 > JAXGXJ01. The sequence continues at coordinate 89,630 of CAWFJE010000004.1, read as the reverse complement.
GATGGGGCTCCGAGCTCGAGGAGGCCTGCGCGGGCACGCGGCCGCTGGTGATGGTGGCCAACGAGTTCCTCGACACATTCCCCGTGCGTCTGGTCGACGTCGGCGGGTCCGGCCCCCGCGAAGCCTACGTGCAGACGGGGGTGGCCGCGGAGGTGGGTGCAACCCCGGGCGCCGCACCGGCCCCGCTCCTGGCGCTCGTATGGAGCAACCTGTCCGACGCAGCGGCGGGCGAGATGGACTCCCTTTTCAGCACCGCCGACCCGCGACGACTGCAGGCCTTCACCTCCGACGGTGTCCTGGAGCTATCCCCCGGCCTCCATGTGCTCCTGCAACAGGCGGCGGCGCTCATGCCCTCGGGGAGCCTGGTGAATATCGACTACGGCGACTGGTTCCTCGGGCTTCCCGATCCGGTCGAGGCCGACGGGCCGTCTCCCCTGCCCGGGCGAGGCCCTGAGGGACGCCCGCGGCGACGGCGGAGCATCCGGGGATACTTCAGGCATCAGGTGGTCGGCGACCCTCTCGCTCGGGCGGGCAGACAGGACCTCACCGCCGACGTGGACTTCGCGGCCCTCGATCTGCATGGACGGCGCGAGGGCTTCGAGACCATCCTCTTTACCGCCTCTCGCAACTTCTTGCGCGCAGGAGGCGCCGAGGATGAACTGCGGGCGCTCGCCGAGATCGCAACGAGCGGAGCCACCGAATGTGAGGTCGAACCTCCGTTCGACGCGCTGGAAGCCGACAGGCAGGCCACCGTGCTCCGCAACCTCCTGGACGAGCGCGACTTGGGCGGTTCGTTCAAGCTGATGGTACAGACGAGAGAGTAGTGGACGCCGGTCTGTGAGCCCCGGCGCACCGGCAGTCCCTTCCTCACCATAATTGCACCTTTGTGGTGTTGGCGAGATGCCGCTGTCGGGATTAGGATGACGATGGCATGTAGCCGCGACTCGTCGTTGTTGGTCACCTCTGCCGGACGGGACGCCCGGCTGGGGATCCGGGCGTGTGACGAGCCACGGGGGTCATTGGCCGACGAAGGGAGGAACGCGGGTTAGTGCGACAGAGATTCTGGGTATCATCAGCATCCTAGATCTACGTTTCTGCAAGGGCACCCCAAACGAGCGGAAGGAAGACCATGGCTATCGGACCGGTACAGCTACTCGTTATCGGATTTGACTCCCCGGAATTCAGAGGCGAAGCCCTCGACGAACTGGCCAGACTACGCGAGAGCAACGCGATCAAGGTCATCGACGCCCTGGCCCTCTACAAGGACCCCGAGGGCGTCATGAACATCATGCGCATCGCCAATCTCACCGAAGATGAGTCCGTGGAATTCGGCGCCAAGGTTGGTGCCCTCATCGGTCTGGGCGCGGCCGGCGAGGAGGGTTTTGTGGACGGAGCCGAATTGGGCGCTCTGGCCGGCGAACTCGGCCTCGAGATCTTCTCCGATGAGACCGGGGCGGACATCCTCGAAGACCTCCCCAATGACTCCGCCATCGCCCTCGTGCTCATCGAGCATCATTGGGCCGTGCCCCTGCGCGACGCCATCTGGCGTGCCGGCGGCTTCAACATCACCAGCGACATGATCCGTCCGCGCGACTTGGTCATGCTCGGTCTGCTCGCGGCGGATGAAGCCGAGGAATTGGCCGCGCTCGAGCGGGCGGACGAGGAAGGCTAGCAGCACTCAGTTCAACGGTAACGCAACCGACGAAGGGAGACACACCATGCCCAGAGGAATGGGCGGCCCCGGCCGTCGGGCCATGAGGCGGCGCGTCCGTAGGAAAGTCCGGCGGAGACGGATCATCGTCGGCGGAGCTGTGGTGTTGGCGGCTAGCGCCGGCTCGAAAGCCGTGAAACTCAGCCAGCAGGACGCCCAGAAGATCGAGGAATCGACGGGCATGCCCCCCGAGGAGCTCGAAGATCAGGACCTCCAGGAAGCAATGGAGGAGCTCAATATCCAGTCGCAACCGGTGACGCCCGAGGACGAGGCGGCACTGGCCGAGTAACGCAGCAGAGCGCAGCGCCCCAGCCGGCCTCGTCCCGAGGCCGGCTGGGGCGCGACTTGTTCCTAGGACTCCGTGGGAGCCGCGCCGGGCTCCTCCACCTGCGCCCCCAGCGAGATCAGCCCTCTCTTTAGGTTCTCCACCTCGGTGGTGAGATGTTCCAGCAGTAGCTCCGCTTTCACGTTCACCTGGTAGTCACTCTCGGCCCTGATGCGGTCTCTGTCCTCCAGACGGCTCTGACTCATCATGATGACCGGCGCCTGCAGAGCGGCGATGCAAGACAGGATCAGGTTGAGCAGGATGAAGGGGTAGGGATCCCAATGGTAGACGGCACCGACGACGTTCACCGCCATCCACGCAAACAGGAAGGCGAGGAACACCCCGATGAAGCGCCAGCTTCCGGCGGCGCTGGCCAGCCCGTCGGCCATGCGTTCGCCGAGCGTGAGTTTCTCGTCGTGCACTTCGTTGACGTTGACCGCGGTCCGATGGAACAGCAGGTCTTTCACCTGCTGTCTCCAGTTCGCGCAGCCGCTGCTCCATATCGTGATCTCTCATCGTCGTCGCCTCCCCTCCTGACCGTGTCGCGCGGATGTGCCCGCACGTCCAGCGTAGCGCGACGGGACCGGACGGCGGAAGACCGGCGACGAGAAGGCGCGGGAGCGGCCTCGCAGAGCGCCCTCGACCCGACTCCTCAGACCACGAGTCCCGCAAGGCTTCCACGGAGCGCCCGGTTCTCGTCGTCCGTCCCCACAGTGATGCGCAGCTTGTCCGCCACGCCGGGACGGTCCCAGTAGCGCACGAGTATCCCGCGATCGCGCAGCTCACGGTACATCCGGCCGGCGTCGCCCAGCGGCGGACGGGCCATGACGAAGTTGGCCTGCGAGGGCCACAGCCGGAAGCCGAGCGCCTCCAGCGCCGCGGCGAGAGCCGCCCGTGAAGCCTTGATCTTCTCGGTGTTGGCTCTCATCCACGCCTGATCGGCCAAGGCGGCGGCGCCAAGGCGCAGGGCCACAGAGTCGACGTTGTAGCTGTCTTTGATCTTGGCGAGTCCCCGAAGCAGTCCGGGCTGGGCCACACCGATGCCCAGACGGAGACCGGCCAGCGAGTATGCCTTGGACATCGTCCTCAGCACGATGACGTTCTCGTGGCGAGAGACAAGACTGAGCGCGTTCTCGTCCGCGAAATCGGCGTAGGCTTCGTCCACCACCAGGACCCCGGCCAGGCCCGCCGCCAGCTTCTCCAGGTCGGCGATCGCAGCCACCGTCGCCGAAGGGTTGTTGGGCGAGCACACGAATGTCAGGTCGGCCTGAACAGCCAACAGCCCCTCCACGGGCAGGTTGTACTCCTCGTCGTAGGGCACCTCCACCACCGACGCGTCCTGCATCTCCGCGAGCGTGACGTAGAGGGAATATGTGGGCGTGGGATACGCCACCGTCCTGCCCGGCTCGAGAAGCGCCCGGGCCAGAAGGGCCAGCGTCTCATCACTGCCGTTGGCGGCCATGATCCAGTCCGCGGGGACGCCGTAGACCCCCGCCGCGGCCTCACGAACTATGTTGGCGGCCGGCTCGGGATAGCGACGGAGCCATTCTCCATCGAACTCGCGTAAGACCCTCATCACCTCGGGAGACGGCGGATAGGGATTCTCGTTGGTGTTGAGCTTGACCACCTTCGCGCCCGGAAGCGGTTGCTCCCCGGGCACGTAGCCCTCCATGCTCTTGACGTTCGCCCGAAAATCGATCATGCGCTCTCCCGTGGCCCGATTGCGTGGCCCGTATTCTATCCCCAGCGGCGGCCCGAGACACAGAGGCCCCGATTCCGCGCCCGACGCGTCGGTGCCATTGGTCAGGATCGGTGGTCCCGCCGGGATTCGCAGCAGGTTAGAGGGGCGAATGCGGACGGTACAATAGGTTTGTCACTAGACGGACTCGAGTCCCCGCGGTTGCCAGGAGGACCGGAGACATGACCGACGAGAGCGATACAGCCACCGACAAAGAACGCGAGACCAGGCTCCGCCGCGTGGCCACGAGCATGGGCTTGGCGCTGTGCAAGTCACGCGCCCGCGACCCCGACCGCATGGACTACGGCTGCTACCATATCGTCGACCGCAACACCGGCTGCCGGCTGGCCGGGACGTATCCCTACGCCTACTCACTCACCCTCGATGACGTCGAACAGACGCTTGTGGACATGCTCGACAATCCCGACCCGCGCATCCTCGATCACGGCAACACGCCTATTCAAGGCTGTTCTGCCGCCGCCGACTCCAAGTTCGAGCGCTGACAGCTCCCGCGCGCCGCTTGCGGCGCGGCACGGAGCCGCACGGAGCGGTAGGGCGCCGCGAGGAGCGAGCGGCCGAGCTTATGCCGGAGGCAGGTGGCGCTTCTCGCGGATGAGGAGCGTGCAGATAAGGGCTACGGCGGACGCCGCGGCGGAGATCAGGATAGCCAGATCGTAGTCACCGGTGCTGTCGAAGACCACGCCCCCCACGTAGGTCCAGAGTCCCCCGCCCACCATGTGCACCGTGTTGATGAACCCCGCGATGAATCCCAGGTGAGCCACGCCGTACAGAGAGCCCACCAAGGTGGGTGTGAGGACGGCCGTCACGAGCAGGGTGAAGCCCATGCCCAGCGTGAACACCCAGAAGGAGGTGAGTCCCTTGAACTGGAGCAGCAGCACGAAGAGGACCACCCTCATGGCGAAGGTGATGGCGATTGGGATCTTGTTGCCGATAGCGTCGGCGGCGGGCCCGAAGAGGAGGATGCCGGCCAGGCTGATGAGCCCGATCCAGGCCAGCATGCTTGCGCCCACTGCGGCAGACAGACCGTAGTCCGTCACCATGGGAACGATGTGGGTGGTCAAGAAGAAATCCCCCCCGCCGCATACAAACATGGCCACGGTGAACAACCACAATGAACGCGTGCGCATAGCCTCGGACAGGGTGAGATCGCGAGGCCGAGCAGCGGCCAAGGACGGCGCGGCCGACGGCGCGCCGGAGCGGGCTCCAGGCGCCGCGTCGACCTTGGCAGCGGCGGGCCGGCGACTGCCGTAGGGCCGCAGTCCAAAGCTCGCGGGGTCTCCCCGGATGACCCCGAAGGCCAGCGCCAGATTCAGTACCAGCGCCAGCCCCGCTATCCACAGACTCGTGCTACGCCATCCGGAGACGACCACCATGTCCGAGAAGACCGGGATGAGGAAGAACTGACCCAGGCAGTTGCCGGCGATGGCCAGGCTCACCGCCAGACCCCTGCGCTTCTCGAACCACCTGCCCACTATCGAACTGAACATGGGCACAGTGGTGCCGCCGAACCCGGCCGCCGCGAGCACACCGTAGTAGAGGAGGAACTGCCCCAAGGAAGTCATGGTGGCCATGAGCGCGTAGCCGGCCGAGAAGAGGATGGTGGACCCGACGATGACCCACTTGGGCCCCCAGCGGTCGTACAGGCGGCCGGCGATGACCACGGCCAGCGCGTACACAGCCAAGTTGAGGAAGATGGCGGCGGAGACCGCGCTGCGCGTCCAGTCGAGTTCGTCGGCCATGGGCTTCACCATCACCCCGATGATGAAGCGGCTCCCGGCGTTCAGGAACAGGATGAGGAACGACGCCGCCAGCACGTACCACCCGTAGAACATGCGCGGCGGCCGACGTCCGCGGTCGGCGCCGCGGGATGCGGGGGTGGTCCGTGGCGTGAGGTCGTCGTGGCCCATACGCGGCATCCTACCGCACCGGCCACCGATGGGGGTCGCCCTTACCCTGCCGGTCGGCCCCCGGAGCGCCGGCCGCGCGCGGGCCGGGGGCCGCGCGGGCCCGTCCGCTCGGACGAGCCTATTCCTCTTCCTTCTCCCAGGCGATGAGCGGCAGTTCATGGGGTACGAGCACGTCGTCGTGGCGAGGAAGAACGCGCACGGAGTACCCGTGCATGCCCGAGGCCCGACTGGGGACCATGCCCCGGTAGACGTGGTCGCCACCATCCCGGGCCACCCATTCCAGGTCGACGCCCCGCCCGTTCCGCAGAGTGCCGTCGGAGCGTAGGCGGCTGTAAGTACGCCTGTACGGCGACTTCGGAAGGCTCGAGCCGCCCCAGATGCACGCGGGCGACCACGGGCAGTTCGGTGCCCACGGGAAGATCGGCCACACCGTGTTCCTCCACCGAGGTCACGCGCACGTCGCGCCAAGCCTTCCGCACCCTGTCTTTCCAGGCGGCCAGACTGCGCGCTTTGGCGCAACCGTCGGCCGTCAGGCGCTTGTAGTGCTCCGCAGCGGGCAGGTAGAGGCTGTCGGCGTACTCCCTGACCATACGGTCACCCGAGAAAGCCGGAGAGAGAGTCCGGATGGAATGCTTCATCATGGAGATCCAGCCGCGCGGGATGCCGTCCACATCGCGGTCGTAGAAGAGGGGCACCACCTCGCGCTCCAGCAAAGAATAGAGGCTTTCGGCATCGGCCTCGTCCTGGTATTCACTGTGGGTGAACTCCTCCCCCGTCCCGATGGCCCAGCCCACGCCGGGTCGATAGCCCTCAGCCCACCAGCCGTCGAGAACGGACAAGTTGAGACCGCCGTTGGGGGCCACCTTCATGCCACTCGTACCCGAGGCCTCATAGGGGCGTCGAGGAGTATTGAGCCACAGGTCGACGCCCTGCACCAGCATGGCGGCCTTGCTGAGATCGTGGTCCTCCAGGAAGACCACGTGCTCGGACAAACCTTCGGAACGGACCAACTCCAGGATGTGGCGGATGAGCTCCTTGCCGGCTCCATCACGCGGATGGGCCTTCCCCGCGAGGATCAACTGCACCGGCCGCTCAGCGTCGAGAAGGATGGCTTTCAGCCGTTCCGGGTCGCGGAAGAGCAAGGTGGCCCGCTTGTAGGTGGCGAAGCGGCGCGCGAAGCCTATGGTGAGGGCGTCGGAGCGCAGTGGCTGCCCCCCGACGGGCCAGGGTGTCGCGGCGCCGCGATTCTGCTGTGCCTGTGACTCGGTCTGCTCACGCGCGTAAGCCACCAAGCGCTCGCGCAGGCGGGTGTGTGAGCGCCACAGCTCCAGATCGGGGATGCGCTCCACCCGCTGCCAGGCCTCGGGCGAACAGGCGTCCTCGCGCCAGCGCGGGCCCAGGTAGTGGTCGTAGAGCAACTCCATCTCCGCCGACACCCAGGTCTTCGTGTGCACGCCGTTGGTGACGGAGGTGATGGGCATGTCCGAGCGCGGGAAGTCCACCCAGCCCGGCTCCATCATGCGGGACGTCACCCGGCGGTGGAGACGGCTCACCGCGTTACGGCGGGGAGCCTGGCGCAGGGCCAACACGGCCACGTTGAACTCCTCATCGGCATCGTCGCCGTCGACGCGCCCCATACGCATGAGCTCAGCCGGGGTCATATCCATCTCGGCCAGATAGTCCTCCAGGTAGCTCTCTATGAGCGACTCGGAAAAGAGGTCGAAGCCCGCCGAGACCGGCGTGTGTGTGGTGAAGATGGTGCCGGCCCCCGACGCCTGCCGCGCCTCGAGGAAGGTGAGGCCCTCACTCACCATCAGCTCGCGGATGCGCTCCAGGCTGGAGAACACGGCGTGACCCTCGTTGAGGTGCGACACCTGCGGCTGGATGCCGAGGGCCCGGAGCGCCCGCACCCCACCGATACCCAACAGGAGTTCCTGGGCCAGCCGGTCTTCGCTTCCACCCCCGTACAACTCACTGGTGATGCGCTGGGCCGCATGGTCGTTCTCGGGCAGGCTGCTGTCGAGCAGATAGAGGGGTACGCGGCCCACCTGGACCTTCCAGACCTGGGCCCACACCCGCCGGCCCTTCATGTCCACGCAGATCTTCAGTCGCGGGCCGTGAGGGCTCGGGCCGAGAGCTCCCGTCACCTGAGGATCGCGAGCTTCGGAGGGGTCGTTGGGCACCATCACCGGGCGGATAGGCAGGGTGCTGAGATCCTGCAGCCGATAGCTCTCGTGCTGCAAGCCTTGCTCATCGAGTCGCTGCGTGAAGTAGCCGCGGTGGTAGAGCAGCCCAACAGCCACCAGAGGAAGATCCTGGCCGCTCGCCGACTTGAGATGATCGCCCGCCAAGACTCCCAGACCACCGGAATAGATGGGCAGACACGCCGTCAGGCCGTACTCCATGCAGAAGTACGCTATACGCACATCATCCAGCTCCGGGTACTTCACGCGGAACCAGCCGGGCTCCTCCAGGTAGCGGCGCAGATCATCGAGAGCCCCATCCATGTGGGTGAGGAAGGCGGAGTCCTCGGCAGCGGCTTCCAGTCGCTCGCGCGAGACGCGGCGCAGAAGCAGCACAGGATTGTCCCCGCACTTCTCGAGCAGTTCGGGATCGAGGTGCTGGAAGACCCTGAAGGACCGCGTATCCCACGTCCAGCGCAGGTTGAGCGCCAGATCCACGAGACCGCTCAAACGAGGGGGAATGTCCGGATGGACGCTGAACTGATGGACCTTGCGCACTCAGAACCCCTTGGTGGTGAGCACCCCAGCGGAGCCCACCTTGGTCGGGCCTTCCGGTCGCGTGCGATCCCGAGACCTACGCGTGGAGGGCAGTGACTTGCGCTCTGATTATCCCACAGCGCGCCACCTCTACTCATCGGCGTCTTATACTCCTCACGGCACGAGAGGGAGTCTGCCCGCCGCTACTTGGGTATCTGGAGAGTGGACGATGAGACGAACTGGCGTTTACACGATGAGACGGACTGGCGTTGCGCGATGAGACGGATCTTCACCACCCTGATGGTGTTTCTGCTCCTCGCCTTCGCGGGGCTGGACGGCGCTTGCACGCTTCTCGACGGGTTCGCGACCGACACCACCGCGCCCATCCCCAACGACCCCCGCGTGAGGGCGGCGGTCGAGGTACTCCTACCCAGCGTGGTGGAAGTGCGGTCGACCTCCAGCAGAGGGCCGCTGGTGCAGGAAATCGGTCTGGGCACAGGCGTGATCGTGCGCTCGGATGGACTGGTGGTGACCAACGACCACGTCATCACGCTGGGAGGCGCGTCCGGAGACGACGTGGACGACCGGAGAGCCGCCGACACCATAGAGATCCGCCTGCAGGACGGCACCCGTCTTCAGGCTCGGGTGATCGGAAGGGCGCCTGGCTACGACCTGGCCTTCCTCGACGTGCGCGAGGAGGGACTCCCGGTGGCGACCCTCATCTCCGACCTGGATGACGTGAAGGTGGGAGGACTCGCGGTGGCCATCGGCGCAGCCGCCAATCTGAAGCAGCCCGTGACCGTGGGGCAGGTCACCGCGGTACTCGATAACGTACGCAGCCGTAATCTGCCCGATCTCAAAGTGCTCATCCGCAGCAACGTACCCCTCACCCAGGGCAACTCCGGAGGACCGCTCGCCGACGACCAGGGACGGGTGATGGGCATCAACGTGGCCGTCACCATGGGAGAAGGCAGTCGTCGAGAGGAGAATGGGGCAAGCCTGACCATACCCGCAACCGTGGTACTGGAGGCGCTCGCCGAACTGGCGACCAGTCCGGCGCCGGTGGCCGGCTCTGGCCGCTAGGTCGCGACCGGCCGAAGGGCAACCGTCACGTCATGAACCGCGACCGCGCTGCAACGCGCGAATGACCACCGCCGCCGCACCCACCGTCAACACCAGCAAGACCGTGAACATGGCCACGAGGGCCCAGTCGTCGCGCTGCGCGAAATATCCAGAGCTGTTGACTACCGAGTAGATGACCGTGCCCGCTCCGACTAGATACACAGGCGCGCCCAGGAGCATCTTCGGAGCAGGCCGATACTACCGGCGAGGAGCACCAGAGCCATGACGAATTCGGCGGCGATGTGGAAGGCGATCTCCCTGGGTGCGTCTTCGAGTTCGGGCACACTTCCCGTGGAGAGAAAGAAGATCCACTCGCCGACGATCAGCACCGCCACCAACACGCCGAACCAGGCAGCGAATCGCATGCCTCCTCCTTCCGTCGCCTCGACCCAGGATGGAAGGAAAGTCTAGAAGGGACGCCGCCAAAAAGCGAGTGGCGCGACGGCGCGAGGGGCGCGAGGGGCGGCGGAGGTACCCGCACGCGCTCCCAGTCTATACCGGTTGACCGTCGCGCTCCCGCCCCCGTATGCTGGAGCCATGGAGGAAAGCCACATCCCTGATCCGGGCGCCACTGCGGCGGCGGCCGCCGAGGCCTTGGAGCAGCAACTCCGCCCCTGGCAGCAGGCCGTCGAGCATCCCATGGAGACACAACTCGAGGTGCTGCGTCGTCTCCTCTCCGAATACTCCCGCACCTCCTATGGCGCCGGTCAAGGGGCCGAGCGAGTGCTTCAGGCAGACGGCGACGTGGCCGAGACGGGCAACGGGTCCGGGCGGAGCGTCATCAGCGCCTACCGGCAGTCGTTCCCCGTCATGACCTATGACCATTACCGGCCTCTCATCGACGCGGTCATGGCCGGGGAGACCGGCCTTCTCCTCAGCGAGGAACCCGTGGGCTGGGCCATCACCCGAGGCACCGTCGAAGGCGAGCCCAAGTTCATCCCCATGACGCCCACCGACCTACGCATGCGGGTGAGCGCCGGCCGGGCCATGCTGGGCTATGTCGCGACCACCAAGCGCTTCGACCTCTTCGCCGGCATCAACCTCAACCTCAACTTTCCCTCCACAGTCGGTTCGGTGCGGGTGGGAGACCGGGAGTTGGAATACGGCTACAGTTCCGGCATCTACACCAAGCATGTGTCGAAGTTCACGCCCATCCGCTCTGTCCCCTCCCAGGAGGAGATCGACACTCTAGGCGGTGGCATCACCCGCGCGGACTGGGACAACCGTTTCGAGCTCGCAGTCGAGAAATGCCGGGGCGAGAACGTGACCCTAGTGGGCGGCGTTTGTCAGACGGCACTCCAGTTCGGGCGCTACCTGAAGAAACGACACAACGTCTACCCCAAGCAGCTCTGGAAGACCCAGATCATGACCCTGGGCAGCACGCCCGGCATCAACACCCGCCACGCCGCGGCGCTCAAGGCGCTCTACGGACCAGTGGCCATCCGCGAGATCTACGGCGCGACTGAGGGCATGTTCGGCCAGCAACGCGACGAGCAGAGGGCCTGGGTCCCCAACTACGATCTGTTCTTCTTCGAAGTGCAGACCCGCTCAGGCATCAAGATGCTCCACGAGATGAGACCCGGCGAGAGGGGCAGTCTGGTCGTTTCCACGCCCATCCTGGCCCGCTACCGCATCGGCGACACCATCCAGGCGCTCCGCTCCCCCTACTTCCGCTGCATCGGGCGCGACAGCTGGCACACGACCTTGGAGTACGGCTGGAACGAGTTGGCCACGCTCAACCTGGGCCGGCTCTAGGTGACCCCCGTCTGCCACCGCAGGCAACTCGGCCTACGCGACGGCACGAAGTCGGGCTAGCTCCGCGGGAGGAGCCGCCCCAGCAGGATGGCCAGCCCGATCGCGATGATCACGAGCGGCCCGATGACCTCCCAGCGATCGAACCACAGGCCGAAGCCCACCCCGGCCCAGATGGCTCCCCAGATGAACGAGCCCATGACCGAGCGGCGCCACTTGGGAACGGCCAGACGTATGAGCGCTTCCACGAAGACGATCGCCGCGAGGCCCCAGACGAAGATGGCCCAGCCCTGGCTGTCGTCTTTGATGACGTCTGTGTTCATCAGCAGCAGCGAGACGCCCAGCCAGATGACGAACAGGGACAGGGACACGATCCTGAGCGGGTTGCGCCTGTACTTCTCGTCCAGGTTCCTGCCCTTCTCCTGCTGCTTTTCGGTCTCTTTCTCGTTCTGCTTCTCAGGCCTGCGGTCGCGGCGATGGGACCCCGGCGGATATCCCGGCGGGGGGTAGCCCTGGGGCGTCCCCGGTGGGGCATGGTCGGGCGGGGGATAACCGGGCGGCGGCCCCTGCGGCGCCTCCTGCGGCGGGACATTCTCGGGCTGTACTCCCTGGCCCTGACCTTGGGGCGGGATATCTGAGCCGTACTGATCGGGAGACATCTCATCCTCCTGCTAGTCGCAGTCTTGCGGAATCATGCCATCACTACGATTCTACCCTCTTGAATAGCGAGTGGGATGACCCATCAGAAAGGACTACATGCTGGAGTCGCTCACGCTCATGGGATCGAACGTCACCGCCAGTTCTCTTCCCCAGGCCGCGATGGCATCCCAATCGCGGATGTCGGAGGCCGGAATCTTCTTCATGGCCGGGAGTATGTTGTACGGCCGTCCGAGCGTCGCGGGATCGAACTTGCCGCCGAAGACCCGGGCGGCGACCGGCGCGAACCAGGGGAAGTTGGCCAGCGCCTTGTCGAGTTGGGCACGTACGTCGTTCCACTCCTTCTCCACGTCATTGAACGGACCCAAGGCGAAGACCGCCACCGGCCGGTCCTGAAGAGCCTCCCGATGCCGCTTCAGGAACTTGAGCGCGTCCTTGTGCCAGCGAAACATGTATAGGGGCGCCCCCACGACAACGGCTTGGTAGCCCTCGAGGGTATCGACCTCACTGAGGGGCCCGATCTCCGCTGTAGGGCCGGCCTCCCGGATGGCAGCGACGATCGCCTCGGCGACTTCCCTTGTAGAGCCGGAGCGGGTCGCGTAGGCCACAAGGATAGAAGCTGACATATCGCCTCCTTTGGTGGATCCTCGGCCGTCGATGCGTCTCGCGCTCCTTAATCATCAGCGAAACGGTGACCACCTGCAAGCGATTGCGGCGAATCCGATGTGAGAGACGTTCCCGGGTGTGGGAGAGATCACCGCGGCTGCGGACTGGCTCGCTGCCCGTGCCCTCGGAGCCCTACGGCAGCGACGTAGTGGTAGTCGCAGGGGCCGTGTCCGTGGTGGATACCGGCGGTTCCTGACCGGTATCGGCGGTCGTGGATGGGGTGACCGTCCCCGGAGCGACCTCAGTGGAGGTCGTACCGACCGGCTCGGTCGACGCCGTCGTAGGGTCTTGTGGAACAGTGGTCTTCGTGGAAGCGTCCGCGTTCGAGACTTGTGCAGCGATAGGCGTGCCTGGCACGGTGATGGTCACCACCTTCTCCACCACTCTCTCCCTGAGAATCGTCGTCTCGGCTGGGCCCGAGACCGCGACGGCGTAGATGCTGGTCGCAAGGGCCAGGGACGCGAAAGCCGCCACCGACCACTGGATCTTCGAGGGCCCACGTTTCGGAGGTCGCCCTCCGGCGGCGGCGTCCGTGGCAACAGGGGGGTCTGTCGGCGCCTGCAGGTTCACCGTAGCTGAGCCTGACGTAGCTGAGTCCGCCGGCACGAGGCCGGTCGCCGCATCGCCCGCATCACCCGTTACGGCATCGACACCATCGTGCCTAAGCACGCGGCGACGCATCCATATACCCAGGTGTTCCAAACCTTCGGCCGCCCAATGGGATACGAGCGTGTAGACCAAGGGGATGACCGCCGCGCCCGTGACCGTGCCCAAGAGGCCCCACCGGCTGACCACCAGGAAGGCCGCTGCGGAAGCGAGTGTGGCGGATATCAAGGCTGCCAGGCGTGGCCTGGTCATGGGTCTTGTCTGTAGAGAATCTGCATCACTGCGAGGTCCGACTCCGCCTCTGGAGTACTGGTTCCCCGCATAAGCCTTCTCTCATCAGTATCTAACACTCGTCTCATGTCGCCGGGGTACCTTCATCCCACAATCGACAAGCCTCGCGAGCCGGGGCAGGAGAAAGACGACGATGAACATGAAACGAAGCAGGTGGCCGGTAGTCCTGGCTCTTGTCTCGGTCCTGTTGGTGATGGTGGTGGCGGTCGGATGTGGCGACGAAGCGGACGCGGGAACGACCGTCGGCAGTAGCGCCCCGTCAACGGAAGCGGGCGCCACCGAAGTCAGCGCCCCCTCGACAGTCGATGTCGCGACCGGCGACGGCCATCCGAGCGCCGACATCCAAGCAGCCCCCCTGACCGACGAAGATACCGAGGCCCTCATCTACCTCCGCGAGGAAGAGAAGTTGGCCCACGATGTCTACACCGTCCTCTACGAGGAGTGGGGAACGAAGGTGTTCGACAACATCAGCCGCTCGGAGAGCCGGCATATGGCCAGCATGAAGACCCTGGTCGACAGCTACGGCCTGGCCGACCCCGTCGGCGCGAACGAGGTGGGCGTCTTCTCCAACGAGGAACTCCAGAGCCTGTTCGACACCCTGGTAGCTCAGGGCCGCACGTCGGAGACTGAGGCTCTCAAGGTCGGAGTGGCGATCGAGAACAAGGACATCGGGGACCTCGAGCGGCTCATCGCCTCGACCACGCACGACGACATCGCCCAGGTCGCACAGAACCTGCTGGATGGTTCGCGGAATCACCTGGCCGCCTTCAGCCGACAGCGGTAGCCGGCGAGACTGCTGCGGCGCTCCTATCCGCACTGGAGACATCGCTCCCGACTATGCCGTGTATCCAGGATCGTCCACAGACCTGACAGGGGGCGGTATGATGTCAGTCGCGTCGGGCGGCCCCTTACGGCCGATGCCGCAGCTTCGAGGCACCTGCCGAGTCTGAGAAAGATATCGAGAGGGATGGATCGCATCGTGACTACCATGCTCGAGTGTGAGAACCTCAGCCGCTTCTACGGCCAAGCGACGGCCCTTGACTCGCTCGATCTCACTATCACAGCGGGCGAGTGCGTCGCCCTGATGGGTCCCAACGGCAGCGGCAAGACCACCGCCGCCGAGCTCATATGCGGCCTTCAGGAGCCGAGCAGCGGATGGGTCGAAGTGGCCGGATTCTCCATCCATCGAGAGCCCGACGCCATCGCCGCACGCAGACACTTGAGCTACGTGCCCGACAACCCCGCTCTCTATCAGGACCTGACCGTCTACGACCACCTCCAACTGGTCGCCGCCGCGCACGGGGTCGCCGATGACGACCTCGACGAAGTCCGGGACACGCTGTTGCGCTCGCTTGGGCTCGACAAGCGGGTGGATTACTTCCCGTCTCAACTCTCCCGGGGAATGCGGCAGAAGACGGCCATCGCCTGCGCGGTCATCAGGCCGTTCTCGCTCTTGGTCCTGGATGAGCCCACCATAGGGCTCGACGCAGCTTCGATCACGGCGCTACACGATCTGGTGGCGGAAGCGATGGAAGACCGCCGGGCCATCCTGCTCATGACCCATGATCAGGAGTTCGCCCTGTCTCTGGCCACGCGCGTGCTTCACATATCGGAGGGGCACGTCAGCGATGCCTAAGCCTTCGTCGCGGGGCGTGCTGCTCGTCCCCCGGTCGGACGACGAGGAGACGCGCCCGGTAGCAGCCAAGGGCGTGCTCGCGCTTCTTGGCTCCCTGCGTCCCGGGCGCTCGTGGGCTACTCGTGCTCAGAACCTGTACATCGCCGCTTTTGCGGGCGCTGTGCTCATCGCCTCTTTCTGGAGCATCTCCAAGCGGGCCGGGTCGATGTTCGTGGACGTGGCCACCTTCTACGATTTCCTCTGGGGCGCTCCCGCCATCCTGCTGCTCTTCCTCGGCGCCTTCCGGTACAGCACGGTGCAGGGCTTCGTCTCCTTCACAGAGGCGGACTGTCTTCACATTCTGCCGGCGCCGCTGCGACGCCGCGACTTGGTCTTGCCGCGCTTGGCCACGGCCGCTGTGCTCCTGGGCGTCGTAGGGGCTTTGGGGGGCCTTGTCGCAGGGTTGGAATCCGCAGGGGTACACTCGGGTGCGAGCATCGGCGGGGCGGCTCTGGCCGGGTTCGCTCTCGGGGTTCTCGTGGTGGCCGGCAGTTGGCATGTGCAGCGGTTGCGCTGGGCATCGCGCTGGGTGCTGCGTCTGACCCTTCCCGCACTCGGCCTGATCATCCTCCTGGCGCTTGCCGAGACGAGCAGTGAGACCGTCAGACGTATCGCGCTGTGGTCGGGGCCCTGGGGATGGGCGTTCCTCGCGGAGGAAGCGAGCGGCACCACATCAGGGACGGTGGCCCTCCTACTGCTCTGCGCTCTGGCCCTGGCCGGAGGGATAAGCCTGTTCCGGACCGCGGGCCACTGCTCCATCGAGGGCTTCCGCGTCCGCGCGCGCACTCGCTCCCAGGCGGTGGCTAGTCTTTATGCACTCGATTACCGGAGTGCTCATCTGGCCGGGCGCGAGTCGAAGACCCGCATGCGGGGAGGCCGGATGCGCCTTCACCTGCCGCGCCGACCCGTTCTCATCGTGCCCTGGCACGGCGGCATCACGCTTCTTCGCTCGCCGGTGCGGCTCGGTTGGGGAGTGGTGTTGGCCGGCGCCGGCATGGTCTTGCTCGCCGTGCAACCGACCCAGATAGGCTCGATGGCGGCAGGGGCGGTAGCGCTCTATCTCGCGGCCAGTTCGCTGCTCGAGCCGCTGCGCATGGAGGTGGACGCGCCCCGAACACCCCAGGTGCTCCTGCCCTGGCGCCTCGAGCAGATCCTGTGGCTGCATTGTCTTTTGCCCGCGGCTCTCATGATCGTCCCCGGCTTCTTGGCTCTCGCCGGGGGTCTGGCTCTGGGCTACCTGAGCGGCCCGGCGACGGCCACCGTCGCCATCCTCGTCATCCCGCTGTCGTTCGTGGTGACGCTCGCCGCCGCTCTCTCGGCCCGCCAAGGGGGAAGAGTGTCGAACAACGTCGTGAACATGGTCGCCCTCGACACGACGGGGTTCTCCTGGATAATCGTCCTCCTTCAGTTGACCGTCTGGGCCATCGCCGGCATCGCTGTCACCGTGCTGACCATCTGGTTGCTCGGCAAGTCCGGACTCACCATCGGACTGACTCTCGCCGAGGCCGTCGGCCTTCTATCTGTGCTCGCCGTCGCCCTCCAGCGCGCTCTGGTGGCGCAACGGAAGGCCTGACTAGGGCAGACTCCTCACCCAACTACTCAGGTCCAAGATCACCTGCTCGGATACGTGCCCAGGCTGCTCATACTCAGCCGGAGTCGAGGCCCCCTCGCCGACCACGAAGAGGTGATTGAGGTCGGGATACAACACCAGCTTGGCGTTGTCATGACCGGCCAGCGCGGTCTCCCAGGCGCCGAAATCGCCGGTGGTGACCTGATAGTCGCGGGCGCCCTGCAACACCAGGAGAGGCATCGACAGACCGGCGGCCACCTGCTCCGGATGGTAGCCCCGCAGATCGAGCCAGTATGGGGCCGCGATGCCCAGCGGTAGATCGCCCGCGGGGACGGATGACGAAAGTTTCGGATCTTTGACCCGCGCCGCCTGCTCCCGCAGAGTGGCAAGCTGCGCCTCCTCCTCGGGTGAGACAGCGCCGTCGATCGCGGCAAGGTATTCCACCTGATCCACTATGAGCTCCTCCAGCGGGCGCGCGGGAGTCGCCATCATGATCACTCCCGATATCCCCGGAGTGGCTTCTGCAAGCCGTGGAGCCAGCATCGCGCCCAGGCTATGCCCCAAGACGAACACCTGCTCTGGGTCCACTTCGGCCCTGCCCCGGAGCAAGTCCACGGCGGCACCCGCATCGTCCAAGACCTCCTCTTTGGTGGTGATGGACTCGCCCAAGGTCGCCATCTGCGCCTGGTACTGCTTGGTGCGTTTCTCGTAGCGCAGGACGGCGATGCCCAGCGAGGCCAGCCCCCAGGCGAGGTCTTTGAAGGGCTTGTTGGGCCCTATCGTCTCGTCGCGGTCGTTGGGCCCCGAGCCGTGCACGAGCACCACGGCCGGGAACGGTCCCTCGCCGTTGGGGATGGTCAGTGTGCCCGGCAGCTTCCACGGGTCTGAGCCGATCTCGACCTCTTGCTCGCTGAAGGCCGTTTCGTCGACGTACGCGGGAGCCTCATAGCCCTCCGTAGCGGGGCTTGGCGCGAAGAAGAGGCCCGCCACGAGGCCGTCGGCATCATAGACGACCTTCAAGTCAAGCAACGTGCTGCCGAAGCGGGCGGTGACCAAGGCGACTTCGTATCCCGCCTGCTTCTCTGCCCGGACCCCGGTGATCTCCTGGAACGCTCCGGCCTGGCCCTCCACCTGGGTCCATACCTCCCGAAGCTTCTCCTCGGGAAGAGCCTGCTTCATGGTGGGGTCGAATCGCCCTTCCGCGGCGGCGAAATCGCCCATGGCCAGAAGCTGGACCAATGCGGTGGCGGCTTCAGTCACGGTCGAATTCGCTGGCACAGCCGTGGTGGGCTCGTTGGATGATGGGGTCGATACACTCTCGAGTGTGGACGAGGTCTCTGCCGAGGAGCATCCGACGGCGGCGATGGCCAGCGCGAGGACAAGCGCAAGCGCGGCCGGCGCCAGGGCTCGGTGGCACCCCCGCGCGGCGGTGCGGTGAGCGGTCGCAGGTGTATGTAGTTCGGTCGTCATGTCTGAGACTCCTCATGGTCCGCCCATTCTTGCACGGCGCCGCGTCGCAGGATTGCCGTTCGATCACGTTCATCGTATCCCGAGGTGCTTGTGAATCTGTAGCGAGAGACGCCAGCCCGGATGAGCCATCACCATGGCCACGGCGCGGGCCGCGCTGTCGCCGGACGTCGCCCCGTCGATGGGGGTGGCGGCCGCGGCGCCGACCGTCGGGGAAGCCGCACCCCCCCACTCGGGCTGAATAGACACGATGGCGCCGGGGTGAGCCGCGGCCAGCCGCTCCGCGGTGGCCGCGTCGAGCCGGTCGTCGACCACCAGTTTCAGCTCATCCACCAGGCCCTCCCACCCCGCGGCCACGAGGAAGCCGGGCGGCTTGGGACTCACGGTGGCCCAAGCCGGCTCCAGGGGACCGCGCAGCGCGGAGCGGGGAGCGATGGTCCCGTTGGTCTCCAGATGCACACCGAGGCCCAGACGCTCGGCCGCCCCCAGCAGCCGAGCGATGCCCTCAAGCTGCAGTAGAGGTTCACCGCCCGTCAGGCAGAGGCGAGGGTAGTGAGCCAGCGCGAGGATCTCCTCCACCTCCATCGGCTCTCCCCCAGCCGCATCCCAACTGCCGGGAGTGTCGCACCAACTAACGCATTCGAGGCCCAGGTCGGAAGCGTTGCAGCCGGCTAGGCGCACAAAGGTCATGGGAGTCCCGGTCCAGAAGCCCTCACCCTGGAGTGAATCGAAGATCTCTGCGACAAAGAGGGTCACGATTAGCCTCCTCGCTCCGAAGTCGGAGCCCGCCCCGTTACAGACGACTCCCGGCCGGAATGTCGCGCGGGTGGCGCGCCGGCGAGGGCAGTGATCAGTCGGTGACCTCGACGTAGGTGTTCGGCCCCTCGGCCAAGCGCACCCGCACCACGGGTATGCCCGCCGCGCGTAGTTCCTCGAAGGCCCACGCTGCCACGGCCTCGACCGTGGGTACGAAGTCGAACAGTTCGTTCAGCATCTGGTGGTCGAGTCGCTCCACGATGAGCTTCTGCACGTGCCCGCGCAGTTCGGCGAAGTCCATGACCATCCCAGACGCCGGGCCCGACTCCTGCGGAGAGCCCTCCACCGCCACTTCGAGCCCGTAGGTGTGCCCGTGCAACCGGCAGCACTTGCCCTCGTGGTCGGGGAGCCGGTGGGCGGCGGCGAACGTGGTGCTGACGGCGATGGTGGTCTTCACGGTGGGAGGCTCAGGCGGTTTCGCCGCGTGCGGCGCGGCCCCCGGTGGCCGACGCAGCGTCGCCGACCGAGGGTCGCTCGTAAGGGATGGGATCGGCGACGCCCGCGGCGGCAAAGGCGGCCAGGCGCGCCTGACAGGTATCGCAGACGCCGCAGGCGGGTACGCGGCCCTGGTAGCAGGAGAAGGTCAGCTCGTAGGGCACGTCGCGCTCCAAACCCCACTTGAGAATGGCCGCCTTGGACCACTCCACGAAGGGCGCCCGGACCCGCAGTCGATACTGAGTCCCCAAGCGAACGGTCTCGTCCGCGGCAGCGATGAACTCAGGTCGGCAGTCGGGATAGCCGGTGTAGTCGTCGTGGTGGACGCCCAACCAGAGCGCCCCCGGCCCGTATGCGTCCTGGATACTCGCCATCTTGGCGATGAACAGCAAGTTGCGGGCCGGCACGTACGAGGGCGCGACGCCCGTGACGCTGTCCAAGTCGCGTCCCTCAGGAAGGGGCACATCGGCGTCAGTGAGGGCCGAACCGTGAATGGTGGGCAGTTTGATGACGAAGTGCTGCATGCCGTAGAAGTCGGCTACGGCTTTGGCGGCTTCCACCTCGGCGGCGTGCTTCTGCCCGTAGAGGAAAGTGAAGGCCTCCATGCGGTCTTCGGGATGATGCTCCTTGACCCAGGCGGCGAGCGTGGTGGAATCGAGGCCACCGCTCAGCAACACGCAGTGGGTGACAGACTCGCGGCCCTCGGCGGCTCCCGCGGCCGAGGGGTCCGCGGCGGCGCACCCGCACCAGCACGGGCCGCCGAGCCGGGCTGGGTCTCGGACGCGCTCACATCCGCTCCCGGGAGCCGTGTTCGGCCCGGACCACCGTCTTGATGTTACCGCGCACGCTGAAGTCCGCCGTCACGCGCATCCAACGGGGATCGAGCAACTTCACCAGTTCATCCAGGATCTCATTCGCGACCGCCTCGTGGGAGATGGCTCGGTCCCGGAAACCGTTGATGTAGAGCTTGAGAGAGCGCAGTTCCACTATCCACTCGGCCGGCTGATAGCGCACCTTGATGAGCGCGAAGTCCGGGAACCCCGAGCGGGGGCAAAGGCAAGTGAACTCGGGTATGTCGAAGGAGATGAGATAGGGTCTCTCGGGGTAGGGATCGGGCCACCGCTCCAGCTGATTCTCGCGGATGGCGGCCGTCCCGTACAGTTCCCCTTCGGGGCTCGTGTTAGCCGGAGGCTCCATGCGGGGAAGTATACCCCGATGACGGCTGCGCGCCGCGCAGCGGAGTGGGCCGCACAGAGAGGCGGATCATGGCAGAGATCGACATCCACACCATAGTGCTGGGCTACGACGGCTCGGAGGGTTCTGAGAAGGCTACCGACCTTGCCCTGAGCCTCGCGCGGAAATATGGAGCGACCGTGGTGGTCTGCCACGCCTTCGGCCAGACGCCGGTCACCTTGGATTCGGGTGAGGTCAAGGGGTTCGTGCAGCCCGTGGCGGAGCGTCTGAGGACGGCTGGGGTCTCGGCCGAGATCTCCATCCCCGACGACCTCCCCGCGGAGGGCATCCTGCGCGCTGCCGATGAGAGCCGAGCCGACCTCATCATCGTGGGCAGCCGCGGCCGAGGCACGTTCGCCGACCTTCTGCTCGGCTCCACGGCAGAGCGCGTCATCCGCTTCGCCAAAGTCCCTGTGATGGTCGCCCGTTGAACCGCTCGGACCGCCGCTGGATCATCCTGCTGTCCATCGCCATGGTGGTTGTCGCCGCCATCTTCTATGCGATCAACTTCGCCATCTTCCGCGATGGTCGCAACGTGTGGTTCTACATGCTCATCGACATCGCCTTCCTCCCCTTGGAGGTGTTGGTGGTGGGCGTCATCGTGGAACGGCTACTCAGTCGCCGGCAGCAGCGATCGCTCGAGCACAAGATGAACATGGTGATCGGCACCTTCTACGGCGAGATGGGCACGGAGTTGCTCAGCCTGTTACTGCCGGCGCTGAAGACTGCTCCGGAGATCAAAGAGCGACTCCACTTGGAGCCCTCCTGGAAGAAGGAGGATTTCGCTCGAGCCCGCCAATTCACCGCGCAGGCCCGGTGCGACGTAGACGTCGACGCGGTAGATATGGAGGCGCTGAAGGCATACCTCACCGAACAGCGTCATTTCCTGCTGCGCCTGCTGGAAAACCCCAACCTCATGGAGCACGACCGTTTCACCGACCTACTCTGGGCAGTGCTGCATGTGGAGCAGGAACTGGAGGCGCGCCCGTCACTCGTCGACCTGGCAGCGAGCGACAAAGCCCACCTGGCACTGGACATCCGGCGCGCCTACGTGCACCTGCTGGATGAGTGGCTCTTCTACACGGAGCACCTGAAGACCGACTACCCCTACCTGTTCTCTCTCGTCTGCCGCACGCATCCGTTCCAGGACGCGCCCTCGGCGGCGATCGAGGCCTAGAGGTCGGGAGACGGGCTCGCCGCGCGGCTTCCCGCCCCACTCCCAGCGGTCAACAAGTGTACCGTCCCCTTGACCCGCTCTTCGTAGTTGTTCACGATCTGCTCCTGCACTTCGGACAGGAGGCGCTCGTGAGCTTGAAGCACGTATAGGGTCACCTGGGGCCGCGCGGCCTGCATGAAGAGACGCAACTCCACGAGCATGCTCTGCCGCATGCGCTTCGTGGGATTGAGCAGACGGTCGAAACCTCCCCCGAGCGCCGCCCCCGCCACCGCTCCCATCACGGGAGCGGCCAGGCCTCCCGAGATTGCGTTCCCCACCATCATACCCGTGACACTCAGAGCCGCCGTCGCCTTGCGGCCCTGACGCAGCGCCGCCTCAGTCTCGAAGCGCGCGCCCTCCTGTATCTGGAAGGGCACCACGCTCAGCGGCTCCACCTTCTCCCTGATCCTCCGTTGCCTGCGCGCGACCCAGCGATGCGCCAGGAAGGCCAACCCGAAGGCGACCAAGGCCAGCGCCACCGAAAGCCAGCGACCGAGCGCCGAGCCCCAGCCGAAGGCCCAGCCAAGCGCGACCCCGAGCACCGCCGCGATGAGGAATACCTCCCAGAAGCGGCGACTCCGGGCGAAATTCAGCAGTTCCTTGCGGTACATCTCATCGAAGATGGCCTGGGTGCTCGACGTGTACCAGGTCTCGTACTCCTGGATGACAGAATCACATCGTTTATTGCATCGCAAGAATAGTGCATTGATAGATGCATCCCACGAGTTCTTGAAGGTGCCGCTGAACTGACGAAGATCACGGCGCGACGCCGACTGGATGTGCTCAGTCATGCGGGTCTCGAAGAGGTCCATCTGTCGCTGGGTCTCATCCTGCGCCCACTGTTGCTGTTCCCGAAAGGCACGCACAAGGCCATCGATCACCGAGCGCAATCCGGGAGGGATGGGCACCTCGTCTTCGACGACGGGCTCATGCAGGACGGCCGAGAGGATCTCGTAGGCGGCGCGGACCTTGATGAAGGTGGAGGCGTCTCCCCCCTGGTCGGGGTGGGCCTCCCGGATGCGGGCCCGGTAGGCGGCTTTGACCTCCGCGGCGCCGGCGCTTCGCGGCAGGCCCAAGCACTCATATGCTTCCTGCAGAGTCACCGGGAGATGATACCAAGGCGCCTACCGCGGGAGACCGCGGGTCCGGGCTGCCCGTAGGCCCAGAGATGAAGCCCTTTTCGCTATGATGGGCGCCATGAGTGTACCTTTGGTCATCCGTCGCCTTCTCGTCGCAGTCCGTCTGCCTCAGGCCCTGCCGGCCCTGGGGTTCGCGGTGGTCATCGCAATCGGCTCGGTCTTGCTCTGGCTGCCTTGGTCGCACGCGGCCGGAAGCGTGAGCTACCTCGACGCTTTGTTCACTTCCACCTCCGCCGTGTGCGTGACCGGCCTGGTGACGGTCAACACGGCCACCGACTTCACGCCCGCGGGCCAGGTGATCATCCTCGTGCTCATCCAGATTGGCGGTCTGGGCGTCATGGTGTATGCGGCCATGGCCCTTTCTCTCCTCGGGCGGCGCATCTCCCTGCGCACACAGGCCGCCCTGCACGAGAGTCTCTTCCAGAAGGACGAGGCCCGCAACTTCAAGCGGCTGTTCCGGCAGATCGTCGGCATCACCTTCGCTGTGGAGGCGGCGGGGGCCGTCCTCATGTTCTTCTCACTGCTGCCCGGTCGGGCGACAGCGTCGGCGGCGTGGCAGGCCGTCTTTCACTCCATATCCTCGTTCTGTAACGCCGGCTTCTCCATCTTCGCCGACAACCTCGTGGACGTCCGCTCCAACCATGCCTTCATGGCCGTGGTCATGGTGCTCATAGTCATGGGCGGCCTCGGCTTCCTTGTGCTGCGTGAGCTCTTCGGCGAGACCTTGCGCATCGCCACACGGACCTCGAGTAGCAGACCCCACCGCTTCAGCCTGCACACGAATGTGGTGCTGCGGACCAGCCTCGGTCTCATTGTGGGCGGTATGGCCCTGATCCTCCTCTTCGGCCTGACGGGAGGCGAGGCGGGCTGGGGCGCGCGCGCGGAGGCCGCCCTGTTCCAGTCGGTCTCAGCGCGCACCGCCGGCTTCAACAGCGTTGACATCGCCGCGCTTCCCATCGCCTCCCTGCTGGCCCTCAGCGGCCTGATGTTCATCGGCGGATCGCCTGCCTCGGCCGCGGGCGGCATCAAGACCAGCACCCTCGCCGTGATGTTCGCCCGTATCCGCGGCTACATCACCGGCGAGGACGAGGCCCGGCTGATGGGCAGGAAGATCGGCCGCCCCATCATCCGCAGCGCAGGCCTGCTGCTGGTGCTGGCTCTGACGTGGAATCTCATCGGCATCCTGGTCTTGTCTCACTTCGAACAGGGAAGGCCGGGCATCGAACTCCAGAACCTCCTCTTCGAGCAGATCTCCGCTTTCGGTACCGTCGGTCTGAGCGCCGACACCACGGCGGGATTGACTGCGGTGAGCAAGTTCTGGATAGTCGCTACCATGTACGTGGGCCGCTTGGGACCGCTCACCCTGGCCAGCCTCGCCATCTACCGCAGGACGTCGAATGTGTCATTCCCCGAAGGAAAGGTGATGATCGGATGAGCAAGCGGCGCAAGCTCGTGTGCGTCATCGGTTTGGGTCATTTCGGATGGGAGTTGGCCGTTGCCCTGACCGAGAGCTGCGAGGTGTTGGCCATCGATCGGAGTCAGAACCTCGTGGACGAGATCTCTGAGAAGGTCCACCGCGCTCTGGCCTTGGACGTCCGCGATGAGGAGGCCCTCGCCTCGGTCATCCCCGAGCACCTCGACGAAGCCGTGGTGAGCATGGGCGAGAACCTGGAGTCGAGCATCCTCTGCACCCTCTATCTCAAACGCTTGGGCGTGCCCGTGATACGGGTGAAGGCCTTCAGCGATGATCACGCCGTGGTGCTCCAGCAGATCGGAGCCGATGAGGTCATCTTCCCGGAGCGCGAGACGGCCCGCCGCTTGGCGGCCCACATCATCAACCCCAACCTCCTCGACTTCGTCCCTCTGGGGGGCGACTACCAAGTGACGGAGGTGAAGCTCCCCACGGCTTTCTCCGGGCGCACGCTGGCCGAGGTCAACCTCAGGGCCCGTTACAACGTGTTCGTCATATCGATCTTGAGGAAGGGGCCGGAGGGTATGCATTTCCTCCCCGGCCCGGATTTCCGCCTCATGACCGATGACGTGCTGCTCATGATCGGCAAGGAGAAGGACCTGCGCGAAGTGCAGGAGAGTCCGGAGGCTCCGGAGACTCCGAGTCGCACTCGATAGAGCGACCGGTGGAGCGAGCGGGCGGGCGGGCCGGCCGGCCATGGCAGCCAAAAAACGACCACTGAGTGTTCGCTTATTGCTGCGTCGGGACCCGCCTGCTATTGTGGAGCGGCCGGGCCGATTAGCGCCGAGCGCCACCGAAACACAGCATGCAGACGGCAGGAGGACACGAGATGAGGGTCGCAGGAAGCCGCTGGTTACTCTGGACATTGATGGGGACGCTCCTTCTCGCCCTCTTGGTGCCGATCGCCGGTTGCGGAGGCGACGACGAGACGACCACCACCGCAGCTCCTACCACCACGGCGCCGGCGCCCACCACAACTGCCGCATCCCCGCCCGCCCCGCCAACCGACGGTGGAGCTACCGCGACCACTGCGGGACCGACCTTCACGGGCGACGAGGCCCTCATAGCCGACAATTGGACCAAGTTGTTCGACGGTAGCCTTCCGGCAGCCGACAAGGCCGCGCTGCTTGAGAACGGCGACCAGTACACCAAGGAGATCGAAGCACAGGCCGCGTCTCCCATCACCAAGGCCGCTACGGCCGCCGTTTCGGCCGTGACCATGACCTCGGACACGACGGCCGATGTCATCTACTCGCTCCTGCTTTCCGGGCAGGTGGCACTCCCCGACCAGAAGGGCCAAGCCGTCCTGCAGGATGGCGTGTGGAAAGTGAGCGCGCAGACCTTCCTCGCCTTGGCCGCACTGCAGGGCGGAGCACCGGCCCCGAGCTCGACACCCTGAGCCGCACCGGCATGTGCCCGGACGCTCGATAAACGCCGATCAGTGCTCGACGGTAGACCACACTCGCACGAACCTGCCCCAGCCGAGCGGTCGAGTAGGTCGGTCTCGGCGCTCATGAGGCCTGTATGAATCTGGGCGGCAGGCTCTCGGGAAGGATCCACGCCAACGCGGCGCTACTGACGCTGTGCGGCATCCTGTTCTTGACCTTCCTCGACACGACCATCATGAGTGTCGCCCTGTCCGATCTGCAGGCGACGCTTCACACCAGCCTGTCCGAGATCCAATGGATCGTCAACGCCTACGCCCTCATGTTCGCTTCTCTCATGCTGGCTTTCGGCGCTCTGGGCGATCGCTACGGGCGCAAGAAGATCATGCTCCTGGGAGTGGTGATCTTCATC
The DNA here is from genome assembly GCA_963816155.1 of uncultured Actinomycetes bacterium. Lineage (GTDB taxonomy): Bacteria > Actinomycetota > Thermoleophilia > RBG-16-64-13 > RBG-16-64-13 > JAXGXJ01. The sequence goes on along the minus strand of CAWFJE010000004.1, from coordinate 63,295 downwards.
GCCGGCTCGCTTCTCGGAGCCCTGGCGCCGAACACCCCGACGCTCATCGCCGCCCGCGCCATCATGGGCGTCGGCGCGGCTGCCTGCGAACCCGGGACACTGTCCATCCTTCGGCAACTCTTCCCGGAACGCCATGCCCGCGACCGGGCTTTGGGGCTCTGGGCGGCCATCGCGGGCTTGGCCCTCGCCCTGGGACCGGTCATCGGGGGCCTGCTGGTAGGCCTGGGCGGTTGGCCGGCCATCTTCTGGTTCAATCTCGCGGCGGGCCTGGTGGCCTTGATCACAGCAGTGTCGACCGTGCCCGAGAGCTCCGACCCAGAGAAGGGACGCTTCGATTGGCCGGGATTCGTGCTGGGGCCGCTGGCCTTGGGCACCATCGTCTTCGCCATCATCCTCGGAGAGACCGCGGGCTACGCCGCACCGCACATCATCGCTCTGTTCGTTATCGGCGCGGTGTGTGGAGCACTGTTCGTCTATGTGGAACACCGCAGCAAAGCTCCTATGTTCGATGTGGACTACCTGCGCCGGCCCGCTTTCTCAGGCTCTCTCGTCGTCGCCTTCGCGGCCTATTTCGGGGTGTTCTCGATCTTCTTCCTGACCGCGCTATATCTGCAGGTGGTGCTTGGCTACACGGCCTTCGACACGGCCTCCCTCTTCTTGCCCATGGCCCTGGCGATGATCTTGGCCTCAGGTTTCGCCGGACGATGGGTAGTCCGCTCGGGGCCGCGGATGCCCGTGGTCATCGGGTGCCTGGCCGCGGGGGCAGGCGTGATCCTCACCAACGTCGCGCTGGCGGGCGAGGTCACCTTCCTGCCGCTGGTCACCGCGCTGATCTTGGCCGGGGCGGGCTTCGGAATCGCGGTGGTGCCCATCACCTCGGTGGCGCTGTCCAGCCTGCCCGCCAGACATTCGGGGATGGCCGCGTCCGCGACCACGACCTCACGCGAGGTGGGTACCGTGGTGGGGGTTGCGGCCCTCGGCTCGCTCTTCAACACGCAGTTGATCAACTTCTTGACGGCTCGGCTGACCGAGCTCGAAGTGCCACCTGAGTACCAGGACTTCGTCATCACATCCGTGATAACAGGCCAGATACCCCGCAGTTCAGGCGCAGCCGAACTCGAAGCTACCTACGGTCCCATCGTGGCCAAGGTCATGGGCGCGGCCTACGACGCCGTCCACAACGGGGTGAGCATCTCCCTCCTGGTGGCCGGGGGCGTCATTCTGGCCTCGGCGATCGTAGCCTGGGTGACGTTCTCCCCGAAATACGTGGCGGCAGACTGAGCCTCGGCCCCGCCACGTCCGACCGATCCCAGTGCCACAGAACTCTGGGCGCCCAGTTCGACGACCGATCCGACCACCATGGCGGCTGCACGCAAGCCGCGGCTGCACACTAACGACCCAGGAGGAGCCATGTTCGCCACTAGCACCGGTTCTCGACAGAAGTCCGCGACACGTGATGGCCGGGGCTCGGCCCTTTTCACTCTCCTGCTGCTCGTCTGCCTCCTGTTCACCCTAGCGGCCTGCGGGTCGGACGAAGCAGCGACCGAGACCACAGCCACCGTTGGGTCAGAGGAAGCGCCCGGCGGCGGGACCGACGCCATGGCCGCTACAACCGCCGGGGACGCCGCGGGAGCGATGTCTGCGGACGAGTTGGGAGCCGAGATAGGCGCCGTGTACGTAGAGGCTTTGGCGAAGGTGACGACCGCCCTCGACGGCGGCCCCGAGGTGGCCACCGTGAAAGACCAAGTGCAGCAACTCAAAGACGGCTACGTGAAGAGGCTGGTGGTCCTCGGTGCCGCGCGCGAAGCCCTCAGCACCTCCGACCGGGCCAAAGTGGACAGCAAGATCGTGGCCGCCTTGGAGGCCGTGGGCTCTGAACCCTGGTATGCCGACTACAACGCGGCCTGGCAGAAGTACTCCGCGCAGGACTCCGAGTTCGGCAACCTCATCGCCGCCTTCAATGTGATCGGCCAGTACGCCAATTACGAACTCCTCAAGCAACAACTGCCCGAGGAGGCCGCCCGCCTGGGCATCGAGTAGCCGCGAGGCAGCACGGCGAATGTGAGGGGGCGCGCCCGCGCAGCGGGCGCCCCCCTATTCCGTGGTGAACTGCTCGACTATGCGAGTCGCCTCGCTCTGCACCGTCGACGAGGAGACGAGATCCGAGGCCTGAGAATCCAGGACCGCCACCCACCTGTCCAAGATCTCGGCCGCGGCACCGCTCCCATAGAGGGTCTCGCGTAACTCTTCCAGCTTCTGCTCGTACAAGGCCTCGAACTCTGCGTTGGCGTGGAACCTGTTGACGAGGATATTGTCCTTGTTTCGCCCGGGGAACCCGCCCTCGCGGTCCTGCGCCCCCGCGGCGGCCTGATCTGCTGCGGGAGCTTGACCCGCCGCGGGAGCCTGTCCGCCCGGTGGAGCTTGACCCGCTACAGGAGCCTCCCCTCCTGGGGGGGCCTGCCCGCCCGCCGGAGGCCCGCCCGGCGGGCCTCCGGCGCCGCCTCCTGGGACACCCAGACCGCCCAAGGCGCCGAAGGCCAGGTTGTGGTCCCAGGGCACCACCGTGAACATTCCCGTGCCGGCGTCCCAGTACAGATAGGAGTTGTTGCCCGGCCCATCGATGTCATCGAAGTTGTTCAGCAGTTCTTCCGCTGCCAGATAGCTCGCCAAGGCGCCCACGTCGACACGGTCGGCCAGCTCGGCATTGAAGGTTGCGTCGTCCGAGTTGTTTATGAAGTCGAGGAAGGCGATCAACGGAGTCAGATCGGCGTTGTCCTCACCCGCTTCCTGATCGAACACGTCCACATATGACTCCGGGTCGGTACCCCGGTAGCTGTAGTCTCCGGTGCTCTCCGCCTTGTACAACGCCCCTTCCTCGTCCAGATTATCCGCCATCCATGTGTCGTCGGGGTGTTCCGTGACAAGCCTGAGAGTCGACTCACCGCCGTTCACCGTGAACCTCACCGCGATCCCGTTCTGGGAAGCGAGGCCGGCCAACGAGAGCAGTTCGAGGGCGACGGCCTCGTTCAGTGACGTTTCCGAGACGTTCGAGCGGACCACCAGATCGACGATGCCATCGTGATCTTGGCCCTCGATGTTCTTGTCAAGGCGGATGAGCCAGGGAAGCCCCTCAGGTACGTCGGCCGATACCCCGGCGCCGGGTCCCCCCATCCGACCGCCGCTACGGAGTCCCTGTATGGAGGAGTTGCCCTTCAAACGCATCCCCACGCGTTCATACGTCTCGCCGTCGATGATCACCGTGGCCTCGATCCAGTCTTTGTCACCGGACTCCTCGAAGGTGGTGATCATCTCATCGTAGTCGTCCTGAGCGAACGAGACGGTGATCTCGTGAACGAGGGAGTCATTGAACAGGTGACTGCCGGCCGGCTCTGATGAGCATCCTCCCAGGGTCATGCCGAGCAGGACCAACGCGAGACCCAGGAGGGTCAGCGAGGTCGCGATGAGGCCGACCCCTCCTCGACGAGGGTGGTACCCAGCAGGCTGCTGAAAGGCGAAGCCTTGGCGGCCTAGGCGCACCTTCCGGGGCGATACTTCGGCTTTGCGAATCACAGAGCGTTCCTCCCGTCGGATAGTGCACGCATTCCAGGGTTCAAGGACGGTTCGTCGGCGCTTGGCCGCCCGGTCCGGTGCCTGTCCCGTCTCCGCCCGGCCTGCCACCACTCATCCCGGCCGTCCCCCAGGTCGTGAGGACTGCGTCGGTCGTGATGGTGGCCATCTCCGTGCCTGGACTGTAGGTCCCGCTGGAGTAGAGAGTGTCGGTGGGCGTACCGGTGGAACTCCCACCCAGGTATACCCTGTAGGTGACACCTTCTTCGATGGCGGGCGAGCTCACCACTACCGACCGATACTGCTTTGTGGGCGCCATGGTGAGGATCTCGTCCCCGTCCTCGCTGACGATGTGTACGAGCGTGCCCGCCTGCTGCATCTCGTCGATGTTCACCATGATCGAGTACTGCGAGGAGGTCTCGCTGGGGGCCTCGGCCATGCCTGAACTACCGGCCGCAACCAGCAGGCCGCCCGAGACCGCGAACTCGCCCATGTAGTCGATGGCGCCGTTGCCGTCATTCGTCGGTCCGTTGAGAATCACCACTCCGTCGGTCATGAACACCCGCCCGTTGCAGTCGAGCGCGTCTCCCATGGCGTCGATGGCGAGGTAGCCGCCGTTGATGTACAGCTGGTTGTTCTCGTTCGCGGCGAACTGGTTCTGCCCAGGACGTCCGTCGACCGAGGAGCCGTCGGCTCCTCCGGCCACGTTGATCCCGTCATCGCTCGACACGAGGTGGATGTTCCCTCCGTTGATGGTCACGACCGCGCTTTCGAGACCCTCGTAGGACTGGGTGACGGTGATGTCCCCTCCGTTGATCTCTAGGGTGGCGTCGGCGTGGATGGCGTCGTCCCCTGACGCCATGTTCAGAGTGCCGCCGCCGATCTTCACGGCGCCGTTGGAGTGCACGGAGTCGTCGGACGTGTCAAGGTCGAGCGTCCCTCCGGCCACGAACACGCCGCTCCCCGCCTTCAGGCCCTTCACGCTCGCCGTATCGGCGGTCACGGCGCTGCCGCCTCCGGTGAGGATGGTGAACTCGCCTCCAGTGATGGCGAGGGTCGTCTGGGCCTGCATGCCGTCCGCGCCGACTGCGATGTCGAGGACGCCGCCCTCGATGGAGATATAGCCCTTGGCAGGGTCCTCATCGTTGGTGGCCTGAAGTCCGTCGCCGCCGGCGATCACGGTGACCGTCCCCGCCTTGATACCGATGCAGTCTCTGCCTTGCAGGGCATCGTTGGCGGCATTCACCGTGATGTTTCCACCCGTGATCTTCAGGTCGTCCTTGCTGGCGATGCCGTTGTTGTAGTTGGCGACGACGGCCAGCGAACCCGAGCCGTTGATGGTGAGGTCGTCCTTACTGAAGATGGCCGCGTTCGGTTCCTGGGCCTCGGTGTCGGCGAAATCGTAGGTGGCCCCATCCGTAACGCTGTTATCGGTGCCATCCGCAAGGGTGATGATGGTCTTGTCGGCGCTCTTGATGAAGACGGGAGCGCTGGTGGAGCAGGCCAGAGCCGCTCCGTTGAGGACAAGGCGCACGGTGCCATCGGTCTCCGTGTCAACGACCACCTGCCCGTCGTCCAGAGCGCCGCTGAACACGTATGTTCCCGCGGAATCGATCGTGATCGTGTCGCCCTGCACGGTCGCCCCCGTCCCGTCGAACTGTATCGAGCCGCCGGCCAAAGTGACCTGCGACGCCGTGGAGACATCCCAACTCGGGTCTTCGTCCTCGGAATCAAAGGAAGCGTATGCGGGCTCGGTGGCCACGACCGATGATCCCGCCCCTCCCGAGGCATCGGCGGGCGCGGTATCGGAGGTGCCGGTGGAATCCGCGGACAATTCGGTGGTCAAGGTCGAAGCCACCCGTGCCGCAGTTGTCCCAGCGGCGACGGACTCCTCACCCGCGCAGCCTGCCACCGCGACAGGGGTAGCGAGCGCCAGCGCAAGGGCGGCGAATAGGGGGAATGCCTTCCTGATCATGGTCTGCTTCGCTCCAAAGTGGTAGTGAGTTCGTGCTTCTCGCCTTTCTGTCCGGTCTCCTGGCGGACGCGCGTCGGTACCCGCGGCTCTTTCTCCATCATCCCGGAGGGCCACAACCTGGATACGCTCCCCATGGTCGCGACATGGGAGTCGATGCAGGAGGAGTACTTGGAATAGCGGGTCCACGTGGACCCGATGTCGGCCAGCTCTCGTAAGGCCAGGGGAAGATCGAACAAAGGCCCTTTGACCTCGACCACCGCCCCCGGCAGCTCCAAACCTCGTTCCCCTTGCCCCAGACCGGGCATGATGATCGTCGAGCGGATGCGCGAGTCGATCGATACGCGAAAACCGCTGCTGGGCTCCACGAAGCGATAGCGCCAGTAGGAGATGGCGACGACGGGACAGAGGCGCCCGCGCGGGAAGAACCCAAAGGAGGCCACGGTATTCAGAAGCAGAGCCGCGGGGACGATGCACCGTCCCAAAGCGGAGGGCGCAAGGGCTTCCGAAAGCACCTCCACGGAACGCCGCTGCTTCGTGGAAGAGAAGCCACGCCGCGTCTTGCGCTCCAGCCAGACCGAGACCGGCCTGCCCACGGCGCCGCTCTCCGCCGTTCTCGCGACGTGAGGGTCGAGTTCGTCGCCGTACCAGCGGATACGGGTCTTGTCCTTGGCGAAGTCGCCTGCGTCGGAACGAGCGTGCTCCACCAGGTCGAAGGTGTCGAAGTACAAGCTGTTCACTTGGCCGACCGGGTGTTGTGGATCGGGACGACAGGTCCTGCGCAGTAGAGCCATGGCCATAGCCATGCGCTGGGGAGAAACGAAGAACTTCTGCTCCACCCGTTCGCTCAGCCGTATTCCCATGAACGCGGTCGACGTCGGAGAGATGTGCAGGTTCGCTGGTGCTTCCACGCCGGTCATCGGACTGTCACCATTCATCGCGCCGCCACCACTCATCGGGCCCTCAGCACTCATCGCGCCGCCACCACCGTGACGCCCGTATCCCCGCCCAGGTAGGCCTGGTAGGCGGCACCCGCCACGAGGTCGGCGGAGCTTATGAGGAGCACGCGGTACGCCACTTCGGGTGTGAAGGAGACGATCTCCCCTCCGTCGCGGGATAGGAGGACCGAGGTACCGGCCGGCCGGATCGACTCCGAAGCCACCCACATGGTGCACTGCTTGGATCCACTGGCGACCGGTGTCACAGCATTGCCCCCGGCGATGATGGTCCCACCCTGGATGGTGAACGCGCCCGAAGCATCGATGCCACTGTCGACCGCGCCCGTACCTCCGAAGGATACGAGGGTCCCGGCCTTGATGTTGATCGTGCCGTTCGAATCAAGACCGTCCCCCCCGCCGTACACCGCGATATCGCCTCCGTTGATGGTGATGTCGTCGTGAGCGTTGAGTCCGTCGTCCACAGCAGTCACCCTGAGCGTGCCACTGTTGATGATGATGTCGTCATCGCTGGAGATGGCCTCATTGTTGTTGCCGACGACGATCAGCGTGCCCTTGCCGTTGATGAGGAGGGTGTCGTTGGTCAGCAGAGTCGCTGTGTCTTCGCTGCCTGTGTTCGTGTCGGCCAGGGAATTGGTCGTCCCCTCGACGAGCGAGATGACCACCTTCTTCGCGTCAGTGACGCACAGTGCCGGGCCGGAGGAACTGGTGATATCGACCCCGTCGAACTCCAGGTAGACCTTGCCTTTGGCGTCCACCTCAATGCAGCCTGCGGCCAGTGTGCCGCTCAAGTGATAGACGCCGGCCGCGGTCAGCCGGACTGTGCCGCCCTCGACGGAAGCCCCGTCACCGCTGATGACAGTGTGCTCCCCCAGTTCGATGTCCACCACACCCGCGGCGTAGTCCCCGTAAGACTCAGACCCCAGGTCGTCGAGCGCCGCGGCTTTCGAGTCGGTCCCGGCCTGTGGGTCCTGCACGCGACCATCCGCCGCTGCCCTGACCGAATCCGCCGCCGCGACTCCGCCGCCGCCGCCGAGCAGCGCAAGTCCGGCTACGAGTAGCCCCACGGCGAGCAGGAGTGCGATCAGCTTCTTCATGCGCCTCGGTCCTCGTGGTTCGCTACGATCTGTCATCGCGTCGGCGTCTGCTACATGGAGCCTACCCGACGCCGTGTAAGGCCGCCGTGAAGTGATACCGCAACGGAGCGACCGAGAGCCAGAGACCACCGAGAGCGCTACAATCGGCCTAGGAGGCTGCTGAAAAGCGAAGCCTTGGCCTCCTGGAAGGCGCGCAGCGACCGCAGTGGCGGAGTTGCCGCGACCGAAAGCGACCGAAAGCGACCGAAGGAAGCGTCTTGGTCTCCGTACACCGGCATGACCCACAGCACTACGACGCCATCGTGATTGGAGCAGGACAGGCCGGAGCGCCGCTCTCGCGGGCGCTGGCCTCGGCAGGATGGCGCACCATCCTGATCGAGCGGCTCCACGTGGGGGGAACCTGCATCAATGAGGGCTGCACCCCCAGCAAGACCATGATCGCCTCGGCCCGAGTGGCCTATCTCGCCCGGCGCGCCGACGACTATGGCCTCCGAGCCGGTCCCATCACCGTCGATATGCACGCGGTCCGGAAACGCAAGCAAGATATGGTCGACAGCTGGCGGAGTTCCGGAGAGCGGCGCCTCAGAGCCGCAGAGGGACTGGAACTGGTAGAAGGCGAGGCCCGCTTCGTGAGTCCCAACACCGTGGAGATACGGTCGGCCGATGGCTCGTCTCGGCTGGTAGAAGCTCCGCACGTGTTCATCAATACTGGCTGCAGACCGGCCGTGCCTGAATTGCCGGGTTTGGCAGGCATTCCCTATCTGACCTCCACAACCACCATGGAGCTCGGCACCCTCCCGGAGCACCTCCTCATCTTGGGAGGCGGTTACGTCGCCGTGGAGTTTGCGCAGATGTTCCGCCGCTTCGGCAGCAAGGTCACCATCGTTCATCGACATGATGATCTGCTGCCGCGCGAGGATGCCGATATCGGACAGGCGCTCGGAACCATCCTGGAAGAAGATGGCGTCCTCGTCATCCCCCAGGCACAAGCGCGCTCGGTCCGGACAACCGGAGAGGCAGGGTCCGGGCGCGGGGCGGGGCGCGCGTCCGAGGCAGGAATCGAGCTCGACCTCACCACTCCGACCGGATCCCGGACTCTGACCGGATCACACCTGCTGGTCGCCACCGGGCGGGTTCCGAACACCGAGGCTCTGGCTCCAGAGGCAGCCGGCCTGGAACTCGACCGCAAGGGCTATGTGGTCGTGAACGGGCGGCTCCAGACCCGAGTGCCGGGCATTTTCGCCCTGGGAGACGTCAACGGAGGCCCGGCGTTCACCCACATCGCCTACGACGACTTCCGGATCGTGCGCGCCAACCTATTGGAAGGTGGCAGCCGTACTACCGCGGACAGGCTCGTTCCCAACGTGGTCTTCACCGATCCTCAGCTCGGCCGCGTGGGACTCAGCGAACGACAGGCCAGAGAACGAGACATCGAGGTGAAGGTCTTCAAGATGCCGGCCAAGCACATCGCCCGCGCCCTGGAGACCGGAGAGGCGCGCGGCATGATGAAGGTGCTGGTGGACGTCACCACGGACCGCATCCTGGGCTGCGCGATACTGACGGTGGACGGAGGTGAGATCATGAGCGCCCTCCAGTTGGCCATGGTGGGAGGCCTGACCGTGTCCAGTATCAAGGACACGGTGTTCGCCCATCCGACGCTGGCGGAATCGCTCAACAACCTCTTCGATCAGTAGGAGGTGGCTCCCTCGGGATCGACGTCGTCTTGGAAACCGGCGCCGTTCGCGACATCAGGTTCGCCGCCCAAGGCGGAATCACCCGTGCGCTCCAGATCAAGCTCGGGCTCGGGAGTGCCAAGAGCAAGAAGGCTATCGGCCTGGGTTCGCGGTATCTCCTGCACCGTCTTGAGCTTGCCCTCGATGGTGCGACTCTTCTTGGCCGCATCGTCGATGGTCCTCGAAGCTTGGTCGAGCTTCGTCTGCACCTTTTCCAGCAGGCCGCCGAACTGTCCGAACTGAGTCTTCACCGCCCCCAGGAGTTGCCACACCTCGCTCGAGCGCTGCTCCACAGCCAGAGTGCGGAAGCCCATCTGCAGGCTGTTGAGTAGGGCCGCCAGTGTCGTGGGGCCGGCAATGATCACCCGACAGTCGCGTTGGATGGCCTCAGCAAGCCCGGGGCGACGCAGAACCTCCGCATAGAGACCCTCAGTGGGGAGGAACATGATGCCGAAATCGGTGGTCCGCGGCGGATCCAGATACTTGCTCTGGATCTCTTTCGCCGAGGCCTTTACCCGCCCCTCCAACGCCTTGAGTGCCGCTTCCATAGCCGTCTGATCGCGTCTGTCCTGAGCTTCCAGCATCCGCTGATAGTCCTCGACGGGGAACTTGGCGTCGATAGGGAGCCAGACAACATCATCCTTACCCGTGCTCTGACCCGGAAGACGGATGGCGTACTCCACACGCTCACCGCAGCCCTTCTTGCAGGCCACATTGGCCTCGTACTGCTCGGAGGTGAGTATCTGTTCCAAGAGCATCCCCAGTTGGACTTCGCCCCAGGTGCCCCGCGCTTTGACGTTGGTCAGCACCTGCTTCAGATCGCCCACCCCGGCCGCCAGCGACTGCATCTCGCCCAATCCTTTGTGGACTGCCTCCAGTCTCTCGCTGACCTGCTTGAACGACTCTCCCAGGCGCTGCTCCAGGGTGGCGGTCAGACGTTCGTCGACCGTCTGGCGCATCTGCTCCAGCTTGACCGCGTTGTCGTCCTGCATCTGCTTGAGACGACCGTCGACGGTGATACGGAGGTCGTTCATGCGCTTCTCGTTGGCTTCGGTGAGAGTCACGAGCTGGGTGGCGAACGTGTCGAGCTGGCTCTTCTGCTGCAGACCGAGTTGCCCGATGCTTCGGACCGCGGAGTCGCCCCAGCTCTTGACCGCACCCGAAAGTTCCTCGCGCGTACGCTGGGCATTCCTCCCCGCGTCTTCGCGCGCACGGTCCATCTCCTCACGCAACAACCGCTCCCCACGCTCCTGCGCCTGTGCGAGTTGCTCCAGTTTCCGCCCCACGGGATGCTGGCGGCCGCGCACCAGCAGCATGACGAGCAACAGGACGGCGATGAGCAACAGCACGACCGACGCGACGGCCAAAGCCGAAAGCATCCGTTACCTCCCCGGTCGGGACGAGACAATATGGCATCGCTACCAACGTAGCATGCCGCGCGGACAGGATGCCCGTTGACGCAAGCGAGGGTCTGGACTACGTTGGATGCGGTCGCAACAGGTCGGAGGTGATGCTCGTGAGACGCGGATGTCGTGTCGTCTTGGGTGTAGTGACTGTCGTGGGGACGTTCGTCCTTCTCTTTCGCCCGCTTTATCTGCGCTGGGGGGCGACGGACGACGAGCGCGAGATGCTGCTGCCCGGAGATGAGCTGATCGTGGACCCCGATCTGGTAGCCACGCGCGCGATCACCATCAAGGCACCCCCAGACAAGGTATGGCCCTGGGTGATCCAGTTGGGACAGGGCCGCGGTGGCTTCTACACCTACGACTTTCTGGAGAACCTCGTCGGCTGCGATATCCACAGCGCCGATCGTGTCGTGTGCGAGTGGCAGACCCTGGAAATGGGAGCTGAGGTCAACCTGGCCCCCGAAGTGCCGCTGGTTGTGGCGGCCCTATACGGTGGAGAGGCATTGGTGCTCCAAGGCGGGGTCCAGATGGGCTCCGCCGCCCCGCCCTACGACTTCACGTGGGCGTTTGTGGTGAAAGAAAGTGCCCCAAGACAGACGAGGCTTATCGTCAGAGAGCGCTACGCGTACAACCGGGCTTGGGCCCCTCTCGTAGTGGAGCCGGTGGAAGCCATCAGCTTCCTTATGACCCAGAAGATGCTACGCGGTATCAGGGACCGCGCCGAGAACGCGGCTCGAAGGGAGCCTGCGCTCGAGGACTCAGAACAAAGAATAGAGCGTGCCTTCTGACGAGCCCGGCGAGCCAGGCGTGCCGCCGTATTCGACCGGATCCACCACGATCCCCTCCGCCACCACCCAGTCGACCACCGCTTGGAGGGTCTCGGTGACGTCCGTGGACGTCTCCCCCGCGGCGACCGTCCCTACTTGAGACGAGGAGCGCACTCGTTCGCTGGTCAGATATACGAAACGCAGTTCCTCACCCCTCACCATGGCCTCGAGTTCGGCAACCGTAGGCACAGGATCGCGGTTCTTGTAGCCACCGATGGTCACCACCGCCTCGTAGGTGGCTAGGATGATGGGCACCGATTCCGTGGTGGTCTGTACGGCGACGAGGTAGCGGGCATCCCCTCTGTTCTCGGTCAGGTAGTCGATCAGACCTTGGTCCACGCTCGACGCGGAGCCGTCGTCGATACGTGCGCCTGGCCCGCTCGTGGCCGGGCCGGCCGCGGCGGTGGCGCCGCCGACGCTTCGCTCGATGGTGCTGAGCACGTAGGCAAGGGGACCGGCCAGCAGAGCGGCGCCCGCCAGACCCACGAAGACGTAGCTCGCCACCCGGCGCGTCCGGCGCGAATCGCCCGTCGACAAGCCGAGCATGATCAGCAACAGTCCCGCGGCAGCGACCACACCGAGCGCCAGAACCGCTATCGAGAGACCGGGCGCGTAGCCGTCGACCCGCACGAGCAGCACGGCCGACCAGACTGCACTCCCGATGATGCCGACAGACAAGAGCCAGGCCCACTGGCGATTCCGCCTGCCCAGTTGCCACATCTCCACGCATCCCGCGCCCGCCAGCGCGGCGACGGCGGGCGCGAGGACCACCGTGTAGTAGGAATGGAGCGTCCCCGACGCGCTGCTGAAGACCGCCACCATTGTCAGAGTCCAGAGTCCCCACAGTAGATACCCGGCTCGCATCCGATCGGTGCGGCCCGTACGCCGGGTCACCACGATCCCGACCACCAACCCAAGCAACGCGAGAGGAAGGAGCCAGGCCACTTGGCCTCCCAATTGCTCGTTGAACATACGCAGCAGGCTCGGGGCGCCGCTCAGATTGGCTCCCTGGACGCCGCCGTCGAGGATGCCGGCGCTGCGGCCGAGAAAGAGATCGATCCAGGAGTCGGTGGAGGTGCCGCCGACGTGGGGGCGCGTGGCCTCAGGCCACAGTTCGACTGTAGCCATCCACCAGCCGGCCGAGACTATCAACGCGCCCATAGCGACAACCAGCTGCAGGAGACGGCGCCCCAAGCGCGCAGGCCCACAGGCGAGAAAGACGACGACGAAGGCGGGCGCGACGAGAAAGACCATCAGCATCTTCGTCAAAAAGGCGAACCCCAGCGCTACCCCAGCAGCCGCCAGGCGCCAGGTGGAACCGTTATCGGTCGCCGACCATACGGCCCAGGCGGCCAGAAGGAGCAGCAGGGTGAGCAAGGCGTCGGGGTTGTTGTACCGGAAGATGAGCGCCGCAACCGGGGTCAGCGCAAACGCCAGTGCGGCCAGCAGTGCTGCTCCCTCCCCTCTCCAGCGCCTCACGAGATGATGGAGAACCACCACCGCGCCCACCCCGGCCAATGCCTGCGGTACGAGCATGCTCCAACTCGAGAAGCCGAACAGACGTCCGGAGAGGGCCATCAGCCACAGCGCAGCCGGAGGCTTGTCCACAGTGATGAACGAACCAGGGTCGAGACACCCGAAGAAGAAGGCCTTCCAGCTGAGGGTCGCGCTCTTGACCGCCGCCGCGTAGTAGGTGTTGGCCATGCCGTTGCGGGAAAGCGACCAGGTGTAGAGAGCAAGAGCGAGCACCGCGATCGCGGCCAGGCCGGCGATCGCCCACCACGGGCGCCCGCGCGCGGTGGTCCCGGCTGCCGGTGGGGAGGCGGCGTCGACCCGCGGGGGTTTCACTCCACCATCTGTCATTCGCCCACGTACAGGATGTCGCTGACCGATCGCTCTCCCTGCCGCTGGGAGGGCTGGTTGACGATCTCACCTTTGAAGTACATGGTGGCCGAGCCGCCGCCGTCCAGGTTATAGGCGCTGTCGCAGCCGAGCTCGCGGAAGATCTGGGCGAACTCGGCAAGGGTCACTCCCCTGCTGTAGCCGGGACTCCGCCCGTCGACCACGATCAAGACGAAATGACTGGGCGAGATCATGCCGATGCCAGTCCGAGGATTGACGCCCTGTATGGGGTGTTTCGGGTTGACCTCGGCTTCGTAGGAGTCTATCCCGGCCGCCACCTCTCCACCCTCCAGAAGAGCGGGCCCGAAGGAGAACGTGTTCCACACCCCCGCCCCCAACAACTGCTCGGCCGAAGCTTCTTTCTCGTCATAGGTCTCCATGGACCCGTCCTTGTAGAGAGCCAGGCCGGTGCGGGCCGGCGCATCCCGATAGATGACGCCGTTGCGGATGATGATTCCATCATCCCGGGAACCGTAGTAGTCGCCATTCACGGCGAGGACGGCCCCATTGGCCGCGGCGATCTCCGACGTGTCCTCCGCCCTGCCGCCGTACGCACCGCTGGAGAAGGCCGACAGCAGGTCGGTGCCCGCGCCCAGCTGGACATCGGCGACGTAGTAGGTGACCGTATCGCTGCCGCTTCCGGTGGTGACCGCTTCGACGGTCATAGACTCCGGCGCAGTGGCGGGCGCGGACGGGGAGACGGACACGGTCGTGGGGACGGCGACGGTCGTGGAGACCGGCACGGCACTGGAGACGGGCGCCGATGCCGCGTCGTCCGCACAAGCGGCCGTGCTCAAGACCAGGGCTAACAAGAGAAGAAGGCCCAACACGAGGATCATCCTCCTCGCCTCTCGAGTGGCGCGCTTCTCTTGACCGCTCAACATCTCACCGTCCACAGGTAGTGATGAATACGCCTCCTGCACACCCGCGCCTGCCGGCGGCTCCGTGCGTTCATATCCCTGAGACTAGTGGACCGGATGTAAGGCCGGCGTCAACAACCACCCACCCGCGAGGCGCGCTTACGCTCCTCTTACTCTCCATGCGCACACAATAAGACAGCACAGCACGGAAAGGAGACCACCGTCATGAGTCCAATCTCTCCCCGTCGCCGAGTGTCTACCGCCGTACTAGTCCTCGCGGCTGCGGCCCTTTTTGCCACCGGCTGCGGTGATTCGCCCGACACGACCGACACCGCGACCCGCGACGACGCCACTTTCTCGGCCCCCTCCACCTCAGCGCCCTCTCCCGCCGCCGTGGCGAGCGGAGAGGTGGCCGTCACAGGTCTCGTGGACTATCCCATGGACCTGACCGTGCTCGACCTGGACTACATGGACTGGGTCACGGTCACCGCCGATCAGCCCGGAGTGGGACCCACCGAGTACGACGGCATCCTGTTCGCCGACATCTTCGCCTACGTCGGTGTCCAGCCTGAGGCCGCCACCTTGGTGCTGAGCGGCTCCGACGGCACGTCAGCCGAGGTGCCCCTCGACAGCATCGATGCTGATGAAGCCGTGCTCGCCGTTGATCAGAACGACGTCATGAACGCGGTCTTCCCCGGACTCGGGAGCGAGGCGTGGGTGCAGGACATCGTCTCGATGGAATTCAGGTAGTCGTCTGGTGGCCCAGCGGATCAGGACTCGTGGCGGCCCCGACCGTTGCTAACCGGTCGTAACCGTCTCGCCCGCTCCGCCGGCTCCGCTCGCGGAGCCGCCCGCAGCCTCCGCGCCGGTGCCGGTGGTGGTCGTCTTGGCGGCCTTGAGTTCTTTCGCCAACTCGGGCAGGGAAAGGACATCGAGAAGACGGACGTCCTTCATATGACTGTCAAGGAGTGTCTGGATATCGGCCGTGAGCCTGCCGTCCTTGGCCAGCAGAAGGATGGCGTTGTCGAGGGCGACATAGGGTCCTGCCACCAAAGCCTCGGGGAAGGAGGTGCCGCTGGCCACGACCACGTGCTCGAACGTCATCCCCTGGTCCAGAGCATAAGCGATGACGAGGGCCGTCGTCTCGTCGCTGTCGGCCCCCACCTGCCTTTCCACATCGCTCAGGTCCACGTCGCCGACGGTGCCCACCACCAGCGCCGACGTGACCCCCAGGTCCTCGATAGCACGCTTGGTCGCCCGAGATAGGGTACCGTCCTCCTCAGCCGCCAGCATCGGCCATCCCTTCGCGGCCGCCAGGGGAGCCACGGCGAGAGCCTCGGCCACGCTTCCGGACGGCACGATGACGACCTTGTCGACGGTCCCGCGCGCAGCTTTGACCGCATCAGCTACCAACGCGGCCGTCTCCGCCGGGGTGTCACCCCGGAGCGACGTCACTTCGGCATCCGCAAGTATCTCCTTCAGCTGCTCGGTCACCTTGTTGGGGCGAGAGAGCCCCACAAGGAATACTTTCTGCGGACCCAGCCGCTCGATCTCCGCCTGCAGTGTGCTGGTCAGTCCGTCGGGAGGCACCAGGAGCACCGCACCCTCGTAGCTCGCAGCCAGAGGCGTCGCCCCCATCCCTGCGCCGAAATCGTCGCCGGGCACGAGCACCAATGCCGGTGCACCTTCTGGGAAGCCGAGTTGGGAGATGAGCACGGCCGTCCCGTACCGATCGGTGGCACCGCCCACCACCCTGTACTGACGCGGCTCCACCGTGGTCGTGGTTCTAGCGGGGCCGAGGGTGGTCACGGTGTTCACGGTCTCCACCTCCTCGACGGGCTCGGGGCCGAGAGCGGTCAGGAGGTAGCGATCGGCGGCATAGTAGACCCCATAGGCCGCCCCCAGCAATGCGACCACCAGGACCAGCACGGCAAAAGCCCGCAGGATCCGCACCAGGATCGAGGGGCCGCCGGACTCGTAGCCCTTGCGAGGAAGGGTGGCTCCGCACTGCACGCATAGGTGACGGTCGGGTTCGTTCATCCCCCGGCATTCAGGGCACCTTACGCGAGAACTCCATATCATCGAACGCTTCCCCCGCCTTCCCGGCTCAAGCCGGCGAAAAACGGCCGAGTACCGGCCGCAGCGTATTCCTCGTACAGAGTAGTCGATAGGCGGGGGTAGCAACAACCATGACGCGCCCCCATCAGTACCCGGACCCCTTGTCGAGGGCGTTCACGAGAGGTTCACCGCGACGGTAGCGCTCGAGGTTGTCGAAGAAGAGCTGCGTGGCCTTGTCGAGAAAGTCCGGAGTGCGATCGGCACTGTGCGGAGAAAGAAGGACGTTCTCCAGACGATAGAACGGATGGTCGTGAGGTAGCGGCTCGCGGTGGAAAACATCGAGGGCGGCTCCCTTGATCGTGCCCTCGCTGAGCGCGCGCAGGAGCGGTTCCTCCGCCACGATCGGTCCTCGTCCGATGTTGATAAGGACGGCCGAGGGCTTCATGGCCGCCAGTTCGGCCTCCCCGATCATGCCGCGGGTGTCCGGCGTGAGGGGAGCGGTGACCACGACGTAGTCGCTCTGCTCGATCATGCGGATGCGATCGGAAGGCCCGAAGATCTCCTCAGCGGGATCGTCCTCATGCTCGGTGCGGGCGCCCAGGCCCGGGCGATGGCCCGCCGCGGGCCCGGAACCATGGCGGGTCAGGCCCAGTACGCGCATCCCCAGCGGATGCACGCGCGTGGCCACCGCTCGGCCTATGTCCCCGTAGCCGACGATACCGACCGTTTGTCCAGAGACCTCGACCACATTGAAGGGCTCCCAGCGCCCCTCGCTCTGACTCCGGATCAACCTGCGGAAGTCCTTGGCGAAGTAGAGGATGGCACCGACCGCCCACTCTCCCAGAGAATCGCTGAAGACGCCTCTGCCGTTGGTGAGGAGCACCTCGCTCTGGAGGAGTTCGGCAGACACCAAGTGGTTGATGCCCGCGCTCATGATGTGAGCCCAGCGCAAAGCCGGCGACGCGAGCACGATTTCGCGCAGCAACTCGCGGGTAGCCGACCAACCGACAAGCGCCACGGTCGCCCGGGGAGTGGCTTCCAGGAAGTCCTCGACCGTCTCGCCCAAGACCACCTCGAAGTCGGAGGTGGCCGCCTCAAGCCGAGCGAGTTGTGACGGGCCGAGCCCGCCCAATACAAGCAGCGTCTCCCGCTTCAAACCCAGATCCTGGCGCACCGGAAGAGGCGCGCTCAGCGGCGCGCCTTGAACATTTTGAGCGACAGTGCGACCACGGCTCCAAAGGCCGTGAACGCGGCCAGGCCGACCTTGGTGACATCGAGTACGGGCTTCACCTCGACTCCATCGGGACCGATCACGATCGCGGCCACGGGACGCCCGAACGAGCCCCCGCCTCCGCCCCCGCCTCCGCCCCCGCCTTCCGGAACACTCTCCAGGGCATTGGCCGCCCGACCTTGAGAAGGCACATCCGAGCCCGCGTTCGGACGGGTAGGAGGTCCGCCGAAGCCCATGCCCGAACCGAATCCTCCACCGCTGGCCACTTCGCAGGCGGTGATGACCGTATACTGGCCCGAGGTAACCGGCTCGCCGAACACCTTCGAGGAGTCCGCGGCCGACACGATCTTGTCCAACATCGCCGTCCTACCCTCCGACTCACTCGCCACCTTCTGCAAGAATTCGCTGAGATTGTCGTTCATAGCGATCTCTCCTTTCGCCCGCCGTTCCGGAACAGCACACCGCACACCAATACCACAGCGCCCAACACCACGAGCCCCTGCATCCACCGCGTCAGGTCGACGATGCGGAGGCGCGATGTGCCTCCATGGGACGACACGAGCACGGCGCTGGGTCGACTCCACGCCAGGGTCCCCCAAGAAGACCGCAGCACCATGGATCTGGACACCAAGTCCACTCGGAAGCCATCCGCCTCGACTTGACGGGCAACCACACTCTCGACACGAAGAAAGCGTCCTATTCTTGCTCCTCCTCCGGGACGAACTTGAGCGACGCCGAGTTCATACAGTAGCGCAGGCCGGTGGGCGCCGGTCCGTCGTCGAAGACGTGGCCCAGATGTCCTCCACAGCGCGCGCATTCCACAGACGTCCGCCTCATGAACAAGGAGCGGTCCTCGTGCTCCTCCACTACCTCAGGCGACAAGGGTTGCCAAAAACTGGGCCAGCCAGTACCCGAGTGGAACTTCGCTTCCGAACTGAACAGGGACAGGCTGCAAGCGTAGCAGGCGTATACGCCCTTCTCCCAGAGATCATCGTATTCGTTGTGGAAGGCCGGCTCAGTCCCACTCTCGAACAAGACCCGGTAGCGGTCGGGCGGCAATATCTGCCGCCATTCTTCTCTGCTGCGGACCAGTCTATCGACCATGGAAGCCTCCAGTCGCGGATGCCTGGCGAAGCCTAACTCACCTGATGTACACCTTCGTCCCATTGGGGATCATGGGGTTGGTCGCGTCGTTCGCCCTCAGGTCATCCATATCCCACGGATGGACACGCACACAGCCGTTACTGGCCGGGTAGGTAGGGACGGAAGGATAGCCGTGGATAGCGAGCACGTTGCCGGGCTCGAGATACAAGGCCTTGTAACGGGCGCCGTCGGCGATAGGC
Organism: uncultured Actinomycetes bacterium; assembly: GCA_963816155.1. Taxonomy (GTDB): domain Bacteria; phylum Actinomycetota; class Thermoleophilia; order RBG-16-64-13; family RBG-16-64-13; genus JAXGXJ01. Next base: position 44,343 of record CAWFJE010000004.1, on the reverse strand, counting down.
TTCCTCTGCACCACGTACGGGGATGTGCGGTAGGTGAAACTCGCTCCGGTGGACGTGGGCAGAGTCCTCGTGACCACACCGTTCTGTATGTACAGAAAGACCTGCTTGGGGAGACTGACCTCGATCCAGGTGCCTGAGGCGCTCTGAGAGGCGACCGGCCTGGAAGCCGCGGCCAGCCGCGACCATGTCGAGGGCCCGACTTGGCCGTTCCGGCTCAGACCCTCCCACTTCTGGAAGGCCATGACCGCGCCCCGGGTACGGGTGTCGAAGACCCCGTCCACCGCTCCAGGCCTATAGGTCAGCTGGGCGAGGCGCTGCTCCAGCCACAGGACGTGTGGACCCTGGCCGCCTAATCCTGCGTCGGGATAGGCCGGTGAGGTCGAGACGGGAGCCGGCGGCTCCGCCAGAGGCTCCGGCACCATATGCAGGGCAGCGTAGAGGATCCCGGCGCTCTGGGCCCGCGTTACCTCCGCGAGGGGGTAGAAACGACCGTCGCCCTTGCCCACAACCACCTGCAGACGATAGGCGCTGGCCACCCCAGGTTTGTGCGCCTCGGCGACGAACCCTCGGTCGGGAAAGCCCTGGAGCCACATGTCCACCGTGGACGGCTCGATGGCGAAGGAAGTGGGGTCGGTTCCCTCAGCCGACGTGGCCACCCTATACTCGAGGGCACGCATGACGAAGGTGGCCGCCTGCTGGCGCGACACCAGTCCGTGGGGATCGAAGACCGTCGCCGACACACCTGCGGTCAGGCCCGCCTGGTAGAGCGCGCCCACCGCCGGCTCGAACCAATCACCCCGGGGAAAGTCGCCAAAAGGATGGTCTGCGCTGGGTGTCAGGGCCAAAATGCGAGCCAGAAGGACGCTGAACTCCGCTCGGGTGATGGGATCGTAGGGACGGAAGGTGCCGTCGTTGCTTCCCTTGATGATGCCCTGGTCCGAGAGCACGCCCACCGCGTCCGCGAACCAATCGCCCGGACTCACATCTGTGAAGTCGGAAGCCAGGGCCGAGGTCGGACTGGCGAGACACACCATCGCGACCAGAAGAAAGAGTGCCGTTGCCGGCCCCACAACACCGCAGATCCCTCGTCGTCCTGAACGCACCCCGCAACCTCCGATTCACACCGATCAGACAGACAGACTCCTTGAAAGGATACCTAACTTGCACCAGGGGTACCCGCATCGGCACGAAGTCATGCCGCGATCTCTTGCGCAGCGGCTCGGGGCGCGGAAGTCCCGGCTGGACGATGACCTCTTGTCTGTCGTACCCTATCCGTCTCCATGGATAGGCCCCAACAACTCTCCCCCGTCTGGAAGCCGTACGCCGAATCGGCCCGCGCAACGGGTCACCGCCTGACGGAGTCAACCCTCAGGCCCGGCAGGAGCGGAGCGCGCCTCGACGACTTGGCGCGCCGGCTCTTCAGGGAGTTGGACCGGATGACAGAGCAGGCGTTCACTTCGCTACCGGGGGGCGACGTGGCCTGCGCCCCCGGCTGCGATCATTGTTGCCGTACCCTTCGGGTGACTGTCAGCCCGATCGAAGTATTCGTCATCGCCCGACGACTTCGAGGGTCACATGACCTCGACCCTGGGCTGCGAGACCGTCTGACCGCCCTCGCGCACGAGGCCACCGCTGCAGAGCCCGTGGCGGCACCCGGCCAGCGGGATCTTCCACCCTGCCCCCTGCTCGGCGACGGTCTGTGTGCGGTCTACAGCTCCCGGCCGCTGGCCTGCAGGGGCTGCGTGTCCGGCGATGCGTCGTTGTGCGCGGCCTGCGACGACGAGCGTCTGGTGCCGCGCTCCACGGCCCATCAACTGGGAGCGGCCGCGATGGTCACCGGGGTCACGGAGGCGCTCTCATCACTCGGCCTGGCCGGCGACCCTATCGAGCTACGCTCGGGGCTGGCCCTGGCCTTCTGCTCTGAGGAAGTGGAGAGACGCTGGCTACGCGGTCAGGATGTCTTCACGCTCCTCAGGCCAGCATCTTCTCCACCGAATCCTTGAGTGGAGTGCTGGGCCTGCCGATCAGTGTGGACAGATCGCAGGTGGCTTCGGAGAGCAGACCCTGGGAGATGTTCTCGTCGAGCGCAGCCACGAAGCCGGCCACACCCTCGTCCACGCCTGCCTCTGTCATGGCCGCCGCGAGTTCCGCCGGCTCCACCGCCTCGTAGGTGCACGCCGTTCCTGCCACCTCAGCTATGGTCGCCGCCAACTCGTCGTAATCCCAGGCCTGGTCGCCGCTGAACTCGTACACCTTGCCTTCATGGCCCTCGCCCAGCAGGACGGCCGCGGCACCGTCGGCGTAGTCGGCGCGCGCGGCACTGGCGACGCGACCGGCACCGGTGGCGGCCTTCAGCACACCCGTCTGCGCGGCCGCCTGGACCTGCTGCGCATAGTTGTCCGTGTACCAGTTGTTGCGCAGCACCGTGTAGGTCAGGCCCGAGGACGCAAGGTACTCCTCGGTGGCCTTGTGCTCCGGCGCGAGGATCAAGGACGAGGTGGTGGCCTTGGGCGCACTCGTGTAGATCACGTGCTTCACGCCGGCGGCCTTGGCGGCCTCGATCACGTTGATATGCTGCGGGACCCGCCGCCCCACCTCGTTCGACGAGACCAGCAGCAGTCTGTCCAGACCGACAACGGCCGCATCGAGAGAAGCGCGGTCGTCATAGTCGGCCACTCTGATCTCCACGCCCGCGGCGGCCAGATCGGCCGCCTTCGCCGGGTCGCGCACTATAGCCACGATGTCGGTCGCGGCGCAACTCTCCAGAAGGCGTTGTATCACCAAGCGGCCCAACTGCCCGCTGGCTCCCGTCACTCCTATCTTCATCTCTTCCTCCTCACTCTCTGGGAGCATTGGCCCCTCGTCGCATATTCATTCTCGGGCCGACAGCCCAAGGTCGATGGCCTGTTTCGGTCTCTCACATACGTGAGGCTGCGTCCTTGCGAGCCCGCTACCCCAGTTTCTTCTCGCGGGCAAGCGTGGCCGCGGCATCACTCCGGTTCTGGAAGAAGCGTACCTTGTCGTTCGTGTCGAATCCCGTGTAGGTCAGCGTCCTGGCTGTGGCGTCCGAGACACCGATCAGACCGAGCCACCCTCCGGGCGGCAGATGCGCGAGCGCCGAGAGGAGGACTCCGATCCCCCCACTATCCAAAAAGGCGCAGTCGGTGAGGTCGACCAGAAGACTCTGGCGCGCGTACGGCCCGCGCAATGCGTCCATCACTGCGTCGCGGACGAGTTGCTTGGACGACTGGTCCAGATCTCCTTCGACCACGATGAGAGGTACTCCGCCTACATCACCCTCGTTCACATTCACCAGCCCGCCCCCGATCGTCAGCTTGCCCTCCTTCTGCCTCCTGGTATTCCCAGCACGCTGAAGAGTAATCCCCCGACCGGAAGGCGGAGTGTGGAACGAGCGAACCCGGGGAACGGTGGGAGACTACAGCGACGCCAAACGCACTATCAGCGCGCGGCCCAAAGCCCTTCCAGCTGCAAGCCTGCGCTGGAGAAGACCACAGATGCAGACCGGCCGCGCAGTCGGTGCCAAGCACCACCTACACGGCCGGTCGCCTAGATCTGCTGCAAGTCGCTCAGATCACATGATACTGGGCAGGAACGTCGCCAGGATCGGGAACGCCACCAGTACCGCGGTGAACACGAAGTCCGTCAGGATGAATGGAGTCGCCCCTCGAAACACCTTGCTCATAGCCACGTCCTCCGAGATGCCTTTGATCACGTACAGGTTCATGCCTACCGGCGGTGTGATCAAGCCTATCTCGCACACGACCACGACCACGATACCGAACCATATGGGATCGAAGCCCAACTGCATGGCTACCGGGTAGAAGATGGGGATGGTGATCAGGATCATGGCCATGGAGTCCATGAACATCCCCAGCACGATGTACACGATGAGGATGATCAGCAAGATCACATACTTACTTACCTCGAGCCCGAGCATGGCGTCAGCCAGAGCCTGAGGTAGGCCGGTGACGGCCAAGAAGTAACCGAAGATGTTGGCCCCGAGCATGATGAGAAAGATCATGGCTGAAGTGGAGAGCGCGTCGCTGAGACTGTCCTTGAACTTGGTCCAATTGAGTCTTCTTCGTATGAGCGCGATCGCGAACGCCCCGAACGCCCCGATACCCGCGGCTTCTCCCGGACTGAAGATCCCGGCATAGATGCCGCCGATGACCAGAAGGAAGAGTACGAGAACCATCCAGGAGCCCCTGAGAGACTTGACTTTCTCCCACATGGTGAACGATTCCGCCGGGGGGCCGAGCTTGGGACGGAACAGACACATCAAGCCGATAAGGGCGATGAAGAAGATGGCCTGTAGTATTCCGGGGATGAAGCCGGCCAGGAAGAGTGCGCCGATGGAGTTCTCGGTCAGCACCCCGTAGATGATGAGGATCACGCTGGGCGGGATCAGAATGCCGATGGTGCCGCCGGCTGCGAGAGTACCCGTGGCCAAGCCGTCGTCGTAGCCGTGGCGCTTCATCTCCGGCAGAGATATCTTACCCATGGTCGCGGCTGTGGCCACGCTGGAACCGCTGATGGCCGCAAAGGCCGCACTGCCGGCGATAGCCGACATGGCCAGACCGCCGCGCACCCTGCCGAACCACGAGCGCGCGGTGACGAACAAGTCTGCGCTCAATCCCGAATGAAACGCGAAGTTGCCCATCAGGATGAACAGTGGGATGACGATCAGACCGTAGTTCGAGAACGTCGCGTAGGGGACGATCCTGAGGATACCGAGAGCGGGCTGGAGACCCGAGACCGCCGCAAATCCTGCGAAGCCGACCACGGACAAGCCGATGCCCACCGGCACTCCAAGAAACAGAAGAACAAGCAGGGCGCCCATGCCGACCACCCCGATCTCAGCGGGGCTCATTCGGCACCTCTCTTTACCTTCCCAATATCGATGATGAGATTCCGCAGAACCACGAGCGCAAAGACTGCGAGGCAGATGGTCACCACCCAGACGAACGGGTAGTGCGGAACGGGGATAGCTTGAGCCTTGGTATTACTCTCCTGCAGCATCGTTCCATACTTCCCGGCCTGCCATACCATCAGACAAAGCAGGCCGAATGTGATGAGCTCTCCAAAGATATTGAGACCGGCCTGCACTCTCTTGGGCATGTGCGTAGTGAGCACGTCCACGCCGATATGTCCCCTCTTAAGAGCGACCATAGCAAGGCCACTGGCGATCAATACGCCCATCATGAAGGAGGAGATGTCGTAGTCGCCTTTGATCGGACTATTGAGGAAATAGCGGAGAGCGACATCCAGCACTGTGAAGAACATGAGCACAGCGAGGATGCCGCTCCCGAAGGCGTGAAGCGCTTTGGCAGTACCCACCAGTATCGAGTCAAGTCTCTTGGCTATGCCAACAAGCTTCACTTCGTTTCCTTTATAAGCCTAGTGGTTCTATCGGGGAGAGGCCGCGATCAGCTCGAGGGCTCTGTCCAGGATGGCCTGGGCGTCTGTGTGACCCTGGGCCTCCATGTTCTTGACCCATTCCGCCCACAGCGGCTGGCCGTACACGTCCGCCCACTCCGTCTTGATCTCTTCTTCGGTCGGCGTGATGTAGGTCAGCTCGATACCCTTCTCTTTGAGGATATCCGCGACTCCGGCGGCAGCGGTGTCGAACATGTTCCTACCCCAGAACATCGAGCCTTCCTGCAGGGAGACGCTCTCGATCTGGCCCTTGACGTCGTCGGGCAGACTGTCCCACGAATTGTTGTTGAAGCTCACACCGAACAGGCCCGTGTGGAACGGAACCAGGGTCAGGTATTTGCCCACTTCGTAGTGCCTGAACGAGTAGATGGATTCCCAGTTGGTGAGGATGCCGTCGAGGACGCCCGTCTGGAGGGCCTGGTAGGTCTCAGGCATAGGCATGCCGACGGGAACGGCACCGATAGCTTCCATCATGGCAGTCGGAGGACCACCGAGCGTACGGATCTTCATGCCCTTCATGTCCTCGGGCTTGTACACCGGCTTGTCGACCGTCAGGAGATAGAACGGGCTCGAGGTCCAGAGCGCGACGGGATGGTTGTCGGCGAACTGCGCGCGTATGGACGGGAACTCTTCATAGAGCTGCCACATGACGGCGCCGCCCAGTTCCCCACTGTCGTAGGGCATGAAGGGTAGGGTCATGACTTCAGCCAACGGGGTCAGGTTCTGCCAGTACTGGTGCATACACCAAGCCAGGTCGGCGATGCCGGCCTTCAGGCCTTCCCAGGTGTCGGCTCCGGTCATCAGGGTCTGGCCGAAGAACCGCTCCACTTGGACCCGGTCGTTGGTGGCCGCTTCCAGGCTGTCCAGCCACGGGTTGGCGGCTTCTGCGCCCACCCAGCCGGTCTCCGCGTTCTGGTCCGCGTACTTCAGGTTGATCACTTCACCTGTCGGCGCGGCCGTGGTCTCGGTGGGTGCTGCTGTGGTTTCCGTCGGTGCTGCTGTGGTTTCGGTGGGTGCTGCTGTGGTTTCGGTGGGTGCTGCTGTGGTTTCGGTGTCTCCGTCACCGCAACCAGCGGCGACGGCCGCTAATGCGAGAACCAGCACCAAGGCGGTCACACATAGCGATAGTTTCAGACGACGACTTCTCATATACGATCCCTCCCATGCTTCGCGGCGCTGAGCGCCACTGCCATTGCCTACTCCAAGAGGGTCGGGCCGGGCTCTGCTTTCGGCCGCCGGTCAGACTTCTTCCTGAAGATAACCGCCAACATACACGCAACCCAATGCAGAGTCAATACGAATTCAGAACCTTAATTACTGTTAATGGTGTGGGCACCGTCTATTCATGTGATTCAACCCTGTGCACAGCCGCCCGTCTCAGGGGCGCCCGCCGGCTACATGGCAGGGGAATCCGCCCGTCCGTATAATCCCCCAAGCAGGGCCGGGGCGGCTGGTGCGACCGGCTCCGGCCCCAGCGATCATGTGAACCGGGAGGAAGCGTGTCTGGCTACAGACCAGGTGAGAATGCGCACGTTCGGCGCGTCCTCGCGGTGGTCATCTTGGTAGGGTTCCTCGTCCTCACAATGTCTGGGGTCGCCGAAGCCGCCACCTCCGCCATCGATAGGGCCGCGGCCGAGGCTCGCGAACTCGTCGCTCTCATCGATCGACTCGATCGCGAGTTGGAGGCGGCAACCGAGGACTACAACTTCGCCCGGCAGCAGTTCGAGGACACCCAGGCCGCGGCCAAGCAGGCATCGAAGAACCTGAAGCGGGCTTCCCACGACTTACAGTACTCCGAGGCCGGCTTCAACGAGCGCTTGGTGCTCATCTACAAGCAGGGGAGCCTGGGGACACTGGACGTCATCATGGGCTCCGACGACTTCTCCGACTTGATCACGCGCCTGGAGAAGCTCAGGTGGCTGAGTGCGCGCGACTCGGAGTTGGTCGAGCAGATCCAGGCCTATCGGTCCAAAGAGACGGGCCTGAAAGCCCAGTTGGAGCTTCAGTTGCAGCAACAGAAGACCTACGAGGCCGAGGCCGAGACCGCCAGGCAGAAGGTGCTGGACAGGATCGCCGAGCAGAAGCAGGCTCTCAAGGGCAAAGAGGCACAGATAGCCAAGCTCAGGAAGGCGGAGGCCGAACGGCAGGCCAGACTGGCGGCCGAGGAGCGGGCGCGCAGGGCTTTCCTGGTCTCCAGACCCGGCAAGGCAGTCTCGATAGCCATGCAGTACCTGGGCGTGCCCTACGTGTGGGGAGGCTCCAGTCCCAAGGGCTTCGACTGCTCCGGTCTGGTCCAGTACGTGTACGCCAAGGTGGGTGTCTCTCTCCCACACTCCAGCCGTATGCAGTACAACTGCGGGACTCACGTATCCCGCAGTCAGCTGCAGGTGGGAGACCTGGTCTTCTTCTATTCCCCCATCCAGCATGTGGGCATCTACATAGGCAACGGGCGCATGATCAACGCCACAGGCAATCGGGTGCAGATCAGCGACGTCTGGCCGAGCAGTTTCCGAGGCGGCTGCCGGGTCTTCTAGCGCCTGATCGGGAACGGCTGATAGTTCCCCAGCCGATCAAGATCTCAGCATCGCCAGCACGCACATCATGGCCACGGACCAGAGGATATCCGGAGGCAGGTGGAGTTCGCAGGTGTCGTCGAAGAGCAGATGGCTTGTGGCCGAGAATTCGTCGTCCTCCTGCCACAGGATCAAGGTGACGGGCACGCGAGGGAAAGGGTGCAGTTCCACCGCGGCGTCCCCATAGGACCCCGCCTCCCCACCGAATCGAGCCGCCTGCCGGAGAAAGCCATCGACATCTCGCGCGTAGCGCGCCGCCAACTGGTCGGTGGGCAGCACGTGAGAGCCCGTCAGATACATCTGGCCCGACTTGAGTTCCTCAGGCTTGAGCAGGCGACCGCTGGGCTCGATCGGCTTGGCTCCAAGCAGGTAGTGCAGTACCGAAAGGCGAGAGAAATAGGCCATCTTGGTGAGTAGGAGATCCGACTCCGGACTCGATCCCTTGAGAGTGCGAGCTACCGGATCGACGATCACCACGTGTCCCAAGACCGGCACCTCGTAGCGCGAGTCACGTACGGACTGTGTCACCGCGGCGCAATCGCTCAGCCTCTGCCGGATCGCGGGACGCGAGAAGCTCCCAGGCACGGTCGATACCCTGCTGCAAGACGCCTCCTTCGCGAAGTGACGAAGACTGGGGACTAGTTTACCCGCCGGCGCCCGGTCGCGCTGAGCCAACACTCGCCGAACACGGCGCCGCCGGCAACGCTCGGCGGTCAAGCTCGCACGCCCATATCGCACCGCACGCTATTTGTCGTATTCTTCAGCATGCGCATCTGCAATATCCCCTCGGAGGTGGCACGTGGAACCCAAAGCAGCCGAAAATGTGGTCCGCTCGTACCTCTTGGGCCTGGGACCGTCCTCACACAGCATCTGCCAGGAGTTGCCGAGCGACTCGTTCTCATGCCGGCCGCAGCCGGATGAAGCCTTCGACTTCCCTGGGGGCACCATAGTAGTGGAGTATGAGAGCCTGCAGCCATTGCAGAGCGTCCAGAAATACTGGTGGCTCATACACAAGACGGACTACCTCGAGGAGAAGAGGAAGCTGGCTTTGGTCGTCTTGGTCCTGGATTCGTACGCTCAACCTGTGGACCAGGTGGAGAGGGAGAAGTCGCTCGCAGCCAAGCTGGAGGCGGCGTTCCCCGGGAGGTTCTGGTTCTTCTATGTCGGGGCCGACGAGGTGAGCACGGATACCATCACCACTGCGCTGGTCAAGGCCCATGATGCAGTGAAGGCCTGAAGTCGGCAAAACGAGGCGCCGGCGCACCTGTCTTAGCGCGCGTTCAGGAAAACTTCAGGCTTCGGACACCATAATCAATCTGGCTACTCTCGTGGCGCGTGCAGCGAAAGCTAGGACGAGGGGCACTAGGCTGCAGTCCGCCTGCCGCTCGAGTCTCCGGGAGGTAAGATGCGATGAGTGTTCCGAGATCCCTGGATCGTCTCGAAGAGAGATGCCTTCGCGCGGTGTATGAGCTGGCTGGCAGAAGGGCGGTCAACGCCATTTCGTTCACAAAGGTCCGGCGGGCGCTTGGCCATTCCAAGGGCGATGTGGAACAGGCGTGTCACTTCTGGACCAGCCGCGGCATACTGGAATGGGCGGACGCCAACCAGATCGCCCTGACCCCCGTCGGCCTGAGAAGAGCAGACCACCTGGCGACCATCAAGTGGCGGCCCCGCACTCCGTCCTGAGAAGGCCGACCCTGATCGCCACCGTCTAGGAACCTCCAGGTCAACCTCGGCCGATGCCGCTTCGAGGCGATCGTCCCGGAGAGTCGAGCAGCGGATTTCTTCACGCAGGGTGGTAGCATATCTGCACAAACATACGGTACGACGTCCCTGGACAATGCGAAAGGAAGTATTGCAGTGAGCTACAAGATCACCCACATCGACGAGTCCTACATCTATGAGGCTCCGGGCCACTACGACTGCCGCACCACCCGCCTGCACGACCCTCAGGATGTCAATGACGGCGCCATCATCATGGGCCTGACCCATTTCCTCCCCGGCGGCCGCACCGACTTCGCCAACAACGCGATGGAGTCCATCTACTACATCGTCGAGGGCGAGATGACCCTCAAGACCGAAGATGGCGAGACGGTCCTCACGGCCGGCGACAGCTTCCACTGCGGCCCCGGCACCAACAAGTGCGTCACTAACACCGGCACCACCAGCGCCCAGATGCTCGTCGCGCTGCGCAACCCCAACGCGTGATCTGAAGCAGTGACCCCCGAGCTCCGGCCTGGGATGCTTCGGCCCTTCTGTACGGCGGGATGCCTTGCATCCCGCCGTACTCTGTTGCATCGCGACGGCGCGTTCCTCGCCACGGCCATCATTCGCGGCAACCAGGTGCCGACATGCTCGACCTCCACGGATCCGGCAGGACGGCTCTAGGGAAGCCCCTTCTGGGAGAGATGAATACGCCGAAGGGCCGTTTCCGCTTTGGGCCGGGCGGTCGATCGCCTATTTCAACCAATTGCGGACGCAACTCGGCACCATGAGCACGCCCCCGGCCCAAACGGTCGAGCTTCGATAGCCACTGATCAGGGCGTTTACATGCGTCTCCGGGAGGGGTCATGCGCGGCAGTCGTTGACCTCTCGTAAATCAGGAGCTGGCAGAGAGGCCCCCACCAGCGGCTCCACATCATCCCCTTGCAGCAGAGCCCCGCCCGGCGTCTCCGGGCCACCGTTTGTCTGATGCGTCCCCTGGTGGGAAAGAACATCCGCTCGTTGTACGTTGCCGCCTCCTCTCGCTGCGGGCCACAACGAACACCACGCCGTCGCTGGCGCGGCGGCCGTGGTAACCGTGTTCATTGGTCACCTGGAGCGGACTGATTCCTCCACAGGGCGTACAAGTGGCACTCCGCCTGGGCACCATTGACGCGAGCGCCGGCCGGGACCCCCTGGCGTCGACCAGTAGACGATAAACGCCGCGAGTACTTGCTGGACAGCGCCACGTGAATGATCGCGACCCGGGGGTCTCAGAGGTCAAGCGCCTGAGATGGCCCGCAGTTGCACTGCTCCGCGATCGCGCTGTACAAGATCGCGCCGAGCAAGGAGAGTCTAGTCTTGCTTGCAATCGCCCAGTGGGGCAGGCTTGGCTTGGAGGATAAGAGCATCCGCGCCCCACCAGTCCACGACCCACGAGGTCGTGCCCGCGTGTGGTCTGTGCATTCCGACTCCCATCACGGAACTGGCGTCCGGCTGGGCATTGCTGAGAACCTCGAGATTAGGGGATCACCTCCCGAAACGCGTCTAGGTAGTGGGTGCTAGGTCCTTCGTTCCGTGACGGTTCCACCAGGCCTTGAGGCCCGGCGAACCTTCCAGGCGACGAGGATGGTCGGTACCGAGCGAGCATGGCCAATCTCGATCTGTTCGCTCGCTTCTGAGTTCGCGATACCTGGCAAACCGGCCCCCGAGGGAGTTCCCTCGGGGGCCGGCGGGTAGACACGGCGTCTCTGGGCGCGTCTCGATGCGCGCGGAGACGATCTGACCTACTTGATCTCGTCTTCCTCCTGGCCTCCGTCGACCCGGGGACGGATGACCTTGCCCTTCTTCTCGGCTTCCATGACGAGTGCCGCTTCCTCGTGAGCCCAATTCCAGTAGTTGATCTCGTGGGGAGAATGCTCGGTGGCGGTCACGTACATCTCCGTTGCGAAGGAGTTGCGCACCTCGTTGGCGATATCTTCCTTCCAGGGCTTGCGCAGTTGCTGGGTGGTGATACGTCGGGTGACCCGCGTGCCCGTGCGCATGATGAGCTCCGCTATCTCCCACGCACGCTTGTAGCAGGACTCCACGTCGGGGCAGATCTCGTTCACCAGACCGAGGGCAAGAGCCTTGCGCGCGGTGATGATCTCGCCGGTCAGCTCGGCGTAGGCGTATCTCTTGCGACCCATGAGCTCCCGCCAAGCGATCTGAACGCCGTCGCCAGGGACCATGTTCACGCGGAAATGCATCTCCGTGGTCCAAGCGTCCTCGGTGCAAAGGGTGATGTCGCTGAACAGCACTAGGTCGGTGTGGAAGGCAGCGCCGTTCCAGATTCCGATCGTGGGGACCTCGACGTCGAAGACCTGACCCTCTATGTCATTCACACCGTCATAGTACTGATAGTCGTACATCCTGTAGGCGACGTCCGGAGACGATGCGAACTCGATGGCAGGTTGCCAGTTCCCCTCTTTGTCGACCCGGCCTATGCCCTTCATGAAGTCCTTGCCCGTCCCACCCAGGATCACGACCTCGTTGTCCGGATCTCGGCCCACCCAGTCGAAGAAGTAGTGAAGCCCCTGGTGCGCCGGAGCTCCCCACTGCAAGCTGTCGCCGTTGGTGTGAAGTCTCGCCTCGAGGATGCCGTTCTCCCGCTTCATCATGAAGCAATGCTTGAGCTTCTCCGAGTACTCCTCAAACGGCATGTGGGGGATGGTCCCCAGCTCTTCCGGCGGGATCTCCTGACGTTTTCCCGCGTCCGATTCATAGTTCGCTCTGATCATGATGGCCTCCTTTGGTCTAACGGGTTAACCATATCAGTTCCTCTGCGCACTGAGATCGATGGAAGCCCAGCATTCGGCGGTGAGGTCCATCGCGACCGGAGGGAAGCAGCCGTGGATGATCTTCCGGCCGTGTGACTGGAGATACCGGATCACCGGGATGAGCAGCAGGTCGGTGGAGACGACGACGGCCCAGTCGTACTCGTCCTCACGGGCGAGTTCAAGAAGATCGCCATGGATCGGATTGTCGTGGCCCAGCCCGCCCCAGCCCTTGGTGCCCTCCTGGCAGTGCGTGCACGCCTTGCCGCAACTCCAGCAGGCCCGGTTGGCCCCGGCCGCTTGTCGCTTGAAGACCACGCGCTCAGCCGGACTCGCCCGCTCCGCGTCGGGAGGCCCCTCCGCCCCACGCGGCGAGTACACGTAGACCACGCCGAACGCAAGCCGCTCCTCGGGCGCGGCATCCAACTCCGCCAGGCCGGCTTCCAGTCGCTCGATGACGGTGGTCAGGTCGTCGGCTGACGCGCCACCGCTAAGCCTCGCCTGCCAGCGAAGATCGGGCAGATCGATCAGGGCGATGACATGGGCCGCGGCCTCAGAGATGCGAGACGACCTCCAGCGATGTCGACGACCAGCGCCGCACGGGCCCAGGGGAAGTGAGTCTTCACGCGATCCACGTCGTCCCCAGAAGCAACGATTGTGCCGGTTCCCTTCAAGGTGAACCCCTGTCCGGGTCCGAGCTTCCCCTCAACCTGGCGCGAGGCCACCAGAAGCTGGATCTCCGGGCTGCTCTCCAGGTTCGTCTCCATCTGGTGATAGTAGCCCGCCGGAATCACCAGGCGATTGCCTTCGAACCCCAGCTGGCGGACATAGTCGCCCCAGGTCGCCGTAATATGGGGCCCTTCGGGGCCGGCGGTGACCATGGCTACAAACTCGGTCGCTTCAAGAACTTCACGGCAGGCACCGTCGAGCAACGTCATGGGTTCCTCCAAACAGGGGTGCACTCAGCACAGGTGCGTTGTTCGTTGTTCCCGCCTGGAACCCAAGAGAAACACCGCGTCTCGCGCTCATCCTGCCCGTGGCTACTCCCCTCTACTCCACGGCGAAGAACACCTTCTGGCTGTCGAACGAGAACTCCTCCATGCTGAGAGTCCCACCCACCACCTGGTCAGAGGGCACCTCAAAGACGATTTCGCCCGAGATCGATGCCCCAGGAAAGGCTTCGCCGGCATCGCTTATGGGGTTGGGCGGAGATGCGAACCCCTCCGGAGAACCAAAGGTGTTCCCCTTGCTTCCAACAAATCCGTAGGTCATGTCCATCCAGAACGTGCCGGAGTCGCTCCCTACGTAGGTGGCGTCGATGGTGACGAGCACATATTGACTGCCGGTTTGCGGCGGGTCGTTGAACTCGTTCTCGCTCACGATCACTTCGGTGGCGTCCAGGTTCGCGCTCGCAACCTTCATCTTCCAGTCACCGACCGTTGCTTCCTGTCCGATCGGAATCGGACTCTCCCTTGTGCCCGGGCCGGACCCTCCCACCGTAGTCTCAGTGGTATCGTCGCTACCGAGTGAGAAGCCAAGCGCCTCCTCCAAGACCTGCCGCGAAGACTCCCCTTCCGTGATCAAAGCTCCCATTGCGTCGGTAGCAGCCGCGATGGCGGACATGTCCTTCTCTCCAACTGCCCCGGCCAGTTCAACCAGGCCCTGCCCCATGCCCTTGAGCACCCCCAGGTATGCGGCATGGGCAGACGCCAGATCGGCCGGCGGCTGAATCCTTTCCAGATCCCCCGCCATGTCGTCGACCAGGAGGCTCCCGAAGTCCTTCAGGGTTTGGACCTGCTCCTCCGTCGCCGTGAGTGGGTCCGCAATCGCAAACAGAGCCATCGCTCCGGCCTCCAACGGGCCCTCGTATTCTGCGTACCAGTCCTTCATCTGTGCGCTGTAAGACTCAAGATCATTGGTGCCCTGGGCGGTCGTCGAAGTCGTATCTACAGCCGCCGCTGTTGTCTCCACAGCCGCTCCCTCGGTCTGAGAGTCCGCCGTCCCCTCGCCGCAGGCGGTCAGAGGGATGAGAAGCAGGGCGACGACCAACAGAGGCAGGATGCTGCGGAGTCTCATGGCATGGACCTCCTGGTAGGGAACCTTGTCCGGCCATCATACCAGCGAGTCTTCCAGCACTCGAGCGTTGCCCCCGGCCCCATGGAACCTACATGGAGGCCCCGTAGTCGATAAGATGGTTGCGTTACGCGACGCGGTGACCACGGGATTTCCAACCGATGGGGCGGGCAATGAGTCGGCGACGCTGCTTGCTGGTATCACTCTTGACCCTGACCGGGTGTCTATCGTTCGTGTGGTTCATCGCCGGGTGCGGGCAGTCGCTCCAGATCCTGGACGAGTCCACCGCGCCCCCTGCCTCCTCCGCCACCTCCGCTCCCTCGACCACCAACTCTGCCGAACCCCCTGCTGCTACGACTTCCTCCGATACCACCGTATTCACCGGCTCGGACAACGGTGGTCCGGGCACGCCAGAGTATGACGGTATCCC
The DNA here is from genome assembly GCA_963816155.1 of uncultured Actinomycetes bacterium. Lineage (GTDB taxonomy): Bacteria > Actinomycetota > Thermoleophilia > RBG-16-64-13 > RBG-16-64-13 > JAXGXJ01. The sequence goes on along the minus strand of CAWFJE010000004.1, from coordinate 29,293 downwards.
GCGACCCATCGTGGACGGGAGCGTGGAATGGTGGAGGTACCTAGGTGACGGGCACTTCATAACCGAGACCGGCCGCGAGTTCTTCTGGCGTGACGGCCGCTTTGTAAACGCCGACGGTACCCTCATGGAGATCCCCGAATCTGTGAGAGACCACCTTCACTCCCTGGGCATCGACCGCCAACCCACCATCCCCCCCGTGCTCAGCCCCGAGAAGGCCGCGCTGGTAGAAGAGGTGGAGCGCATCCGCCGAGGCCTCCTTGACGACACGCTCATCTTCGACTGGCAGGTGCCGGAAGGGAGTGATCTGCCCACCGATCCTGGGCAGGTGCTTGACGACCTCGAAGGAGCCGCGTTCCGTCCCGATCTGCACGTGTACCTGCGTGATTCCACGGATGATGCCTGGCCCCTCTACCAGAGGTCCACGAGATGTCCGAGGTCCAGTATGTCGAGTTGGTGACGAAGGAAGAGGCCTTCCAGCGCCTGCAGAGGGAATGGAAGGACAACCCTGAGATCCTCGAGAACCTCGAGCCCGACCCGGTGCCCGCCTCCATACTCGTCTGGCTCGATGACCCGGCGCAGGCGAATGAGTTCGCCAAGAACCTACAGGGGCGCCCCGAGGTTGACGAAGTGAAAGTACCCTCCATGGACTTCGCTCCATGGACCGCGCTGTTACGCGGGATGACGCGCGCGCCCGGTTTGTCCGAGGAGATGCCGCCCGACTTCACGCTGCTCGCTGCGTATGGCGTACAGGCGAAGAACAAGTTGGACACGGCTGCCGGCACGTTCACGAAGGATATCGTCAGCATGAGCAAGCCCAATCCGACGGCCGAGCTTCGCCTCACCCGCGAAGAGCTTGCCACCCTCTATCGAAGCCTCAAGGATATGGGGATCCTTGACTACCCGTCCGTCTTTCGCCCCCAACTCGAGGCGGAGGCGACCACCGGGACGAGTACCATGGTGAGCCCGCACAACACATACCTCCTCAGCATCCGGGCGGGGGGAATGGAGAAGACCATCTCCTGGGAGGACGAGAGCCTGTCCGCGACTCCCGAGGCGAAAGCACTCCGCGACTGGTTCGACGCGCTGCGGCAGATGATCGAAGCGAAGCCCGAGTACAGGGCGATACCGCCCGCTGAGAACGCCTACGCGTGGGCCATGCGAGCGGCATAGCACCAGCCTCCCACATGCGAATCAGGATCCGTATGCCCTCTACCACGATGGCCGTGAGCCACCTCAAACACCAGGGTGAAGAAGGATCAGGATGCCGGGCAGCCTGTGGTTCACATATTGCTTGCGCGCTCGATGGAGCTGGCCAGCCGTTCCCGCTCCCGGGTGGCCCAGCCGCCCTTCAAGTAGTTCTGAAGGAACGCCTCGACGAACTCCACAGGGTCCTCTCCGACGATCTCGCGGATGGGCGTTCCGTCCGCCACGGCCAACTCGAACAGATCGGCCAAGTCATCGAACATCGACACCGCACTGTCGGCGTCTGTCGGCCCAAAGTACATCAGGTACCGCTCGATTGCGTCGACGGCTGTGCGGTAGTTATCGGGAAGCTGCCCGGTACGTGCCTTGTACTCCCGCCAGCGCCGCTTGTCACCGATCACCTTTGAGGTGAACTCCGAGATATCCATGGTCATCTACCTCCTTCGTAGAGCTGTTCCAGCCGTTCTGCGAGGAAGCTCCAGGTCCTCCAGAACTCGTCGAGGTATTCCCGCCCCCGAGCGTTCAGGGAGTACACCTTGCGCGGCGGCCCTTTCTCGGAGGGGATCTTCTCCACGCCGACGAACCCTCTCTGTTCGATCCTCACGAGCAGCGCGTAGACGGTGCCCTCGGCAATGTCGGCGAAGCCCATCTCCCGCAGCCGTGCCGTAATCTCGTATCCGTACGCGGGCTGCGCGGCCAGGATCGCGAGGACGATGCCCTCCAGCGTGCCCTTGAGCATCTCCGTCATCTGCTTGCTCATGGAACACCTCAGCTACTAAGTGCTACTGGCTACTGGTACATAGTAACACATAATAGTGGCGGCGCAGGCTTCCAGTGGCGGGGGTATAAACGGAGCGCCAAGCCGGAACTGACATCGCTTCACCAGGATCAGCAGAGTAGGCAAGTCGGCCGGTGGAGGTGGCGGGACCCCGGTTCGTTCCAGTAGCAGACTGAGTTGCGCAGTTTATGGGCGTTTGACAGTGCCGTGGACCACCTACAAGCTGATCACCTTGCCGGCCTGGAACATCGCTTCGGAGATAGCGTACATGTTCGATATCTCGCCGACGGCCACTCGTTCTTTGAGATCGAAATGCTCGACACAAGTGCCGCAGAGGAGTACCTGCACCCCTTGGTCCGTAAGCGCCCTGAGATCGTCAAGTGCTGGTGAACCCTCGGCGGCGAGCATCACCCCGCTGTTGAAGAAGACCATCGTGTCCGGGCTCGGGGTGACCTCGCGCAGTGTGTGCAGGTAACTTCGAAGAAGCACCTGTCCGAGTTCATCGTCTCCCCGCCCCATCGCGTTGCCGGAGATGGTGACGACGCGTCGGCGGCGGCGGTGCGTCTCCCTGGCATCCCGGGTCCGTCTGAAGTCCACTGCGTGGCGGTTGACTATTCATTGGCCGTCTCCTCTCGTGGCGGGCTCATACTGAGGTCATACGTTGCGGTTATCTCCACTCCCATTTGCGCGAGTGTCTCTTCGGCGCGTTCGCGATCAGCCGGGTCCACCCGCAGGCAGACGCCGCACTGGGAACTCAAGGTGCGGGGCACGGGGACAAGCGCGCACGTTATCCCAGCTCGACGCAGCGCGGCCTCGCTTTTGATCGCGTGAGCTGCCGAGAGCACGATGAGGACACCTTGGGTGAGAGCAGAGGAACTCACTCGATCATCTCTAGGAAGGCCTCCACCCTGGTGGAGAGCTGGCCGATATCTCCCATGGAGTAGTCGGTGTCGATACGAAGCGTTGGTATATCGGCCGCCTTCGCGGCCCGATCCACCAACGTCGCCTCGATCTGGTAGGGGCCGCAGAACTGCAGGTCGCACTGGACGATGCCGTCGGCCCCGTACTCCTGGGCCAGGCGGATCACGTCATCGATCCTTCCCGAGTTGGGGGTGAAGCAGGCGCAATTGATGTCCAGGTACTTGTCGGTGAGGGCGTCGATCATTCCCGGCAGATCAGTGGGACTCTCGCCCACCAGCTTGGAGTAATACCGCGAGCCGGTACACATCTCCTCCATCACCACGACTGCCCCGGCCTTCTCGATCACATCGTGCAGCTTCCAGTTGGGAATGGACATGGGCGTCCCGGTGACCAGTATTCGCGGAGCGTCTGCCGGGGCCACGCCTTCACCCACGGCCACCCGGACTTCGAGTTCGTCGGCGATCTTGTTAACCATGGTCGTGAAGCGAGGCACGTCGTCGTAGAAGGCCACCTGCACGGCCAGCAGGGCGTCCTTGCCCGAGATAGGCACCGGCTTGGCTTTGCGGGCGGCGTTGAGGCGCTTCAGGGCCCGGCGCTTGTCGTTCACTTCCTTCGTGGCGGCCGCCAGGTTCTCCGCAGTGAGCGTGCGTCCGCTCACCTCTTCGAGCTTGGTGATGAGCCGCTCGATCTCCGCCCGCCAGAGCGCACGATCATCGGGCCGCTTCATCTGCGGTAGTTCCATCACATGCAGGGGAGCGAGATCGGCGAACAGCTCATAGGCCTTCTTCTTGCCGTCGCAAGTGGTCTCACCAATCACCAGGTCCGCCGATTCCACATACGGACACACCTTGCCCAACTTGAAGCCCATGAAGGATTTGATCAGGGCGCAGGTGTTCTGAGGCAGGATGCGCTCCACTTCGCCGTAGGCCCACTCCGCCCCGGCGCACAGCCCCACACACTGTCCACCCAGGGCCCGGATGATCTCTTCAGGCACATATAGGCAGAACGTCCCGATGACGGTGCCCCCCGCCGCCTTGTGGTCCACAAGTTCTTTGATCCGGAGACCGTGGATCTCGCTCATCACGAAATCGAAGTAGGCCATGCCCTCGGGGCGATCGGCCTGGGTCAGGTAGGCGTTCTGGTAAAGGACGGGGATGGCGGCGAGTAGGGCGTCATGCGCCTCTAGGTCGAGCCCCAGTGATTCCCACATGGGGCGGTAGTCGGTCGTTGGCTGGTTCACATTCTCCTCCTGGTCGTTCGGCCGCCGGCTGGTACGAGAGCTTGCCGAGCCCATCTGGAGGAGAAGGAATATCCCTATCCGCTCACCAAGAAGGCCACAGCGCGCTCGCCGACGATATGTCTGCTGTCACTGATCGATGGCTTTGTGCAACCCGTGCACGTGGTGGCGGCCGGTCAGGTCTTCATTTGAGCGATCATGCTGCGTCACCTCCCTTCGATTGCGTGACAGTCTAGCGTTCGGGGACGGTCAGTGGCAACCTCGGTGTCGGAGTGGGCGGCCAGGCATTGCCACGGCAGCTACTTCCCCGCGACGAGATGTCCCTGTTAAGTGCCGGGTCCGAGAAGAACAAGTGCCTATTTGCAGGCTTTTAGTGACGGGACCCAGAACTGCACCCGATGCACAGACCTCGCCACCCGCACCCTGCGAGACAATAAACCAGGAAGCGTCAGCGCGCGCACTCCTAGCGGCTATTTGGGGAGCCAAGCAGAGAGAATTGACGATTCGACGCCGGGGTCGGGTCTCTGAAGAAGAAAAGCCCCTTCGCAGGCCGTCTAGTGGCGGGACCCCGGTTCGTACTGACTACAGGCGGAATAGCGGATTTTGCGGGCGTTTGGTGACGCCCTGAACGACGAAAGGATGCCCACCTGCTGCGCGAAGCTATTGGCGGGCACGAAAAGGCAGGATCCGGACTTGAACCAGCCGCCCACATTACACGCTTCTGGTGCGCTGCTTAGGGTGACTCTTCGCCGGCCCCGGCCCCCATTGTCCTTCCCCTCGGAGCGCCGAAAAGCCCCCGCCCCAGCCGAAGCCAGGGAGGGGCGCAAGGATGTGTCACCGTGTATCTAACCGTCGTGCTCGCGCTCAGGGAGGCGCACGCCTATTGCCGCATCATCGCGATCCTCATATCCGCTTCCGAATCCGGGATCAGGTCACCCGACAGGTCCACGGTCACGCGCTTGATGGTCCCGGTGAAGCGGAATGGCTCGGTGTACTCCTCTGGGGCCGCAGGCTCACCGCCGTCGTAGCCGCAGGTCAGGCCCTGCGTCCCGAACATATTGAGGACCGAGTAGGGCATGTCGGTAGTCGCAACCAGCTTGCGGTCGATGTAGAGCTGACCGCGAGCCGGCACTCCGTGCCCCTGGGCGATGTCGGGCTTCCCGGTCGGCTCGAACTCGTAGCGCAGCTCGACTTCGCCCTCCGGAACCACGGCGTCGGACTTAAGCCAGAACCTGTCCCGGCCAAGGAAGTTGTACAGGAAATAAAGGCTCTGTTCCTTGACAAAGAAGGTGTAACCGCCGGTGCGACCGCCCTGGGCGAGCAGCACCCCCTCTGCCCCGCCCTGCGGGATCACCACTTCGGCAGTGATGCTCCAGGGCCGGTTGTACACCTTGGGCGCAGCCGTGAAGGGGATCGACGAGCCGCCCGGATAGAAGACGACCTTGTTCCGCGGCTTGGCAATGGTCGGACGCTCCACGTTCAGGCGCTCGAGGACGCTGCCGTCGATGGGCAGCACCTGGTACTTGCCCGCTTCGGCCCACCAGCGGCCGACCATCTCGATCAATCTGTCACGGTGCTCGCCGGCCAGGTTATGGGTTTCGGCGTAGTCCTCGTCCACGTGGTACAGCTCCCAATCGTGGGTCTCGATATCCCGGAGTACCTCGTTCGTAATCGGCGAGCCAAACTTGCGCCCCTTCTTGGCGGCTTCGGTGAAGTTCCGCCCCGGCCACGGGCAGACCGCCCGCCAGCCGTCGTGGTAGATGGAGCGGTGACCGAACATCTCGAAGTACTGGGTGTGGTGATTGCTGGGTGCGGCAGCGTCGTTGAAGGTGTGGGCGAAACTCACCCCGTCGATGGGCGCCTGCTGCACGCCGCGGATGCTTCCCGGTGCCTCGGTACCCAGGGCAGCCAGAACTGTAGGGACGAAGTCGATGATGTGTCCATACTGCGAACGCAGCTCACCGCGGGCCTGGATGCCTTGGGGCCACGAGACGATGCAGGGGTCGGTGCTGCCGCCCCTATAGGTCTCCCGCTTCCAGCGGCGGAAGGGGGTGTTGCCGGCGTTGGTCCAGCCCCAGGGGTAGTGGTTGCAGGTCTCCACTCCCCCCAACTCGTCGATCATCTTGAGGTTGTTCTCGAGCGATTCCGGCACATTGTTGAAGAAGAGCATCTCGTTGAGCGAGCCCACCGGCCCGCCCTCGGCGCTCGCGCCGTTGTCGGAGATGACCATGATCAGGGTGTTGTCTAGCTCTCCGATCTCCTTCAAGAACTCCAGGATGCGCCCGAAGTGATGATCGGTGAAGCTGACAAAGCCGGCGTAGACCTCCATATACCGGGCAAAGAGTCTCTTGGAATCGGCTGGCAGCGAGTCCCAGGCAGGCACGTCGGGGTCCTGCGCCGACAACTCGGTGCCCGCCGGAATGATGCCCATGTCGAGCTGGCGCTGGTGGACAGTCTTGCGGTACTCGTCCCAGCCCATGTCGAACTTGCCCTTGTACTTGTCCGCCCACTCCTTGGGCACATGGTGAGGCGCGTGGCCGGCGCCGGTGGCGTAGTACAGGAAGAAAGGCTTGTCCGGCGCGTTCACGTGTGCGTCCTGGATGAACTCGATGGCCCTGTCGGCCAGGTCGCTGCTCAGGTGATAGCCATCTTCCGGCTTGGCGGGCTGTTCGACCTCGTGGTTGTCGTACACCAGCTCGGGATACCACTGGTTGGTCTCGCCACCCATGAAACCGTAGAAACGCTCGAAGCCACGACCGAGAGGCCAGCGGTCGTAGGGTCCGGCGGCCGTCAGGTGTTCAGGGGGGGTGAGGTGCCACTTTCCGACGCAGAAGGTGTTGTAGCCCTTAGGCGCCAGCATCTCGCTGAGCATGCCCTTGTCGAAGGGCAGGATGCCGTTGTAACCGGGATAGCCGGTGGAGGTCTCGGTGATCGACGCGAGGCCGATGGAGTGGTGGTTGCGCCCGGTGATGATGCAGCCGCGCGAGGGCGAGCACAAGGCCGTGGTATGCATGTTGGTGTAGCGCAGGCCGTTGGCGGCGACGCTGTCCAGCACCGGCGTCTCGACCAACCCGCCGAAACATGACAACTGCCCGTAGCCGACGTCGTCAAGCACGAAGAAGAGCACGTTGGGCGCACCCTCAGGCGGTCGCGGCGGCTCCGGCCAGGCGGGCGACGACTCTTCGGTGGTGCGTCCGATGACCCCGGTGAAGGGGGCGCCATCGCGATAGGTCTTGATTGCCATGAGATTCTCCCTCTCGCTGTCCTGGCTTCCCGTGGCAACCCACCTGACATTGTGAGGGTTGCGGGCGCGGCTATTCTGCAAGTCTTCCCATCACTATAGAAGACGATCGGAGTTCGGAGAAGCACCATAAGTGACTACCGATGATGTACTTGCGGCGGCTTGCGGCGGCTTGCGGCGGCTTGCGGGGTCGGCTAGGGCGGGATATGTCCCCGGTTCAAGCCGGGGTGAGAGAAGAACAAGTGCCTATTTGCAGGCCTCTAGTGGCGGGACCCGCCCCAAACCCACAGGGGACATAGTCTTCCCTGCGGATTTCCCCGCGTGGGCTGTTATTGCCGCCTGATGACACCCGGCCCTAGAGATGTGCTTGCCCACGCAGCGGGCGCCCGGACTGAAGCAAGTGCACCCCTCCCTGTCCCCTTCCCGAAGTCCTTCTCCTTGGTCCTGGGGTGGAGACTCAGCAGGTGGCAGCTGTTGCCACCCGGGCAAACCCGGTGAGTCCGCGTTCCCCTACTCGTAGTGGGTCCACATGCGAAGCACCTTAACTATCCGCTCCTCGTCCAGGATCTGGTAGACCAAGCGATGCTGGATATTGATCCGGCGGGAATACGCTCCCGACAGGTCGCCGACCAACTTCTCGAACGGGGGCGGGGTCAGATAGGGGTCTTGCTCCAGGATCCTGAGCAATACCTGGGCCTTGGGTTTGAGACCGGCGGCCGCCAGCTTCTTGGCGTCCTTGTGGGCGGCCGTCGTGTATACGAGCCTCCAGCTCACCAGTCAAGCTGGTCTTCGAGATCCTCGACCGGCGTTGCCATGCCCTCGAGGATGGATTCCCGCATGCCGGGGACGGAGACGAGATGCAGAGTCTCCTGTACTGCCCGCCAGTCGTCCTCGCCGACGAGAACGGCGTTGCCCCTCTTGCCCGTGATCTGCACCGGCTCATGCGAAACCGCTACGTCGTCAATCAGCTTGTAGAGTTGCTTTCGTGCTTCGGTCGCGCTAACCGTGGTCATCCCATAACCTCCAGGTATTACGTACGGCTAAGCGTACGCTCCTCGCAGGTAGATGTCAACATGGGGGGACCTTGGGTAGCGCTGTGACCTTCCCCGATTGGGGAACACCCTCGGTTCAGAGCGGACTAGAGGAGCAACAAATGCCCATTTGCAGGCCTTTAGGTGGCGGGAGCCGGACTTGTATGGTCTGCCGACATCCCCTTCCGACTGGTGACGGCCTAGAACGCACAAAACGCCTGTATCCGGGCGAATCCTGGGACGGGATACGAGGGGTATGACTGAGCGGCCGGACCCGGACGCGCCCGGATAGTGGGGCAGAATCCGCGGCTTTGCGTTGATCGGACGGGTGGGCCACACGCAATGATCCCCGCCCCGGCAGGCGGCAGCTATTGCCGACGGGTCCAAATGCAGCGGCGCCTGCCTGATCATCCCACGAGATGATTCTTCCTTCCCAAAGCGTGAACGAAGCCTGGGTCCCCGAGTTGAACTGAAGAAAGTCGGACTCGATCCCACCGCTGAAAATGACGCCGTGTTCGGGCATATGTTGACGCGTCTGCGCCGGTCCCTTGCTGAGGCCGTCCATACTCGACTTGTGGCCAGGCTGGTGACCACCCATCTGATGAGGTCAAGAACCCCCCAGCAGTCGGTCGCTCCGATGTGCCGCGCTCCGCTACAGTCGAGTTAGCCGATAGGAAGCGTGCAACGCACCAAGGAGAGAGACGATGGACGAAAACGAGAAGGTCAGCAAAACGAAAGATCTGAGGGCATGGATCTCGACGCTCTGGATCGTCGTGATGTTCAACATGCTCTATGCGGACGTTCTTACGCTGTTCATCCCTGCGTCCCTGCAGGACATCCTCTCAGGCTTGACCCCCATCGAGATCACGCCGGGGCTGATGCTCGCGATGGCAGTGATGATCGAGATCCCGATCGCAATGATCTTCTTGTCCCGGGTATTGAAACGCAGGGCGAACCGCTGGGCGAACATCGTCGCAGGTGTAATCACTATTGCTTGGGTGGTTGGTATGGGAAGTCTGACTCCCCACTATGTGCTCTTGGCAGCTGCAGAATGCGTGAGTCTAGTTGCAATCATCTGGCTTGCATGGAAGCGCCTTGATCTTGACACGGTCCGTTTGAACCCCCGTCCTGCTCGTGCGGAAGGTTGAATCGCGGCCGTCTGCCGCAGGTGATGCGTTCGGCCGAGCTAGCGCCGGACAGACAGAATGAGGGACTACCTGGCCGCGCAGACCTCTCCGAACGGGATGCGTCCCCGGTTCAAATCGGGGTTATCGGAACACCAAGTGCCATTTTGCAGGCCTTTAGGTGGCGGGACCCCGCCGCCTGCTATCTGCGGACATCGCGTTCATGCTGATGCCCGCTTAGAGCGACGGCCGGTTCAGAAGAGCATGGAGCAAAGATGACAAGCGCTATCAGGCACGACTCGACTTGTGTTGGCTCGTGCTGGCATGTTGCTGGGTCATGCCCGCGCTCAGATCCCCAGACGGTCGAATTGCCAGAGTCATCGACCTTGTGGCTTGGTAGATGCGGGCCAGGGAGTACCGGCTCATGTACCGGCGAGCCACCGCCTTGGCCGGACCGCCGCTCGGGTCGGACTGTGAAAGCCGGCGCCTGGCAAGGCTCTCCTAGCAAAGATGCCCAGATATCATCACTAGTTGGGCCAAGGACTGGTATAGGTAAGTAAGGAGAATTTCCATTTGCCTTCCACTTTGGCGTACTCACAGTCGTAACGGCCTGCCAGGTATCTCTCCACGCCGCCTTCATCATTGGGAATAAAGATATACATCAACCAGTGTCCGCTGGCCTTCTCTCCATCCACTGCCAGCACTGGCTGCACGGCGAAGTGAGCATCTCGTCTCTTGCCCTCATTCAGCTTAGCTATGACCTCGGTGAAAAGCCGGTATATCTCCTCCTTACCTGTCCGCTCTTCGTGTATGTATGCGGTCGCGTTATGAGCGAAACAGTCAGCCATTTCACGCCATTGCCGGTTGTTCAGGTAGAGCACATACTCGTTGTGCAGATTCAGTATCTGCAGCGTGGCTTCGACGTCATTCAGTCTGCTTTCTATCTGCTCCAAATTCATTGCTGTCCTTCTTCATAGGTGCCAGGTCTCAACTAATACCTACGAGAACACTCGATGGCTTTCCTTTTCGGGGAAGTCGGCGTCATGAGCGACTTCCTGTTACACCACGTCCGGGGCACTACCGTCCTTGTGGGTGGTCGAAGGCATTCAACAAGACTAGACCGACGTAGGAAGACTGTCCAGTAATGCTAGATGATGGCCCAAACCGCACAGTCCTACTTCGCTGCGTGAGCTTCCCCGATCGGGAAATGTCCCCGGTTCAATGCGGGTCTTGACGAGGAAATGGGGCTTTTTGCAGGGCCAACTCTTCCCTAGGTGGCGGGACCCGGACTTGTATGGTCTGCCGACATTCCCTTCCGACTGGTGACGGCCTAGTCCTGAAGTGTCACACACCTACCGGTCACAGCCTCAAATACCTACTGGGACCGCACACTCTGGTTGCCTTGGTTCCCCCGGGCGTGGCGGTGCCGACGGTAGCACCTCAGCCGCGAACGAGCGACTACTTCGAACCTAGCGCTGTCGTAAGTCGGCTGGAAGCGCGTTAGTCTGCTCGCTGCAACTCGTTTATGAGTGCCGTGCATTCGTCTCGCAGCACCGGAGCATCATTCTGTGCGATAGCCCAGACGGCCCGGTCGAGGATCGCAGGATAGTCGTGTACGAGCTGATTTCGCAACCCTACGATCATGCGGGCGTGGGAAATTCTCGCAGATAGCGCAGGATCGATCTTGGAAAGCGAGTTGACCGCCTCTCCGATGATGGTGAACTCACGCTCGATGGCCGAGCGAACCGTCCGGTTGGACTCATAGGTCGCAAGATCGACGCTGTCCAGCGTCACAGCGATGGCGTCGCAGCACTCGACGATGTCCTAGAGGTAAGCGAGCGGACTACGCGGCATACAGTGGCTGCTTCGAGTTCTCGATGTCCGCGCGGATGTATCTATTCTTCACCGCGCCAGCCATGACGAGGTCGACGTCCACGCCCAGCAAGGCCTTCAACTCGTCGAGGAGGTCGAAATACGCTTGTGCCAGCGCGTAGGGATCACGGTCGGTGAATTCGACGAGCAGGTCGATATCGCTCGCGCCAGGGCGGAAGTCCTCGCGCAGCACTGAGCCGAAGACGTCCATCCGGGCGACTCCGTGGCGATGACACAGTTCGACGATTGCGTCGCGATTATCTTGAACGATCGTGACCATCAGAAGACCTCCGACCCAATGGTACCTGCAAGAGTCCATGCGTGCCACAGGTGCACCAGTGCGAGTCGGGCTAACGCCCACCAGCACCGAACGCCGAGTCACCCAATTGCGAATGAATGGAGGCATATGCAACCACTGCTCCATCGAACGCAGCGATTCTTCGACCAAAGGGGACAGCTCGCTCGGCTCGACCACGACAGCAAACGCCGGGTTTGAACCGCCCCGGGTTTCCTGGAGGCTCCAACCTTTGAGATGGGACGAAAGGACGTGGAGTAAGTCCGCCTCACCGATCTCACTCCATTCCGCGGCCTGAAACGCTGGGCTGCTGGTTGCAGCAGAGCGCGCGCTGAAGCCTCGACAGATATGGGCCTAACTCGTCGCCGGGCTTCAGTTGGAGACTGACTTGCCGCTGTAGGCCACCCCAAGCCTGAACACGGCCCACACCACACCGGTCACAGCGGTGGCGATGAGCGCCAGAAGATAATCGGGTGCGAACAGGCTTAGCGTGCCGAGCGGCGTGCCCAAGAGGCTCGGCACCAGACCGAGAAGGACCCACGCCGTCACGAGTGTGGTGAGCAGCGGGAACCATAGGCTGAACAGGCCGGGAAAGCCCGATGTGGACTTGGCGCGAACCTTGGCGCGGCGAAGCCAGGCCCAGATCATGCTGAGTAAGTAGACGATTGGCAGGATCACCAAACCGATGAACAGGGCCTTTCGGGACCATCCGTACCCGTCGACGTCATAGTGGAGGCCAAGCGCCCTATCGGAGATGCCAATGCGGAGGTGGCCCGTTTCTCCGAAGCCCATTCCGCTGCCGCCGTTAACGAGCACGATAGCCGCCTTCTTATGGGCGGGGACCATTGTCGCGAGCGTCTCGACACCGGGGCTGATCCCGTCATGCCACACAGCTCCGGTGTCGGAATCCACAAACCAGCCGAAGCCGTACGACGGTGATACTTCGCCGGCTGGGAGCATCATCAGCGCCTTACCTTCGGCGCTCAGCACATCGTCCTCGCCGTTCATCATCATTTGCAGGTAGCGCGCCAGATCGTTGGCGCTTGCGATAATTCCGCCTACCGGAGCCGTTGCCCGGTCGGTCGTGTTGTCGGGAATCGGCCGCTTGGTCCCGAACCATGGTCTGTGCCCGGTGGCCATGGACTCGTGGATCTCGCCGTCAGCGACGAAGCTGTGGTCCATCCCGACCGGCTCCAAGATGTTCGTTGCCACATAGGCCTGGTAAGCCTGCCCGCTCACGACTTCGATCAGGCGACCAAGAATATGGTAGTTCGCATTCGAGTAGTCCCACTCCTGGCCGGGTTCGTGGGCTGGAGTCACCTCGGCCAGCTGGTCAACCGCGCGCGCAAGCTCATCCTTCTGACCCGTGGCGTCCGGACGCGAGGCGTTCCCTTGCAGTGTGGAGAAGCCGCTCGTGTGACTGAGCAATTGCCGGATCGTGATCACGCCGGCGGGCCGGTCCGAGAAGCCGTCAAGGTAGTGCGAGACCTGGGTATCCAGGTCGATCTTGCCCGCCTCGACCAGTTGCATCACTGCCAACGCCGTGAAGCTCTTGGAGATCGAACCGATCACGAAAGGCGTGTCCGGAGTGACTTCTGCATCGCCTCCGATCCTGAGGACGCCGCGCGCACCCACCGACGTGATCTCGCCGTCAACCACGACGGCGTATGCCAGGCCGGGCACGCCGGAAGCAGGCATCGCGCTATCAATGAAGTCATCGATCAATCCGGACGGCATACTTGCCGGCGATGCAACGGCAGGTCCCGCAGCAGCGGCAACTGCCAAAGCAGCGGCAAGCCCCAACGCGACCAAGGCTAAGACACGCTTCATACCATCCGCCCTCGATCGATTGCCTTGTTGCCCGGCACGGTGTTCAAAGAAATGGATGAGTTTAGGGAGTGGGATCTCCTCAACCCGACCCCGCTTCGAGTATGCATTACCCGCGCTTCCATCAGACAAACCTTGGCAAGGGAAGATCTGCTTCGTTCGAGGCCGCAGGCAGCCTCGGCCTTCAGCTGAAGCGCTCCCAGATCGCGGAGTATGACTACTCGACGCTTCGGAGGATGATCACGGGGTCCATCCGACTGCAGCCGCGGGCTACTGAGTTGATGGCTGAGGCCCTGAGGGTTCCGCCGGAGACGTTCCTGGAGTACCAGGTGTTCCAGATCACGGCGGCCCTGGAGGCGCACCCGGAGATTCGTGCGCACGTCTATCGCACGGTGCTCACCCGGGCGCGCGTCATGGATGAGCTGGGGGCCCAGGGTAGCTCTAACCGAGCCCGCGTTCGCTCGCAGCCGGAACTGTAGCTTGAAGATGAGGCGGCCGCGGCTAGTGTCTACACCAGTGGTGTACGAAGATCTTGTTGGTCAGCTCTTGAGATGAGGTGACCACTGCTCCATCCTCGAGGATGGCTTGAGTCCGTAACCGAGGAGGACGCAGTGGTCGAATCAAGGATGGACCCCCTGGCCTCGCTGCGCAAGCAACTGGAGGATGCAAACGTCGATCTTCTCAGAGAAATGGTACGCGGCTTCGCTTGCGGTGAAAGCCCGCGAGGAAGGGCGGGTGACCTCCGTGGCCACCGAACCTGAGCAGCAGGTAATCGTAGAGCGTGACGATCTGGGAGGGCTCACCTCCCAGGCTCTCCATCTCCTTGAGCCGTTCCAGACTGTCGAGGAGGGTCTGCACCTCGCTGCCCGCATCGAGGACATGGTCCTGGTGAAGGACGATAGCTACGAACTGCTCTCGTGCTTTTCGCTAGACGTCATCGAGTGCTGGATACCCTATTGAGCCTCACGGTACACAAGACGCGGGGCCGGGGCCCGCTGTAGCGGGCCCCGGCCCCGACAAACCTCATCAGGTCACAGAAGCAGGTCCACTGTGCCTGACCAGCCTCTTTTCTAGGTGTAGGGGATCGGTATGGCTGTGGCCTGCACTTCGACACCCGGCGCGGTGGCGTTGCTCACCACGACGTTCTGGAAGCTGCCATCATCCGCGAGGATCCACTGGCTCGCCCCGATGTAGGGCTTGTAGTTGTTCTCGACGACATGGAACCCATTGGGATCGACCGGCTCGGTGAAGTCAATGCGACCCTGCTGACAATCGAACTTGGTGGTCTTAATGGCCGCGACGACCGCTTCCTTGTCCTCGGGATCGGTGGCCCGCCTGTAGACATCGATGGCCCACTCGAACTTTCCGTAGCAGCCGATGGCCGGCGTCCAGCGGTTCCCGGTCTTGGCTTCGAAGTCAGCCGCCAGGCCTTCCGAGTCGAGATCGGACAGGGTGTCCTTGATCCCGTAACTCGGGTGCCAGGCGCACTCACTCCAGCGCTTTCGATGACTTCCTCCGAATTCACCGGCTCAGTGTAGCAGCCACTTCGCCTCGCTCCGCCGGCTTGCACGACTAGCGTCGAGAGGCTCGTCTTGACGGTCTAGCCGACCGCTGTGGCCTCGATCTCTATCATCCATTCGGGCTCGGCCAGCCGGACAACGCCCAAGAGTGTAGAGGCGGGCTTGCAGCCGGACTTCTTGAGGCGCTCGCCCACTACAGGGACGGTCTCAAGAAAGGCAGGGACATCGGTCACGTAGTAGTCCAGACGAACCACGTCCGCGAGCGCTAGACCGGCCCGATCGAGAACGATCTCCAGGTTGTCCAGGGCCTGATGGAACTGAGCCAGCATGTCCCCTCGATGAAGAGGGTTCCCCTCACCGTCTTGAGACACCTGACCGGCACAGTAGATGGTGCGTCGCGCGTCCGTGATCTCGATCGCCTGGGAGAAATCGAACCGATCCTGCCATGTCCCTGGGTTGAGAGCTTTCTTCTCCATGATCCTCTCCGGTAGTTCGGTTAGCTAAGACTTCAGGTCACCGTCCCCTTGGTCGCGCCCCGGTCACAGTAGGTTCTGGGTGGAGCGATTTCAGGGGAGCCGCTGAGCGCCCAAGCGCGTGCGGCAGCGATGCTTCGGCCCGGCATGCGCGTCCCCCCCGGTGATCGCGAGTTTCTCTCTAGTACTCTCGTTGTGTGTTTGTCTTTCGACCATCGAGCCGGGCCAAGAACTCCTCCGCGGCGACAGGGGTGTTGACCCGGACGTAATTCCTTCCCAGGTTCTCGTAGTCCGTGCCCCCAATCGTGCGTATCCGTTTCTCCAACAGTTCTGCCCGCAAATCGATTCTCTCGTCATCCCGCCCCAACAGAAAGAGCGGACAGGTGTCGTGTGTTTCGGCCACGGAATAGCCCCGCTCGCGCAGTCCGCAGGTCAGCCTTGCCTTCTGAAGTCCGATCCTCTCCCTGTTTGCCGCAACAAACCCCCGATCATCCAGGGCCTCGCCAGCGAGAAAAGCGGCAATGCTGGAGATCTGGAAGGGAGGATCGACGCGGTCGTAGTACCGTCCTAACTCGGCGGACATGACGCCATACCCAACGCGAAAGTCAGCTATGCCCATGCCCTTGCTGAAGGTCCGTGTCACGACTACATTGCCGTACCTGTTCAGAAGACTGACCGCTGAATGATCTTCCGGAACGTAGTCACCGAAAGCCTCATCTACCACAAGAACACTGCCTCGCCTGGCGCATTCAGCCGCTATCGCGTCCACCTCGTCCAGCGCAATGTACTGTCCGGTGGGGTTGTTCGGATTGTCGATATAGACAACAGGGAACCCGGCCCCAATCGCGTCCGAGAAACTCGCTACGCGAAACTTGAACCCCTCGAAGGCGTCGAGTGGCACCCCTTGGAAGCGGCCGCCAAGGATCAGCACTTCTTCCATGTAGTCCTTGAACTGAGGGACGTAACCCAGAGCGCTGACACCAGGTTCGATGAACAAACTGTTCAGCCGGGACAGGACAATCTCCGCACCGTTCGCTATTTTGATGTTCTCCGAGCCCAGTCGCGCATACGCAGACCAGAACCGACAGATCTGTTGCTTCAGGGTCTGACAGCCGGTATCGGGGTAGGTTGACAACGTGCGCCAACTGTACTCATTCGCAGCCTTAACGACTCTTGGTGAAGTCCCCAAAGCGTTGCTGCCCACCGCGCAATCCAGAATGTCGCCCGTCGCACTTTCCTGGTCTGCTTCGTGCCGTTTTCTGGAGAAACCCTGTATGGTCGACCTCACCTGTAGCGCCGGTTGGAGTATTTCGGACCGCATTTCTGTTCGCTTGTTTCTCATGGCGCGTCAGGTAGCGATTCTCTCGATTGAAATCGCCCCAGATGGACACGTCGCCACGCACATGCCACAGGCTTGACACTTGGTTTCGTCGATCCAGGGATACCCATCGCCCCCGGTTGCCGGCACCGGACAGAAGGAGTCAGAACAAATACCACATTTGGTGCACCTGCCCGTATCCACGCAAGCGGCGATCTGCCCCACTCTCCAGTCTGTGGCGTCGTCCACCGGCTGGACGTACTGAAGACCCAGACCAACTATGTCCTGCACACTTTCGTAACCATGCTCGTCCAGGAAGCGGTCCAAGAATGCAACCGAGTTCCTCAGAAGAGCCCGGCCTTTCCAGAAGAACCCAGACGAGAGGCCCACCGTCTTGGCCCCGAGCATGAGCATCTCAACCACATGCTCCTGGTTGACGATCCCACCGATGGCCATGATGTCCGCCTCGGGCACATACTTGGCAATGGTGGCCGTGGTCTTGCGGCAATGGTAGCGATTGGTAGGTCCGGACGTTCCGGCGAAAGGATTCACGTCGAGACCAACGATCTCCCAGGGAGAGTGGCCGCCTCGGTGTATATCCGGTGGGGCAACCGTCAGGCCTGCGGTCACGTTCGCCACCCAGGCGGCGCCAGCGTCCGCGGACAGCTTCGCAAGCGCCACGCATCGGGGGAAACCTACCTCGGCTGAGGGCTTGAGCCCCACAGGAATCTTCACTGCTCGTACACATTCTTGAATGACGATGGGAAGAACCTCGGCGATTTCGCCCAGACCCGGAATGAGACCGAGATCTCGGAGCGTTCTCATCTCCAGGGTGTCAACCTCATCTATGAGACTGCGCTTGGCACGTCGCTCTGACCCTGCCAAAGAGAGGGGACAGAAATTGAGTTCGAGCGCGTCAGCTCCGGCTTCTTCCAGGACTTGACAGAGCCTAACCCAGTCCTCCAGGTCTGATCCCGGAACGTTGGGCTGCGCTATCAAAGGGACATCCTCGGGCAACTCGGGCTTAACGAGCGAAATGATCTCGAGTGCGGTCTCCAAGCAGAATTGGGTAGAATTGATGTCGCCTGCGGAATGTATGCTCTCGCGATTGGCGAATCCTGGACATGTGATCTTCAGGAACTTCTGCGCCGGCTGACTTTCTCGATAATCCGACGCCCGAAGCCGTGCACCGCCAAGGTAAAGGTAGCCGGCGCCGGCATCCACGTGCCGCAACAGCCAGTCAGCATGCACTCGTGGCCGTCTGGCATATGCGATCGCCGGATCGAGCGGAGCAATGCCGATGGGATTCCGCATCGTGAGCCCGCCGAACCGTGTCTTCACGTCCGCCATCGTGATCAACTCTCCTGGCTATGGCGCGTGGAAACGAACGCCCTGTCCAACAAGGCCGCCCGCACCGGAGAGCCGCTGAAGTCCAGGATCCTCAATGGTGCGCAGAACCACGAGCACTCACCAGCAGGTACCTGGTCAAGATTGATGCCCTCAAGGACCAGCAGCTGGGCCGCGTCCTCGAGCACATGGGCGATGCTGTGCTGCGCTTCGAGATTTTCAGGAACTCTCGGCGGGTGACTTCTCCTCTTTCCATGTCCATTGCTCCCTTGTCGCATTGAACAGAGGTCGCAGAGCACGAACCATCTCGACTTGATCCCGCCGCGCAAAGTTCGCCCCCCCGAGTCCCGTGCTCAGTCTAACTCCGGGACCCTACCCGGTAAAGCGTAACAACGACCCACCTTCGCCGCCTGGAGGGACAGGAGGACGCGGGGTGGGGACGGGTGGCGAAAGCGATTAGTGTCTAGAAGCAGACCTGCTTTCGCCGAAGGCTCGCGGTCACCTAACCCTACCGAGAGACGCGGGACTTTGTCCGGGAGAGCCGGCTGATAGGTTGCCAGCGGGTTCTTCTGCGACGACAATTGGGTTGCGGACCGCGAACCATTGAGTGAACTACAATCTTCTGAGGTTCATGGGTTCATCACCGCTTTCGGCAGAGACAACCTCGCCGCGCGACGTCCCAGATACACAGGATCGTTGTCGGTGGTGTGTCTGGGGGGCACTTGCACCTCGTGATCGAGCGGGGCGGCATCCGCTTCGGTCTTTTTGGCCTGCTCGGCAAGGAGGCCCAGTTCTACACGACTGGAGCGGGTGCGGTCACGTTCTCCGACGCCATCGAGGTCGGCAAGGAGATGGTGACGATCCTTCGCGAGACGGAGAAGGTGGACGTCATCATCTGCCTGAGCCACGGCGGCTTGGAGACAGGCGAAGACGGAACCTTCACCGACGGCGAAGACGTACGCCTGGCCCAGGCCGTGCCGGGCATCGACGTGGTCGTCGGCGGTCACAGTCATACCGAACTGCGAGAGGCGATCATCGTCAACGGTCGCACGCCGGTGGTCCAGACCGGCAAGGATAGTGAGAACCTCGGCGAACTGGTGGTCGCGCTGGATGGAGACAAGCTCGCGGTCGAGTCGTATCGGCTCCACCCCATCGATGACACCATCGCCGGCGACCGAGTCATCGCCAACGAGATCGACAGGCTCAAGAAGACGGTCACCGAGGTGGTGTTCGCGTCCCGCGGTTACAGCATCGACCAGCCCTTGGCAGTGGTACCGCAGGACCTGCCCAACACGTTCACCGACATCGTCGCGAGCACGCCCCTGGCCAACCTTGTCACCGACGCCTTCAGAAAGGCCACCAAGGCAGACATCGGTTTCACCGCCAACGGGATGATGCGCGCCAGCTTGAGACGAGGGAAATCGGGCATCCAAACTGTCTACGACGTGTTTGCCGTGGCGCCCCTCGGTGCCGGGGTGGTTGATGAGACGGCCGGCAGCGCCCTGGTGACGGCCTACCTTACCGGCCAGGAGCTAAAGAACCTTCTCGAGTTCATGCTCGTGGACAACCCGGCACATCCGGGCGAGTATTTCCCCCGCGCTTCAGGCATGAGGTTCCATTACGACTCGTCGCGTCCGATGTTCGATGTCGTGACAGCCATCGAGCTGGGAGATCTCGACCGCGGCTACCGTGCGATCGACATCACCGGGACGGACGAGCGTCTGTATAGCCTCACGTGTCCCCTCTATTTCGGTGCCATCGCCCTGGGCATCCCCAAGTACACCAAAGGCCGCCTAACCTTTGTCCCCAAGAACAAAGACGGTCAGCCCCTCACCTCGAGGGTCGAGGCACTCGAAGCGCCTCGGCGGGACACGCCTTACCTGTTGCCGCCCCGGGGTACGACGGACAAGGATAGTGTCGCTACCACGGCAGACAAGGGCGTGGTCCGGGAGATCAAGGAATGGCAGGCGATCATGGACTACCTCCGCCGCCTGCCGATCGAGGGTCAGAACGAATTGCCCAACATCCCGGTCGATGAACGCGCCGCCGAGGTCCGCGCGATTGGGGTAGGTTGAGGGGCCTAAGATACTGGGGAAGACAATCCGGGCTATCAATCGCGACCAGCATAAGCTCGCAGCTCTCACTACGCGCTGCGAGCTTCCCCGACTGGGAAATGTCCCCGGTTCAGGGCGGGGTCTGAGAATAAACAGTGCCCATTTGCAGGGTAAACGCTGCTGTAGGTGGCAGTACCCCGGAGCGAACGGATGGGGGACAGAATTCGCGGCTTTGCGTTCATCGGACGGATCTGCTAGACGCAAGAAGCCCCCTCCTCCCCCGGCGGGAGCTACTGACAACATGTTCAAATCGAGTGGGGTCCACCCGCAATCATCGACCTCGTGCCGCCCGACGTGGAGAGGTAGCGGTGCATGACCGAGTTCTACCAGACTCAGCGGTCGGCGTGTCCCACGCTGATTGCCACGCCACCCCTCTTGTGCCCCGCCCCAACGTATCTGTGAGCCTCGACGATCTCCTCGAACGGATAGCATCGGTCAACGACCGGCCTGATGTGGCCCGCTTCGACCGACTCCCTCATCAGGTCCAGTCGCCGGGAGTCCAGCAACAAACTGCCGTCGTCGATCGAAGCGTATACGCCCCCGGGGGCTAGCGCCTTCTTGCATTCCACCTTCAGACCTGAGGTCTTGCTCTTGCCGACCGCGTCGAGCATGAAGTCGAACTGGGCGCCCGAACCGGGGCAGTCCTCTACGGTGTAGTCGATGACCCGGTCAGCACCCAGAGACTTCACCAAGTCCAGATTCGCCGTGCTACATACCGCCGTGACCTCCGCCCCGAGATGCTTCGCATACTGCACAGCGGTGGTCCCCGATGTACCCGAAGCCCCGTAGATGAGTACCCTCTGCCCAGGTTGGATGTTCCCCTTTGCCGCGTACTGCAGCGCCAAGAGCCCGCCGTAGGCAGCCACGGTGGCCTCTTCGTAGGTGAGATTCGCGGGTTTCAGTGCCAAGCATCCATGCGTTGAGTCACTTTCCTTCATGCACTTGTACTCGGCGTAGGCGCCGAGTCCGAAGCCCGTAAGGCCATAGACTTGGTCGCCGGTCTTGAATCTCTTGATGTTGGCGCCCACCGATTCGATGTCTCCCGCCAGGACCAAGCCGATGATGGATTTTCGCGGCCTCGTCAGCCCGAGCATCAACCGCATAGGGATCAAGAACCGGATGGGTATCTGGCTGCCGCGAATGAATATGTCGCTCGCCGTCACTGCCGTGGCATGCACCTTGATGCAGACTTCATCCTTCGCCGGGACAGGCTTGGCGACGTCCGCGAGTCGCAGGACTTCCGGCGGGCCGTATTTCGGGCAGACGATGGCTTTCACGACAATCCTCCTCTGGCCGTCACCAATCAAACGCTCGCAGCGTCCACGTCTAGCTTCCTCTGACTCTCACCGAGATTCCATAGTCACGTGGTGGGTCTGGAGGCTCGCCGGATGGCCAGTTCTGCGTCCTCTTACGCCGAGCGGAGCAGCTACTAGCTGACCTTCCCACGGAAGACCATCCGGTGGGACCCACTACTCGCCGGACGTGCAGACTCTACTTCGCGTCGTGACATGAGCTTCGCGGCTTGGGGGAAATGTCCCCGGTTCAAATCGGGGTCTGAGGGGCTAGCAAGTGCCTATGTGCAGGGATAAACGGGCCGTTAGGTGGCGGGACCCCGGAGCGAATCGATGGGGGACAGAATTCGGGGATTCTCGTTCGTCTTGCGAACGGGCGAAGGGGAGGACAAATAGCCTGTTTGCAGGTGGTAGTGCCGGAGCCCGCGCCGCCCATTGGCCCCGCGCATCGGTTCCGTATTAGTGCCCGACCCGCCAGACCGTGGGAGAAGTCCATTCCCCGCCCGCGCGTTTGGGCAAGTTTCACAAAATACTTACATTTTGCAAGTGATATACTTACAAAATGGGAGTAGTTTGCCAGGCAGAGTACCTGACAGCGACGACAGCGAGAGCGGCGGGGGTACAGATGAGCACGGAGACCGATGGGAAGATAGCTGAACTTATCAATGAGCTTGCTCTTCTGGGGGTGAGAAGGCTTTCCAGGAGGAGAAGGCTTCTTGACGCCCGGCTGAGGTGGCGCCTGATACCTCCGCTCGCAGCCTCGGCGCTGAAGAACGACCCTCCCGGTGTGCTTCTGGTCGCCGACATTGCCCGGACCCTTTACCGCGAAGGGGAACTGACTGTATCCGAGATCGCCGAGATCACGGGGAGACCCCTCGGCACAGCCTCCCGTTTCGTGGGCGCCCTTGAGAGCGCCGGCCTAGTCAGCCGAACTCGTAACCCTGCGGACGGGCGCTCAAAACTCGTTGCGCTGACCGAGCAGGGGCAACGAGTGGTCGCCGAACTGCGGGCCGAGATCAGAGCGCCGCTTGTGGCCAGGTTGGAGCGGCTTACCCCCTCGGAGCGCCGGACCCTGGAGCGGCTGCTGACCAAGCTTGCCTCACCCGACATGCTCGGGGAGGAGTCGCGGCCGTGAAGCCGTGGTCCCCAACTTCGTCGTATTCGGTCGCCCAAACCGCTCGCGACGAACCGCCCTCAGGACCTCTCGCGATCGATTTGCGTGCGGTCAGCAAGGACTACGAG
Source organism: uncultured Actinomycetes bacterium (assembly GCA_963816155.1). Lineage (GTDB taxonomy): Bacteria > Actinomycetota > Thermoleophilia > RBG-16-64-13 > RBG-16-64-13 > JAXGXJ01. Next base: position 6,458 of record CAWFJE010000004.1, on the reverse strand, counting down.
ACGGGGGCCGGGGCGTTTCGCGCCCTGAAGGCGGTCGATCTTCAGGTACGGCCGGGCGAGTTTCTCGCGGTCGTGGGGCGCTCCGGGTCGGGCAAGTCCACCCTAATCAACATGATCTCCGGCATCGATCGCCCGACCGCCGGCGAAGTGATCGTCGGGGAAACGCGGGTCGACCGCCTGAGCGAGGGGCAGATGGCTGTTTGGCGGGGCCGGGAACTCGGGATCGTTTTTCAGTTCTTCCAGCTCCTTCCCACGCTGACCGTGCTCGAGAATGTCCTTCTAGCCATGGACTTCGTCGGCCGGGTGCCGAGCGCCGAGCGAACGGCACGCACTCTCGCCCTGCTTGAGCAGGTAGGGATGAGCGAGGAGGCGGGGAAGTTCCCGTCCGCTATTTCCGGGGGTCAGCAACAGCGAGTGGCGATCGCTCGGGCGTTGGCCAACGACCCGGCGGTGATCCTTGCCGACGAGCCCACCGGCAACCTCGACTCTGCGAGCGCAGACGCGGTCTTCGAACTGCTCCACGAGCGGGCCGCCGCGGGAAGGACCATCGTCATGGTCACCCACGATAACGAGCTTGCCGCCCGTACCAGCCGCGTGGTTCACATGGTCGATGGATCCATCGGCAGCGGCCTGCTTCCGGATACTGAAGAGGAAACGGACGCCTGATGCGGCCGCGCTGGCGCAAGATCCTGCGCGATCTCCTTGGTTACCGGAGTCGCACGCTCCTGGTGGTCGTCTCCATCGCCGTGGGGGCACTAGCGGTGGGGATGATCATCGAGAGCCGGGTAGTCCTGGGTCGGGATCTCGAGGCGGCATTCCTGGGGAGCGACCCGGCCCATGCAGAGATAGGGATGGGCCCCTTCGACGAGGCCTTCGTGCGCGCCGCGAAAGGGGCTCCTGGAGTGGCCGCGGCCGAAGGCCGGCGCACGGTGACCGTCCAGTTGCAGGTGGGGCCGGACGAGTGGGTGGATCTGCAACTGACTGCGATCACCGACTTCCGAGAGCAGACGATCGATCGGGTGGTGCCCCAAGAGGGGGCCTGGCCTCCCCCGGAAGGGTCGGTCACGATCGAGCGATCAACCTTCGATCTGCTCGGGGGAGTGCAGACCGGCGACACGCTCACCGTCCAGACTGCGGATGGGCGTACCAGACAGTTGCAGCTAGCCGGTACCGCATACGCTCCCGGCCAGTTGGCCGGATATGCCCGGGGTGTTCCCTTTGGCTTCATCACGGTCGACACCCTGGAGGAACTCGGTTTCGGGCCGGCCTACGATAACTTGCTGCTCCGGGTGGCGAACGGCAGCGATGACCAGCCGCGTGTGTCGGCCGTGGCGGAGGGGGTGGCCGACCAAGCTCGAACCGCCGGCTACGAGGTGAACCAGGTCGCCGTCAACGTGCCCCTCGTCCATCCAGGCGAGGACACACTGAACGCCCTTTTCCTCATCCTCGTGCTTCTTGCTGCGCTCACCCTGATCGTCAGCGTCTTCCTGGTGGTCAACACGGTGACGGCCGTGGTCGGCGTCCAGACCAGGCAGATCGGGGTCATGAAGGCCATAGGAGCGCGGGATCGCGACTTGCGCCGGTTGTATCTAGGACTGGTGGGGGGATACGGGGTGCTGGCCGCGATCATTGCTGTTCCCCTGGCGGCTCTGGGTTCCATAGCCCTCACCGAATACGCGGCTGGCCTTCTCAACCTCGATAGCAACCCGGTGCTTCCCCCGCCTTGGGTCATCGCAGTAGAGGTAGCCGTGGCGATCCTCTTGCCCCTTCTCGCGGCCCTCGCCCCCATCAACCGAGGGGTGCGGATCACCGTTCGCGAGGCCATTTCCTCGGCCGGGATTACCGCGGGCTTCGGCATGGGCGTACTGGATCGAGCGGTGGCGAGCATCCGCTTTCTCCCCCGAGCAGCCCGCCTCGCTCTCAGGAACACGTTCCGCCACCGTCGGCGCCTGGTCATCACCCTGGCGGCTCTGGCTCTTGGAGGGGCGGTGTTCATGGCCGTCCTGAGTGTCCAGGCCTCGCTCAACACGACTTTGGAACGGGGTGTCGCCTTCTTCGGCTTCGATGCCCAAGCGGCCCTGAGTTCTCCGGCGCCAGCCGACTCGCTGACGGCTGCAGCCGGCCGGGTTCCCGGAGTGACTTCCGCTGAGCCATGGCTAGTGCAGACCGGACAGCGAATCGAGCCCGACGGCACGGAAAGCCAGTCCTACCAGATATTTGGCACGCCTGCGGGTTCCGTCACGCTCAATCCCGCTGTGAGCGCGGGACGATGGCTTCTGCCGGGCGACGCCAACGCCCTGGTGGCCACCGACACGGTCCTCGACGACGAGCCCGACCTGAAGGTGGGGCAGTCGCTCGAGATGACCATCGGGAATCGGACGACGACATGGACCCTGGTGGGCATCATCGATTCACCCACCCTCCAACCTGCCTTCTATGCCAACTCGGAGCCGCTCGGCGTCGCGGCGGGCAGCCCAGGGCGGGCCAATGTGGTGGTAGTGACCACCGCCAATCATGACCCGGACACCCAGGACCGCGTGGCCACCGAGGTGCGCGCGGCTCTGGAGTCGACCGGCGCGATAGTGGCCTCCACCCTCACCATCGGCTACATCCGCGAGCAGCAGACGATGAGGTTCGACGTGCTCGTGACCTTCCTAGTGGTTATGGCCGCGCTGGTCGGAGTCGTGGGCGGTATCGGACTGAGCGGCACCATGACCCTGAATGTTTCCGAGCGTACACGCGAGATTGGTGTCCTCCGCGCCATCGGCGCCTCCAATCGAGCCGTGCGTATGGTATTCCTGGTCGAAGGGTGGGTATTGGGGCTGATGGCCTGGGTGGTGAGCGTCGTCTTGGCCCTCCCTATTTCGCTCTTCATGAGCAGGCGGATCGGCATCGCTTTCGTTGACCGGCCGCTCGAGTTCGCCTTTTCTCCCTCCGGTATAGCGATGTGGCTGGGGCTGATTCTCGTGGTCTCCACTTTGGCCACTCTGGCGCCCGCCGGCGCGGCCGCACGGGTGACGGTGCGCGAGACGCTCTCATACGAGTGACGAATACAGGCTGAATAGCATGCATGACCCGACTACGACAGGATCCGATGAAACGCCGTGCCCAACCCAAGCGCTGAGAAACAGCCTGGAGCTAGGAAAGGACACCCGAACATGAAGCGCACATTGATAATCGCAGGAGTCATTGTGGTCATCGCCCTTGTGGCGCTTGGGGCTTGGCGTCTGACGCGTCCCGAGGCCTCCGAGACGACCACAACCGTGCCGCCGGTCGTGCAGGCCGACTCGGTCTTTGCCGATGGGACTGTACTGCCGGTGAAACGAGCCGAACTGGCGTTCTCTGCGGCTGGTCGGGTCTCCACGGTCGCGGTGGCCGAGGGCGATACGGTGACGGCGGGTCAGCTTCTTGCGAGCCTCGACGACACTGCGGGCCAAGCCGCCGTCTCCGCAGCCGATGCCGAAGTAGCCATCACCCAGGCAGGAGTCGAGCAGGCCGAAGCGGCGGTGGAAGCCGCCCAGGCGACTGTTGACAAGGCCACCGCCACCCGAGACGGGGTCTCGGACAATGCGGCCGACTGGCGGATCGACTCAGCCGATGCCGACATCGCTGTCGCAGAGGCCCAACTGCGAACCGCCCAAGCCGAAGCATCTGCGGCCGACTCCCGCCTGGCGGCGGCGCAGGCAAATGCCGAGCAGGCGCGCGCCGCTCTGGCCGATTTGACGCTGCAAGCTCCCTTCGCCGGAACGGTCACGAGTCTGGAGGTCCAGGTGGGGGATCAGGTCTCTCCAAACCTGGTGGTCGTGCGGGTTGCGGACCTCACTTCGTGGGAGATCGAGACCAGCGACCTCGACGAAGCCTCTATCGCAACCATCGAGGAAGGCGCCCGTGCGGAGCTGACCTTCGATGCGCTGCCCGAGGTCATGGCCTCCGGCATGGTGACAGGGATCGGGCTGTTCGGCCGGCTCTACCAGGGCACTACCGTGTTCCCTGTGACGGTGGTCCCAGACGGTGCCATCGAGGAATTGCGCTGGGGTATGACTGCCACGGTAGAGATCATGACCGCGACTGGGTCAGCCTCAACCTCCGCAAACTCAAAGGTGTTCAGTTCTGCGCGCTGACTCTCAGAAGAGCTTTTGGGCTGTGATCCCTCTCCCGGCATCAGGGAGATCCGCTCGCGCGGGATTCGGCTCTGGGGCCCGTGGGGCAAAGACGTCACGGCGCCGAAGGTCCAGGCAGTATTCCGGATGCTCGCCGAGGGCAAGAGGGTGGTCACGTTCCACGTCCACGGCCAGCCGTTCCCCATCCAGGCGGAGTGGTCGGCAGTTGTGAAGGTGGCGGGACCCGGACTTGAAGCAAGTACAGCACTCCGGGTTACCCTTCCGGACTCCTTCCCCTGGTTCTAGTCTAGCAGTCAGCGGGACAAGACCCCGTTGGGGGAAGCAGAGGCTGACCAAACACACCCCTTCCTAAGCCCTCCGACGTCGTCTTCCTTGGTCTTATCGTAGCCGGAACGGCGCAGCGTTTCACGCCCCGACCGACACCGCGTGACAGCAGTTGAACGACGACTTTCAGGTGAGGGCATACGTCCTGGCACTGGACCGATCGGCGGAGGAGGCGGGGCTGCAACTCTGCAAACTCCGGGCACCGATTGGTCTCCCTTCTCGCTGATTGTCATCCCGTCTGTCAAGCTGGAAGCGCCCTGCGGTGTGTTTATGGGTAGGACGCGCCCTGCCAGCTACCGAGAGACGGGACAGCGGTATGGAGGAACTCACACTCACCGGCACCAGCAACGAGAGAACGACCGCTCTCGTGTCGGCAGCAGGTGCCACATCTCCTGAGTGCCTATTCCGGGCCCACTACCGCACGCTCGTGGAGTCGCTCGCGCTCATCTCTGGTGGCGACACGGAGGCGGCAGCAGACGCTGTGGGTGATGCCTTCTTAGAGTTGGAGCACAGCTGGGACCGAATCCGCACGTACGACGACCCCGCCGCTTGGGTCCGCCGTGTGGCTCTCAACAAGCTCTCCAACCATCGCAGATCGCTCGCCCGCAGGGCTCGGGCCCTTCTTCGCCTCCAATCCGGGAGAGAGCAGATGTCGACGGGAGTGCAGGCAAGAGACCTTGCCCTCAGGGACGAACTTAGCAGGCTACCCATCAAGCAACGCACGGCCATAGTCCTCTTTACTTCGCCGATCTCCCCGTAGCAGATGTGGCGGCGGCCATGGGCATCACGGAGGGATCGGCAAACCAACATCTCCATCGAGCGCGAGAAACGCTTCGCAAGAAACTTGAGGTGGATCAATGATGAGTGACCAAGAACTAGAGACGCCCTGCGTCGGTTGGCTCCCGATGTGCGGGAGGCCGGGGTCTGGGATGCGCTGCACCAGAGAGGCCAAGGCCAACCGACTCACGAGGAGCTTCCCCTCCGCGACGAGTGGGTTCTCGCGGGGACCTCCACGTCCGTTCGACCACGCAAGGTCTCGAGAACGAGGCGGTTCATCGGAGTCTCTACTTCAGTGGTAGTTGTCCTGGCTGCTGCCGCGTACGGCACCAACCTGCTCGTGACGCACCTTGGACAGAATGACAGCGTCGTTGTATTCACGGATCTCGGAAATACTGGCCAGGGCTCAGGGGATCCTTCCGTGGCCTCCGGGGCGGAGACGACAACGACCTACGGAGCAGCGTCCACCGGTGATGATCCAGCGCTTTCTTCCACCACCACGATCATGGGCGTGGGCCCGATCCTCAACTGGGGCGAGGAAGCCGTGCTCGATGGGCGCACGATCGAGGTCGAGCAACCGGTTGAACTGCCCGAACGAACCATCGAGGTGGAGCTGCCGTCTGAAGCACGCGTACCCGATGAAACCGGTGCCCTCTCCGGATCCATGCTCCGCTACATCGTCTACACCGTGGTAACGATCACCAACACCGGCAGCGAGCCGCTTACTTGCGCCGCTGCAGAATTCAACCTGCTCGGAAGCAACAGCAGCGGCAGTAGTGGCAGTGGCAGCTCGGGAATCGGCGGCCAAGAGGAGACGCTGGCTGGATACGAGGTCTTGGATCTCGTGACCCTTCGACCCAGGGGAATCGGCGACAAGAGCGGTGCTCTTCGAGCTGAAGCAGGGCGACCACCCGGTCAAAGTGCTGCTGGGGAAAAGGCTCCCGAACGGACGTGTCTATGGCTCGACGAGCGAATGGCTGAGCTTGCTGGCAGACGGAACGGTCGCTGACGACCACAACGGATTTGACGACCACAACGGATTCATTCTCATTCCCGACCAAGACTCCGGCACCCGGCTCGGCGTCCATCGCCAGGGACGCCGAGCCCGCCCGTGCTCCTGGAGCAGGCCGTCGCTGGTGCTCGGGACGCCTCGATGCCGCTCTATCACCTGGGCCTGTCCTACGGCACGGCTTCGCTCAGTGAGGTGGAACACCCTGCTGGGGCGCGTTCGGTGTA
>CAWFJE010000003.1:0-16413 GCA_963816155.1 uncultured Actinomycetes bacterium | reverse complement strand
CCGGGTCCCGGTGGCCTTCGTCTCCCGCCGGCGCCGGACGTCATCGCCGCGTTGGCCTACTTCGAGCTGCATGAGGTCGGGCTCGAGCAACGACGCGCCATCACCCTCATCCGTGCCGCAGAACGCGTTACCTGGCTGGAACGGGCCGCGACGATGCCACCCTCAGTTGCAAGCGCGCACCTGCGATCGCTGCCCGGCATCGGTGTGTGGACGGCAGCTGAGGTGGCACGCACCGCGCTGGGTGATCCCGATGCGGTCAGCATCGGTGATTTCCACGTACCCCACATGGTGTGCTGGGCGCTGGCCGGTGAGCCACGAGGTGACGATGCGCGCATGTTGGAATTGCTGGAGCCGTACCACGGGCAACGCGCGCGAGTGGTGCGCATCCTGGAGTGCTCGGGTGTCACCGCCCCCAGGTACGGGCCGCGCATGAGGGTTCGCTCCATCGAGCGCATCTGACGGACTAGAACGAAGGTTCAGTCGACGGGATGCCCCATTACGGTGTAGTAAGCAAGGTTCGCCTGTCGAACATCCATTCGTCCGATCTGACAGATGATCGGGACAGAACTCTCCAACTGCAGCGCGTATTGGCCCAGCGGGATCTGGAAACCCCCGATCGGCTCGTTGGTGCGGAAGCACTTCACCCGTCGGGCAGCTACGACTTGCGGTGCGAGCACGGCGGGTTCATGGTCCTCGAAGAAGACTGTGATCACCACTGCTGCGTCTTCCGCGCCAGGGTTCAGCACCACTAGCGATTCGTGCCCCTTGGGCTCGGCGTCACCCGGTGCTGGGATATCGCCATCGGGAAAGAACCATCTCCTCGATCCTGACTGGCCCATCACCCAATGAGCCTCAAGTCGCAGAGGGTCTTCCGCGGGTCGTAGCACATGACGTACTCCCTTCCGATATCGATCCCGTGGATCGTCGAGCGCGGGGCTTGGGGCAGCCAAGCCACTCGCGCGGCCGCCTACGCGGACCGCACTAGCAGTTGATCTCGATCAACTCCATGTGCGGACCGCTGTCGATCATCTGAGCCGGGCCCGACTCCTGCACCAGCAATCCGTTTTCCCAACGACAGCCGAAGTCGTCGTCGTGGAAGAAGGTGTCTGCCTGGAAGGTCATGCCGGGCTCGACGGTGTACTCGCTGGTGCTCTCCATCCACGGCTTCTCGACTTCCATGAGCCCGAGGCCGGTACAGGGGCCATAAAGGTAGTAGCGCTCCATGCCCTGCTCCTTCACGTACTCCTCGTACTTGATGGCGACCTCCTTGGCGACGACCCCGGCACGCACCCACTCGAACGTCCGGTAGTGCATATCGCGGCCGAACTCGAGGAGCTTGCGCTGGCGGTCGGTCATCTTGCCTAGGCAGATGGGGCGGCCCACCGACGGGGAGTAGCCATCGACGCGGCCGCCAACGCAGATCTGGATGATGTCGCCTTTCTCCAGCTTGCGGTGCGTACCCCGTGAGATGGCGTTGGAGGTCTTCTTGCCGCCGAAGGAGTAGGTCGTATGGGCTTCGCCCTCGGCGCCGTTGGCGTAGAGCGTACTGACCGCGATACCGGCCAACTCCAGCTCGGTCATGCCCGGCTTCACCGCGTCCAGCATCGCCTCGAGCGCCAGCTCACCGAGGCGAAAGCCCTCGCGCAGGCAGGCCAGCTCGGCGGCTGACTTGCGTCCCCTGAGCGTGGCGGTCAAGCCATCCGCATTGATGATCTCGGCATCCGGATAGGCCTGGCGGAGCCCCTCGTACATGGCCATGTTGGTGCATAGGTAACCGGCCACACCGATGCGCTTGACGTCGGTAACGCCGATCGACTCGAAGACATCCGCATAGCTGCTGCCAGCGATGCCGGGGTAGACCGGATCCGCCGTTTCGCGGTACTCCTTCATGAGGTGGATGTTGTCGATGAGGCTTCGGCCTCTGGCGAACTCGCCAGACTCCATGCCCGCCATCAGTGCCGACTGCCCCGAGGGTGCGATGGCGACGCCGCCCATCTCGAACAGCGGCCAGTAGGCAGAGAAGTAGCGCACCACCGAAGCATCCGCTTCGGTGCCGTTGCCTACCAGCACGTCATAGCCAGCCTCGGCCATCAGCTTGGCCGCGCGCTCACGACGTTCGGCGTATTCCTCGACTGGGATCATCGGTCCTGCCATGACGGTTCCTCCCATGCGCTGCTTGACTCCGGTAGGGTCCAAAGACTACCCTAGGTTAATCGTTTACGGCAATCCATTACGTCCGCTGCATTGAGGTCACCGGTCGGTCCGTGAAGCCAACGATGAAGGATGTCGCACGCGTGGCGGACGTTTCGACGGCGACTGTCTCCCGCGTGCTCCGTGGCGAGATGGGCGCCAGTTCGGCTGAGACCGCGGAGCGTGTGCGAAGGTGCGCTTCAGATCTCGGTTACATCGTGGACGGGGTAGCCGCGAGCATGCGCAGTCGACAGACGCGCACGATCGGGCTGGTGATCGCCGACCTCGCCAACCCCTTCTTCGGCCAGGTCGCTGCTGGCGTCGAAGACGTCCTGAGGCGCGCTCGGCTCAGCATCATCCTCGCCGACACGGACAACAGCGTCGAGCGCGAACGTGAGGCCGTGAAGACCTTGCTGCGTCAGCGAGTGGATGCCCTCATCGTGGCCTCCATCTCGGCAGATGGCCGACATCTGCGCGAGGCTCTTGATCGCGGCACCAAGATCGTCCTCGTCGACGCCGAACTCCCCGATCTGGACGTCGACACCGTGGTCATCGATGACGAGGCCGCAGCCCGTGTCGCGGTCGAACACCTGCTCGCTCATGGCCACGAAGACGTGGCCATCGTGCATGGTGGCACCGAAGCATCCTTCGACCGTGGTCGGCTGCGCGGGCATGCGAACGCGCTCACGAGCCGGAGCCTTGCCGTCCGACCGGAGTTGATCGTGAGCGGGGCGTCGACGTTCGCCGGGGGGCGGGCAGCGGTAGCAGGGCTCATGACGCTGCGGCGGTCACCCAGCGCCATCCTGGCGACGAACAACCTCATGACGATCGGCGCCCTCGTGGCCATCGCAGATGCTGGTCTCGAGGTCCCTCGAGACGTCTCGCTCATCAGCATCAGCGACATGGAGTGGTTCCCCATCGCCCACCCCGCCATCACCGCCGTGTCACAGCCCGCCGAGGCCTTGGGCCGCCAAGCCGCCGAGCGGCTTCTGTTGCGTCTGGGTCGCCAGCGTCAGCCTCGCGCCCAGAGGATCAGACTCGCTTTCGATCTCCGAGTCAGGCGCAGCGTCGGGCCGCCTCCGACAGCTGCAAGGGTGCCGCCCTCGTTGGAGGGTAGGGCGGCCAATCAGCTATCCACGCCGCAGAAGCGCCTACAACGTGATGAAGGCCAGCCAGATGCACTCGGACTCGCATACGGGTGCCCCGATACGAATACTGGGCGAGCTACGCAAGGCCAGTTCGCTGCGGGCGACTCCGCCGTTGTGGCTAGGCGCGAGCGAGCGACGTGAGCAAGCGAGGAGGCGCACATGAAAGCTAGAGCGGGAGGCCTACCCTGGGCCCTGCTCGCCGTATCTCAGTCGGGGGTGATGAGATTCGACCCCCTAGTACCGTGGTGGCCACGGCGGCCGGCCTGATGCAATGGCCGCCAACAAGCGCTGAAGGGAGTTGGTTATGTACGGACATGTCGGACGCATGCTAGGGACCAGGAAGCACGACCTGATCAGACGACCGCTTGTCTTCTTGACGGTGCTCGCACTACTGGCGGTCTCCGCACCTGTCACGGTGGTCGTGTCCCAGGATGAGTCTCCGAGCCTGGGCGGGCAGTTGAACTTTGTTGGATACGACGGCGAGGATGCCAGGAACGTCGCCAAGCCGTTCCTTGAAGAGACCGGCATCACTATGAACCCGACGTATATGGCGGATCCTTTCCAGCCGTTGACGATGTTCCAGACGGGCGGGCGTGGCCAGATGGACATCATCGCAGACAACAAGGACTTCATGCGCGAGATCCTCGACGCTGACGTGGAGCTCTTCCAACCGCTCGACATGTCAAGGATCCCGAATGCCGCCGGGCTGTTCGAGGCCTTCCAGGACGCTCCTTGGGTCTACAAGGACGGCGAGATGTATGGAGTCCCCTTGATCTGGGGTGACCAGCCCGTCGTCTATGACCCGCAGCGGTGGCCGGAAGGCCCGCCAGCCAAGTACACCGACTTCGCAGACCCGATGTACGCAGGCGAGTTGGTCATGGTTGATGACCCTGTGGCCAACACCTGGCTCTTCGCGAGGTCCCTAGGGTTCCCTGAGCCCCAGCGGTTGACCCAGGATCAGCTCGACCAGACGATCGACGCCATGCTCAAGATCAAGCCCAATATCGTGACCCTGACCCCCACGCTCGGGGACCAAGCGGACGTACTGATCCGTGGCGACGCCTCAATGGGAATTGGAGGCTGGGCCTACCAAGTCCAAATCGCCAAGGAGAAGGGCAAGACTCTGGCCGCCGCCTCGCCGGTCGAGGATGGTACTTATTACTGGTCGGACGCGTATGCGATCGCCGTCGATGCCCCCAACATCGACAACGCCTACGCGTTCATCGACTACATGATGGCGCCCGAGAACAACGCGGCTGTCGCCACCGAACTGGGCTCGGCCGCGACCATTCAGGCTGCGGTACCGCTCATGCCTGAGGACGCCCGCAGCCTCTATGACTACGAAGAGGTGGGGCAACCCGGTGGAGGCATTCTGGGAACACAGGCCATCATGCCTCCCACGACCGACGAGGGCGATATCGTGGGTATCGCCAAGTGGAAGGAGGCTTGGGATCGGTTCAAGTTGAGTTGATCCCATACGCACGCTCCGGAGCAGATCGCTACAGATCAACCTCATCGTGCTAGGGCGCACCAAGCTCCAGTGACACGGACCCGGAAAGTGACACGCCGACGTTGGACGGTGACGTGGCAGATTGGGCCGGCGGTTGCCTTCTATGTGCTGGCATTCCTGGCGCCGCTCGTCATCCTGTTCGCGTACAGCTTCTGGACGGTGCGCGGCTTCGATGTCATACCGGGCTTCACCTTAGCAAACTACGCGAAGGCGGCGACCTCAGGGCTCTACCAAGCGGTGTTCTTGCGTACGATCGGGGTCGGGCTCGTGGTCGCCGCCATTGTCGTCCCGGTGTCGTATGTGCTGGCCTATCTCCTCCGCTTCGTGTTCGACAAGCGAGGAGCCCTCATCCTCGACGTAGTCCTCATTTCGATGTTCAGCGGCTACCTGGTCCGCATCTATGCGTGGCGAACGATCCTAGGCCGGGAGGGACTCCTTAACGAGGCGCTCCGGCAGTTAGGGCTGATTGATGAGCCATTAACCTTCATCGTCTACAGCAATGTGGCGACGATCATCACGCTCGTCGGTATGCTCATCCCACTGGCCGTGCTACCCATCTACTCATCGATGGTCAACGTATCCCGCGATCACCTGGAGGGCGCCGCGGACCTAGGTGCGAGGGGCGTTCGCCTGCACCGGACCATTCTCGTGCCGATGGTCCTGCCCGGCCTGAGTACCTCCTTCGCCATTGCGTTCATCCTCTCCGCGGGCGACTTCGTCGTGCCTCAGCTGGTCGGTGGGACATCAGGGCTCCTGGCGGGCAATCTAGTTGCCGACCAGTTCCGCGGGCTAGGCAACAACTGGCCGTTGGGCGCGGCCATCTCGTTCTTGATTCTTGGAGCCGTCATCGCCGTCTACCTATTCATGACGCGCATCGCCAGGTGGGTGACGACGTGGTGAGTGGTGCTGGAGAGTGGCGAAGTCGTCGCTGGCCACGGGGCTGGGCTGCGTGGATCGCGGCTCGCGTATACCTGCTCGTGGTTCTCCTGTACCTCTTCCTCCCGGTCCTGGTGGTCATCCTTTTCTCATTCACCACGTCTCCGCGACTCAGCCTGCCTATCGAGGGGTTCACTGTCTCTTGGTACCAATCAGCCTTCGCGGAGCCTCTGTTCTCCCGGGCGCTGGTCAACAGCCTGTTGCTCGCGGTCGTGACAGCGGTCGCAGCAGTTGGTCTTGGAGTCCCGTTCTGCTTCGCCCTAGCGCGGCTACGCCGAGGCCCACGCGGCATTCTGCTCACAGGCAGCCTCCTGCCCATGGCCGTGCCAGCGCTCGTGTTGGGAGTAGCGCTCGCGGTCCTTTTCACGGCTCTGGCGCGGCCCCCGGGTCTTATGAATGCCGCAGTGGGCCACATCGTGATAGCACTTCCCTTCGTGGTGTTCACCGTGAACTCACGCATAGAGACGTTTGACTTCTCGACGCTGGAGGCCGCTAGAGACTTGGGAGCCTCACCCTTGCGAACCTTTCGCGACGTGACCTTCCCGCTCATCCGTCCATCGGTCATCGGTGCGGCGCTCTTGGCGATGGCCCTCTCTCTGGACGAGTTCGTGGTGACGTTCTTCAACATCGGCAATGACACGAGCTTGCCGGTGCTCGTCTGGGGGCTCTTGCGCCGCGGCATCAACCCGTCCATCAACGCGCTGGCGACCGTCGTGCTGTTGTCGCTCGTCGTTCTCGTGGTTCTCTCGAACCTGCTGAGTCGGAGAGGGGCATGAGCACCGCCGCGGTCGATGTCCAGCGCGTCGGCAAGCGGTTTGGTGACAACGTCGCCCTGATCGACATCGACCTGTCCGTCGCCCAGAACGAGTTCGTCTCGTTGCTGGGCCCCAGCGGCTGCGGAAAGACCACCCTACTGCGAATCATCTCCGGCTTTGAGGACCCGACACATGGCCGCGTCCTCGTCATGGGCGATGACGTGACGGACGTGCCGCCGCACCGACGTCCGACGAACATCGTCTTCCAGCGCGGTGCGCTATTCCCGCACATGAACGTCGCTGCGAACATCGGCTACAGCCTAAAGTTACGTGGCTGGCCGCGTTCGAGGATCGCCGAGCGTGTGGAAGAGATGCTGGCGTTGGTGCGGCTCGAAGGGTTAGGTCACCGGGGTGCGACGCAACTCTCGGGCGGACAAATCCAGCGTGCGGCTTTGGCCCGCGCACTGGCCCCCGAACCGAGCGTACTTCTGCTCGACGAGCCGCTATCAGCGTTGGACCTCAAGTTGCGGCAACACATGCAGCTCGAGCTCCGCGCCATCCAGCGAAAGCTGGGCGCCACATTCGTGTACGTCACTCACGACCAGACAGAGGCCCTGGTGATGTCGGATCGCATCGCCATCATGAACGAGGGTCGGATCATCCAGCAGGGAACACCAAGAGAGATCTACACACGTCCTGCCTCGGTGTTCACCTCGGACTTCATCGGCGAAACGAACCTGCTCGTCGGCACGGTCTACGCCGAGCGGGACGGCCTCGTCACGGTCGCTCTCCGGAATGGCGCCCTGGTGCGAGGGGCCAGTACCTCCCAGATGGCTGAGAGAACGTCGGCGACGCTGTCGGTACGGCCCGAATCAGTGTCGGTGCGGCAGTTCAAGCCCGACGACTACGGAACCCGTGTTGAGCCGAGGACCGGTGCTCCTGTCAGTGAGGTCGCGGGGGTCGTCACGGAGGTCGTCTACCTCGGCAGCCATCTGCGCGTAGGGGTCGACATCGGCCATGATCTGATATGGACGGACCTACGCGATGATGAAGCTGTCGATCTAGTGAAGGGAGCCCGTGTGACCCTCAGTTGGCATCCGTCGGCCGCCAACGTTTGGGCGCGGGGATCGGAAGGGGAAAAGCATGTCGGTGACTGACGCAGATTCGGCGAGCGTGGACCTCCTGGTTCGCCACGCCTACGTGATCACGATGGATGACGATGGGACGCTCATCCCTGACGGTGCCGTGGCCATCAGCGGCCGGCGTATCGCCGATGTCGGAACTGACGACGCGGTTGCGACGCGCGTTCACGCCGGGCGCACCATCGACGCTCACGGTGCTCCGGTTCATCCCGGCCTTGTGGAAACGCATCTGCATGCCTCGTACCAGACGTTCCGCGGCGTCGTCCCTGCCCAGATTCGGGAGGTGGACGTATTCCCGACAATCGAGCGCCATTTCTACGAGGTCGTCACCGACCAGGAAGAGTACCTGGGATGCCTGCTCTCTTGCCTTGAGATGGTGCGCAACGGCACGACATGCTTCCTCGAGCCAGGCACCGTGCAGACCCCTGCCGCCGCCGCGGAGGCAGCGGAGCAGGTCGGTATCCGCGCGGTTCTAGGTGACGCCTTGATTCTCGACCAGTCGGCAGGGTTCGCTCAAGGAAAGGACTCACGCACCACCGGCCAGCCGTTCATCCGTCGAGCGCCCCGGGACCTAGATGAGGCGCTCGACCGCCTGGGGGGAGAGCTGCGACGCAATGAGGATCCTGACGCCCTCGTCCGTGGCCACGTGGCGGTACTCGGTCTTGGTACCGCCAGCGAGACCCTCCTGCGCGAGGCCAAGCGTCGTGCCGACTCGGCCAACGTCGTGCTCAACATGCACCACGCATACAGCCCCGCTGACACGGCCGCTGACCGCGCCCGCTACGGCACCGATCCCTTGCTACACCTGGCAGCTATCGGAGTACTGGACCGGAACGTGACGCTTGCCCACGCCAACCACCTCACCGATGCGGAGTGTGAGGTGCTTCTGGAGAGCGGGGCGAGCATCGCCTGGGCTCCCGCCGCGTCGATGCTCTGGGGTCATGGAGGGACGCTCCATGGGCGTCACGCGGAACTCTGGCGGCGTGGCGCCAATGTGGGCCTTGGTTCCGACTCGGCCAATTGGTCCAATGACTTCGATCTCTTTCGCCAAGCTGACCTGGCCCTCCTCACTGCTCGCGATGCGCATCAGGATCGTACCTACCTGTTGGCTGAGGACGTCCTGCGCATGGCCACCCGCGGAGGCGCCAGGGCCGCTGGGCTCGAGGACCGCATCGGCTCGCTCGAGGTCGGTAAGCGAGCTGACCTGGTCATCCATACGCTCGACCGGCCTGAGTTGCGACCGGTCACTGACATGCTCCGAAACCTCGTCCACTCGAGCCGCTCCAAGTCGGTCCGGACGGTCATCGTGGACGGCCGAGTCATCCTCGACGGCGGGGTCTTCCCTCACCTCGACGAGCCTCTCCTCCTGGCTCGCATCGACGAGGCCGCCCAGCAACTCCTGGCGCGCATGGGCGTCAGCGCCCCGAGTGAGCGCATCGACCGCCGTGCCCATCCGGCCTGAGCACAACAGCGCCGAACGGCTTCGCGTGGTGGACGCGCCATACACTGAAGCAGGACTGACCTCGCCACGGTGTGGCCTCGCGGGAAGGGCGGGAGATCGCAGGTAACCAACCGGTCACAGGATCCGCGTCTCGTCCGCACGTGAGCGTTGGTGGATCTGCTATCGATACAAGGGGAGGAATGTGATGGTTCGCGTGGCCTGGACTGGACGATTGCGGTCGGACAAGATTGAGACCTATGTGGAGGCCCACGCTAACGTGTGGCCCGAACTCGTTGATGTGATGCGAGCCGCCGGTATGCGGGACTACAGCGTCTTCCTCTTTGAAGATCGGGTGTTTGGCACGTACGAGTGCGACGACCCGGAGCAGTCGCTGGCCATCGAGGAAGCGGCCGAGGCGACGCAGCGCTGGCGAGCGTGGATGCGGGAGCTCTTCGATGATGAGATCACGCTGCACGGCCCCACCTGGTTGCCCGAGGTCTTCCGTCTCGAGTGACAGGGGCTCGACTACAAAGCGCTACTGGTTCACCGACTCCTGGTTCCAAGCCGCTCGTAGCAGTCCTACCTACTGATCGTGGCAGGCCTCGAACAACGCCACGAGGTTCTCGACCGGGATCTCCGGCATGAGGCTGTTGGACGGTGCCAGAACATAGGCGTTGCCGAACGGGGCCCCAAGTATGTCGATGAGGTGCCGCACCTCGTCGCGAACTTGCTGTGGTGTCTGAACCCCAAGCCGTTGATCGCTGATACCCCCACAGAAGCCGACCGCACCGCCATATTCACGGGCGACCGCGGCAAGGTCCATCGCCTCCGGTTGGAGCGGGTCGATCACATCGACTCCGGCCTCGATCAAATCACCGATGATTTCGAACACGTTGCCGCAACTGTGGAAGATGACCAGCAGGCCGCTGCGGTGTGCCTCGTCACACAGCCGACGATAGCGCTCGGAGAAGATCCGGCGCCACATCGTGGGTGAGACCATCAGGGCGTTCTGCGTCCCCCAATCATCGGTGAGGAGGCAGGCATCAACATCAGGCATCAGCCCCCAGGCGTGGACCAACTCGACTTGGTACTCCGTGATAGCGTCGAGGAGGCGCTCAGTATCGCCCGGCGCCGTATAGAAATCCTCGAACGCGTTCTCCATGCCACGCAAGCAATGGAACCTCTCAAAGAGACCCACCGAGATGTTGCCGACGCAGTACCTTGAGGGTCCGTGAGCGCGTAGCGAGGGCAGTGCCCCATCCAGCCGGCCAGGCAACCCTGGGTCCGGGATGCGGTGAGCGAGGTAGTCTTCGAGCCCACACCAGTCGTCGAGTGGATACGCGACTGGTGTCGCGCCTACTCCGCCGGCGGCATGCCCCCAGCGAGTGCCCCACTCGTCCACCCATTCCGCCTCCTGGGTGAGCGCGCGAAGCGGGTCGATCGGGTCGATCGCTCCTGGCGCCTGATAGCCGATCACCCACTCGTAGGGGTCAACGAACACGAGATCATCAGGGTAGCTTGCCAGCAGCTCGGCCAGCACATCAGCGTGGTGGAGGATGATGTCGTAGGAGAGTTCGCGCAGGTGGATGGGGCAACGTGGCGCCCCCCGGCGGGCGAGAGCGTCTGCCGTCCACGCCTTGCCTGGTGCGGCCTGTCGAAGTGCTCCGTCCATCTGCTCATTGAAGCGACGGACAGCGACCTCGATCTGCTCGAATGACCTCGGCGAAGCGTTCACGTTCACCAGATCCTCCTTGTCACGGTGACATGGCTTACGAGCCCTAAGCGCGGCGTGCGGGTCCAGAAGCCTTCACATGCTTGCCAACAGCGGGTGCGTAGAACCATGCTCACCGCGCAACGACCAGGGGCCTTCGAGAGTACGATAGCGGTCGGGACACGGCGTGGTGAGGGAGGCTGGCGATGACGCGGGCGGATCGTCGATGGGCGACGTTATGACCACCAGTAAGGGGCGAGGCTACGGGCCTTCCTCTCCCCCTCGGTTCTTCATCGGCTCCTTGGGGTCCGGCTCGTGGGCTGTCGTCGTCATTCCGTCTTCGATCGGCCCGGGACCGTGCCTACCACAAATGACTCGGACCGGTGGGTACACAGCGGGGCCGAAATGGGTTCGCCCGGCGAGGATGAACCGCGACGTCGCGCTCTTGGAGAGCGCTTCATGGCGGCCGAAAGAGCGGGTGGGCCTGCCCGCGTCACCCCGGCCATTCAGGCTCCCATCTGTCAGATACGTCGCCGAACCGAGCTCAGTCGCCCGGAGATGGATCAGAGGACATGGATGGAAGGAGGCGTCCCTGAAGGGTAGAGGCAATGCTGTTGGGGACAGTGACAATCATCCAGGTTGGAGTGGGAAGGGAGTTCGCTCGTGAAGCAACTGTTGGCCGCCTTGATTGCGGTCGTACTTATCGGAGTGTCCGGCCATGTAGCCAGATCGGCCGACGAGACCACGATGCCGGGCGATGCGAATGCCCCAATCGTGGTCTGGCTCGACGAGACTCGCCTACCGGCAATCGAGGCCTGGCAGGCTGCACATCCGGACCAGGCCGACCTCGTGACCGCAGAGGTTGTGGACATCCTGCAAATCCCGGCGAAGATCGCTCTCGCCAACAACGCGGGAAAGGGGTGGCCGGATGTGGTCTTCAACGGGGCCAACTTGATCGCCATGACGGCTACGCCGCGGAACGACTGGGCGTTGGATCTTGCGCCGTACGTGCCGCAGGAATTGCGCGACGAATTCGAGGAGTACGTCATCGCTGAGTGCGTCCGCCCGGATGGCCGTCTTATCTGCCTCTCAAACGACGTCGCCCAGAGTGTGACCTATTACAACAAGCCCCTGATGGATGAGTTCGGCTACGACGTGCCGACGACCTGGGAGGAGCTCGCCATGCTCGGCGAGAAGGTGGCCGCGGAGCACCCAGGCTATCTAATCGGGGCCTTCGGTGACGCGCTCAGCCTCGACATGTACTTCTGGACGGCCAGGTGCGCTACCGGCGAGCTGAAGGATGAGAACACGGTCTACATCAATGTGCTGGCGCCAGAATGCGTTCGTGCGGCCCAGTGGGTCGACAAGATGCAGGCGCTGGGGGTTGTGGCAAAGGCTGGCACGTTCGATCCCGCCTTCATTGATGCGGTGTACCAGAACAAACTGCTCCTCCTCACTGCGCCGTCCTGGTTCGGCGAGTTCGTCTTCGGAGGCAAGGAAGACAGCGTCTACTACACCGAGGCAACAGGTCAGCTTGGCGTTGCCTTGCCGCCCAAGTGGGAAGCCGACGACCAGCCATACTTTGGTGGTCAGGGAGGGGCCGCCTGGGCAGTTTCGAGACACACCGAGAACCCCGAGCTCGCCACCGACCTGGTTACTTGGCTGGCGACCGCTGACGAATACCAAGTCGCTCTTGCGCCCACCTATCCCGCCTACAAGCCCCCGGCCGCAGAGTGGGTCAAGAAGATAGCGGAGAACCCGCTCTACGCCAATGACCCCGGGCCCGTGTACATCGAAGCGGCGGCCTTCCAGGACCCGCTGTTCGGGATCGTGACCTACGACACGGCCACAATCTTCTCAACGACCGTCGTCGGTGCTCTCAATGAGGGTCAGACTATCGAGTCGTCACTGCAGGCTTTCCAGGACGCCTTGGTCCAGGCTGCGGAAGTTGCCGGCTACGAGGTCGTCACAACTCCCTGAGACAGATGGCTTGGTGCCGGACGGCAGGGTGACACACCTGCCGTCCGGGCCCCTGAGGTGGCGATGATTACCCGCGCGCGTACGGCTATCAAGCCAGCGCACCTATTCGTGCTCCCGCACACGCTGTTCCTGTTGTTCTTCGGCATCGGGCCTGCGCTCTATGCAGTGGTGATCAGCTTCGCATCGTTCGAATTTGGTACACCGGAACTCTTTGCCGCGGGACTTGACAACTACGTGAGCGCCTATAGCGACACCCGGTTCCTGCCGTCTTTCTGGCACGTCGCCCAATTCCTGGCCATCTCGGTACCGCTTGGAGCCATCGGCGTCGTCGTGATCTCACTGCTCGTGCATGCGCGTCAAGACCGCATCGGGGCCGGCATGCGCACGGTCTATTTCATCCCCGGGGCAGTTGCCGGCCCGATCCTCGCCCTGCTCGCGATCTTCATGCTCGACCCCCGTATCAGCCCGTTCGCTCCCCTGCTGCAGGCCCTTGGCTTTGAGAGCATCGGCAAGCTAACAAGCGGCGACCGTTTGCCGTGGGTCTTCTCGATCATGTTCTTCTTCGCTGCAGCTGGAGGCTGGGTCGCCATCTTCTACGGAGCATTCAACGGCATCTCACGCGAGATCACGGAGGCAGCAATCGTTGACGGTTGCGGTCCAGTGCGGATCGGCTGGTCCATCAAATTGCCACTCGTTCGCCCATATGTCATCTACATGTTGATCCTGACCTTTGCGGCCAATGTCCAGCTGTTCGTGGAGCCCCAGCTCCTTGCGGTTGCACCAGGCGCCACGGTCGGCAAGTACTGGTCCCTTAACCAGTTGAGTTACGCCTATGCGTTCGAGTTGTCCGACTTCGGAAAAGCTGCGGCGATATCGCTGCTGATGCTCGGAATCGGCCTGATAGCCGCCGTATTGGTGATCAGCCTGACTGACTTCTTCAGACCCGATGTTGCCGAGAGCTAGCAGCGAAGATCGCGATCACGGTCCCCTTGCGACGTGGTGTCGATCGCTGGCTGCTGATTTCGCGCAGTGGGCCGTCGGGGGACGACTCGCCCAAGTGGTGGTGCTCCAGTGAGCCTGTCGGATCAGCGGGCACCGCGGAGCCTTCGCCGGTACCTTCCTTCGGTCGGTGGTTCCACACGAATCGTCTTGCTCCTGCTCCTGGCTGTCTTTTTCGGCATCCCCCTGATTTGGCTTGCCATCGCCCCGAGCAAGCTCCACAACGAGTTTGTGACCCTGCCTGCGCTCGCCTTTGGGGACGTCGCCAACTACGCCAGGGCGTGGGACCACCTCATCGGTTTCAAAGATGGTGTGATCCTGGTCTGGGCATGGAACTCGATCTGGTACACAGCGGCCGCGTTGGTGATCGGCCTGGCCATCTCCATCCCCGCGGGGTACGCGCTCGCGACGGCCCAGTTCCGTGGCCGTCGGGTAGTCCTGTGGCTCACCCTGATCGCCCTGATCGTGCCCACCTCAGCTTTGGTGTTGCCGCTGTTCCTGGAGCTCAGCCTGTTCGGCCTGGTCGGTAGCCCATGGTCGGTCATCCTACCGACGGCGTTCTTCCCGTTCGGGGTCTACCTTGCCTACGTGTTCTACGCGACGAGTATCCCGAAGGATCTACTCGCCGCCGGTCGAGTGGACGGCTGCTCCGAGTGGCAGCTCTTCCGCCTCGTTTGCCTGCCCATCTCCAAGACGCTGATCGGGCTTCTCACCTTCCTGAGTTTCACGGCCAACTGGAACAACTACTTCCTGCCATATGTGATGCTCAATGACAACCAGTCCTACACATTGGCCGTGGGCCTCCAGTCCCTGGTCACCGGCACATCGATGGTCTCGATGTCAGCCATCAGGGGGACGAGCTCACTGCTGAAGAGCCCAGAAGGGGCCCTCATGGGCCTTCTCATGGTGCTGCCCCTGACCCTTGTCTTCATCGTTTCCCAGCGTTACGTCATCCGTGGTGCCCTCACAGGTTCGGTCAAAGGGTGATTGGATCGGGTTGTCGTGTACGGATTGGCATCCCAGCGGCCGGAGAGGCGGCCTCGCCGATATTGCGGAATACGCCACCTGGATCAGCCTGGACGTACGTCATTCTGGTAGGTATGCCGCTGGAGCCTTGAGTACGCTAATAGCAACGTGCAACTCATCGTCGTGTCCATGACGAGGAGACCGCAATCAACGGGTCCACCACAGGGAGGTATCGACAGATGCAAGGTCGTCCATTCGGCGTGCTGCTCCTGGGGGCACTCGCCGTCGCTATCGCCGTCATCCGACTGCTCGTCGGCCTGCAACTCCTGGGCGTCGCCATCTTCGGCAACGAGGCCTGGGACGGCAGTGGCGTCCTCTGGGTCGGGCTGGTGACGCTCGTGGTCGGGCTCATCTATCTGGGCGTGGGCTGGGCGCTCTGGTCGATGCGGCCCTGGGCGCTCATCTTCACCATGATCATGGCCGTCTTCGGGCTGGTGGACGCCATGTTCGTCCTGATGGCCACCGGAAGCATCGCCTACGGCCTGGCCGCCGCAGCCATCCCGGCGTTGCTGTTGTGGTACAGCAGCCGCCAGGACATCCGCGACCAGTTCGCCGCCGCCGATATGGCGTTGTACGCCACCAATCCACAGGCGACAGGCGACCGCGACACCGCAGGTCCGCCCCCGGCACCACCGGCGCCCCCGGCACCGACGTCTTCGACCACCTCGGTCTGACGACCGCGGGGCTTGGCGTTCCCGTTCCAACACCACCAAGGCCGGGCTGAGCGCCCGGCCTTGCTATTTCGAAGGAGAGTGCGGTATCCCGGCCTGAAAATCGGCCTCATGCATCACGACAGCCAGGTCATCGACTGGGACTTCTGGGATCGGGAGCGGGTCAAACCCGAAGACGAGGCGGTCATTACTGCCCCCATCGTTTGCCTTCTACCCCACGCTGACGATACGACACTGACGTGTATGTGCCTTGCGTATTCACCAGGCGCCCGTTGAGCACTTCATCATCTACGGGCGGCCCTCATCGCCGCGGGTGGTAGCGGTGTCACCCGGTGGTCACGATTTCGCGTTCGCGGACGTGATCGGCGAGACCGCCGTCGAACTCGCTCCCTGCGTCGAGGCGTACTATCAGGACATCGGCCTGCTTTGTATCGATCGGTTCACCCAGAGGGAGACGAAATGACTCGCACGATCGTCTGTTTCGGCGACTCGAATACGCACGGCGCGAACCCGTCGGGCCACGGCCGCGATCCATCCGGGCCCAAGCGGCTACCGCGTGCACAGCGCTGGCCGCGCGTGATGGAGGCTGCTCTGGGAGACGGTTTTGAGATCATCGAGGAGGGCCTCAACGGCCGCTGCACGATCTGGGACTCGGAGATCGAACCTGGCCGCAACGGGCTCAGCTACCTGCTCCCCTGCCTGCTCTCGCATGCTCCGGTCGATCTCGTGACCATCATGCTTGGTACCAACGACCTCAAGCGCATCTACGGCAACACCGCCGCTGAGATCGCCTGCGGGGCGGCGCGGCTGGTGGACGTGGCACGTGCATCACTCGCCGGACCCGCCGGCACACCGCCTGAGGTGCTGCTGGTCTCGCCGGTGCCGCTTGGCGAGATCACCGCTC
>CAWFJE010000002.1:0-520439 GCA_963816155.1 uncultured Actinomycetes bacterium | reverse complement strand
AGTGTGGAGGGTCGGTCGGGTGGTGAGGCGACGAAGCCCTCGACTTCGGCCTTGAGCGCGGCCAGCTCGTCCTCGATGGCCAGCTTGGCGGCGTCGCCCAAGGTCCGGTTGGCATCGGCCGAGGAGTGGACCGGCAGCAAGTAGACCCTGCTGCTGCCGATCTTCTCGATGGCGCCCTGGAGCCGGCGGATGATCTCGGCGTATGGGGCCGGCACCCAGTAGACACCACCGTGGTCGCGCAGGGTGACGGCCGCGCAGCCGTGGAGGGTCTTCATCATGGCGCGGCGGACGTCGTCGGCGGTGTGGGTGGAGCGCAGCTCGCCGAAGCGGGTGGCGATGACGCCAGCCAGGTCGTGACCGACGATGTCGCTGGAGACGGACTCGACCTTGCGATCGAGGATGACGCGGGTCTCCTGCTGGTAGCTGATGCTACCGTCGGTGTGCTTGGACTCGCGCACGATGGCGAAGACGATCTCGGCCTCGTCCTCCTTGCCGAGTCGGATGAGCCGGTCGGGCTGGCCAACGGCGGCCTCCCGGACGGCTGCCTTGAGCGCCTTCTCCGCCGTGGGCGGGTCGGGCAGGTACTCGGGCGCGAGCTGGGCGCCGGCCCAGATGTTCTCCAGGGTGGACCTGTCGATCTTGGCGTCGCTGAGGGTCCACCAGGTCATGTCGCCGAGGTGCTGACCGCCCTTGTTGAGGACGGTGATGAGCTTGTCGTGGGTCAAAGGAGCCTCCTGTGCCGGCGACGGAAGGCCACCGACATTCCCTTATGACCTTGCTGGACACGGGGTTTCCCAAAGGGGGGCTCACATGTCGGACGGGAGGGTAGGCTGAGGCGTTCACTCCACGAGGAACTCCATGCCAAGCGCCAGCGATCCATTCGAGCAACTCGACTCCACCGAAGGGCCACTCGCATCGACAGACCTGATGCGCGCGACCTTCGAGTCGCGGCGTAAAGAGGAACACCCATCCGTCGACCTGGAGGCCAATCTCCTCGGTCTCGAACTTGGCACGCCGCGAGACGGCGAGAGTGCCTGGGGCACAAGGTACGGCCCCTGGACTAGCACAAGCGGACCAGGTGGTCGCGAGGTTCACTTCCCGCCCCGTGAGCGAATAACGGCAGAGCTATTGGAGGCCTGGAAGCGGCGGGCATTGAGCGCCCGGCACCCCTACCTGCGTTTCCGCTTCGCTGACTTGGTCTGGGACCTCGCGGAAGTAGTCCCCGCCAAGCCGGAAGTGTCGTTCGCGAGGCTCGCCATCGACTCAGCTCTGGAGGGACTTGCCGCCGGCTCGTTCAAGTACCCAGTCGAGGCGTTCAAGGCCGGGCGCCGCGCGCTCGAACTGGCACGGATGATCAACGATCCCACCAGGGCCATCGCATTGGAGCGCGCCATCTTCGCCTACGAGACGGCACATGGAACAGACACGAGCGAGAATACGTGGGGACACGTGCTGGAACTGGTGGTTGAGAAGGAGTCGGGCCTTCCGCCGGATGAACGAGATGCTGTTGTGTCCGCAATGGAGTCCCGTCTGGCACGCTTGGCCGGAGCCGAGCCACATCCGCACACCGTAGAGGCTGCCGCCCTTCCACTCGCGGAGTTCTACAGGCAGCACGGCCGCATCGAGGACGTCGCCCGTGTCCTGCGAGCGTACGTAGGGCTGGTGGTTGCCGCAGGTCGGAAGATGCAGGGCATGGCCGCCGCCTCCTTCCTCGATCGCCTTCATGCCGTCCTTGAGGACTTCGGGCTCCGTGCAGATGCTGCGGCTCTAAGTGGTGAGATGCAGGTGCAGGGCCAGCGCAGCGTCAGCGAGCTGAAGCAGTTTGGAACGACAATCAGGATTCCTGCCGAGGAGATGGCGGAGGCGGTCGACTCGGTCCTCTCGGGCACGACGGAGGAGGCGCTCAAGAAGATCGCGTTCTGGTTCGTCCCCGAGCGGGAGGATGCCGTTGTGCGAGTTCGCGAACTTGCCACCGAGGCGCCGCTCATGGCGGACATGCCCAAGGTGATCGTCGACAAGTTGGGCCAGAAGATCGCCATTGTGGGGAGCGTCGAGGACGACCTGGAGGGCAACGTCGTCCAGCACATAGCTCAGCGTTTGCAGTTCATGGCAGCCCACCTCCGAGCAACCCTTGATGTAGCGCGAGTTCGCATCGGACTCGGAGCCGACCTTCTTATGCCTGAGGTGCGCCAGAGCCCCGTCTTCGACGAGGACAAACTCCCGCTCGTCGAGCTAGGAATGCGGGCCTACTTCTCCGATCAGCACGCTGTTTCTGTATGTGTACTGGTACCGCAGATCGAGGCTGCGATTCGGCGACTTGCCATCATTTCTGGAGTCATGCCGTACCGGCGGAAGAAGAAGGACCTGGAATTGCGCTCACTCGGCAACTTGCTGGCGGATCCACAACTGGAAGCTGTTCTAGACCCGCGACTCGCCTTCTACCTGCGGATCCTCCTGACAGACGTGCGTGGTTGGAACATTCGCAACGAGGTCTGTCATGGGCTGTCTCAAGCAGCGCGCTTCGGTCCCGTAGTAGCCGACCGAGTGCTTCACGTGATCATGCTGCTGATGTGGATCCGCAAGCAGGAGAACCCGGCGGAAGAGCCAGGCGTCCCAACACCCTGATCCGTATCAAGAAATGTGCCTGGCGAGTTCCACCCCGTGTCCGTTCCAAGTGCTAGGCTCGTCCGACCCAAGTGGGGGAAGGGTCGAGCCCGGCCGGCGCAAGCAGGAGCGCCGCCTGCGGGCGAGGCCCGGTCTGCTCCCACCAGCCTGAGCGGAGCGCATGGCCAAGCTCGAAGAACTTCAGCCGAACGCCAGCGTTCGCGGCATCTTGCCCGACACGGCCGTCACGGTCGTCACCGTCCAGTGGTTCGGCTCCGAAGCGCTGGAGCTGACCTACAAGGACCCGGCCGGCAGGGTCGCCAACCAGCTCCTCTACCGCCACGACGAGCCGCGTCTCGACATCGTCGAGCATCGGCCGCCCATGGAGCTTCGACGGCGACGGGGCCCTGTTCCGCCTCGTCTCCGAGGCCCACCGCATCCGCCTCGCGCATCTCTTCGACCCGGTCCTGGCCGTCCACACGTCGCTCGTCGACCCGCTGCCGCACCAGATCACGGCGGTCTACGAAGAGATGCTGCCGCGCCAGCCGCTGCGCTTCCTCCTCGCCGACGACCCCGGCGCCGGCAAGACCATCATGGCCGGGCTCCTCATCAAGGAGCTGATCGCGCGCGGCGACCTCAAGCGCTGCCTCATCGTCTGTCCCGGGCAGCCTCGCCGAGCAGTGGCAGGACGAGCTCTGCCAGACGCTTCCAGCTCCCCTTCGAGATCCTCACCAACGACAAGCTCGAGGCCGCCCGCACCGGCAACTGGTTCCTGGAGAACAACCTCGTCATCGCGCGCCTCGACAAGATGTCGCGCAACGAGGACCTCCAGGCAGAAGCTCAAGGCGCCGGACTGCGGCTGGGACCTCGTCGTCTGCGACGAGGCGCACAAGATGTCCGCCACGTTCTTCGGCGGCGAGGTCAAGTACACCAAGCGCTACAAGCTCGGTCAGCTCCTCGGTACGCTGACGCGCCACCTCCTGCTGATGACGGCGACGCCGCACAACGGCAAGGAAGAGGACTTCCAGCTCTTCATGGCGCTCCTCGACAGCGACCGCTTCGAGGGCAAGTTCCGCGACGGGGTCCACCAGGCCGACGTCTCCGACCTCATGCGTCGCATGGTGAAGGAGAAGCTCCTCAAGTTCGACGGCACGCCGCTCTTCCCCGAGCGCATCGCGTACACCGTCTCCTACAGGTTCTCGGAGGCCGAGGCCGCGCTCTACAAGCAGGTCACCGAGTACGTGCGCGAGGAGTTCAACCGCGCCGAGGCCGTTCAGAACGACACGCGGGCCGGTACGGTCGGGTTCGCTCTCACCATCCTCCAGCGCCGCCTGGCATCCTCGCCGGAGGCCATCTACCAGTCGCTCCATCGACGCCGCGAACGCCTGGAGAAGAAACTCCGCGAGCTCCAGCTCCTCCAGAGGGGTGCTGACTCCACGCCGATCACGCCGACCGACCCTGGCCTCGACGAAGACGACGTTGAGGACCTGGAGGATGCACCAGACAACGAGGTCGAGCAGGTCGAGGAGGAGTTCCTCGACAAGGCCACGGCCGCCCGGACCATCGGCGAGCTGAAGGCCGAGATCGCCACCCTCGACCGGCTGGAGACCCTGGCCGCCAGCGTTCGCCGCAGTGGTGAAGACCGTAAGTGGCGTGAGCTGGCTGGGTTGCTTGGCACCATCTTCACGCCAGCCGCCATCGCGAACGCAGCCGCCGAAGGCCAGGCGCCCTACGGGTCCGGCGCTGTCCCGCCGCCGAGGTCCTCGCCCCACCAGAAGCTCGTCATCTTCACCGAACACCGCGACACGCTGACCTACCTAGAGAACCGGGTGGGCTCGCTGCTCGGCCGGCGGGACGCCGTGGTCGTCATCCACGGCGGCATGGGGCGCGAGGAGCGGCTCAAGGCTCAGGAGTCGTTCAAGCACGACCCCGATACCCAGGTCCTCATCGCCACGGACGCAGCCGGAGAAGGCATCAACCTCCAGCGTGCTCACCTGATGGTGAACTACGACCTCCCCTGGAATCCCAACCGCCTGGAGCAGCGGTTCGGCCGCATCCACCGCATCGGCCAGACGGAGGTCTGCCATCTCTGGAACCTGGTGGCCGACGAGACGCGAGAGGGCGATGTCTACCGGACCCTGCTTGAGAAGCTCGAACTGGCCCGCCAGGCGCTTGGGGGCCAGGTCTTCGACGTCCTCGGCAAGCTCCAGTTCGACGGCAAGCCGCTCCGCGATCTCCTTCTCCAGGCCATCCGGTACGGGGAGCGCCAGGACGTCCGTGACCGCCTGACCCAGGCGATCGCCAACGGCGTGGACCGGGGCCAACTTGAGAGCCTCCTCGACGCTGGCAACCTGGCACGCGACGCCATGGACTCGACCCGGGTGGCCCGTGTCCGTGAGGACATGGAGCGTGCCGACGCGAAGCGGCTCCAGCCGCACTACATCGAGTCCTTCTTCCTGGAGGCCTTCAAGCAGCTCGGCGGTACCGCGCGGATGCGGGAGGCGCGCCGGTTCGAGGTCACCCACGTCCCGGCTCCCGTGAGAAACCGGGACCGGCTGATTGGCATCGGCCAGCCTGTGCTGCCCCGCTACGAGCGCATCACGTTCGAGAAGGCGGAGATCTCCCCACAGGGCCAGGTGCTCGCAGCCTTCGTCTGCCCAGGCCACCCGCTGCTCGACGCTACGCTCGACCTGACGTTGGAGCGTCACCGTGAGTTGCTCCGCCGGGGGACGGTCCTAGTGGACGAACGGGACATGGGGAAGACGCCGCGCGTCCTCTTCTACCTAGAGCACGCCATCCAGGACGCGAGCATCGCCAAGAGCGGTGACCGGCGGACCATCTCGAAGCAGATGCTCTACGTCGAGATGGACTCGGCGGGGCAGACTCGCCACCTTCAATACGCTCCCTACCTCGACTACCGGCCGCTAGCGGCCGAAGAGCCGGGCGTCGAGGCCCTCTTCAAGCGCCCGGAGGCGGCCTGGATCACGCGGGAGTTGGAGCAGAAGGCCCTCGGCTACGCCATCGCTCAAGTTGTCCCTGGCCACCTCACCGAGGTCCGTAGCCGTCGCTTGGAGTGGATCGGCAAGACCCGTGCGGCCGTGAAGGAGCGGTTGACCAAGGAAATCGGCTACTGGGATCACCGGGCCGAGGATCTCAAGCTCCAGGAGCAGGCTGGCAGGGCCAATGCCAGGCTCAACTCCCAGGAGGCCCGGCGCCGGGCTGATGACCTCCAGGCCCGGATGCAGAAGCGCCTGGAGCAGCTCGACCAGGAGGCCCAGATCTCGGCCCTGCCGCCGGTGGTCCTCGGAGGCCTGGTCGTTGTGCCGAAGGGGCTCCTCGCGGAGACGGCCGGTCGGCCGACGCTCGGTCCTTCTAGGACAGCGGATACGCAGGCCTCGGCGGCCGCCGCCCGCGCTGCAGTCATGGAGATCGAGCGGAGCCTGGGCTTCGAGCCAGTGGACCGGGAGTTCGACAAGCTCGGCTACGACATCGAGAGCCACTGCCCGCGTACCGGGAAGCTGCGCTTCATCGAGGTGAAGGGCCGCGATGCCACCGCGACCACCATCACCGTCACCAAGAACGAGATCCTCTACTCGCTCAACAAGCCCGACGACTTCATCCTCGCCATCGTCGAGTTCCGGCCCAACGAGCCGCACCGTACCCACTACGTCCGTCGGCCGTTCCAGCGAGAGCCTGACTTTGGCGTGACCAGCGTGAACTACGACTTCGCCGAGCTGCTGGCCAAGGCAGAGATCCCTAGATGACCACCCCCAAGAAGAAGCTGATCGAAGTGGCACTGCCTCTCGACGCGATCAACAAGGCAAGTGCTCGCGAGAAATCTCTCCGTCACGGGCACCCCAATACCCTGCACCTTTGGTGGGCACGGAGACCGCTTGCGGCCGCTAGGGCGGTGATCTTCGCTCAAATGGTGGACGACCCGTCCGCACACCCCGATCTGTTCCGAACGGAAAAGGCGCAAGCAAAGGAACGGCAACGGCTCTTTAAAATCATCGAGGACCTAGTGCAATGGGAGAGCACTACCAACGAGAAGGTGCTTCAGGCTGCACGGGACGAAATCTGGCAGTCCTGGCGAGCGGCGTGCTCTGCCAACGTGGATCACCCCCTCGCGAGGGAGCTGTTCAACCGCCACCGGCTGCCGGCATTCCACGATCCGTTCGCAGGAGGCGGAGCGTTGCCCTTGGAGGCGCAGCGGCTGGGACTTGAAGCGCACGCTAGCGATCTCAATCCAGTCGCAGTGCTCATCAACAAGGCAATGATCGAAATCCCGCCGAAGTTTAACTGCAAGGCACCAGTGAACCCGAGAACGCACCGTGAATTGACCAGGACTGGCGCCTGGAAAGGGGTGCAGGGACTCGCCGAAGATCTGCGCTACTACGGGCAGTGGATGCGCGACGGGGCCGAAAAGCAGATCGGCCACCTGTACCCCCAGATCGAGATCACGCCTGA
This sequence comes from uncultured Actinomycetes bacterium, assembly GCA_963816155.1. Taxonomy (GTDB): domain Bacteria; phylum Actinomycetota; class Thermoleophilia; order RBG-16-64-13; family RBG-16-64-13; genus JAXGXJ01. Next base: position 513,368 of record CAWFJE010000002.1, on the reverse strand, counting down.
GATGGCCCGGGAGCGCAAGGACTTGAAGCCCCTCGTGGGCCACAAGCTAACGGCAATTGCTTGGCTCTGGGCGCGAACTGTCAAGAGTCCCAATCCTGCGTTTTCGGGAGTGGACGTACCACTTGCGTCGACCTTCATGCTCTCAATGAAGGGTGGCAAGGAGGCGTACGTCGAACCCGTGGTGACGGCTGGCGGCTACCGATTCGCCGTGAGGGTCGGGGCGCCCCAACAAGTCGAGTCAGCGAAGAACGGCACCAAGTTGGCGAGAGGCGCCAATTTCCGATGCTTGATGTCCGAGACACCAATCGCCAGTGACTACATATACCGCGAGGCAAACGCTGGTCGAATGGGCTCCAAGTTACTTGCTATTGCAACCGAAGGTGATCGGGGACGGATCTACCTCTCCCCCAGTGAAGCGGATGAGGCGATCGCGCGCCACGCCAAGCCAACTTGGAAGCCGGACCTCGCAATGCCTGACAACCCGCGATGGTTCTCGCCACCACTTTACGGACTACGAACGTTTGGCGACCTGTTCTCTCCGAGGCAGGCGGTAGCGCTAACGACCTTCTCGGACCTTGTCCTTGAGGCGGGCAGGCGAGCAAGCGCAGACGCCGTGGCGGCCGGCTTCCTGGACGACCACAAGTCTCTCGATTCCGGCGGCACTGGCGCGCAAGCCTACGGCGAAGCGGTTGCGTCGTTTCTTGCGTTGGCCGTCGACAAAGCTGCCGACTACTGGAGCACGATCTGCTTTTGGCATAACGGCGCAGCGCACCAAAAGATCGTTAACACCTTCGGGCGGCAGGCAATCCCTATGTCCTGGGACTACGCAGAAGCGAACCCGTTTAGCACTTCGTCGGGTCACTTTTTAAGATTCGTCTCCCTAATCGGTGAGGTCCTGGACTTTGCGTTACCTGCGACGCCGCCAGGGAAGGCAAGCCAGCAGGACGCTGCGAGAGCTAAGGTGGCTCCCCCGCCTGTTGTAAGTACCGACCCTCCGTACTTCGACAACATTGGGTATGCCGATCTTTCCGACTACTTCTACGTCTGGCTTCGCCGCACCCTAAAGGGGGTCTATCCAGACCTGTTTTCGACATTGGCTGTCCCCAAGGCTGAAGAGTTGATCGCGACGCCTCAACGCCACGGAACTAAGGCCAAGGCTGAGGCCTTCTTCTTGGACGGGATGACGCAAGCTATGCGTCGGCTTGCGGAGCAGGGGCACCCAGCCTTCCCTGTCACAATTTACTATGCGTTCAAACAGGCCGAGAACGACAGCGAGCAGGGAGTCGCCAGCACTGGTTGGGAGACGTTCTTGGATGCGGTTATCCGCGCCGGCTTTTCGATCAGCGGTACTTGGCCGATGCGAACCGAATACACGGGCAACCTGAAGAAAAACGTTAGTTCTCTGGCGTCCAGTATCGTTCTCGTCTGTAGGAAGCGTGATCTGGGGGCGCCGACCGTCACACGGCGAGAATTCCTGTCTGCTCTAAAGGCCGAGCTTCCGGCAGCGCTGACGCACCTTCAGAACGGAAACATCGCTCCTGTAGATCTTGCCCAGGCTGCGATCGGCCCAGGCATGGCGGTCTACACTCGATACGCCAACGTTCTTGACGCAAAGGGCGAGTCACTGGCAGTCCGCGAGGCTCTCCGCACAACCAAGCGTTCAAGGGACGGCCATGTGGCTGGGCACGCATCCCAGCAGGATGCGCACACAGGACATCAGCCGGGGCAAGGTGGTCTCTACCGATCCGCCCTACTTCGACAACATCGGGTACGCAGACCTCTCCGACTTCTTCTACATGTGGCTGCGCCGGTCGCTGAAGCCTTCGCTCCCGATCTGTTTGCGACGCTCGCCGTCCCGAAAGTGAAGAACTGGTCGCCACGCCCGACCGCCATGGTGGCCGAGACAGTGCAGAGGAGTTCTTCTTGAACGGGATGACTCAGGCCATGCACCGGCTGGCCGAGCAGGTGCATCCCGCCTTCCCCGTGACCATCTACTACGCCTTCAAGCAGTCGGAGAAGCGACGGCGAAGACGGGCACGGTCAGCACCGGCTGGGACACCTTCCTGGACGCCGTCATTCGGGCCGGATTTGCGATGACCGGCACTTGGCCAATGCGCACAGAGCTGGGAAACCGGATGCGTGAGCTCGGGTACTAATGCGCTCGCGTCGAGCATCGTCCTCGTGTGCCGTCAAGCGCCCCGCCAGACGCGCCATTGCCACCCGTCGCGAATTCGTGACGGCGCTCAAGGCCGAGTTGCCGTCGGCTCTCGCGACACCTGCAACGCGGCAACATCGCTCCGGTCGATCTGGCACAGGCCGCGATCGGGCCGGGCATGGCCGTCTACACCCGCTACGCGAAGGTGTTGGACGCTGAGGGCAAGCCGCTCACCGTTCGTGAAGCGCTTGCTCTCATCAACCAGACCCTTGACGAGGCGCTAGCAGAGCAGGAGGGCGACTTCGATGCAGATAGTCGCTGGGCGTTGACGTGGTTCGAGCAAACGGGATTCGCGGTTGGCGAGTACGGCGATGCTGAGCAACTCGCGATAGCCAGGAACACGAGCGTCGCGGGGCTGGTCGAGGCAGGTATTCTCGAGTCGGGGCGAGGCAAGGTGCGGCTGCTCAAGCCAATGAACTGCCCGCGACTGGGACCCTACCACTGATCCGCGCCTGACCGCCTGGGAGGTGGTTCACCACCTCATCCGCGCACTGGATGCCGGCGGCGAACTGGCGGCCGCTGCGCTGGTAGTCAAACTAGGTGCCAAGGCTGAAGTCGCGCGGGAACTGGCCTACCGTCTCTACGCGCTGTGCGAGCGCAAGAAGCGAGCGCCCGAGGCGCTGGCCTACAACGGCCTCGTCCAGAGCTGGCCGGAGATCACTCGGCTGGCGCGTGAGGGTGGAAGGCGCAGCGCGCGGCACACAGGCGGCCTGTTCGACAAGGATGAGGAGTAGCGCATGGCGATCACCAACCACGACCGCGTCGGCAAGGCCCTGGAGCTGCTCAAGGCCGGGCTCGCGCCATTCGCTGAGCGGGAGTTCAAGGACACCTACAAGGAGAAGGCGGCTGCCGAGGCGGCCAGCGTCCTTGGGGCCGACCGCGTCAACGCCAACAAGCCCATCGCGCAGTGGGACGTGGCGGCACTCCTGAAGCTGATGGGCGATTCCTGGCGCTCTGTCTACAGCCGAACGCTTGGACATGCAGAGCGGAGCCTCGTCAGCGAGTTGAGGGAGCACCGGAACAAGTGGGCACACCAGGAGGCGTTCTCCAGCGATGACGCCTACCGTGTCCTCGACTCGGTTGGCCGCTTGCTGGTGGCCGTGGCGGCGCCCGAGTCCGACGAATTGGAGAAGGTGAAGATGGAACTCTTGCGGCTCCGCTTCGACGAGCAAGTTCGGAGCGAGAAGCGCAAGAGTTCCGGCACCGCCATCGAGAGCGCCGCGTCGTCGACCCTGAGACCCTGGCGCGAGGTTGTGACGCCGCACAAGGACGTGGCCAGCGGCCGCTACCAGCAGGCCGAGTTCGCCGCAGATCTCTGGCAAGTCCACCTCGGCGAGGGCTCCGACGAGTACAAGAACCCTGCCGAGTTCTTCCGCCGGACCTACCTTACCGAGAGCTTGAAGCAGCTCCTGGTCGGCGCGATGCAGCGAATCGCCGGCCAGGGCGGCGACCCGGTCATCCAGCTCCAGACCAACTTCGGCGGCGGCAAGACGCACTCGATGTTGGCGCTCTACCACCTCTTCTCCGGCGTCTCGCCAAGCGACCTGCTCGGCATCGAGGACGTGATGAAGGAGGCGGGGGCGACGAAGCTGCCCACCGCCAAGAAGGTGGTCCTGGTCGGCAACAAGATCTCGCCCGGCAACCCCGTCACCAAGTCCGACGGGACGGTGGTGCGGACGCTCTGGGGCGAGCTGGCCTGGCAGCTCGGGGGCAAGAAGGCCTACCAGCGCATCAAGGCCGACGACGAGAGAGCTACCAACCCTGGCGACGCGCTGCGCGAGCTCTTCAATGACTACGGCCCCTGCCTGATCCTGGTCGACGAATGGGTGGCCTACGCTCGCCAGCTCCACGACCAGGGCGACCTGCCAGGCGGCAACTTCGAGACCCACTTCAGCTTCGCCCAGGCGCTGACCGAGTCGGCCAAGCTCGCCAAGAACTGCCTGCTGGTCATCAGCTTGCCGGCCTCTGACGCGGCATCACCGCACGCGCTCGCGAACGACGTCGAGGTTGGGGGTCAGCGAGGCCGAGAGGCACTTGACCGGCTTCGCACGGTTGTCGGTCGCGTCGAGTCTTCCTGGCGCCCGGCGACGGCGGAGGAGGGCTTCGAGATCGTTCGCCGCCGCCTCTTCGAGCCGCTGACCGACCAGGCGAAGTTCAAGGACCGCGACATCGTGGCGCGAGCCTTTGCCGACCTCTACCAGGGCGCGCACCAGGAGTTCCCGCCCGAGTGCCAGAACGCCGAGTACGAGAAGCGGATCAAGGCTGCCTATCCCATCCACCCGGAGATCTTCGACCGGCTCTACAACGACTGGTCAACGCTCGTGAAGTTCCAGCGGACGCGCGGCGTGCTGCGGCTCATGGCGGCGGTGATCCACAGCCTCTGGAAGAACGGGGACAAGAACCCTCTCATTCTTCCGGCCACCATCCCCATCGACGACAAGCCCGTGCAGTTCGAGCTGACCCGCTACCTGTCCGACAACTGGGTGCCGATCCTGGAGAAGGACGTGGACGGCCCGAGCTCGCTGCCGCTCCAGATCGACAGCGACATTCCAGGACTTGGGAAGTTCCACGCGACTCGCCGAGTTGCGCGGACCATCTACCTTGGATCGGCGCCTACGCCGACGGCCGCCAACCGGGGCATCGAGGACCGGCGAGTGAAGCTCGGCTGCGTCATGCCCGGGGAGGCGCCAGCCACCTTCGGGGATGCTCTGCGCAGGCTCGCGGCCTCGGCGACCTACCTGTACCAAGACGGTCCCAGGTACTGGTACTCGACGCAACCGACCGTCACCAAGCTCGCCGAGGACCGCGCCGAGCAATACGTTCGCAGCCCGGACAAGGTGGTCCTGGAGTTGGAGAGGCGCCTCCGCGCAGACCTCCGCAGGAACGGCGACTTTGATCGAATCCACCCGCTTCCTGGGTCCAGCGCCGACGTCCCGGACGACCTCGATGCGCGCCTGGTCGTGCTCGGTGTCGACCACGCCCACACCAGGGAGGGCAGCAGCGCCGCCCAGCAGGCCGCCATCTCCATCCTGGAGACGCGGGGGAACGCCCCCCGGCTCTACCGGAACACGCTCGTCTTCCTCGCGGCCGACAAGACGCGCCTCCAGGACCTGGACGAGGCGACCCGCAAGTACCTGGCCTGGGACTCCATCCTGGCCGAGAAGGACACGCTCAACCTCGACCCGCACATGGTGAAGCAGGCCGAGGCGCAGAAGGCGGCGGTCAACGGCACCGTCGATGCGCGACTGCCAGAGGTCTACCAGTGGCTCCTGGTGCCCGTGCAGACGAGCCCGCAGGCCAAGGTCGAGTGGCAGGCCACGCGGCTCTCAGGCGGTGACGGGCTCGCCGTGCGGGCCAGCAAGAAGCTCAAGAGCGACGAGCTCCTCATCACGAGCTTCGCCGCGACGCGGCTACGGATGGAGCTCGACAAGGTGCCGCTCTGGCGCGGCGACCACGTGGCCATCAAGCAGCTCGTCGAGGACTTCGCACGGTACCTGTACCTGCCCCGCCTCAAGGACCCGGCCGTGCTCATGGGGGCCGTTGCCAGCGGCATCGGCCTCCTGTCTTGGGAGTCCGAGTCCTTCGCCTACGCCGAGAGCTTCGACGAAGACACTGGCCGGTACCGTGGCCTCCAGTACGGGCGGCCGGTGCATGCGCCTGATGCCCACGGTCCCGGCGTGTTGGTCAAGCCGACAGCCGCGCGCCAACAGATCGAACGGGAGAAGAAGCCGGAGCCACCACCCCGGACCCGGCCCCACGCCTCCAGGTCCCACCCCGCCGAAGCCGCCGGAGCCGCCGAAGGCCGTCCAGCCCAAGCGGTTCCACGGCACCGTGACCCTCGACCCCACCCGCGTCGGTCGGGATGCCAGCCGGGTGGCCGACGAGGTCATCACGCACCTGGCCGGCCTGGTCGGCTCCAACGTGCGCGTCACCCTGGAGATCCAGGCCGAGATCCCCAGCGGCGCGCCCGAGAACGTGGTCCGCACCGTTACGGAGAACGGGCGGACCCTCAAGTTCACGAGCCAGGGATTCGAGAACGAGTAGGCCAGGAGCGAAGCATGTCGCTTAGGGACGGCCCGAAGGTCGACATCAAGAGCCGGGACTACTGGGAAAAGGTCCTCGAAAACCACCAGACTAACTGGGCGCTCGTCGAGAACGGCCCTGCCCGGACCACCGTCTTCTTCATGCACGAACTGTCGGGCGTGTTCGACCGACTAACGTTTCCGAGCCGCATCGAGGCCGAGGCAGGGCTTTACGCCAACGGGTTCCGGCGCCCCGAGATCCCCCCTGGCTGGCCCAAGGCGCATCCGCCCGGAGCACCGCAGCCGCCGTTCTTCGAGGATTCTCACCCAAACGGGCCGATCTACTCGTCAGGTCGCTTCTGGTCCACACCGCCCGGTGGCAGGGTGCCAGCCCATTCACCAATCGATCTTGCCGAGGATGTTGGCGAGCTGGCGATGACAGGAGCGCTCCGCGTGGCAACCGACCCCTCTCGGCTGTCGTTGCCGCCGCGTGCTTCCATCGATTGGGACCGAATGGAAGGGATGCTGCTGGGGCTCGCAATCGGGGACTCTCTTGGGAACACCAGCGAATCGAAGCTCCCGGCCGAACGCAGGGCGCGCCACGGTGGAGATCCGCGACTACCTGCCGAACCGATACGCCGAGGGCCGCTGTGTCGGGCTTCCATCCGACGATACCCAGTTCGCCTTCTGGACACTTGAGCACCTGCTAGACCAAGACCGCGTCGAGCCGATGGCGCTGGCTGCGTCCTTTGCTTCGCGCCAAATCTTCGGCATGGGCTCCACCGTCCGGGCGTTCCTTGCGGCGTGGAACCCGGGTAGTCACTGGCTCTCGGCCGCCCAGGAGTCCGCCGGCAACGGCGCACTCATGAGAATCGCGCCGGTCCTGCTGCCGTATCTCCGGCATCCGCGCGTCGAGATGTGGCGTGACGCCGTGGTCGCCGGCGCCATCACGCACAACGACTTCGCGTCCAATGCCTCGTGCGGGGCGTTCGTAGCTGTGCTGGCGAAGGCAGCGGGGGCGGCGGCGCCTGTACCTCCCGGCTTCTGGTTGAACCACTTCGTAGAGATGGCCAGGTGCCTGGAAGGAACCGCTCGGCGGTACACGCCGCGAGTACCGGGGTATGGTGGCCAGGCCGTTACCTTGGCGGACTACACGCTCGACGTGGTTTCGGCAGCACTCGCGCGGGGAGCGTCCGCCGTGGACGCCTGCAACGGGTGGTACTCAGGCGCCTTCCTCCTGGAGACGGTCCCGTCGGTTCTCTTCATCTTGGAGCGCTTCGGAAACGAGCCGGAGGAAGCCATTGTTCGCGCCGTTAACGACACGCGCGACAACGACACGGTTGGTGCCATCGTGGGCGCTGCGATAGGGGCGCTTCACGGCACAGACAGGCTTCCAAAGCGCTGGCGGGAAGGCCTGCTTGGGCGAACCGGAGCGGACGACGACGGTCGGGTTAGGGAACTACTGGATAGGGCCAAGCTGAAGTGGTGGGCGTGAGTATCCGTAAGGCAGGGGGAGGCAGATGTCAGCGGCAAGATTCGACAAGCAAGCCCTCTACCAGTCATTCGTCGCGGCCCTGCCTGGCCACCTCCGGCACGATCGCTACTTCAAGATCTTCTACAGCCACATCACCACGGCGCAGCTCGCGATCGTCGGTCTGAATCCAGGCGGGAACCCGAGCGACACCGAAGATCCTGAATCGGCCTCGAAGCTCTACGAGCGAGGCGAGCACGACTACGTGGACTGCGGCTACCGCCTCGCGACGGTAATGCGCCGGCGGCTGATCGAGGCTCGGGTCGTTGAGTCCGTCGACGCGCTCCGCAGGATTCCGAAGATCAACGTCATCTTCCACCGGAGCGAGACCATCGACGACCTCGGAGGCGCCGGTGAGGCGCTTCGGATGGCAGGTCCATTCGTTCTCCAGATCTTGGAGGCCGTCAGCCCTGAAGTGGTGATCAGTGAGGGGTTCGACACCGTCTCGCGTCTGGCGAAGCAGCAAGGGTGGAAGGCTGAAATCGTGCGCGAGCATGTTCCCAGTCGCCTACGCGAATTCAGCCTTACAGGGCCATCATGGAAGCCGAGCGTGCGGGTGCTGGCTCTGGCGCATCCTTCATCGGCGCGCGTTCGTTGGTCAGATGAAGAATGGCAGCAGGTCGTCGTGGCCTTGCGGACGGAGCTCAGCCAACCCAAGGTGCCTTCACGGGCGGCGGGCCCAGTCGTGCGGAAGAAGGCAGGGCGACCATGAGGCTGCGAGGTGGTGATGGGCCTCGGCTGCCCTCGGTGAAGGCGCACTGGAGTATCACCACCGAGGAGGCCGAGCGCGGTGTACATCGACGTGGAGATGCGGGTGAAGGAGGCCCCGGCCCTTATCGGAGTTCAGATCGAGGACGTGCTCGACCAGGTCGTTCTCGACCCGAGGCTGGCTCTGGCAGCACGCCGCAAGCGTCTGTCCGTCTTCACCTTCGAGGAGGTCATCGAGGGCATCCTGAAGCGCTGCAAGCGCGAGAAGCGTGTACTGGTCGCCTACAGCCAGCACGAGAGGGAGCTGACTTCAAGTTCCTGGAAATCGACGTTGGTGACTTTTATCGAGACGCCCACAAGATCGCCCGGCGATGGAAGAGCAAGTACCACCCGGACTGGGACCTGGAAGACTACAGCCTCAAGGCCTTCTTGCAGGCCATCGGATACCCCCGGCCGGCCTACCTGGGGGAGAGCCCGCGGCGCAGTGGCTCGGGGAGGTCACGGACATGCTCGCCGGGGTCCAGAAGTACGCGGACCTCACGGACAAGAAGAAGGCTGCGTGGACCAAGCTCCTGCATCACAATCAAGTCGACTGTGATGGGACGCGGGAGCTCGTGCTCTTGGCAGCGCGCGAGACCTCGGGTGCTTGAAGGGGGAGAGGCGGTGGCCATCGGCACCGACCCGGCCATCACCTACGCCGCCACAGCCCCGCTACCGGGGATGCTGGACGAGATGCTCTTCGCCGGCTTCCTGCGCGGGGGGAGGCGGTCGAGTTGGCGCAGTGCCGCACGGTCGACCTGCAGGTACCGGCCGACGCCGAGTTCGTGCTCGAGGGGTACGTGGCATCCAGGAGTCGCGAGTGGAAGGACCCTTCGGAGACCACACGGGCTATTACTCGCTCGCCGACAACTACCCGGTGCTCCACGTCACCGCCATCACCCATCGCCGCGATCCCATCTATTCCACTACCATAGTGGGGCAGGCGCCCATGGAAGATGCTTACATCGGCAAGGCCACGGAGAGGTTGTTCCTGCCCCTGCTGCGTCTGTCTCTGCCCGAACTCGTGGACTTCGACCTACCGAAGGAGGGCGGCTTCCACACTGCGCGCTGGTGTCGATGCGCAAACGCTACCCCCTGCACGCCCGCAAGGTCATGCATCACCTGTGGGGAGCCGGACAGATGCAGTTCTGCAAGTGCATCGTGGTGGTCGACGCCGAGGTCGATGTGCACGACTATGCCCAGGTCGCCTGGAGGGTGTTCAACAACGTCGACTGGAAGCGCGATGTGATGGTGACCGAGGGCCCGCTGGACGTGCTCGACCACTCCTCCCCGCAGCCGCTGTGGGGAGCCAAGATCGGCATCGACGCCACGCGCAAAGGCCCCGACGAGGGCCACACCCGCGAGTGGCCGTCCGATGTGGAGATGACCCCCGACGTCAAGGCGCGCGTGGACGAGTTGTGGCCCCTCCTGGGCCTGGGCACGACCGGCGACTAGGATGGCCCAGACGACGCCCTCCGGCGGGCTCCGCGCGGCCCGCGGGGCCGCCTCCTACACCGCGCGCTTCGGCAGACTGATCAAGTTCGAGCACTCCGTCTTCGCCCTCCCCTTCGCCTACGCCGCCGCCTTCCTGGCCGAAATGCGGGTGCCCGGCTTCTGGACCATGTTCTGGATCACGGTGGCCATGGTCGCGGGCCGCAGCCTGGGCATGGCTCTCAACCGTCTCATCGACGCCGGCATCGATGCGCGCAACCCGCGCACGGCCGGGCGAGAGATCCCTTCGGGCAAGTTGAGCAAGGCACAGGTGTGGGTGTTCGCCCTCATCTCGCTGGGCGTGCTCGTGCTGGCCACTTTCAACCTGCCGGTCATAACGCGGTATCTGTGGCCGCTGGTGGTCATCCCCTTTGTCATCTATCCCTACACCAAGAGATGGACGTGGTCCTGCCATCTCTTCTTGGGCTTGGCCGATGGTCTGGCTCCCGTGGGGGCCTGGGTGGCCGTGACCGGTGTGGTGACCTGGGAGCCGTTCGTGCTGGGAGCCGGGGTGGGCTTCTGGATAGCCGGCTTCGACATCATCTACGCCTTCATGGACGTGGAAGTGGACCGGGCGCAGGGCCTGCACTCCATCCCGGCCGACCTTGGGGAGAGCGCGGCTTTGTGGTTCACGCGGGGATTCCACGCGCTGGCCGTGATCCTCCTGGCGCTCGTGGGCTACGTGCAGGAGGCGAGCTTCGTGTACTACGTGGGCGTGGCCGTGTGCGCGGCCCTGCTCATCTACGAGAACTGGTCCATGCGGAGGGCCGATCTGGCCCGGGTGGGGGTGGCCTTCATGACCATGAACGGCATCATCAGCGTGGTCTTTCTCTTCTTCACCACCCTCAGCCTCTACGTGCCGTGAGCGGGAGTCACGCTATGACCAAAGCGTGGGCCGCGGCCGGGAGGGGGCTGTGACTAAGGTGGACGCCTCACCCGAACCGGGCAAGATCCGGGACATGTTCGACGAGATAGCCGGGTCGTACGATCGCCTGAACGACCTGATGACGGCGGGGCTGCACCATCGTTGGCGGGACCTTGGGGTCTTGGTGGCGGAGGTGGGACCCGGGTCGTCGGCGCTCGATGTGTGCTGCGGCACCGGGGACTTCGCCTTCGCCCTCAAACGGGCTGTGGGACGGAGCGGCCGGGTGGTGGGCGTGGACATCTCGGACAATATGCTGGGCGCCGCCCGGGAGAAGAGCGGCCGCAACCAGCTCTACGTGGAGTTCCTCCCCGCCGACGTGCTGGCGCTGCCCTTCACCGACGGGGGCGAGGGCGCCGGCTTCGATGCCTGCACGGCGGGCTTCGGCATACGCAATGTTGCCGACATCGTGAAGGCGTTCGGTGAGATGCGGCGGGTCTGCCGACCGGGGGGGAAGGTGGTGTGCCTCGAGATTACGCAGCCGGGTATCCCCGTGTTCAGGGAGTTCTACCAGCTGTGGTTCGAGCGGGCGGTCCCGTGGCTGGGGAGGGTCGCCGCCGGCGACAAGGCCGCCTACAGCTACCTGCCTGCCTCGGTGAGGCGCTTCCCGGGACCCCAGCAGCTTGCTGAGATGATGACGGAGGCGGGCCTGAGGAACGTGCGCTACGAGATCCTGGCCGGAGGGATAATCGCCCTGCACTACGGCACGGTGTAGTGTGGCCGGACCAGCCGGCTGGGTGGCCGCCTGGCCCGCGGCCCTAGCCCCGGCGAGCGGGTCGTTTTCGGCCTTATGCTAGACTCCGGCCATGCCCTCCAACACTCGTCTAGACCCGCTTGCCGCCGTCGAGGAGAAGGTGGCCGAAGGTCGCCGTCTGTCCGGCTCCGACGGGCTCGCCCTCTTCCGGTCGCATGACCTCCTGCGTGTGGGCGCGCTGGCCAACGCCGCGCGCCGGGCGCGCGCGCGGAACGAGGCTCGCGCTGCCGACGGTCCCCGAGGGGCCGACGACGTCTTCTTCGTGGTCAACCGCCACATCAACTACACGAACGTATGTCGCAATCGCTGTCGCTTCTGCGCCTTCTCCCGCAGTCCGGACGAGGCGGGCGCCTACACTCTGACCGTGGAGGAGGTCTTGGCCAAGGCGAGCGAGGCCATCGCCGAGGGGGCCACCGAGATCCACATAGTGGGGGGAGAGCATCCCGAGTTGCCCTACAGCTCGGTGCGGGCCATGGTGAGCGGCGTGCGCAGTCTGTCCCCGACCGTGCACATCAAGGCCTTCACCGCGTCGGAGATCGCCCATTTCGCCGACGCGCAGGGGATGACCGTCGTGGAAGTGCTCACCGATCTCAAGGCCGCGGGTCTGGACAGCCTGCCCGGTGGAGGCGCCGAAATCCTTGGGGCGGGGGTGCGCCGGGAGGTGTGCCCGGAGAAGATATCCGGCGAACGATGGATCGAGATCCATGCTCTGGCCCACGAGGCCGGTCTGAAGAGCAACGCCACCATGCTCTACGGCCACGTGGAGACGTATGAGGATCGGGTGGACCATTTGCTCCGTCTTCGAGCTGCGCAGGACCGCACGGGCGGCTTCCAGGCTTTCATCCCCCTAGCCTTCCAGCCCAAGAACACGGGCCTTTCCCACCTGCCCGCCACGACCGGGGTGGACGATCTCAAGACCATGGCCGTGGCGCGGCTCCTGCTCGACAACTTCGCCCACATCAAGACCTACTGGGTGATGACCGGCCTCAAGTTGGCGCAGGTGGCATTGTTCTTCGGGGCGGACGACATGGACGGCACGGTGGTGGAAGAGCTGATCTCCCTGTCCTCGGGCTCGGACTTTGGACAGGTGGTTCCCAAGAGCGAACTCGTACGCGTGATCGCCGACGCGGGCCGCACGCCCGTGGAGAGAAACGGTTCCTATCGGGTGGTGCGCCGCTACAAGACGGCTGCGCCCGGCGATGCGCCTGCGCGCCTCGTCGCAGGCGGTGCCTCGTGACGGTGCGGGTGGGACACATCGGCTTCCTCAACTGCTATCCGCTCTACTACGGCCTTGAACAGCGGGGGATGCTGGCGGGCGACGGGGACGGGAGCGAAGGGGCAGGCGGGTTCGAACTGATCCCCGGCGTACCCACCGATCTCAACCGCCTTCTGGTCGACGGCGGCATCGATCTGGGACCGGTGAGTTCCATTGCCTACGCCCGCGAGCATCGCCGTCTTCTGCTCTCTCGGCGGCTGAGCATCTCCTCCTTGGGGGCCGTGGACAGTATCCAGGTGGTGACGCGCCGGCCGCTGGAAGAGGTGCGCAGCGTGGCTCTCACCCGCCAAAGCGCCACGTCGGTGGCTCTGCTCAAGACCATCCTGCGCCTACGCTACGGCTTGGATGTGACCTATGCCGACCTGGAAGGGCCCGTGTCGGAAGCGCTGGAGCAGCACGATGCCGTGCTCGTCATCGGCGACCAAGGTCTCGATGCCCTCTACTTCCCTGAGCCGGGGACTACGTGCCACGACCTGGGCCGGTTGTGGCAGGAGTGGACGGACCTGCCCATGGTTTATGCGGTCTGGGCCGCTCGGGAGGAGTTCGCCCGCAGCGACGGCCGAGAACTCTTGGAGGTGGAAGAAGAGTTGGTGAAGTGCATGGACTACGGGCGCGAGCACAAGGCCGAGGTGGTGGAGTCGGCTCTGCGGCGATCGCGGCTCGACCGGCAGGCGCTCGGGCGCTACTTCACCATCCTGCGGTACGATTTCTCGCCGGTGTACCGGCAGGGGCTGACGCGCTTCTACGAACTGGCCCACGAGGCCGGGGAGTTGGACGAGGTGCCCGAGTTGCGGTACATCGACGAGGTGGCCGGGCGATGAGCCGGGCGCACGCAGCCACGGTCAAGGCGCGCGCCGCAGCCTGCGGCCGGGTGGCCCCGTGACGCGTCTGACCGACGCCGAGGCCCTCGACCTACTGCGGTCGCGAGACCTGCTGGAGGTGGGGGCTCGCGCGCACGAAGCGCGCGAACTCGCGGTCCCCGGGCCGCTGGCTACCTTCATCGTCGACCGCAACATCAACTACACCAACATCTGTATCTCCGGGTGCCGCTTCTGCGCCTTCTTCTGCGCGCCTGGCGCGCCGGAGGCCTACGTCCTGCCTCGCGAGGAGATCCACGCCAAGATCCAGGAGACCGTCGACCTCGAGGGTACCGCCGTCCTGATGCAGGGCGGCCTTCACCCGGACCTCGACATCGCCTATTTCGAGGACCTCCTCCGCTCCATCAAGGAGCGTTTTTCGGTGACCATCCACTCGTTGTCGCCGCCGGAGATCGTCCACATCAGCCGCATCAGCGGCCTCACCATCGCCGAGACGCTGCGCCGGCTGCGGGCAGCCGGGCTCGATTCGCTGCCGGGCGGGGGGGCCGAGATCCTCGTGGACCGCTTCCGTCAGGAAGTCGCGCCGCACAAGGCCTCGACGGCCGAGTGGCTTGAGGTCATGCGTGAGGCCCACCGGCAGGGGATCTCCTCCACCGCCACCATGATGTTCGGCAGCGTGGAGACCTTGGAGGATCGGGTGGCCCACCTGCGGGCGATCCGCGATCTACAGGACGAGACGGGCGGCTTCCGTGCCTTCATTCCCTGGAGCTTCCAGGCCGGGCACACGCCACTTCAGGGCCAGACCGAGGCCGCCACCGGCGTGGAGTATCTCCTGACGCTGGCCGTTTCTCGGCTGTATCTGGACAACGTCCCTCACATCCAGGCCTCCTGGGTGACGCAGGGTCTCAAGATGGGGCAGGTGGCCCTGCGCTTCGGTGCCGATGATCTGGGGAGCACGATGATCGAAGAGAACGTGGTCGCGGCCACTGGGCTACAGGTGAAGGCCAACCGCCACGATCTGGTGCACGCCATACGGGAGGCGGGATTCGTGCCCGCGCAGCGGCGCACCGACTACACGCTGGTGAATGTCTTCGACGGACCGGACGAGCCCCTGTGCCCAGATGGCTACGAGTCTGCCGCGGCGTCATCCGGCGAGGTGTCTTCGTGAAGGGGCGGAGGTCGGCGCAGAGTGACATCCCGCGGAGGGCCGGGCTGATGGTGGCTGTGTTTTTGGCCGCGGTCCTGCTCGGCGCAGTGCCCGCGTTGTTCGCCGGGTGCAGCTCAGACGAGCCGGAGACCTCCTCGACCGTCACGAGCGCCGTGGGTCCGGGGAGTTCCTCGACGACGGCATCCGGGTTCGACGCGACGCCCAAGCAGATAGCCATCATCGCCCCGGAGAAGGCCAACGACTTCGGCTGGAACCAGCAGGGTGTCGAGTCGGCCCAGGCTATCGCCACCGAGATCGGTGCGGAACTTGAGGTCGCCGACGGCGCCGGCTACGGCGATATCGCCCCCGTCTACCGGCAGCTGGTGGCAGGCGGGGCCGACTGGGTGATCCTGTGGGCCAGCGGCTACAACACGGTGGGTCCGCAGTTGGCCGAGGAGACGGGCACCAAGACCGTGGTCATCGGCGGGTTCGAGAACGGGCTGCTCTCCGGCCTATCCAGCGACTTCGAGACCAACGCTCAGGATGGCGCCTACCTGGCGGGTATGGTGGCAGCTCTCATGACCAAGACCGGCACCATCGGGATAGTGGTCTCGGCCGACGACGAGAACTGGAACAAGATGGCCGGAGGCTTCATCACCGGCGCCCAGGCTGCGCGGCCCGACATCGACATCAAGCTGGCCCAATCGGGACAGGCGGCCTACGCGGACGCGCCGGCGGGCAAGCGGGTCACGGACAGCGTCATCGCCGCGGGAGCGGACATCATCTTCGGCATGGGCGATGGCTCAACCTTCGGCATGATCCAGGCCGTCGAGAACGCCGATCCCCCCGCGGGTGCCGAGAAGGTGTGGTTCATCGACGTGATAGGGGACAAGTCGTCCCTCGACGACAAGAACATCCTTCTCACCTCCGTGGTCTGGGACTACGTGCCCGTTTTTCGTCGGGCCCTGGACCAGATGGAAGCGGGTACCTACGGCGATGAGGTTCTCTATCTTGGACTGGAGGAGGGCGGTGTCCGGCTGCTCCCCAGCGATGACATCCCAGCGGATGTCTGGGCGGCGGTCGACAAGGCCCAGGCCGACATCCAGGCAGGGACCATCGAAGTGCCTGTGATCGTCAGTCAAAGCGAACTCGAAGCCCTGCTCCGGTAGATTGTGGCCGGCCTGATGGACGCGGTGACCGTTGAGCTCCGGGCCATCACCAAGGCGTTCCCGGGCGTGGTGGCCAACGACGCCGTGGATCTCGACCTGCGGGGAGGGAAGGTCCACGCTCTTCTGGGCGAGAACGGGGCGGGCAAGTCCACGCTCATGCATATCGTGGCCGGGATCCTGCAGCCGGATTCTGGCTCCATCCTGGTAGACGGCGTGCCGGTCGACATCCACGGACCCGCGCGGGCACGCGCTTTGGGCATCGGCATGGTGCATCAGCACAACTCCCTTGTGTCACGGTTCACGGTCCTGGACAACTTCATGCTGGGCACTCCGGGTGCTTTCAGGCTGGATCGGAAGAAGGCGGCTGCCGACTACCTGCGTTGGGCCGAGCGGCTGGGGGCGGACATCGATTCGGGTGTGATCACCGGAAGGCTCCCATTGGGGCGACAGCAGCAGGTGGAGATCATCAAGGTGCTCTCATCGGGGGTACGGGTGCTGATCCTGGACGAACCCACCGCCATGCTGGCCCCCTCGGAGATCTCTGACTTGCAGGAGGTGCTGCGGGCTCTTCGCGACCAGGGCCTGGCCGTCGTGTTCATCACCCACAAGCTGCCCGAAGCTGTGGATGTAGCCGATCGGGTGACCGTGCTACGCCGTGGACGGGTGGCGGGGAGCCTCGGTCCCGAGGAACTGGGGGTGTTGAGTCGCGCCGAGGCGCGCGAGCGTATCGTACGCCTGATGTTCGGCGAGGAAGCGACGATGCTGAGCGAGATAGCCGAGGTCACTGGTCCGGGCGAGCGCGGCCGTGCCCCCCGGGTGCTCTCTCCGGAGCCTATCCTGCAGGCGGAAGGCATCTCCACGAAGCCGGGTCGCGAGGAATGCGGAGCGCGGGACGTCACCCTCTCGGTGCGCAAAGGGGAGATCTTCGGCATCGCCGGCGTGGAAGGTAATGGCCAGAGGGAACTGGCCGAAGCCTTGGCCGGGCAGCGCCCCATCTCCCATGGGCGGCTGGTGTTCGAGGGCGAGGACATCACGGATCGGGGTGTCCGTGACCGTCAGGAGGCGGGACTGCGTTTCGTGACCGACGATCGGCTCGGCGAGGGGACGGTCGCCTCCTTGCCCGTGTCCCTGAACCTGCTCCTCAAGAAGATCGGAGAGGCGCCCTTCTGGACTCGGGCGGGACGGACGGACCGGCAGGAGGTACGGGGGGCGAGCGAAGCCATCATGCGCGATTTCGACATCGTTGCGCCGACACCGGACACCGCCAGCGGCACCCTGTCCGGAGGGAACATACAGAAGGTGGTGCTCGGGCGCGAACTGTCGTTCGCGCCCCGCCTCGTGGTGTTCAACAGACCCACGCAGGGACTGGACGCCAAGACCGCCCTGTCGCTTCGCGAGCGCATCCGGCAGATGGCCGAGGAGCAGGGAGTGGCGGCGGTGCTCATCTCCAGTGACCTCGAAGAGCTGGTCGAACTCTGTGATCGCATAGCCGTCATGTATAGGGGGCGGGTGACGGGCATCCTGGAGAATCGGGGCGTCGGTGTGGCGGAGAAGGCGGGCGAACTGATGCTCGGTCTCGGCGCCGAGGGGGCGGAGTCGTGAACGGGCAGCCGGGGGGCTTCTGGAATCGTCTGGGCTGGACGGTCGTGCCGGTGGCCGCGGCACTCGTGGTGGGGGCGATCATCCTCCTCGTATTGGGGCGCGACCCGCTGTCGTTCTACGCCGACCTCTTCCGCGCCGGCCTGGTGAGTTCCAGCGGGTGGCAGGGCATGATCACCCGTCTCGCTCCCCTTCTACTCATCGGCATGGGCTATATCGTCGCCTTCCGGGCGGGGCTGTGGAACATCGGCGGCGACGGGCAGTTCGTGTTGGCGGCCGCCTTCGTGGCCGGAGCGGCTCCCGCTGTGATGGGATCCATGTCTCGGCCGGCCGGCTTGATCGTGCTGGGTCTCATCGGTCTGGTGGTCGGGGGGCTCTGGACTCTTCTCCCCGCCTTCCTCAAGGCCTGGTACGGGGTCAACGAGATCATCACCACGCTCATGATGAGTTTCATAGCTATCAACCTGGCCAACCTTCTCATCAAGGGACCATGGCGCAGCGCCGAGACCACCGTGCCTCAGACCGGATCGGTGCCGCTCAGCGAGCTGCTGCCCCGGTTCGGGGGCACGACCATCCACGTGGGCATCCTGCTGGGAGTCGCCGCGGTCCTCGTGGGCTGGTACATCCTCGATCATAACGCCGCGGGTCTGCGCCTGACCGTGCTGGGTGCCAATCCCCGTGCGGCCGTACATGCGGGTCTCCACGTGAAACGCATCATCCTGGGGACCTTCTTCGCCAGCGGAGCCCTCATCGGTCTGGCCGCCGCGGTGGAGATCCTGGGTGTGTGGGGGTACATGCGTGCCGACTGGAACCCGGGCTTCGGCCTGGCGCTGTTCGCGCTCGTCTTTCTCGCTCGGCTGAGTCCGTTGGCCATGGTGCCGCTTGCCGCTTTCTATGCCGTTCTCGAGATCGGGGGACACGAAGCCGCCCGCCGGGCTTCGCTCGACTACGACTTCATCCTGATCCTCATCGCGCTGGTCCTGTTCTTTCTGGCTGTGGCGCAGGTTCTCGCCGGCCGGCGCGAGGGAGGCTCAGGGTTGGGGCGACGAGCGGTGAGCCGGCTGCGTCCCCGGAGGCAGTCGTGAGCGGCCCGCGCCCGTGGAGCGGGCGATGAGCGAGTTGTTCAGCGAGACGTTCCTCACCGCCCTGGTTTCGGGTGCCATCCTGGCCGGACTGCCGCTGCTCTTCGCCGGCCTGGGAGAGATGGTGGGTGAGCAGGGCGGGGTGCTGGGCATCGGCATGGAGGGATACATGCTGCTGGGGGCCTACGCGGGCTTCAATGGCGCGCTCTATGGCTCGTCGCCCTGGGTGGGCATGCTCTGCGGCATCGTTGCCGGCCTTGCCATCAGCGCCTTGGTCATGTGGCTCAGCGTGCGCCTGGGACTCGATCAGATCGTGGTGGGGATCGGCGTCATCCTCTTGGCTGAGGGACTGACGAGTCTTCTTCATGCCGTCCAGTTCGGCGCCAGCTACCCCCGTCTGGAGGAGATGCGGGAGCTGCCCATCCCCCTTCTCTCCCGTATCCCGGTGCTGGGCGAGAGCATCTTCAGTCAGCCCCTCATCTTCTGGATAGGGATAGCCCTCGTGTTCGTGGTGCGCTGGGTATTGCGCTCGACGCGGTGGGGTCTCGATCTGCGAGCGGCCGGCGAGAAACCACGGGCGCTGGATGCGGCCGGCGTGAGCGTGACCGCCACCCGGTCGTGGGCGGTGTTGTTCTCCGGGGCACTGGCGGGGCTGGGCGGCGCCTATCTGGCCGTGGTCTCGGCGGGCGTGTTCGTGGCCTACATGACCAACGGTCTGGGCTTCATAGCCATCGTCATAGCCATGCTGGCCCGCGGACGTTCGGGCTGGGTGCTGGGCGGATCGCTCGTGTTCGGACTGTGCCTCTCGGTGGCCACGGCGCTACAGGTGGTCGGCGTGGACGTTCCCACCGACGTGGTCTACATGCTGCCGTTCCTGGCGGTGATGGCCGCTCTGGTGCTGTTCGCCCGCAGGGCCTATCTGCCGGCGGCTCTGGGCGTGCCGTACGGGCGCGGGCGGCGGTAGCAGGCTCGGCCCTTCATGCAGACGTGACCGCCGCCGGTGTCTCCCGGCGCGAGGGCCGCGGTATCATCGCCGGTATTGGCCCCAGGCGCTGCGCGTCCATCCCAAAGGAGTGATGACCGCATGGAATCCACCCGCATGAGCCCCGACGACGCCGATCCGGCCGCCCTGACCGACCTCGCCCGCCCGGGGCCCGCCGCCCCGGCGGCGGGCGCGCGGATGCGGTCCGCAGACTTCACCATCAGCGCCGGTCCCACCACTGTGTGGCCCGAGGTCCAGGCCGCCATGAGCCGGCCCATGATGTACCACTACGACCCCGCCTTTCTCGAACTCTTTGCCCGCACGACTGAGAAGGCCGCCCGGGTCTTCCAGACTACCGAGGATGTGATCCTCTTCCAGGGTGAGGCCATCGGCGCTCTCGAGGCCGCAGGCCGGGCCTGTGTGCGCCCGGGCATGGCCGTGCTCAACCTCAGCTCTGGAGTCTTCGGCAAGGGCATGGGCGACTGGCTGCGGCAGTGGGGGGCCACGGTGCACGAGGTGGAGGCGCCTTTCGATGACGCGGTCTCACCCGAAGCTGTGGAGCAGGCGCTGCGGGCCCATCCCGAGGTGGAACTCATCACTGTCGTCCACTCCGAGACCCCTTCCGGGACCCTGAACCCCGTGGCTGAGATCGGTCCGCTGGCGCGGGCTCACGGAGTTGTGACCCTGATCGACTGCGTATCGTCGCTGGGTGGGATGCCCTTCGCCGCTGACGACTGGCAGCTGGACATCTGCGTGGCCGGGGCGCAGAAGTGCCTCTCCGGACCGCCCGGTGTCAGCCCCATTTCTGTCAGCGCTCAGGCGTGGGAACTGATTGAGAAGAACCCCGCTGCCCCCCGATGGTCGTGTCTCTCTCTTCTCGACTGGAGGCACAGCTACCTTGGCGACGGCCTCTTTCCCTTCACGCCCTCCGTCTGCGACGTCTACGGGCTCGAAGCCTGCCTCGACATCGTCCTTGCGCAAGGCTTGACGGCGTCCATCGCCCAGCACGCGGCCGCGGCCGGCGCCTGCCGGGCCGGCGCTAGGGCCATGGGCCTACGACTGTGGCCGCGCAGCGAGACGATCATGTCCACCTGTACTACCGCCATCGCCCTCCCCGAAGGACTGAGCGACATCCAGGTGCGCGACCACGTGCGCCGCAGCTACGGAGTGCAACTCTCAGCCGGTCAGGGAGCCGGGAACCTGGTACGGATCGGCCACATGGGGGTCACCGCGCGCTCGTTGTATCCTGTGATCGGGTTGGCCGCGCTGGCCCGCGGGCTGGTGGATCTGGGGGCGGCGCCGCAAGTGGGGGCAGGGTTGGATGTCGCGCTGGAGCATATTGCAGCGCGCATGCCATTGTGACGGAGAAGTAGCTGCAAAGCACCGGTATTTGAGCGTCTCCTCTCCCAACGACCGCGGGTCGGCGCTGCGCTCTGAGATGGTATAGTCATCCCATTGCTGCACGTACACGGTGGGTCGGGTACGTACCCGACCCCGCTCGCCCGTCTTTTTCAAGGAGGAGGGTCGATTTGGTCCGATATGACGCGAAAACGGCCGCGGAATATCGGGAGAAGTTGATGGAAAGGGTCGAGGCCGACGTCAGGGAGTGTTACCAGTGCGGTAACTGCTCCGCGGGCTGTCCCGCCGCCTTCACTTTCGACTACGCTCCCAATCAGATCATGCGCATGCTGCAGGTCGGTCTCGTCGACAAGGCACTCGACTCCTCGGCGGTGCAACTCTGCGTCCAATGCCTCACGTGCACAGAGCGCTGCCCGAGGAACATCGATATCGCCGGGATCATAGAAGACCTCAAGACCGTCGCCGTCGCCCAGGAGCGCGAGGTTCCCGAGCACGTGACTACGTTCAATCAGGCTTTCATGAAGTCCATTGTCCGCTATGGGAGGCTGCCCGAGTTCTACTCCATGGCGCGCTTCTACACCGGTACCATGAATCCCAAGATGGCGATGGCCGACATGGGGCTGATGAAGCCCATGGTGAGTCGGGGCAAGATGAAGTTCGTGCCCCACAAGCATGAGGGCAGTGACGAGGTGGCTCGCATCTACAAGAAGGCCATGGAGCGGGCCAGGGCGCGGGAGAAGAGCGCTGCGGCCGCATCCGGCGCAGGCCCAGACCGAAGCGGGGAGACGTCATGACCCTCGCGTACTACCCCGGCTGCTCCCTCGAGCATTCCTCGGCCGAGTTCAACCAGGCCACGCGCAAGGTGCTGGGCGTTTTGGGGGTCGAGATCGCGGATATCCCCGACTGGACCTGCTGCGGCTCCACGCCGGCCCACATGATGGACCATCTGTTGGCTCAAGCGCTTGCTGCCCGCAACCTGCGCCAAGCGGCTCTCGTGGGCGACGAGTTGCTCGTCCCCTGCCCCTCCTGCTATCAGCGCGAGAAGAACGCGGAGATCGAGATCCACCGTAGCGACGAGTTCCGGGCCCAGGTGAACGAAGTCCTCGACCGGCCGTACAAGGGCAGGGTGACGGTGTACGACCTGCCCGAGTATCTGACCAAGTTCGTGGGGGAGGAGAAGGTCGCTTCTCTGGTGAAGGTCGATCTCTCTCAGCTCAAGGTAGTGCCGTACTACGGCTGTCTGCTCGGTCGCCCTGCCGACCTGACCGGCGAGGACGGCGAGCAGCCCATGATGATGGACCTGCTCCTGCAGGCCGCCGGCGCGGACGTCAAGTGGTGGAACTACAAGACGGAGTGTTGCGGCGCCAGCGTGGGCATGCCCAAGATGGAGATCCAGCGGCGGCTGAGCGGCAAGGTCATCGAGCAGGCGCTGGCGGCCGGGGCGGAAGCCATAGTGGTCTGTTGTCCGCTGTGCCACGTGAACCTGGATCTCAAGCAGGGTCAGATCAACAAGTACCTGGGCACTGACTATCAGGTGCCTATCCTCTATCTGCCCCAGGTCCTGGGCATCGCCCTGGGCCTCAGTTCCGACGACGTCATGCTGGAGAAGAACGTGGTCGATCCCCGGCCGCTGTTGAGCCGGGCTATCTCCGAGGCGGCCGCGGTCCGGGCGGAAGAGGAGCGCAAGGCGGCTGAGAAGGCGGCCAAGGCCGCGGCCCGGGAGGCCAAGACGGCGGACACGGAGGCGAAGTCATGAGGATCGGGGTCTTCGTCTGCCATTGCGGCACCAACATCGCTGCCACCGTGGATGTGGCCGACGTGGCTCAGAGGGCTCTGGGCCTCAAGGACGTCGTTCACGCCGAGGACATCATGTACACGTGCTCCGAGCCGGGCCAGGCGGCCATCCAGAAGGCCATCGAAGAGAAGAAGCTCGACCGCGTGGTCGTAGCCGCCTGCTCGCCACACATGCACGAGGTGACCTTCCGGCGCTGCGTCGAGGGCGGGGGGCTGAACCCCTATCTCTTCGAGATGGCCAACATCCGCGAGCATTGCTCCTGGATCCACACCGACATCCCTGTGGCTACCGAAAAGGCCTGGGATATCGTGCGCATGGCCGTGGCCAAGTCTCGCCAGCTCGAGCCTCTCTACTCCAACGAGGTGGAGGTCAACAAGGAAGTCCTCATCATCGGGGGCGGGGTGGCCGGCATCCAGGCCGCACTCGACCTGGCCGACGCCGGCCTCAAGGTCACCATCGTGGAGAAGGAGACCACCATCGGTGGGACCATGGCCAAGCTGGACAAGACCTTCCCCACCATCGACTGCTCGGCCTGCATCCTCACGCCGCGCATGGTGGACTGTTCCCAGCACGAGAACATAGAGGTCATGGCCTACTGCGAGGTGGACAAGGTCTCCGGGTACGTGGGCAACTTCACCGTGGACATCCGCAAGAAGGCGGCCATGGTCGACTGGACCAAGTGCATCGGCTGCGAACTGTGCGTGCAGAAGTGCCCGGCGAAGGCCCCCGACGCCTTCAACCAGGGGTTGGAACCGACCAAAGCCATCTACATCCCCTTCCCGCAGGCGGTGCCCAAACGCGCCGCCATCCAGGTGGACTACTGCCGCTGGTTCACGCAGGGTAAGTGCCGGGTGTGCGAGCGCGTCTGCCCGGCCGATGCCATCGACTACGAGCAGAAGGAAGAGATCGTCGAGAAGCGTTTCGGCGCGATCGTGGTGGCTACCGGCCTGGACACCTTCCCTTGGGAGAAGTACTACCACGAGTATGGCTCCGGCCATATCAAGGACGTCATCTCCGGTATCCAGTATGAACGCATGCTCAACGCCTCCGGTCCCTACGGCGGTCACGTCAAAAGGCTGTCGAACGGCGAGGCGCCCAAGACGGTGGTGTTCATCCAGTGCGTGGGCTCGCGCGATGAGTCGGTGGGGCGGCCTTACTGCTCCAGCGTGTGCTGCATGTACACGGGCAAGCAGGCCCTGCTCACCAAAGACCACGTGGGCATGGATACCGAGGTCTACGTCTTCTACATCGACATCCGCGCCGGCGGTAAGGGCTACGAGGAGTTCATCAAGCGCGTGCAGACGGAGTATGGCGTCAAATACGTGCGCGGCCGCGTCTCCAAGCTCTACGAGGAAGACGGCAAGGTCATGGTGCGCGGCATGGACACCCTGCTGGGCGAGCAGGTGGAGATCGCCGCGGACCTGGTCGTGCTCGCGAGCGGCATAACCGCTGCCGAGGGCG
The DNA here is from genome assembly GCA_963816155.1 of uncultured Actinomycetes bacterium. GTDB lineage: Bacteria > Actinomycetota > Thermoleophilia > RBG-16-64-13 > RBG-16-64-13 > JAXGXJ01. The sequence goes on along the minus strand of CAWFJE010000002.1, from coordinate 488,998 downwards.
CGAAGGAGTTGGCTCAGAAGTTGAACATCTCCTACGACGAGTTCGGCTTCTTCAAAGAGGGCCATCCCAAGTTGCGCCCGGTGGAGACCAACACGGCCGGTGTCTTCCTTGCCGGAGCCTGTCAGGCGCCCAAGGACATCCCCTCCACGGTGGCTCAGGCTTCGGGGACGGCTTCCAAGGTCATCGGTCTGTTGGCCAAGGACAAACTCAAGACCAGCCCCATGATCGCCGTGGTGGGTCAGAAGGACTGCGTCTCTTGCTGGAAGTGCATCGAGGTCTGCCCGTTCAGCGCCCCGGAGAAGCAGGAGGTGCGCCCGGGCGACTTCAAGAGCCACGTCATCGAGACCGTGTGCCAGGGCTGTGGCGTGTGCGTCGCCACCTGCCCGGTCAACTGCATCGCGCTCAAGGGATTCCCGACGGACGCCATCCTCGACCAGATCGAGGAAGCGCTCCTCGCAACCTCCTATGAAGAAAGGCGGTGAACGTGGCTGAAGAAACACAAGACCAGGGCGCCCAGAGCGCAGCGACCGCTGTGGCCGAAGCCGCCACCGCCGCGAGCGGCCCGAGCCAGCCGCCGGCACCGCCACGGCCGACGCTCCAGGCCGCGCCGCCGCCACCGCCGGGGCTGGGGCAGCGGACGCGTCCGCGGGCACCCGCCCGGTCAAGATCATCGGCATCGTCTGCAACTGGTGCAGCTATGCCGGCGCCGACACCGCCGGGGTGGGGCGCTTCAAGCAGCCTGCCAACGTGCGGCTGGTGCGCGTACCCTGCACGGGCCGTATCGACCCGCTCTTTGCCCTCAAGGCCTTCGAAAAAGGGGCCGACGGGGTGCTCATCAGCGGCTGCCATCCCGGCGACTGCCACTACTCCGAAGGCAACTACTACGCCCGGCGCAAGTTCGAGCTCATGGAGCGCATGATCCACCACTTGGGCATCCCCAAGGAGCGCTTCAAGTGGACCTGGATCTCGGCCTCCGAGGGCGCGCGCTGGCAGCAGGTGATCACCGATTTCGTGGCCGGCGTACAGAAGCTGGGCCCCCGTGAGGGGAGGGCTCTGTGAGCCGCCAGGACCACATCCGCGAGTTCGCCGCCAAGGCGCTCGCCGACGGCCGCTGCGATTACTTCATCGGCTGGAAGGAGGGGCACAACTCCTCAGAGGTCGTCCCTGCCTTCGTGCGCGCTGCCGCCGAGGTGGACCAACTCGTCTGGAACCCGCTGTGCCACCACAACCTGGTCACCTTTCTCAAGCGCAACATGCCCGACCCGCCCGGCGCCAAGATCGGCGTGTGCGTGAAGGGTTGCGACAGCCGCACGTTGGTGGCGCTGCTGCAGGAGGAGTTGGTCGACAAGGACAAGCTCTACGTGGTGGGCGTCCCCTGCGACGGCATCGTCGACCGACGCAAGCTGGAGAAGGAGTTCGCCGACGAGCTCGTGGACATCACTTTCCCGGAACGGGGGCGGGTGGTTGTCAGTACCCGTCGGGGAGAGACGAAAGAATTTGCCCAAGACACGGTCCTGCTCGATGTGTGCGGCCGCTGTCGCTATCCGAACGCCATCTATTCGGACGACACGGCGGGGCCCCTGGAAAAGGAGGCCGACCGCGACGAGACCCCGCCCGATTGGAGCGACCTCGAGGATTACGAGAACCTCTCCGACGACGAGAAGCAGGCGGTGCTGGAGAAGGTCTACTCCACGTGCGTTCGCTGCTTCGCGTGCATCAACGTCTGTCCCGTGTGCTACTGCTGGGACAAGTGCGTGAACCGCTCGCGCCAGCCCGAACTCGTGGCGCAGAAGGTGGGTACCAAGGAGAATCTGCTCTTCCAGATGGTGCACATGATGCATGTGGCCGGCCGTTGTCCGTCCTGCGGTGCCTGCGATCGGGCCTGTCCGGTGGAGATCCCGCTCTACCTACTGCATCGGAAGATGAACAAGGAGATCTACGACATGTTCGCTTTCGAGCCGGGCGCCAAGCTGGGTGAGAAGCCGGTGTTTCAGACGTTCAAGATCGAAGACGCGTTCGGCGACTGAAAGGAGCCTGTCGGGAATGAAGCCCCGCCGCCAGGATGCGCTGGATATGCGCGAGAGAAGGACGCAGCGAGCGAGCATAGCAGCGCTATGTGAGCGACCGAGGACGCCGTATCGTGCCGTCCAGTGCTGCCTGGAGGCCGCGGCTTGGTTCCCGAGAGGCTCAATGGAGGGACGATGGCGATCAGATACTTAGAGCAGGATCGGCTGCCGGCCTTCCTGGCGCACCTGGCCGAGAAGGCTCGGGTAGTGGCGCCGGTCAAGACCGACGGCGTGGTGCAGTACGAGGTATGGGAGCCGGGCAAGGAGGTCGAACTCGACGTCCTGCTGGCCAAGCAGTCGCCCAAAGAATGGGTGTTCCCGCAGTGCGAGACGTTTCTCAAGTTCCGCTATCGGATGGAGGAGCCGGGCGAGGCGGCGCGTGCCGCTGCCGGTGACGACTCAGCGGCGGCCGCGGCCGAGGGCGCGGCGCCTGACGAGGACGCGGCGGTTGCGGGCGAGGCCGCGCCTCCGACTGTGGCCATCCCCCACGAGACCGTGGACGTGCAGCCCGTGAACGAGGCCCCAGCCCAGGTCGTCTTTGGGCTGCGTCCCTGCGACGCCCGCGGCTTCGTCCAGACCGACAATGTGTTCGCCGGCTATGGCGGCTTCTACTTCGACCCGCTCTACAATGCGCGGCGTGAGGCCACCACCCTGCTGGCCGTGACCTGCCGCGATCCGCGTTCCACCTGCTTCTGCACCCCTGTTGGTGGCAGTCCGGCAGGCACGGAGGGCGTGGATGCTCTCTTCACCCAGGTGGAGGGTGGCTTCATCGCCGAAGCGCTCACCGGCAAGGGCGAGATGGCGCTCGATTTCTCTGGGTTCGCAGGCGCGGCCGCGACCCAGGTCGACGCCGCGACGGCGGTCAAAGACGCGGCGGCCGCGAAGGTCGACATACCTTTCGAGTCGGAAGGCATCCGCGACCATCTCCACGACAACATCGAGGCTCAGCAGTGGCACGACCTGGCGATGCGCTGCATCTCCTGCGGCACCTGCACGTATGTGTGCCCCAACTGCTACTGCTTCTCCATCAATGACGAGATCGTCGAGACCGTGGGCGAGCGCTACCGAGTGTGGGACAACTGCTTCAACCCCATGTATACCGAGGAGACCTCGGGGCACAATCCGCGGGCGCAGAAGTCCAACCGCTTCCGTAACCGCTTCAGCCACAAGTTCTGGTACTACCCGGACAAATACGACAGTCTGCTCTGTTCCGGCTGTGGCCGCTGCGTCATGCATTGCCCCACACGGATCGACATCCGCGAGGTGTTGCGGGTGATGGGCTCCGCCGACCCGGCCGCGGCGTTGGCGGCCGAGGAGTTGGTGCCGGCCGCCGCCCCGAGTGCGTCGCATGCGGCTCCTGCGCCCGCTGTCGCGGACCAGCCGTCCACCGCGCCCTCTCCGACCGAAGAGAAGGAGGCTTAGATGGCTGAGAAGGCCAACGGCAACGGCCAGGAAAAGGCCCGCCTCACCGCCTCCGACGTAGTCGCCGGTGCCACCACGGCCCGCGCGGGTAAGCAGGCCGGCAATCCGTACCTGCCCGAGATCGCCACGGTGGTCCAGATCATCCAGGAGACCTCCAACATCAAGACCTTCCGCTTGCGCTTCGACGACACGGCCGTTCAAGAGAGCTTCTCTTTCGCCCCCGGCCAGGTGGGTCAACTGGGCGTCTTCGGCATAGGCGAGTCGACCTTCGCCATCACGTCACGGCCGTCCGAGAAGGAGTTCATCCAGTTCTCGGTGATGCGCGCCGGCGAGGTGACCAAGGCGCTTCACAACCTGTCCGAGGGCGACAAAGTGGGCATCCGCGCCCCCATGGGCTGCGGCTTTCCGGTGCAGGACTGGAAGGGCAAGAGGATCCTCTTCGTCATGGGTGGCATCGGCTCGGCGGCGCTCAAGGCCACAATCGAGTACACGCTCGAGCATCGGGAAGACTATCAAGGCGTCTCCATCCTCTACGGCGCCACCGCTCCGCAGAACTTCACCTATCAGGAAGACATCAAGATCTGGGAGGCGCGTCCCGACGTGGACCTCACTCAGACCATCGACCGCGAGTGCGACGGCTGGCAGTGCGAGGTGGGCCTAGTGCCGGCCATCCTCGAGAAGATGAACCCCGATCCGGCCGACAGCATCGCCGTGCTCTGCGGTCCGCCCATCATGATCAAGTTCTCTCTCATGAGCTTCCGTAAGCTGGGATTCACCGACGAGCAGACCTACACCACCCTTGAGAAGCGCATGAAGTGCGGCATCGGCATCTGCGGCCGCTGCAATGTGGGTCCAAAGTATGTGTGCGTGGATGGGCCCGTGTTCACCATGGCCGAGTTGGGGGAGTTGCCGGACGAGCTGTAGCGGTGACCGCCAACCGGGCCGCCGCTGGTGTGAGGTGTGTGGACGCCCCGGAGGCCCATGAACTGGGGCCGGGAGGACTTACACATCCTCCTCCGACAGATCGGCCAGGTTCATGAGGTGGCGGAGCAGACCTGCCTTGAGGGGCTTGTTCCCATGAATGGGCACGGAAAGCCGCACCATGCTGCCTTCCTTGCCATAGATGTGGTGACTCCCCTGGACGCGGAGCAAAGTCCAGCCTTTGCGTTCGACTGCTCGTGCAAAGTCGCGTCCAGATAGCGGACTCATACAGCGATTTCTAGAACCCGATCACGTTCGCCCGTTTCCACGGTGGCGATATCGATCGATAGGCAGCCCTCAACGGCCTCGTAAAGGTTCTCAAGCAGTTCTTCGAAGGTCTCACCCTGGGCGCAGCAACCCGGGATGGCCGGAACCTCAGCCCAGAACCCACCCTCTTCTGCCTCGTGGACCACTATCTTCAGCTTCATGGGTCTCCTCTCAGCGGTCTCACTTCGTCGAACGAGTATATCTCGCCGATCGACCGCGAGTGCGACGGCTGGCAGTGCGAGGTGGGCCTAGTGCCGGCCATCCTCGAGAAGATGAACCCCGATCCGGCCGACAGCATCGCCGTGCTCTGCGGTCCGCCCATCATGATCAAGTTCTCTCTCATGAGCTTCCGTAAGCTGGGATTCACCGACGAGCAGACCTACACCACCCTTGAGAAGCGCATGAAGTGCGGCATCGGTATCTGCGGCCGCTGCAATGTGGGTCCAAAGTATGTGTGCGTGGCCGGCCAAATAGTGAGGGCACGGTAGGTCGAACCAGGATAGAAAGAACGGACCGAGGACCTTCGCATGGCCTTGCTCGCCCTTGAGAATGTTACCCAGCGCTTCGGCGAGCTCGCCGCGGTGGACGACCTCTCCTTCGAGATAGAGGAGGGCGAGGTCTTCGGCATCGCCGGGCCTAATGGCGCGGGCAAGACGACCGTGTTCAACCTCATTTCTGGATTCCTCCACGGTTCGGGCCGCATCTTCCTGGACGGGAGGCGCATCGATGGCCTCCCGGTCCATCGGGTGACCCATCTCGGTGTGGCCCGCACCTTCCAGCTCCCACAACCCTTTCAGTCGATGACCGTGGTGCAGAACCTGCGTATCGGTGAGTATTTCGGGGCCAAGGGGCACGCGAGCAACGGCGTTCGGCAGGCTCCCTGGAGGGATCTGCGTGACCTCATCGCCTTCGTGGGGCTGGAGGGCAAAGAGGACCGCCTGGTGTCCTCCTTCAAGCTCTACGACAAGAAGCTTACGGTGTTGGCGTCGGCTCTGGCCACTCGGCCGCGCCTGATAGTGCTGGACGAAGCTCTCGGCGGTCTCAGCGCTGTGGAGGCGGAACTCAGTCTCGCCTTGCTGCAACGGCTCAACAGGGAGTGGGGCCTCACGGTGATCATGATCGAGCACCTCATGAGCGCCTTGACTCGTTCCTGCGACCGGCTGCTCGTCCTGAACAACGGCCAAGCCCTCCGGCTGGGGGAGCCTCGCGCCGTCGTTGAGGATCCGGTGGTCGTCGAGTGTCTGGTCGGGGGCAAGAGTGCTTGAGGTCGAGAACATCAACGTCTTCTACGGCGTGTACCAGGCCATCCACGACGTCTCCCTCCGGGTAAGCGAGGGCCAACTGGTGTCGATCTTCGGCCCGAACGGCCACGGAAAGAGCACCCTGCTCAAGACCATCTGCGGGCTGATGAAGCCGGCCAGTGGCGTCATCCGCTTTCAGGGAAGGGAGATCCAGGGCCTCCTCTCGCACAAGCTCGTCGAGATGGGCGTGGTGCTGATCTCGGAGGAACGCCATCTGTTTCCTGAGATGACCGTGATGGAGAACCTGCTTCTGGGCGCCTATGCGAAGCCCGCCCGCAAGAAGGAAGCAGAGAATCTCGAGTTCGTCTTCTCGATGTTGCGTCTGGAGTGGTGCGCAGAGGTGCAGCGCGGACCGCGGGCAAGACGGCCTCCCCGCCGCCGGTACCTGTGTCCCCTCCGTCAGACGGCGGCGGTCCGGACGATTCGTAGCCGGGTGGTATGCTCGGTACAAGGGGTACGAACCGCGTGAGGTGATCACTTGACCACCCTGGTTGTCGGAGCGACCGGAGCGACAGGAAGGCTGCTGGTGCAGCAGTTGCTGGATCGTGGGCACGATGTCAGGGTGATCGTACGCTCGGCTGACAAGCTGCCCGAGGCCGCCCGGGATCACTCCGGCCTCTCGATCGTCCAGGCGAGCCTGTTGGAACTCACCGACGCTGAGATGATCGAGCATTCAGGCGGCTGCGACGCAGTCGCTTGCTGCCTTGGCCATCCTCCTGATCTCAGAGGCATATGGGGGCGCCCGCGCAGACTGGTCACCGATGCCACCCGACGTCTCTGCGCTGCCGTCAAAGCGCACGAGCCCCAGCGGCCGGTGAAGTTCGTGCTCATGAACACGGCAGGCAACCGCAATCGCGATCTCGAGGAGAAGGTGTCCCGGGGCGAGAGTCTGGTTGTGGGGCTGCTTCGCCTGGTGCTGCCCCCTCAGGCGGACAACGAGGAGGCCGCCGACTATCTCCGCACCCACGTGGGTAGAATGGACGGGCGGATCGAGTGGGTCGCGGTCCGTCCGGATACGCTGGTCGACGAGGGGGCGGTCACGGCGTACGAAGTCCATCCCTCGCCGACCCGGAGCGCGATCTTCGATTCAGGGAGGACCAGTCGAATCAATGTGGCCCACTTCATGGCCGCTTTAGTCACGGAACGGGAGACGTGGGATAGATGGAAGGGGCAGATGCCGGTCATCTACAACAGTGGCTCAACAGCTGAGCTTAGCTCGTCATCGAGCGGAGGCTGACCCGACTATGCGCAGCCCAGAGACGGATGTGTGGTCGGCATGAGGGCCGCCGTCAACACCCGGTACGGCCCGCCCGAGGTCGTGGAGATCCGAGAAATCCCGAGACCCGAACCCGGACCCGGTGAGGTGCTCATCAGAGTCCACGCGAGCACCGTCAGCCGTAGCGATAGCGGCCTCAGGCGGCCGCACCCCTGGTTCATACGGTTTGTCACCGGGATCCTGCGGCCGAAGCACACCATCCTGGGCATGGATTTCGCCGGTGAGGTGGAGGCTGTCGGCGAGGGGGTCAGGACTTTCGCGCCTGCCGATCGGGTCTTCGGCATGACGCCGGGCGGCTACGGCGGTCACGCCGCGTATCTGTGCGTGTCCGAGAGGGGTGAGATCGCCACGATGCCCGCGGGCCTCCGCTACGAGGAGGCCGTGGTCGGCGAGGGAGCGCTGTACGCCGACTCGAATCTGCGCGTCGTCGGCGTCCGACCCGGGCAGAAGATCCTTGTCTATGGGGCTTCCGGCGCTATCGGGACGGCCGCTGTTCAACTGGCCAAGATCTACGGGGCTGAGGTGACGGCTGTCGTTGCCACGCGGCACGTCGAACTGGCCAAGTCCCTGGGCGCCGATCGCGTGGTCGACTTCACCGCTGGGGACTTCACGCAGATCGGGGAGACCTTTGACCTCGTCTTCGACGCGGTAGGGAAGACCACATACTTCCGCTGCCGCCGGCTGCTGAAGGCCGAAGGGGTCTTCGCCGCCACCGATCTGGGCCCTTGGGCTCAGAACATCTTCCTTCAGATATGGACGTCGATCACCAGGAGCAGGCGGGTCGTCATCGGACTGCCGAAGAGCAGTCAGGCCTTCGTCGAGTGGCTTGGGGCGCGCATAGAGGCGGGTCAGTTCCGGGCCGTCATCGATCGTGAGTATCCTCTCGATGCTATCGTGGACGCCTATCGCTACGTGGAAACGGGTGAGAAGACCGGCATCGTGGTGCTCAAGCTTGGGGCCGAGGACTGAAGGCGATGACGCTCAGAGCGAACACCGGACAGAAGCACTGGCCGCACGAGCTGCAGCCCGAGTTGATCGCGCCGTGTGGCATGGACTGCGGGCTATGCATCGGCTACCTGCGGGACAAGGACAGATGCTCGGGATGCAGGACGAGGGACGACGGAAAAGCCAAGTCCGTCCTTGTGCCTGCACGCATCCGCAACTGCGAGATCATGCTCGGCGCGGATCAGTCCGGCTTCTGCGGGCACTGTGGCAAGATGCCGTGTCCTCGCCTTAGGCGGCTCGATGCCCGCTATCGGGCCAAGTACCGCATGAGCATGCTGGAGAACTTGCGTATCATCAACGATCTGGGCGTCGAGGAGTTCATCGAGTGGGAACGCGAACGACGGACCTGTCCGCAGTGTGGCGGCTGGAGTGCGTACACCGAGAACAGTGCCTATCCTGTGGCCGTCATATGGACGTGACGCTCGCGGCTCCGGAGTGCCCGGATGCTTCGGCACCTATTCCCTTTATGTGCGGAGCCGGCGGTTCATGAAAGCGATCGTCTACACGAGATACGGGCCTCCCGATGGGCTCCGCTTGGAGGTGGTGGAAAGACCCATCCCCGGCACGACGAGGTCCTGATACGAGTCCGCGCCGTGGCCAGTCAACGACTAGGATTGGGGTCGGCTCCACGGCACCCCATTCTCCAACCGCGCAGCCAATGGGCTTCTGAAGCCCAGGAACCAGATTCTGGGCTCCGACGTCGCCGGGCGGATCGAAGCCGTCGGCAGCGGTGTCACACGCTTTCGGTTAGGTGATGAGATCTTCGGCGATCTGAGCGGGCGCTGGGGCGGCTTCGCAGTACGTCTGCGCCCGCGAGGCCGCGCTGACGGCGAAGCCGGAGGGCTGACGTTCGTGGAGTCGGCCTCCCTCCGGCCGGGACGCTTGCCTTTCAGGGCGCTCGTGGAACGGGGGGACATCCGAGCGGGACAGAAGCTTCTCATCAACGGCGCCGGAGGCGGCGTGGGTACGTTCGCCATCCAGATCGCCAAACTCCATGGGGCGGACGTGACCGGAGTGGACAGCGGGGGGAAGCTGGGCCTGCTTCGCTCCTTGGGCTTCGATCGGGTGATCGACTACAAACGGGGAGATTTCACCAAACAGGGGCAGCATACGATTTGATCCTCGACTTGAAGACGAACCGCTCTCTGTTTCGCTATCTGCGCGTATTGCACCCCAGGGGGAGCTACGTCACGGTCGGTGGTTCCACCGGCAGGCTCATACAGGCGGCGCTGTTGGGACCCTTGTTTCCCTTTTCACCGGCAAGAGAGCGCGTCTCGTCATCCTGAAAGAAAACAAGGGCCTGGCCTACCTGTGCGAGCTCTTCGAGGCCGGGAAGCTCAAGCCGGTCATCGACGGTCCGTACAGGTTGAGCGAGCTGCCCGAGGCCATGCGCTACTTCGGCGAGGGCAAGCACAAGGGCAAGGTGGTCATCACCCTGGAAGGCGAAGCCTGAAGTGGCGACCTCGCTTCGACCGCTCACGCGGGGGCGCGAGGCGGCCCACTCCTATGGTATGTCGCGCCGACATAGTAGTTGCCAGCCATGCAACATGTGCCTAGCAAACGCGTTGCTCCGGCAAGGAGTCCGCTGCTATAGTCGACCTCTGAGTGAGTAGTGCGCCGGCGTTCCGGGGGGGGATTCTTGGCTCTGAATGTTGACGACAGGTCAACGGGGGACCGACACCGAAGCGATCATCCGCATCGACGATATCTCGCTGAGTTTCGGGGGCGTGAACGCGCTGTCGAGCGTAAGTCTCGATGTCAGGACCAACGAGATCACGGCCATCATCGGGCCCAACGGCGCCGGCAAGACCGCCCTTCTGAACTGCATCAGCGGCTTCTACAAGCCTCAGAAGGGCGAGATCTACTTCAAAGACACCAAGATCACCCGTGAGCGCCCAGACAAGCTGGCAAGGATGGGTATCGCGCGCTCCTTCCAGAACATCGAGCTCTACACCGGCCTCACCACCCAGGACAACATCATGGCGGCCCGCCACGTGTTCATGAAGCAGAACTTCGTGACCGGCGCCATCTACTACGGCTGGGCTCGCCGCGAAGAGGTCAAGCACCGCCAGGTTGTGGAGGAGATCATCGACTTCCTGGAGATCCAGTCCATCCGCAAGAAGCTGGTCGGCGAACTGCCCTATGGTCTGCGCAAGAGGGTGGAATTGGGGAGGGCGCTGGCACTGGAGCCGAAGGTCCTCCTGTTGGATGAACCCATGGCCGGGATGAACTTGGAAGAGAAGGAGGACATAGCCCGCTTCGTCCTCGATGTGTACGAGGGCCAGGGCGACACCTATCCGGACGCTCCGGTGCTGAGGGACGGTATCCGCAGCATCATCCTCATCGAGCACGACATGGGCGTGGTCATGGACCTAGCAGACCGCATCGCCGTCCTCAATTTCGGCCGCAAGATCGCCGAAGGCACAGCGGCCGAGATCCAGTGCGACGAGGCGGTCATCGCCGCCTATCTCGGAGATAGCAACTAACATGCTCAAGGTCAACAACATCGAAGTCTCGTATATGGGTGTCATCCGCGTACTGCACGGCATTTCGCTGGAGGTAGGGGACGGCAAGATCGTGGCGCTCATCGGAGCGAACGGCGGTGGGAAGACTACCACCCTCAAGTCCATTTCCGGGCTGCTCAAGACGGAGCAAGGGAACATCACCAGCGGCGATGTGTCCATGAACGACGAGCGTATCGACCAACTGGGCCCGGAGCAGGTGGCGCGGATGGGCATCAGCCAGGTGATGGAGGGCCGCCGGGTACTTGAACACCTGTCCGTGGAGGAGAATCTCATGGCCGGGGCCTATCGGCGCAAGGATCGCGCTGGTGTCAAGCGTGACTTGGAGATGGTCTACGACTACTTCCCCAAGATCCGCGACTACCGCAAGCGGGTCAGCGGCTATCTCTCGGGGGGCGAGCAGCAGATGATGGTCATCGGTCGGGCCCTCATGGCCGACCCGCGGTTCATGTTGCTAGATGAGCCCTCTCTCGGATTGGCACCAATGGCCGTCCAAGAGATCTATCACATCATCAAGCAGATCAATCATGACCGCGGAGTCTCCATGCTGGTTGTCGAGCAGAACGTCAAAGCGGCGCTCGGCATTGCGGACTACGGCTATGTGATGGAGAACGGGCGCATCGTCCTAGACGGTCTGGCGGACAAGCTCAGAGACAATGAGGACGTGAGGGAGTTCTACATGGGCATCTCTTGCAGCGGTGAGAGGAAGAGCTACCGCGAGGTCAAGCACTACCGTCGTAGGAAGAGATGGCTGTCGTAGAATGAGCTCGGAAGTCGTCATGGACACGGCCACGTTCGATACCTGGCCCAAGGTGCTGCAGCACAATGCGACCCGCTTCGGCGCCGAGGGCAAGGCCATCCGCTACAAGCACTACGGTATATGGCAGACATACAGCTGGCAGGCATATCTCGACAACGTGAAATACCTGGCTCTGGGCCTCGTGGCGCTGGGCTTCCAGCCCGGTAACAAGCTTCTGATCGTGGGCGATAATCGCCCCGAGTGGTATTTCGCCCAGCTGGCCGCTCAATGCGCCCGGGGCGTGAGCGTCGGCCTTTACTCAGATCTCTCCGCCGGCGAGATCGAGTACATGGCGCGCGATTGTGGCGCCGAGTTTGCCATGGTCGAAGACCAAGAGCAAGTGGACAAGATCGCGCAGATCCGCGACGGGCTTCCGGCACTCAAAGCCACCGTGTACTGGCGCTACAAAGGTCTGAGCAACGAGCCCATGGAGGGCTTTGTGGGTCTGCGCGAGGTCGTCGACAGGGGCCGTGAATACGAGGTCGAGCATCCGCAGGCTTTCGAGGAGAACATCGCCGCCGGTAGCGGCGGCGACACCTGTGCCGTCATCTACACCTCTGGGGTCTCGAAGGAACCGAAGGCCACCCTGCACAGCTACCGGTCGTTGATGACCGACTCTAAGGTCTTCGTCGAGGCGGAGCGCCTCAGCACCAAGGACAACATCGTCTCGTATCTGCCCCCGGCCTGGATAACTGAGCAATGGCTGGCTTTCGGCTGCCATCTTCTCTCCGGAGGCACCGTCAATTTCGCCGAGAGTTCGGAGACACAGCGCGAGGACGTCCGCGAGATCGCGCCCAGCGTCGTGGTGTACAACTCCCGACTCTGGGAGAGCGAAGCGGGGGAGGTCCTGGCCAGGACGCGCGGGGCGGGCAGGCTGAAGAGGGTCTCCACCAGCTGGACGTTCCCCGTTGGCTATCGGGTGGTCGACGCGCGCTTCGTCGGAGGGAAGGCGGCTTGGCACTGGCGAGTGCTCAACAGGCTCGGGGATCTGGTGTCCTTCCGCCCCATCCGTGACCACGTCGGTCTGACTCGCGCCCGGGCCTGCTACACCTCGGGCGCCACGCTTTCGCAGGAGGCTCTCCGCTTCTTCCACGCGCTGCGTGTGCCGCTGCGCAATGTCTACGGCTCGGCCGAGGCGGGCGCGATCACCGGCGCGGCGACCGGTGTCCAGGCTCTAGGCACGGTGGGCAAAGTGAATCCGGGCGTAGAGATCAAGCTGACCGACGCAGGCCAGATTGTCGTGAGGCACGCCGGCACCTTCGTAGGGTACAAGGATGCCCCTGACGTGGCGCTGGACTCATCCAACGATGGCTGGGTGTACACGGGCGACAAGGGTGAACTGACTGCCAACGGTGAACTCATCTTCCACGATCGCGTGGAGGACCTGATCCCGCTCCCCTGCGGTGACATCGTGGCTCCTCAGGAGATAGAGAGCCGCCTGAAATACAGTGCCCACATCAAGGATGCCTGGGTGCATGCGGAGCAGGGCTGCGACTATCTGTCGGCGGTCGTCATCATCGACGCCATGAACACGGGTCACTGGGCCGACAAAGCCAAGGTCGCCTACACGACTTTCGGTGACCTCTCCCAGAAGCCTGAGGTCTATGATCTCATCCGAGGGGAGATCGCCAGTGTCAACCAGGGTCTCCCGGCAACGCATCGCATCGCCCGATATGTGAATCTCCACAAGGAGTTCGACCCCGACGAGTACGAGCTGACGCGCAATCGCAAGCTGCGCCGCACCTACTTGAAGGACCGCTACGCCGGTCTGGCCCAGGCTCTCAGCACGGAGGCGACGAGCGTCGAGGTCGAGGCCGAGTTCACCTATCAGGACGGCCGAGTGGGCAGGATCAAGACCGCTCTGGAAATCGCGACAGTCGAGCGGGGTGACGGATGACCTTCTTCTTCCAGCTGGTTGTCACCGGACTGGCCCTGGGTATGACGTATGCTCTGATCGCCATGGGATTCGTGATCATCTACAAGTGCTCCAAGGCATTCAACATCGCCCAGGGACAGATCGTCATGATCGGTGGCTACTTGGGCTACACGTTTCTTGTCGTGCTCAGCATGCCCGTATGGGCGGCCATTATCGCCGCGATCGCTGTGGGGGTGGTGATGGGACTCGTCATCGAGCGACTCACCTTGCGTCCCTTGTTGGGCAAGCCTCCTTTGGCCATCGTCATGATGACAATCGCTCTCGCCGGCATCCTCGACGGGGTCGCCATCATGGTGTGGGGCGGCGACTACGTGACCTATCACGACGTTCTGCCGGAGATCACACTGCAGGTGGGTTCGATCTCGATCCCACCGTCCTCGCTGCTTGGTCTCATCGTATCCGTGCTCGTGGTAGGCATCCTCATGTTCATCTTCCGCTTCACGAAGATGGGGCTGGCCATGCGGGCCACGGCGGAGGACGAGCAGGTCACGCGTAGCCTGGGGATCAAGGTCACCATGGTGTACGCGCTGGTGTGGGTCATCGCCTGCGTGGTGGGGGTCTTGGGTGGAATCCTTCTGGGAGGCGTTTCCGGCGTTTCGCCGCCCCTTGCCGAAATCGGGCTCACGGTCCTGGCTGTGGTCATCTTGGGCGGTCTCGACTCCATCGGCGGAGCGATCGTCGCCGGCGTCATGCTGGGTATCCTGAGGAACCTAGCGGCGGGGTACCTCGATCCCCTCATGCCTTCCGGCGGCGGCTTGGCCAACGTCTTTCCGTTCATCGTCATGCTGGTAGTGCTCATCTTCAGGCCGTACGGATTGTTTGGCCTGAAGAGGATCGAGAGGGTGTGAGCTATCTATGAGACTCCCTAGCGGCACCTTCGCGCAGAGCTACGGCCAGGACATGGCCATGATCAGGACCAAGTGGTATTGGATATTCCTGGTCGTGCTCGTGGTCTTTCTCTTCAGTATCCCCCAGTGGGCGTCGAACTCCACGCTCACTCTCGCCACCATCATCAGCTTCTATGTGATCAGCGCCCACGGCCTGAACATCCTCACCGGTAACTGCGGTCTCGTATCGCTGGGGCACTCGGGCTTCATGATGGTGGGCGGGTATGCCATGGCCATCCTTTGCAACAAGCTGGGCCTGCCCTTCTTGGCGGCTGTCCCCCTTTCCGGGCTGGCCGCAGGCTTCGTGGGCCTTCTCTTCGGTCTCCCGTCGCTAAGGATCAAAGGCTTCTATCTGATCATGGCGACGGTGTCGGCCTACTTCATCATCCACTGGCTAATACTTCAGTTCCGCGGTCTCACCGGAGGCACGGAAGGTCTGACGGTGCCTCCGGCCGATATCTTTGGATACTCCATCAGGAGCAAGCCCGTCTACTTCTACGTGGTCTTGGTTCTAGCCATATTGGCTACCATCGTGGCCAAGAATATGTTACGCACGCGGTCCGGACGGGCCTTCGTGGCTATCCGAGACAATGACCTTGCCGCGGAAGTGATGGGCGTGAACCTCTTCTCCTATAAGCTTCAGGCCTTCTTCGTCGGCTGCGTTTTCGCGGGTGTTGGCGGGGCGTTGTCTGTGCAGTTCTACGGCATCGCCAACGTCGAGCAGTTCCCGTTCTTCGACTCGGTTTGGTTGCTCGGCATGCTCATCATCGGCGGTATGGGCAGCGTCTCGGGAGTCATCTATGGGGTGATCGCAATCAAGCTCCTGCAGCAGGTGGCCATCAAGATCGGGCCTGCCCTTGCCGATCTGTTGAACCCTCAGGCGGCCGTGGGACTGAGCCTCATCCTGCCCAGCGTGGCGATCATTCTCTTCTTGATCTTTGTTCCAAGGGGCCTATCTCATCTGCTCGAGCGGCTCAAGAACTACTATCAGGCCTGGCCTTATTAGGCCTGCGACTTGGCGCGTCCCGCGTGAGGGGCGAAGGACCGGTCAACAAGGAGGTGAATCGGGTCGGCAGATTGTTCCATGACAGGATATGACAATGGTCACCTTTGGAAGGGGAGGACAATGACAAAATCTAGAGCAACATGGGCGCTGGTCGTGCTGCTCATCGTCGCCTTGGGCATCATGTTGAGCGCCTGCGGCGGAGATGACGAGACTACCACCACTGCGGCGCCCACAGAGACGACCGCCGCGCCCACAGAGACGACGGCGGCACCCACCGAGACCACCATGGGCGAAACCACTGAAACCACCATGGGCGAGCCGGTGACGCTATATGTGGGCGGCACGTTCGCACTGACGGGAGCCTACGCACAAGATACCGCCGCCGTCTTGGCCGGCTTCCAGGACTACGTCAAGTATGTCAACGACAACAAGATAGTGGCTCCCTGGTACACGGACAAGGTCGTCCCGGCCAATATCACCTTCGAGCTTCTCTGGGGTGACGACGCTCTCGCTCCCGAAAAGGCCCTCACCATCTACGACGACTTCAAGTCGAAGGGGTTGCTGGTGCAGAGAGTGAGCGGCTCGCCGGAAGGCATGGCACTCAAAGATCTCCTCATCGAGGACATGATCGGAGCCACCAGCCAGTCCACGTCGCCCGCATACGTGCAGCCGCCGGGCAACATCTTCACCAATGCGCCCATCTACACCGATCAGATGGGGGCTATCGGCGAGTGGTTCATGGAGAACTGGACCGACACCAGCCGCAAACCTCGGGTCGCCTATCTGACCGCGGACTCCGCTCTGGGCCGCAACATCGATATCCCGGAGATGCAGGCCTACCTGGAGAGCATCGGCTACGAGTTCGTGGGCGCCCAGTTCGTGGACATGGTCCCCACCTCTCCGCCAACTACTCAGCTGGCCTGGCTCAAGGACAAGGGCGTGGATCTGGCCTTGGGTGTCATGATCAATGCGGGCAGCCAGCCGACCATCAAGGAGGCCGTGCGCTTGGGCATGGGGCCCGACCTGGAATACAAGATCACCTTCGGGTTCGCTAACCCTGCTCACCTCCAGATCTTCCTGCCCGACATGGGAGAGACAGGCAACGGCGTCGTCGTCGCAGGCGACTTCTGCGCTCTGGACGCCCCTGTCGACGGCATCGCCTTCGCCAACATGCTCCAGGACACCTACCGGGCCAACGACAAGAACGGCAACGTGATGTACCTGAGTGGGATCATTGAAGGCATGACCCAGGTCGAGGCACTTCGCTTGGCCGCCATGGCCGGCGACGCAGCTGCGTTGACCAGCCAGGAAGTTCTCGAGAACGGCTTCCACCAGATCAAGGACTTCAGCACGGGCGACATCACCGTGACTTCGCTTACCTACGGGCCGGGTGACCCCCAGGGACTGGACGAAGTACGCATCCAGCAGGTCCAGAATGCTCAGATCGCCGAACTCGGTTCCTACCCAATAGCCAACATCCTTCCGGCTGCGAAATAGGCTCCTCTTTGAGGATCGCGCAGACGTGCGGAAAGGGGGGCTCCTACGGGAGCCCCCCTTTCGTGCTAGAGTCGGCTTGAGATGAGCACCGATTTATCCGTCTTCGCTACCATCGGTCTGGAGTATCCGGTCGTAGCCGTGAAGTTCTCGGCGGAGGAGCCGGATGGTCTACCCCGCCTTGCGGAGCCGCTGGCGCTCTGCGAGATGCTGCGCCGGGCGCAGGAAGGTAGCCCTTTCTACGCGTCTCTCGACGATCACGCCTGCGGCGCCGGTCAGTTCGTGCTCGGGCATGATGCCGGGGACCCCATCTTCGAGAGCGGGCGTCTCGGACCGAAACTCGGGGTGTACCGAGACGCCGCCGCCAACCAACGCGTGTACGCGGAACTGCCGCGTATCCCTGAGGGTGTCGCTCGCTATTCGCTGTTCGCGCGCCTGGGCGGACTCCCCTTTGAGCCCGATCTGGTCATCGCCACCGCAAGACCGTCCCAAGCTGAGATCATCACCCGGGCCCACGGGTACTCGAGCGGCGCCGCATGGGGAAGCAAAGGCACGACCGTTATCGGCTGCGCGTACCTCTTTGCCTATCCCTATTTGAGCGGCGAGATGAATATCCTCGTGACAGGGCTGCATCACGGGATGCGGGCGCGGAAAGTCTTCCCCGAGGGCCTCTTGCTGATCTCCATCCCGGCTCCGGTACTTCCGGGGCTGGTCGAGAGCCTGAGCGAGATGGCCGCGAAGCAGCTGTTCGACCTGCCTCAGTACCACTGGGGCAAAGAGGCTCACGAACAACACATGCGGATGTTGGTGGAGAGCCTCTCCGAGGAGATGGACTTCAGAACAGGACGAATAGGCCGGGCGGCTACGCCGCCCGGCCTATTCCAGCCCCTTACGGCTCCCGCTATGTCAGATGGCGTTGCCGGTCTTCCAACCGGAGGAGGTAGCGTCGGGGATGAGACCCGGCTCAACGCTGTCACCGATGCTGTAGACCTCGGGGACCTTGCCGTCGAGTTCATCGGCCAGAGAGCTGTTGGCGCCGAAGGGCAGAGCGCAGATGACGTTGTCGGCCTCGATGAGGCGCGTCTCGCCTTCTTTCGTCTGGATTACGAGCCCTTTGGCGATGATCTCGACCAGCTTGACCTCAGACAGACGCTCGACGCCCTTCTTGTCAAACCAGTAGAAGAGACGGGCTTTTCGTTCGTGGTACATCCATTTGCCCAGTTCGTCACCGGTCTCCACGATGGTGATCTTACGGCCGCGTTTGGTCAGGAACTCGCCCAACTGGCAGCCCTGGATGGCTCCCCCGATGATGACGGCCTTCTTGCCCACCGGCATCCACACGGCGGTGGCCTCGCGGAGCAGTTTAGGGCCGAGCAGGTTCAGGTAGAAACGCAGCATGCCATAGAGGTCGCTGCTCTTGACGACGTTCTTGCGGTCGATGCCGGGCACGTCGGGCAGCGTCGGGTTGCCACCCCCGGCGATCACGACGACATCGGGCTTCATGGCCTCGATAGAAGCGGCGTCGATCTCTTTGCCCAGGTGGACGTCCACGCCGTATTTCTTGACCTCACGACGGAGGAACCAGACAACCTCGCGCACATCCTCAGTCTTGAAGCCCTTAACCATGGCGGCCAGTGACATGGAGCCGCCCAGGTAGGGGCCCTTCTCCCAAAGGCTCACGTCGTGTCCACGCCAAGCTGCGACCCTGGCGGCCTGCATGCCGGCCGGGCCGCCGCCCACTACCAGGACCTTCTTTTTTGTCTCGAGCGGGGCGATATCGTAGCTGAGGGTGCCGAAGCAGGCGTTGAGACGGCAGTGCCGGGGTTCGTTGTAGGTGCTGCTGCAGTGGCCGCACTTGGTGCAGGGCTGGATCTCGGCCTGCCGGCCCGTGTATACCTTGTTGGGATAGTTGTGATCGCAGAAGATGCGGCGGTTGAAGCCGATGAGGTCGGCCTTGCCTTCGCTCAGGACCTTCTCCGCCGAGTCGGCGTCGAAGCCGGTCACGGTCATCACGGGGATGTCGACCACGTCCTTGATGCCGACTGCGAGAGGCACGTTGCACAGCGCTCCGTAATGCGACCAGTCCATCTCCTTGGGGAACTCTTCTATGGGGATCATCGGCTCGGGGTAGAAGAGGTTATCCGGCAGGTAGGAGCCCTGATGCATGCCCGACCAGTGGTAACGCACGTGGAGGGAGTCGACGCCCGTCGCCTCGTAGATGCGGGCGATCTCTTTGCCCTCTTCAATGGAAAGACCCTCTTCGCCGGCGCCGATCTCGAAGGCGTTCATGAGGATCTGGACTGGGAAGTCTCGTCCGCACCGCTTCTTGATCTCGTTGATGACGGCTACGATGAAGCGGGTCCGGTTCTCCATGCTCTGAGGACCGTACATGTCGTCACGCTTGTTCCAGAAACGCGACAGGAAGCTGTGGAAGAGGTGATCGGCCGCGGCGTTGATCTCAATGCCGTCCCAACCGGCCGCCTGCAGACGCACTGTGGCAGCGGCGAATCTGTCGACGAGTTCCTCGATCTCATCGATGGTGAGCGCATGAGGCGGTTCTTCATCGTGCACGTCGAACGGGGTATACATGGTGACCGGCGATGCGGCGACCCTCTTGGCGATGAGGGCGTAGATGCCGCCCCACGGGCCCCGGTGGTAGAGCTGGGTGTAGATGGGACACCCGTACTTGTGGACCTCATCCGCGAGTTCGGAGAGGTTCTTGATGTACTTGTCGTCATCCACGCGGAAACGCCTGTCGCCTTCCTCCAAGAGGGGCCATTCCATGGCCGGCGTCTCGGTGATGATGAGCCCGGCACCGCCTCGCGCTACCGCTCCGTAGAAAGCCTTGGCCAGAGGGCCGACCCTGGTCTCTCCATCGTCGAAGAGGTAGGTCTGAGCGGCCGTCTTGACGATCCTGTTCTTGAGCTGCACCTTGCCGATGTTAAACGGCGAGAAGAGGTGCTCGTACTTTGACTGCGCCATCACACCTTCCTTTGGACTCGATGTACCCCCCCGCGACTCCACGGAGTTCAATACCTGCTACATATCGAACCATGATAACGGAGTTGGATGGGGAACGGTCGTATACATGAATTGTTGTAATCGCCACTCGTCCTCGATACCCCAGATACGTCTAACGACTCTTGGCAAAGACGAGCGCGGCAGTCGCCCCGGGCGACTGCCGCGCAGTCCTGTCTTCCTCTGTTGTGGCAGCGAGTGCCGGTCGGAGACCGGGGCAGACCGCCGCGCTAGACGCCTAGGAGGAACTCGCCCCCTTCTCGACGTAGACCCGGAGGCGCACGTTGCCGAGGCCGCCATAAGGGATGCCGTGATCGAGGCAGCTTGCGAATTGGGCTTGGCCGTCGTTGGGGTCGAGCCCTTCGCTCATCCGGTCCCAGAGTTGATGGATGAGCTCCGAGACGGGACCGATGGCCTTGGAACATAGCGGGCAGTCAGACTCTTCGGGCAGGAGCATCGCCGGCACGCACTGGAATACGAGCTTCTGGCCGACCTGGCAGCCTGCCAGGCAGTACTTCACCTCGGTGACCTCGGCGATGATCTTGGCCCCGGCCATCTCTTCGAAGCGCTCCATCAGGCGTCGGTTGAACCCGAAGCTGATGTGCTCCTCGAACTCCTCGTCCGACATGCCCATGGCTTCCTTGAAGCCCTGTCCCGCTTCGCGCGCCTGCTCGATGCTGAAGTCGCTCATGCTCGTTCCTTTCCGCTTGATGCCGACTGCTCGTCGACCATTCGCTGTTCGCCGTGCCCGGTCCAGGCACCCTGTCCCTATTACTAGCCGAGCAGTTTCGCGGCCAGATGCCCCTCGTGAATGGCGTCGAAGATCTTGCGTGGGCGTACACAGTCGCCCACCTCGGCCACCCGGATGTCCTCGCGCCCTTTCAGCCCTTCGATGAGCTCTCGGTTGGGCCTGAAGCCCGCCGCCAGTATGACGGAATCAGCTGGGAACTCGGTCACGGTACCGCTGTGATCCACGGTCTTGATTCCGGCGGCTGTCACTTCCACAAGGCGTTGCCCCGTGTTGACACTCACGTCCAAGTCGGTGAAGCGCAACTCGTAGACCTGGCGTTCGTCGAAGGTGATGTTGCACATGAATTCATCGAGCATCTCGATGAAGGTCACGTGCTTGCCGCTCTCCGCCACCATGAGACCCACCTCGGTTCCCACGATGCCGCCGCCGATGACGACCACGCGGTCTCCCAGATTGGCTTCGCCGTGCAGCACCTCGGCCGCCCCGACCACCCTCGGGTCGCCGATACCCGGGATGTCCTCCAACCCCAGCGCCGTCGCCCCGGCGGCCACCACGACTGCGTCGTAAGCACCACCGGTGAGGTCCGCCACGGTGGCCTCCTGGGGCACTACCTTGACCCCGGTCTTGACCACCTGGGTCCTCAGGTAGGTGACCAGGGGCTTCAAGTCTGGAGCCTTGAAATCGGGGATGGAAGCTTCGAGCAGAGCGCCCCCCAACTCCCGCTTCTCGTACAGGGTCACTTCATGACCTTTGAGGGCCGAGACGCGCGCCGCTTCCATGCCCGCGGGACCACCGCCTACGACCGCCACTCGCAGGGGGCGCTCGGCCGGGGTGATCCTGAACTCCTCCTCGCGGCAGAGGGCGACGTTCGTCGTGCAGCGCACCGTGTTGGCGATGTGGTCGCCACGCGCCAGGCAGCCGTCGTTGCAACGGATGCAGGGCCGGATGTCTTCGGGCCGTCCCTCGCTTGCCTTCAGCGGCCACTCCGGGTCGGCCCAGAGTGGGCGGCCCAGGCCGATGAAGTCGCCCTTACCCTCATCCAGAATGCTTTCAGCCAGTTCCGGTGAAGTGATGGAGCCCGAGGCGATCACGGGGATGCTGACCACCTTCCGGGCCGCGTCCGCCGCCCACACGTTGTGGGCCAAGGACATGCCCATGGGGCTCACTTCGTGGATGGTGGTGTGGTGGATGCCGCCGGACATATGGATGGCTGCCACCTCCAGGGACTGCAGGAGCTTGGAGAGTTCGACGGTCTCGTCGATACCGTAGCCATCCGGCTCGTAGTCGGTGCCGCTCAAACGGCAGCAGATGGGATAGTCAGGTCCTACTTGGGCCTTGATCTCCCTGATGATCTCCAGCAGGATGCGGATGCGGTTCTCGAACGTGCCGCCGTACGCGTCGGTACGCTTGTTGGAATAGGGGGAGAGAAAATTCGAGATGAGATAGCCATGGCAGGCGTGGATCTCCACCATGTCGAATCCGGCCATCTGTGCCCGCTTGGCGGCTTGCCCGAATGCCTTCACTACCCCGTTGATCTCGTCGATGGTCATCGGTATGGGGATGGGGCAGCCCATCTCCGTGATCTCCGGCCAGGGGACCTCCGACGCGGCTTTGGGCTGCTCGAGGATGAAGCGCTGTCGGCCCGCATGCGAGATCTGGATGGACGCTGCCGCGCCATTGGCTTTGATGACATCGGCGAGCAGCGACAGTCCGGCGATGTGGTCCATGCGGGAGATGCTGAGCTGGCATGGGGACGCCTTGCTGAAGAGGTTGTCCACGTACGCGTACTCGACCACGATCATCGCGCAACCACCGCGGGCCACTTCCTTGTAGTAGCGAAGCAGGCGGTCGGTGATGGAGCCGTCAGGATTGGCCAGACCGGTGTGTTGCGGTGCTTTTATGATGCGGTTCTTCAGCGGCACGTTCGCGATGCTGCCGGGTTCGAAAAGACGTGGGAAGGTAGGTTGAGCGAGGGCGCTGGTGTTCACTGGGTCATCCTTTTCCGCAACGCTCACAGCAACGTGACAACGTTCTGACCGTAACTCTTCCAGTCGGATTCGCAGGACTTCTTGCCTTCGATCCAGATGGCCGTGTCCGGATATCGGTCATATTCGGGAGGCAGCACCATACCTCGGAGAAAATCGGCTGTCTCGCCTTGATCCGACGTGGAGATGAGCGGATAGCTACCCTCCTCGTACCAACAGTCGCCGGTCAGATGATTGTCGGAAGACTCGCCTTTGTCGGACTCCACGCGTAGGTGCCCGTCAAGCATGCAGCGGATACCCGAGCCCGGGTGCGAATGCAGCCCCGTGCTGCCACGGTTGTTGTAGATGCAGTCCAGTCGGAAGAGCCACTTCGATGTGGGGACGAGCTCGAACATGCGGATGCGCCGCGACATGCGCAGCCGCGACGAGACCCCGTCGCCGTAGGCCAGGTTGTTGGGTGCTTCCGTGCGCACCAGTTCCCAGCGCCATACGATCGCCCCATCGGGGCCGGCCTCGACTGAGGCCACGTCCTTGCAGTAGAGGGCGGTATCGTGCGCGACGTTCTGCCCGTTGATGACGGTCGATCCGCTGAGGACGTATGCAATGCTGTGTTGTGCCTCCAGGTCTCGGGCCGCCCGAGCGTTGGGCGCGTAGGCATCGTGGTAGAGCCTGAGTGTGTACACGAAGGATCGCCTCCTTCAGGAGCGGGTTGGGAAGGGACTAGGCCGGCCGGGCACGCTGGACGACCCGGCCGGCCCCGAGGAAGGCCGAGCCTAGTACACCATCTCCAGAACTTCGCCCTGCACCGGCACCATCGGGCCGGTTACGTTGCTGACGATCGTGGCCGCGAACGGGAACTGGCTGCCTTCCGGAGCCTTGCGCCACTGATTGCCGAACAGCACGGTCTTATAGCAGTTTTCGCTGATGCGCCCGATCCCTGGCACCGGCGGGGTGATGGGCGCCGTGAAATCGACGGGACCGGCAACGGTTTCCATCTTTGTCGCCCTAACAGCAGTCATGATCGCTTCCGCGTCGTCCACGTCGGTCGTGCGTCCCAGGACATCCCACACCCAGTCGAAGACCAGGAAGTGACTGAGAGACTGGTTCCACTGCTTCCCGGTACTTTCGGTGAACTTGTCCGCAAACGCCTGCGCGTCCTCGCCGAGGAAGGGTGATGCGAAGCCGGTCTGGGGATGCCAGCCCAATTCGCCACACTGGTTCACGGCTAGGTCGCCGAGGGCCGCAGCTCCTTCTGGGAAAGCGAGTGCTACGGCCGGAGTCGCCAGCTTGGGATTGAAGCCCTGCTGCAGGCACTGGTTCCAGAAGGTGGCGTAGTCGCCCGGATTCCCTTCGGCGAACATGATCTCGGCCCCAAACTTCTTGTATGCGGAGATATCGGCGCTGAAGTCCTCCGTACCAACGGTATAGAGGTCGGAAAACAGGCAATCCCAGCCCATCGCCGGCAACGCTTCCTGGAAGGCCTCCAGCCAGGGGATGCCGAGGGCGTCATTGGGTAGCAGCACCCCGACCTTCTTGTTGTTCTCCACCTGACGCCACATGTCGTCGAACGTGGCCAGCAGATCCTCGGTGCCCCAAAACGCGTTGTAGGTGTAGTTCCACACCGTGGTCAGGTCTCCGCCGCGCGGGAAGATGTAGTTCTGCCACGGGCAGTCGGTGCTGAGGCAGGGCACCTTGTTGGCTTCGGCTTGGTCGGCCACTGGGGTCACGTTCGTTCCCGTGGAAGCGGCCAGGAGGATGTCGACGTTGCTGTTGCTTATGAGGTCGCCTGCCACCTGGGCCGCGCGGTTGGAATCGGACTGGCCGTCTTCCAGCAGCACCGTGACCGGGTGTTTCTTGCCATCTCCCGCCACAACTCCATCAGCGAAGCCTTCCTTCGCGCGGTCGTAGCAATACTGGTCCGCCACGCCGAAGATGGCGAGTGGGCCGGTGATCGGTGCCACGTAGCCCAACTTGATCTCGCGGCCGGTCTCCGGTCCCGCGCTGACGGTTGTCGTGGTCTGGCCTGCCGTGGTCGTGGTATCGGCCGCCACCGTGGTCGTGGTCTCGGCCGCAGCAGTGGTCGTGGTTTCCTCATCACCACCGCAGGCTGCCAGGAGTCCTCCCATGCCGGCGCCCACCCCGATAGTCGCTCCGGCAACCCCCGCGAGCTTCAGAAACTCACGCCTGCTTACCTTGTTACTCTCCTCGAACATGGTACCCCCTCTTTCCTGTTTGAAGATCCTAACGCGTTCCGTCGTGGGGTTCACTATGTGAATCACATGGTGCTATTATATGGTTCACCGTAGCACCAGCGTTCTCTGCCTGTCAATAGCTCTGGCAGCGGCCGTGGTGGCTCTCCGGACGCGGGCCGAATCAGAGGGGGTGGGAAAATGGAAGGATCAGTCGAGGGCAAGGGGAAGGATCAAAGCCTGATACCTCGGGAGGGGCCTGCTCGGACCCTGGAAAAGGGATTGTTCCTTCTCGGTCTGTTCGACCTCGACCATCCCGAATGGACGCTGAAGGAGCTTCGGGAGAGAGCGGGTTTGCCCAAGGCCACCACGCGCCGTCTCATGAAGACCCTCGAGGCTTCGGATTGGGTGGCGTATGACGCCGATTCCGGCACGTATCATCTCGGCTCAAGGGTACTGCCTGCCGTCTATCTGGTCATGTCGCACTCGGAGCTTGTGCGGGCGGCTCATCAGTATCTGGTACGGCTCGTGGAGGAAACGACGGAGACCTCATGCCTGTGCGTATGGACCCGCCAAGGCGCGCTGATACTGGACACCGTACCCACCGGCCGCCCCTTCAAGCCCCTCACCTTCGCCGGGATGCTCATGCCGGGCAGTGCTACCGCCGACGCTCAAGTCCTGATCGCTTTCGGCCCGGAACAAGTGCGGCACCAGCTCTTGGCCGTCCCGCAAGAACGGCGTACGAAGCACACCGTCACCGATCCAGACGCTCTCAGAAGTAGATGGGAGCAGGTGAGGCGGGACGGGGTGGCCTTCGACTGGGAGGAGTGGCTCATCGGGTCGCCGGCGGCGGCGGCGCCGGTGTTCGACCAGACCGGGCAGGTGCGCGCCACCCTCTCGGTGGTGCCGCCCATCGAAAGGTGTAGCTTGGCACAGATGGATGGGTACGGGAACGCCGTCACGCGGGCCGCCGCGGACCTCTCACGGGAGCTTGGCTACCGAGGTGCCGGAAGCGCCTGATACAGACCTGGGGTCACTGAGAACAACGGCGCGGCGCCCATGCGGGCGCCGCGCCGTCTCAGTCGTCCTTACAGCCCAGGCTATGCAGCCCGAGCCACAGGATGAGTCCCTACTTCTTGAGCGGTGAGATCGCCTGGAACATGGCGTTGCTGAAGACGTTGTCGAGGCATGCGCCGGTCTCCTGCAGCTTGGCTTTGCCTGCCGAGTAGCATACGCAGAAGGCCACTTCCATGATCTCTTCTTCAGTGGCTCCGGCGGCCTTGGCGTTGCAGGCCTGCGGTACGACACCGTCGTAGTGGTCGTTCATCATGTACAGGCCCACCAGGAGCAGATAGCGGGTCTTGGGATCGAGGATACCGCGGTCGAGCAGACCGGACAGCTGGTTCTGGGCGTAGGTGAACAGCATGTCAGGGCGATTCTTGACCCAGAAGTCCAGGGACGGGTCGCCCCCGCCGCCTGCCTTGTAGCCCGGGCGCTGCATGGCCCAGGAGGCCAGGACTTCTTCACCGGTCTTGGCGGCTTTCATTGCCTTGACGACTTCTACTTCTTCGGGACGAGGCATGTGTTACTCCCTTTCGTGTTGCCTTTACTTGTCGAAGCGTGGTTCTGCACCCGGCCCTCCGAGCGTGACTCGGCGTCGCCAGGATATCCACCTACATGAGGGTGTACTTCGGTCCCCCTTCGCCTTCCGGCGGTACCCACTCGATGTTCTCGAAGGGGTCTTTGATGTCGCACGTCTTGCAGTGGACGCAGTTGGAGAAGTTCACCTGCAGGGTTTGGGCTCCCGAAGACTCATCGACGACCATCTCGTACACGCCGGCGGGACAGAAGCGCACGCAGGGGTTGCCATAGAGTTCGGTGCACGTGCCGTAGCAGGTGTCGAAGTCCTTGACTTTGAGGTGACAGGGCTGCGCTTCCTCGTGCGTGGTGCCGGAGTGATAGACGTCGGTCTCTTTGTCGAAGGTCAGCTTCCCGTCGTACTTGATGTCGTCGGCCGGGGCCGCGGAGGCCGTCGCGCTGCCGGCGGCGAGGGGTTTCATGTGGGCGAAGTCCGGTTGGGACGAGAGCCTATCGCTGACCACTCGGCCCTTGAGCACGAACTGCCCGGCCGCGGAGGCCATGCCGGCGTAAAGACCGCGCGTCATCGCTTGGTGGAAGTTGCGCACCTTGCGGAGTTCTTTGATCTCCGGACTGGCATCCAGCGCTTCGGCGTAGCCGGCCAGTCGCTTCTCGGACAGATCGTCCGCGAGCAGGCCTTGGAAGATGGCCTCGGCCGCCAGCATCCCTGACCTCATTGCCAGGTCGATGCCTTTGATCTTCTGGCTGTTGAAGAGGTTGGCCGCGTCTCCGATGAGCACACCGCCGGGGAACCACAGCCTGGGGATGGAGAAATAACCGCCCACAGGGACCGACTTGGCGCCGTACTGGACGATCTTGGCGTCCTTCAGCAGCGCGCCGATCAGAGGATGGAGCTTGAACTTCTGGAACTCGCGATGGGGATCAAGGCAGGGGTCGGCATAGTCGAGGCTGGTAAGGTGGCCGACGGCGATCATGTTGTCGGTCATGCCGTAGACGAAGCCCCCACCGAACGTGTCGCTCTTCAGGGGATAGCCCATGGTGTGGATGACCTCACCTGGCTGCACTCGCGTCTCGGGCAGTTGCCACACTTCCTTCACACCAAGTTCGAAGCCCGCCGGGTTGCGACCGAGGTCGAGACCGTAGCGCTCGATGAGGTCCTTGGTCAGGTTGCCCCGAGAGCCCTCGCCGAATACGGTGACGCGGGCGTGTAGGTCGGTGCCGGGCTCGTAGTTGGACTTCTTCTCACCCTTGCCGTCGATGCCCTTGTCGCCGGTGCGTACGCCGATGACGGCGCCGTCTTCATAGAGCACTTCTACGCCGGGGAAGCCCCAGAACAGGTCGACCCCGTTGCCTTCCACGAGATCGGCCATCCACTGGTTGAGCCGCGACATGGAGACCACGTAGTTTCCGTGGTTGTCCAGAGGGGGCGGCGTGATGGGTGTCTTGATGCTTCGGGTCGCAGTGAGGAAGTAGATAGACTCCTTCTCCACCTGCCCCTCGAGGGGTGCCTCCTTATCCATGAAGTCCGGGACCAGCTCCTTGAGCGGGCCCGGGTCCATGACGGCGCCCGAGATACCATGCGCCCCGGCGGACACACCCTTGTCGATGACCGCGATCATCAGATCGGCAAGCTTCTCGCCCTCGCCCTTGTCGTTGTGGGCTTTGATCAGGTTGGAGAGATGCAAGGCACCGCTCAAGGACGCGATACCGCCTCCTACGAACAGAACATCGACATCTAGGACGTCTCTCTCTTCAGTCACCGTCTGATCCTCCTCTAGCGGATGGGGACGTTCCGGTTCAGGACGCCGCTTTGCGCTTGCGGATCTCTTCGGTCAGGGCCGGTATCAACACCTGCGCGTCGCCCACTACGCCGAAATCGGCGAAGGTGAAGATGGCGGCCTCGGGGTCTTTGTTGATGGCCACGATGTAGTCGGAGGTCTGCATGCCGGCGGCGTGCTGGATGGCACCCGAGATGCCGGCGGCGATGTACAGCTTGGGCGACACGGTCTTACCGGTCTGTCCCACCTGGTACTGATGATGGATCCAGCCTGCGTCCACGACGGCCCGGCTGGCGCCCACGGCTGCGCCGAGCTCATCGGCCAAGGCCTGGATGAGGGCGAAATTGTCGGCGTTGCCCATGCCCCGCCCGCCGGCCACGATGACGGAGGCTTCCTCGAGGCTGACGATGCCCACGTTCTCGCAGACCACGTCGAGCACCTGAGCCATCAGGCTGCTGGGGGAGAAGTCGACCGAGAGGGGCACGATCTCCGCGTCTTTGGCCGCTTCTTCGCGGTCGAACACGTTGGGCCGCACGGTGGCGACCGCCGGGGTGGTGGTCGCTTCTTTGTCCACGATCACCAATCCGCCGAAGCAGGGATGGGTGACCACGAAGCGGCCGTCCTTATACTCGAGGCCGGTGATGTCCACCAACAGACCCGCGCCCAAACGGGCGGCGCAGGCAGCGGCCACGTCGCGGCCGTCGGGGGAGCCCGAGCAGAGGATCAGCGCCGGGTCGGCGGCCTGGACGGCGGCCTGGACGGCGTCGGTGACCACTCCGGAGCGGAACACGCCCGCTTCCAGGCTCTCCACCACGTAGATGGTGTCGGCGCCGTAGCGGCTTGCAACCGCCACGAGCGGAGCGGTCTCCGCTGCGGCGATAAGGAGGCTGACAGGACCGCCGGCCGCGCCGGCCAGTGCGCGCGCCCGGGTGATGCTTTCCAAGGTGACGTTGGCGAGTTTCCCGTCCTTGGGTTCGGCTACAACAAGGATGCCATTGCTCATTACCGTCTCTCCTCCCTAAACGAGCTTTTCGCTCGCCAAGAAATCAGCGATCTTCTGGGCACCGCTGCCGTCGTCTTCTATCTGTACGCCCGCTTTGCGGGGCTCCGGCGAACGGCCGGACAGCACGCGGGTCTTCGAGCCCTCAAGCCCGAGCTGAGACGCGTCGAGACCCAGAGCCGCGCCATCTTTGACGTCGACGGTCTTCTTCTTGGCGCCCATGATGCCTTTCATGGAGGGATAGCGGGGCTCGTTGATGCCCTTGATGACGGAGAGGACTGCCGGAGTGGGGCAGCCGTAGGCCACGTAGCCCTGCTCGGTCTCGCGATGCACGCTGAGATTGGAGCCATCGACTTCGACCTTGGACAACGAGGAGAGCAAGGGCGCGCCCAGCCGTTCGGCCACAGCCGCCGGCACGCAACCGGTCTCACCATCGGTGGAGCGGACGCCGAACACGACCAGGTCCCACTCAAAGGTCTTGAGAGCCTCGGCCAGAGCGTAGGCCGTGGCTTGGGCGTCGGAACCGGCCAATGCAGCGTCGCTCACGAGGACCGCGCTGTCCGCACCCATGGCCAGAGCCTTGCGCAGAGCGTCTTCGGCCTTCGCGGGCCCCATGCAGACGGCCACTACTTCACCGCCATGGGCTTCCTTGATGCGCAGCGCTTCCTCGACCGCATACTCGTCGTAGGGGTTGAGGATGCTGGGGACGCTACGGTCCACACGCCAGGATGCCGGATCGAGTCTCTTTTCCGCCTCCGTATCGATCACTTGTTTGACGCATACCGCAATCTTCATCAGTCGTCCAATCCTTTGTAGGGCGAACTCAACCATACCGCGGGTCTGCGGATGGATACATCATAGTCCGAGAGCACCGCGGGCTGGGTCCTTCACAAGAACTTTTCATCGGTCGGGCCAAGTATTACCATAGCGTATAGATGGAACTCGACCTCTTCAAATCATTCGTGGCCGTGGCCGAAGCGCGCAGCTTCAGCAGGGCGGCGCGGACCCTCCACTTCACCCAGCCCACCGTGAGTCGTCAGATCGCGCGTCTGGAGAAGGAGCTTGGCGCCACGCTGTTCGAACGCTACGGGCGTCACGTGGAATGCACGGTCACCGGTCGACTCCTGCTGCCTCTCGCCCAGGCGATCGTCAGCCGCACCGAGGATGCCGTCGCCCTCGTCCGGGAGCAGGCGGGCGTGGGCAGCCAAGACGTGCGCTTCGGTGCCGTGGGCAATGTCATGGCCCTGCTCCTCACACCGGTGCTGGGATCGTTTCTCGCAGCCTTTCCCACGGTAGGCCTGTATCTAAGTGAGAAAGACGACGCCGAGCTCGAGGAAGCGGTGGTCAGCGGGGAGTTGGACTGTGCCGTGATGACCCCCTGGGGATCCAGTCGCACCGCCACGCAGCACCTGATCACCGAGGAGATACTACTGGTGGTGCCGAAACAGCATCGCCTGGCTCGTCTGCGGGCCGTTCCCCTGAGCACCCTGGCCGGGGAGTCGATTCTGCTGCCTCGGGCCACTATGAACGCCGGTAATGTCGCTGCCGACGCGCTGAGGCGCGAAGGCTTCGAGCCCAAGTTCTCCTACCGGGCCAACTACCCGGAGTTGATCAAGGCGCTGGTGAGAAGGGGCTTCGGGGTGGCGCCTATGCCCAGGATGCTGCTTGCGCCCGAGACTCTGGAGGGCCTGGTGGCCGTCCCCTTCGAGAAACGTCTTTACCGGGACCTGAACATCGTCTATCCGCGCGACCGGCCGCTCCCCGCGGCGGCGCGGGCGCTCATGGCCCATCTCCGCGCCTCCATCATCCGCTCGGGTCCAGAGGAGACCTAGTAGGCTGCTGAAAAGCGAAGCCTAGCCTCCTCGGGCATCTCCCTTCATGCACAGCGGCGGGCGAGCCGCGCCGCCGTATGCGTCGATGTAATAGTTCGGCGTATCCATGACAAGTTCAACCGAAGTGGTGCGATGAGTCAGAGGTCCTTGTAGTATGGGACATCTACCCGTCGGCGTGGCCGTCGGGCGCGTGCTGGTGGACACCGGCGACCTCGCGTGGGGCGGGGAAGCCTTGTGACTCGAGAGGAAAGGGGATCCATGGACTTCAGACTGACTGAAGAGCAGGAAATGATCCGAGATATGGTCCGCGACTTCGCTGAGAACGAAGTCAAGCCTGTGGCTTTGGACTACGACCACAAGCAAGACCCTCAGGAATGTGTCCCTTGGGACCTTCTCAAGAAGGCTTCGGAACTGGGGCTTCGCACCGCTGCCATCCCTGAGAAGTTCGGCGGCGTGGGCGCTGACTACCCGACTCTCGCCATCATCCTCGAAGAACTGGGCGCGGCCGACCAGGGTTTCGCCACCATCATCAGGGGCTGCTACACCGAGTCGCCGCGCCTGGTGGGCGAACTCACTCCCGAACTGCGCGACATCTGGCTGACCAAGTTCATGGAAGACGACACCTTCCTACTGGGCCTGGCCCGCTCTGAGCCCGACGCCGGCACCGACTCGCACTTCCTGTACGATGAGCCCGGCGCTTCCATCCAGACCTACGCGGTCCGCCAAGGTGACGAGTACGTCATCAACGGGACCAAGCACTACATCTCCTGCGGCGGCGTCGCCAAGCTGTACTTCCTGTACGCGCGCACCGACCGCAAGGGCCCCATCTCCACCAACCTCAGCTGCTTCCTGGTTCCCTCGGACGCCCCCGGTTTCCGGATCGGCCGCTTCCACAACAAGCTCGGCCGGCGCCTGCTCGCCAACGCCGAACTGATCTTTGAAGACTGCCGTATCCCCGCCGAGTATCTCATCGGCGAGGAAGGCGAGGCTTGGGGGACAGAGGGCGAGTGGGGTGGCCCACAGTTCGACTGGTCCAAGACCGCTCTGGGAGTGCCGCCGCCGTTTGGGCTGCTCGGCGCCGCCGCCAACCTGGGCACCGTGCGCTCGGTCTACGAGGAAGCTCTTGCATACGCCAGGCAGCGCGTGCAGGGTGGCAAACCCATCATCCAGCATCAGCATGTGGCCATGAAGTTGGCCGAGATGAAGATGCAGTATGAGGCGGCCCACGCCTACCTCATGCAGTCCGCCTGGTCGTACAGCGAGAAGTACGAGTACAACCCCAAGAGCGGCATGCTCGTCAAGGCCTTCGTCGACCACATCGGTGTCAACTTCGTCAACATCACCGCCGGCATCATGGGCGGCTACGGCACCACCGACGACGATGTTCCCTTCGGCAAGCACCTGCGCGACGTGTACTGCATGCTGCACGGCTTCGCGACCACCGAGATGGCCCTGTTGAACGGCGCCCCGACCGCCTAGTGGCGCGCGTTTCCGGCCAAATCACAACGAAGGGATAGGGGGATGTCAGAAGAGACCTTCGTGAACTGTACCGCCGGCGGTCCGATCCGGATA
Source organism: uncultured Actinomycetes bacterium (assembly GCA_963816155.1). Classification (GTDB taxonomy): domain Bacteria; phylum Actinomycetota; class Thermoleophilia; order RBG-16-64-13; family RBG-16-64-13; genus JAXGXJ01. Next base: position 456,312 of record CAWFJE010000002.1, on the reverse strand, counting down.
CACGTCGAGGACGGCAAGATCACGCGTGTCCGTCCGCTGGTCTTTGACGAGACCGACGCGCCCTCCTGGACGCTGGACGTCGACGGCGAGCAATACACACCGTACAGGAAGGCTTGCGTAGCTCCCTTCTCGCTCGTAGAGCGGGCGAGGGCGTACTCCGACGAGCGCATCCTGTATCCCATGAAGCGCGTGGATTTCGATCCCAACGGGGAGCGGAATCCGCAGAACCGCGGTAAGTCAGGCTACGAACGGATCAGCTGGGACGAGGCGCTGGGTATCGTCACCAGCGAGATGAAGCGCGTCCGCTCCGACTACGGACCGGAAGCCATCATGTCCCGGGCGTCCTCTCACCACAACTGGGGGAACCTCGGCTACCGCTCCTCGGCCTGGGCCCGCTTCTTCAACATGATCGGGTTCACCGATATCCTCGACAACCCGGATAGCTGGGAAGGCTGGCACTGGGGTGCCACCCATGCCTACGGCTACTACTGGCGACTCGGGAACCCGGAGCACTACGACCTCCTGGAAGATGCGCTTCGCAACACCGAACTGCTCATCTCCTGGAGCAACGACGCCGATACCACGCACGGCATCTACGGCGGTACCGACTCCGCCATCTGGCGTATCTGGCTGCGGGACAAGGGCATCAAGACCATCTTCATCGATCCCTTCCACAACTACACCGCGGCTCACGTGGGCGAGAAATGGATCGCGTATCGCCCCGGCACTACCTCGGCGCTCGCGTTGGCCATCGCCTACGTGTGGCTCGATGAAGGAACGTACAACAAGGAGTACGTGGCCGACCGCACCTACGGGTTCGACGAGTTCAAGAGCTACGTGCTCGGCGAAAGCGACGGCGTTCCCAAGACTCCCGCCTGGGCCGCGGAGATCTGCGGCCTCGAGTCGCGCATCATCGTCGCCTTGGCGCGCGAATGGGCCTCGCACAGGACATCGCTCGCCGGCGGCACCAAGGGCGGGGAAGGCGGCGCCTGCCGTCAGGCCTACGCCACCGAGTCGGCTCGGCACCTCATATTCCTTCAAGCCATGCAGGGCCTGGGTCTACCGGGCATCAGCATCTGGGGGACGGCCAATGGACCGCCGTACAACCACACGCTGGAGTTCCCGGGCTACGCCCAGGGCGGTCTCAACCTCATCGCCGACAAGCCGGCCGTCAACTCGGTCAAGCAGAAGCTGTACCGCCTGACCGTGCCCGACGCCATCCTCGATCCGCCCATCTCCTGGATGGGCGACGGGTTCTGCGGTAACTCCATCGAGCAGCAGTTCAACAACTACACGTACCCCCTGCCCGACCACTCGGAGATCAAGATGTTCTACCGCTATGGTGGTTCATTCCTCTCCACCATGGTCGACACCAGCAAGTGGGTGCGGATGTACCAAAGCCCGAAGCTGGAGTTCGTGGTCAATCAGGACTGCTGGTGGTGCAACGAGACCAACATGGCGGACATCATCCTACCTGCGTGCACCAACCTCGAGCGCGACGACATCGCCGAGTGGGCCAGTTCCGGCGGGTACTCCCTGCACGCTTCGGGCAGCGCCAATCACCGCGTGATCGTCTACCAGCAGAAATGTGTGGAGCCCCTCGGCGAGTCCAAGGCCGACTACGACATCTTTGTAGAGCTGGCCGACAGGTTGGGCTACAAGGATGAGTACACCGAAGGCAACACCATGGAGCAGTGGATCGAGAAGATGTACAACTGGTCGGACATGCCCAAGTACATGGACTACCAGGACTTCAAGAAGAAGGGCTACTTCGTCGTCCCGCAGATAGAGGACTACAAGCCGGCGTACGCTCTGCGCTGGTTCGCCGAGGGGCGTCCTTGCGACACCCCCGACACCAGCAACCCCAAGAAGGGCACCGACAAGGCCCACGAACTGGCGACAGTGACGGGCAAGATCGAGTTCGTGTCGCAGAGCCTCATGCAGCACACTCCCGACGACGACGAGCGGGCTCCCATGCCCAAGTACATCCCCAGTTGGGAAGGGCACCAGTCGGAATTGTTCGAGAAGTACCCGCTGCAGCTCATCTCGCCGCACCCGCGCTTCTCTTTCCACACCCATCACGATACCCGCGTGCCCTGGCTCTCGGAGATCCCCGAGCATCGCATGTGGATCGACGGCTACAACTACCAGGTGTGCCGCATCCATCCCCGGGACGCCGAATCCAGAGGCATCAAGCACGGCGACGTGGTCAAGATCTACAACGACCGCGCCACAGTCCTTCTGGGGGCATACGTGACCGAGAGGATCAGGCCTGGCGTGGTCCACTCGTACGAAGGAGCGTCCAAGTACGATCCCATCGAGCGGGGCAATGCCGACAGTCCCGATCGCGGTGGCTGTGTGAACCTGCTCAGCCCCGGCCGGATGATGTCCAAGAACGTCCCCGGCATGGCGCCGAACTCCTGTCTCGTCGAGCTTGCCAAGTGGGAGGGCTGAGACATGACTAGATACGCAATGGTCGTCGACGTCACCCGGTGCGATGGTTGCTACAACTGCTTCATCGCCTGCAAGGACGAGTACGCGGAGATCGCTCACCCGGGATATTCGGCCGCTCAGCCGATGACCGGGCAGAACTGGATGAACATCATCCCCAAGGAGCGGGGCCAGTATCCCAAGGTCAAGCAGGACTACATCGCCGTGCCCTGCATGCAGTGTGACGCGCCCCAGTGCGCATATGGCACGGAAGGCGCCGTCTATCAGCGTGAGGACGGCATCGTCATGGTCGATCCCGCCAAGGCGGCCGGTGACGCAGAGTTGGTCTCCAGGTGCCCCTATCGCAGGATCTACTGGAACGAGGCCGAGCAGGTGGGTCAGAAGTGCACCTTCTGCGCTCACCTCCTGGATGCGGGTTGGAAGGAGCCACGTTGCGTGGAGTCCTGCCCCACCGGCGCCCTCATCTTCGGCGACCTCGACGATCCGGACAGCGACGTTTCCAAGGCCTGGGGCAAGGCTGAAGCCATGCATCCCGAGTATGGGCTGGGCGAAGGCGTGCGCTACATCGGCCTGCCCAGGAACTTCGTGGCCGGCGCCGTGGTCTTCGGCGACCTGGACGCGTGCGCGCAGGGCGCGACGGTCACTCTCGCGGGCGACGGTGCGACGGTCACAGCGACCGCGGATGCTTTTGGCGATTTCGAGTTCGAGGGCCTGCCGACGGCCAAGGACTACACGGTAACGGTGTCGGCACCCGGGTACGCAAGCCGGGAGTACACAGTCAGGACCAACGCTTCTATCTACCTGGGCGACATCATCCTCGATAAGCAGTAGTAGCGGTAACACTTTGAAAAGGGGAGTAATTGATGGCAGCTGACGAGAGCGCACCCAAAGCGCCGGGTACGCAGGTCGACAAGACCGTTTATAAGGCGCTCGGCCTGAGCGGAGGCATCTTTGGTGCTTCCCCCTGTGCCGTGGACGTCAAAGACGGCAAGATCGTCCGTATCCGCCCGCTTCATTGGGGTGAGAAGTACGATTACGATAGCTTCAATCCCTGGAAGATGGAGCGCAACGGAGTCACCTTCGAGCCTCTAAAGAAATCGGCCCCGGCTCCCTGGAGCCTGGCCTACAAGAAGCGCACCTATTCGCCCAACCGGGTCAAGTATCCCCTCAAGCGGGTGGACTGGGATCCCAACGGCGAGCGCAACACGCAGAACCGCGGCAAGAGCAAGTTCGTCCGCATCTCCTGGGACGAGGCCACCGATCTCATCGCCGCCGAGATCAAGCGCGTGCACAAGGAATACGGACCCCTGGGCATCCTGGTGCAGGGCGACGGCCACGGCGAGTGCAAGATGATCCACGCTCCCCACGGTTGTTCCACCCTCTTGTTCGACAAGATGGGCGGCTTCACCCAGCAGGTGCGTAACCCCGACAGCTGGGAAGGCTGGTACTGGGGCTCCAAGCACGTGTGGGGCAAGGGCTTCATCGGCATGATGGCCCCCGCCGACAACGTGGTGAAGGACATCTCCGAGAACAGCGACATGGTCGTGGTCTGGGGCGGCGACCCCGAGACGACTCACTGGGGCTTCCGGGGACAGCTGGCCAGCCGCCTGCTGTACTTCTGGAACCAGGCGGGCATCAAGCAGGTGTACATCTGCCCCGACCTCAACTACTCGGCCTGTATCCATGCCGACAAGTGGATCCCGGTGCTTCCCAACACCGACGCGGCTCTGCAGTTGGCCATCATCTACATGTGGATCACCGAAGGCACGTACGACAAAGAGTACGTGGAGACCCACACCGTGGGCTTCGATAAAATCCAGGCCTACGTGATGGGCGAAGTGGACGGCGTTCCCAAGACGCCCAAGTGGGCTTCTGAGAAATGTGGCGTCCCCTCCTGGACCATCAAGGCTCTGGCCCGCGACTGGGCTCAGAAGATCGTCACCATCGGTCACTACTTCGCCGGTGGCATGGCCCGCGGACCGTACGCTCACGAACCCGCTCGTCTGGAGTGCGTCATCCTGGGTATGCAGGGCCTCGGCAAACCTGGTGTCCATCAGGCGCAGATCGCCTACACGGGCATGCCCAAGAACATCATCGCCGGCGGCAAAGACCACATGGGTACGTTCGAGAACCTGGTCGGCACCCCGGCCGGCGAGCGCATCCTCAAGCCCCACCGTGGCACTCCCACCGCCTGGGGCAAGCAGATGATCCCCAAGACCCTCATCGAAGAAGCCATCAAGAAGGGCACCGTGGACTTCTGGGGCACCGGCGGACACGAGGAAGAAGCGTCCGACCAGTACAAGAAGTACACCTACCCCATCCCCAAAGAAGATGGCGGCACCGAGATCCACATGATGTGGACCGACACCCCCTGCCGGCAGACCTGCTGGAACTGCGGTAACGACATCGCTCTGACGTCTCGCGATTCCCAGATCGAATGCATCGTGGCCCAGCATCCCTGGCTGGAAAACGACTGCATCTTCGCCGACATCGTGCTGCCCACCAACACCACGCTCGAGGTCGACGACATCTCCCCGTGCGTGCGTGACGGGGACAGCTTCCAGAGCGTCATCAACATGCGTAAGGCCATCGAGCCGGTCGGCGAGTCCAAGAGCGACTTCGAAGCCATCGTCGAGGTAGCCAAGAAGCTGGGCATGGAAGAGGCCGTCACCGAGGGCTTCTCCGTCGATGACCTCATCCGCGAGACCTACACGGGCATGCGCTTCGACCAGATCGTGCCTCTCGAGGAGTGGCTGGAGAAGGACTACTGTGTCATCCCCGTCGCCAAGGATTGGGAGAAGTGGCCCGCCGGTCTGTATGACTTCTACAAGGATCCCGTAGCCAATCCGCTGCCCACGCCCACCGGCAAGCTGGAGTTCTACTCCGAGAGCCTTGACAAAGCCTTCCCCAACGACGAAGAGCGTCCGGCGTACCCGCAGTGGATCGAGAAGGGCATCACCCACGACGAGCGGATGTCGAGCAAGCGGGCGCAGGCCTACCCGCTGCTCATCCTCTCCAATCACGGCCGCTGGCGTGTGCACGCCCAGGCGGACGATATTCCTTGGAGCAAGGAAGCCAGGACCGGCAAGGTCCGGGGCTTCGACGGCTACCTGTACGAACCCGCCTGGATCAACCCCAATGACGCCGCGGCCCGAGGCATCAAGGACGGCGACATCGTCCGCGTGTACAACGAGCGCGGCAGCGTGCTCTGTGGCGCCCTGGTGTTCGAGCGGGTCATGGAAGGCGCGGTGTCCATCGATCACGGTGCCCGCACCGACTACATCATCCCCGGAAAACTGGATCGCGGTGGTGCTATCAACACCATCACGCCGGAAGGGCTCACGTCGCGTCACGCGGCCGGCCAGGCGACCACAGCGTTCTTGGTCGAGATCGAGAGAGTCGGCATGCAGCAGATGGACGACTGGCGTCGCGAGCATCCTGATGCCTTCGAGCGCGACTACGACTACGCGTCTGGTCTGCACTTTAACGGCTGGATCGAAGGGGGGAGATAACCATGGGCAAGAAGGTATTCGTCATCGATCTGTCCATCTGCAACGGTTGCTACACGTGCCAGTTCGCCTGCAAAGACGAGCACTGCGGCAATGACTGGAGCCCCATCGCCAAGTCGCAGCCGGAGATAGGGCAGTACTGGGTCCATCTGACCGAGCGCGTGCGCGGTACGGTGCCCAAGGTCAAAGTGGCCTATCGTCCCCACATGTGCATGCATTGCGACAATGCGCCCTGCATCGAGTCGTGCCCGGTCGAGGGAGCCATCTATAAGCGCGAAGACGGCCTCGTAATCATCGATTCGGACAAATGCACCGGTTGCCGCAATTGCATGGACGCCTGTCCCTATAACACCATCTTCTTCAACGAGGACCTCAACCTCGCCCAGAAGTGCACCGGTTGCGCCCACCTGCTCGACAGCGGCTGGGCCGAACCGCGCTGCGCAGATGCCTGCCCCACGCTGGCTCTACGCATGATGGACGAGGAAGACCCCGCGACCCAGGCCCTCATCAAGGACGCCGAGGTATGGAAGCCCGAGCTCAAGGACGAGGTCCAGCCCCGGGTGTACTACCTGAACGTGCCCAAGAAGTTCATCGCCGGCACGCTCTATGATCCGGTGGAGGAAGAGGTCGTCATCGGTGCGACGGCGACTCTCAAGGACACCAAGAGCGGCGAAACGTGTTCCGTCGAGACCGACGCCTACGGCGACTTCTGGCTCGAAGGACTCGGTGACGGCGTGTACGACCTGGAGCTGAAGAGCGACGGCAAGGTCAAGACCTTCGCCGGTCTGGACACCACTGAGGTCGACATCAACCTGGGAGATATCCCGCTGGTGTAGCACCGGTCCCACAACGACCGATTCCAGCTGGCCTGTGTGAGGGGCGCCCGCAAGGGCGCCCCTTCGCGTCTCTGACTGTGAGGCGGCGGGTCTTCTGGGAAGCGACGGCGTCTCCAACTCGCATCCACGTTCCGCGAAGGTGTGTCAAAAAACGCGCATGTGATAACATGTAAGCGCAAGTGATTACAGTGATGACGGCCACCAAGGGGAGTGGACTCTGGTACGAACCCAGATACAGCTCACTGAGGAGCAGAGCCGGAGGCTCCATGAAGAGGCGCAGCGCGCCGGCCTGTCGGTTGCCGAGCTCATCAGGCGTAGCGTCGATCAATTCCTGGGACAGACGAGCTCCATAGCCAGGCTCGCTCCCGGCCGGACGTCGATGCTCGAGGTCGTGGGCCGGTTCGACTCCGGCCTCACCGATGTCTCCTCTCGGCATGATCACTACCTCGACCAGGCCTACTCCTCTTCGGGCCAATGACCCGGGCGCGAGGAGGTTGTTTCGTCGACACGTCGGCCCTGTACGCGGTCTTCGACTGCCGCGATGCCGGGCATGCTGGCGCCGCCAGGGCATGGGAGGAGCTGAGCAACTCGGACGTGCCGCTTTTTGTCAGCAGCTACGTGTTGGTCGAGACCACTGCCCTGCTGCAGAGCCGCCTCGGAGTCAGGGCGGTAGATGCCCTCCACACACACATAGTGCCGTGGCTCCTCGTGACCTGGGTCGACGGCCCCCTGCATGCTCAGGGTGCTGCCGGCCTTCTGGCCGCGGGTCGGCGCGACTTGAGCCTGGTCGACTGCACCAGTTTCGCGCTCATGCGCGAACTTGGCCTGCGCCGGGTCTTCAGTCTAGACGCGCACTTCCGTGATCAGGGCTTCGATGTAGAGCCGACCGGAGGTGGGAGAGCGTGACCTAGGTCTGCGCACCTGCGTCATGCGCCACCCCGACCGTCCTCGGCATGTGCTACGGTTCAACCACATGGGGCCGGCTTCGGTACCCCGCAACTGCGCAGCCACCTGGGGGGAAGGAAATGACAGACGAGCCGTTTGCGTCGCAAGAACAGCCATTGAAGCGGCCGCAGGAGGCCCCAGGCGTTGGGGCGGCACCGGCGACGGACGAGAAGACGGTCCTCAAGTCACTGGGCCTCAGCGGGGGCATCTACGGCGCCGTACCGTGCGCTGTGGATGTCAAGGGCGGGAAGGTGCTGCGCATCCGCCCACTTCATTTCGATTCCAAGTACGATCCCGCCACCTTCAACGCGTGGAAGATGGAGAAGAACGGCAAGACCTTCGAGCCGCTCCTCAAGTCGGCTCCCTCCCCGTGGAGCCTGGCCTACAAGAAGCGCACCTACTCGCCCAACCGCATCAAGTACCCGCTCAAGCGCGTGGACTGGGACCCCAACGGGGCGCCGGATTCCACGGGACCGGGCGGGCGCAACCCACAGAACCGGGGCAAGAGCAAGTACGTGCGCATCTCCTGGGACGAGGCCACCGACCTCGTCGCGGCGGAGATCAAGCGGGTGCACAAGGAGTACGGTCCGCTGTCCGTCTTGGTGCAGGGCGACGGGCACGGCGAATGCAAGTTCATCCATGCGCCGCACGGCTGCTCCACCCTGCTCCTTGACAAGATGGGCGGCTTCACCCAGCAGGTCCGTAACCCGGACAGCTGGGAGGGCTGGTACTGGGGCGCCCGCCACATCTGGGGCAAGGGCCTGGTGGGCATGATGAACCCGGCCGACAACATCGTGAACGACATCTCCCAGAACAGCGACATGGTCGTGGTCTGGGGCGGCGATCCCGAGACCACGCCGTGGGGCTTTCGAGGACAGTTGGCGAGCCGGCTGCTCTTCTTCTGGGGCCAGATCGGTCTGAAGCAGGTGTACATCTGTCCCGAGGTGAACTACGCCTGCGCCATCCACGCCGACAAGTGGATCCCCGTGCTTCCCAACACCGACGCGGCTCTGCAGCTGGCCGTGATCTACATGTGGATCACCGAAGGCACGTACGACAAGGAGTACGTCGAGACCCACACCGTGGGCTTCGACAAGGTCAAGGCCTATGTGTTGGGTGAAGAGGACGGCATTCCCAAGACGCCCAAGTGGGCTTCTGAGAAGTGTGGCGTCCCCTCCTGGACCATCAAGGCCCTGGCCCGCGACTGGGCCCAGAAGATCGTCACCATCGGTCACTACTTCGCCGGTGGCATGGCCCGCGGCCCGTACGCCACCGAACCGGCCCGTCTCGAGATCATCCTGCTCGGCATGCAGGGGCTGGGCAAACCCGGCGTCCATCAGGCGCAGATCGCCTACCTGGGCATGCCCAAGAACGTCCTGGGCGCCGGGCGACAGTACATGGACATGTTCAACAACCTGGCCACGTCGGCCATGGGAGACCGTCTGCTCAAGCCGCACAAGGGCACGCCCTTGGCTTGGGGGAAGCAACTGGTTCCCAAGACCCTCATCGAGGACGCCATCAAGAAGGGCACCGTGGACTTCTGGGGCACCGGCGGCCACGAGGAGGAAGCGTCCGATCAGTACAAGAAGTACACCTATCCCATCCCGGCCGAGGACGGCGGCACCGAGATCCACATGATGTGGACCGACACCCCCTGCCGGGTGACCTGCTGGAACTGCGGCAACGATGTCTGCGAAGCCATGCTCAGCTCCAAGATCGAGTGCATAGTGGCGCAGCATCCCTGGCTGGAGAACGACTGCCTGTACGCCGACATCATCCTGCCCACGAACACCACGCTCGAAGTTAACGACATCATGCTCAACCTGCGTGACGGTGACAGCTTCCAGACGGTCATCAACATGCGTAAGGCCATCGAGCCGGTAGGGGAATCGAAGAGCGACTACGAGGCGGTCTGCGCCGTCGCCGAGAAGCTGGGCATGCTCGACGAGGTCACCGACGGCTTCTCCGAGGCTGAACTCATCAAAGGCGTCTTTGAAGGCATGGGCTTCGACAAGTTCGTCAGCTGGGAAGAGTTCGAGGAGAAGGACTACTTCGTGGTCCCCTACGAGAGCGACTGGGAGAGCCGCACGGCCGGCTGGTACGACTTCTACGCAGACCCTGTCGCCAACCCCATCCCCACGCCTACCGGCAAGTTGGAGTTCTACTCCGAGAGCCTGGACAAGGCCTTCCCCAGCGACGAGGAGCGTCCGGGCATTCCCAAGTGGATCGAGAAGGGCATCACCCACGACGAGCGCGTGGGCAGCAAGCGGGCGCAGGCCTACCCCTTGCTCGTCATGTCCAACCACGGGCGCTGGCGGGTGCACGCCCAGTGCGATGACATCCCCTGGAGCAAGGAAGCGGTCACCGGCAAGGTGAGAGGCTTCGACGGCTATCTGTATGAACCCTGCTGGATGCACCCCAGCACCGCGGCCGAGCGCGGTATCGCCAACGGCGACATCGTGCGCGTGTACAACGAGCGGGGCAGCGTGCTCTGCGGCGCCCTGGTCTGGGAGAGGATCATGCCTGGGGTGCTCTCCATCGACCATGGGGCTCGGGCCGACTACATCATCCCGGAAAGGCTGGACCGGGGCGGGGCCATCAACACCATCGCTCCGGCGGGGTTGACGTCGAGACACGCCGCGGGTCAGGCCACGAGCGGCTACCTGGCTGAGGTCGAGCGCGTGGGCATGCAGCAGATGGATGACTGGCGGCGCGAGTATCCCGACGCCTTCGAGCGCGACTACGACTACGCCTCCGGCCTGCACTTCAACGGCTGGGTGGAGCCCGCGGCTCCGCGCTGAGGCAGGGCCGTCTGGTACGTACGAGGGCGCGCCGCCGCGGCTGCGCGCCAGGACGCTAGCGGTGCCCCTTCTGGGTCTTGGGCAGAAGCAGGGCTCCCGCGGCGCCCAGCAGGTATGCCCCAGCCGACAGTAGGTAGGCTGGGGCCAGCGAACCCGTGGCGTCGCCAAGAAGGCCGCCCAGGTATGGCCCCAGACTCTGGCCGGTCCCTACAAGGATGGTGACGAAACCGAGCGACGCGGAGGCGAGAACGGCCCCGAAGCGGTCGCCGCAGGCGGCGCCCACCAGGCCGGGAATGACGACCCCGGTTGAGCCCAATAGCACCGCCGAAAGCCCGAGCACCCCCACGCTGGGCGCCCAGGCGAAGAGCAGCCCTGCGGTGCTGCCCAACACCATGGTGATGGCTATGGTCCACCTGCGGCCGATGAGGTCGGAGATGGCCCCCCACACGAAGCCGCCCACCAATCCGGCCACCCCCACCACCAGGAAGAGGTTACCCGCGGTGCCGGCGCTGTAGCCGATGTCGGTCGTGAGCCGTTTCTGGAAAAAGGTGAAGTAGGTGAGGAAACCGACGCCGTAGAGGAAGTACACCATGCCCAGGTGCCAGGCGTAGGGGGTGCGCAGTATCCCGGCCACATCCTTCAGAGTGGTCTCTCGTTCTATGTGGGCGTCGCTCACGCGGCGCCCGAAGAGTGCGCCCTTCCCCCGCCTGAGTGGGCCGGGACGGTCGCGCATGAAGATGAGGTTGAGTACCGTGAGCAGCACGGTCACGCTCGCGAAGATGTACCAGACCAGCCGCCAGCCGTTCTCGCCCCCGCCGGCGATGAGGCGGGGGACCAGCGGCCCCACCAGCACCATGGCGAGCGAGGAGCCGGTGGGCACGATGGAAGAGGCGAATCCGACCCGGCGCACGTCGAACCAGGCGGCCATGAGGGAGATGGCGGGTACCAGGATCATGCCGTTGCCCATGCCCGTGAGGAGTCGGCCTACCGATGCCATGGTCAAGCCGTCGGAGAAGCCGGTGATGAGCATGCCCACCGCGGTGACGCCGAGGCCGATGGTGAGGACCAAGCGGGGACCGATGCGAGAGGCGAGCACGCCGCCCACCGCGGCGGTCACGGTGTAGCCGATCAGCGTCCAAGAGGCCAGGGAGCCCGCGGCGGCGCTCGTGAGTCCCAGAGCCTCCTGCATGGCGGGGAGGACGGCACTGTAGCCGAAGCGACCGAAGCCGATGGCGCCGAAGACGGCGAAGAAGGCCATCGCCAAGATGACCCAAGGGTAGCGGCGGCCATGTCTCACGGTTCGTCCCGTTCCTTCACGTCGCTCCTATGGGAAGAGTGCTGGCTGGCATGCACCATTTTAGGGTAATATTGACCCCCTGCTCCGGTGCTATTGCTCGGTACGTCATCCCTCATTTCCGGGGGCAAATCCGTGTATCAGCGCCCGGGAGCGGCGTGAAGACATATTGACCGGCGCAGGTGGATATCGTTGGCATCAGTGAAGGGTCACATCCAGATAGACAAGTCGCGCTGCAAAGGCTGCGGCTTCTGCATAGAATTCTGTCCCAAGGACTGCATCAGCCTCTCCGATGAACTGAACCTCAAGGGCTACTACGTGGCCGCCCCCGACGGCGGTGACGGCTGCAACGGTTGCGGCACGTGCGCGCTCATGTGCCCCGAGGTGGCTATCGAGGTGGTGAAGGAATGAAGCGGCTCATGAGTGGCAACACCGCCCTGGGTGAGGCGGCCGTGCTTTCGGGATGCGAGTGCTACTTCGGCTATCCCATCACCCCCCAGAACGAACTCACGGAATACATGGCCAAACGCATGTGCGAAGTGGGCGGGGTCTTCATCCAGTCGGAGAGCGAGATAGCGGCCATCAACATGGTGCTGGGCGCGGCGGTGGCCGGGGCGCGTACCATGACCTCCTCGAGCGGCCCGGGCATGAGCCTGAAGCAGGAGGGCATCTCCTATCTGGCCGCGGACGAGCTGCCGGCAGTCATCGTCAACATGGTGCGAGGCGGTCCGGGCATGGGCAACATCTCTCCGGCGCAGTCTGACTACTTCCAGGCCACGCGCGGCGGCGGCCACGGCGACTACAACACCATCGTCCTGGCTCCCGGGTCCGTCCAGGAGTTGACCACGGTGGTGCCCTTGGCCTTCAACCTGGCCGACAAGTACCGTAATCCGGTGATCATCCTGGGCGACGGCATGCTGGGGCAGATGATGGAGCCCATCGATTTCGACGAACTTGTGCGCCCCCCGGACTACGAGAAGGACTACACGCTCACCGGAGCCAAAGGTCGTCCCGCCCGCAAGGTGCACTCCTTGATCTTCGACACCAAGCTGCAAGAAGAGCACAACTGGAAGCTGCAGAGGAAGTTCCAGCTCATGCAGCAGAACGAAGTGCGCTACGAGTCCTATCTCACCGAAGACGCGGAGATGATCGTGGTCGCGTACGGCATCGGGGCGCGCATCGCCAAGGGGGCCATCAAGAGACTCCGGCAAGACGGCCTCAAGGTGGGCATGATCAGACCCATCACGGTTTGGCCCTTCCCGTCCAAGGCGTTGCAGGACATGGCCAAGACGGTGGGCGACTTCTTCGTGTTCGAGATGAGTGCCGGGCAACTGGTGGAGGACGTGCGGCTGGCTTTGGGGAGCAGCGCGCGAGTGCATTTCTACGGCCGGCCCGGAGGTGTGGTGCCCATGCCCATAGAGCTCTACCGCATCATCTCCCGCCACTACTACCAGGCCCAGGCGGCCGGTACGGGGAAGAAGGCATGAAGACCGTCTACGCGAGGCCAAAGCTGCTGAAGGAAGCCCACTTCCACTACTGTCCCGGCTGTGGGCACGGCATCATCAATCGCCTGCTCATGGAAGTCATGGAAGAGATGGACCTGCAGGAGCGCGCCGTGTGCGTCGCTCCGGCCGGCTGCGGCATGCTTCTCTACAACTACTTCGAGATCGACGTGCTGGAGTCGGCCCACGGGCGCGGCGCCGCCGTCGCCACAGGTATCAAGAGGGCCCGTCCCGATACCTTCGTGTTCTCCTATCAGGGCGACGGCGACCTGGCCGCCATCGGCACCGCCGAGGGCTTCCACGCCGCCAACCGGGGCGAGAACATCACCGTCATCTTCGTGAACAACGGAGTGTACGGCATGACCGGCGGCCAGATGGCGCCCACCACGCTCCTGCAACAGGTGACCACCACCACCCCGGACGGTCGCAGTTGCGCTGTCGCCGGCCATCCGGTGCGCATCTGTGAGGTGTTCGCCGAACTCGACGGCACCGCCTATCTTGAGCGGGTGGCCGTCAACACGCCGGCCGCTGTGAGAAAGACGAAGAAGGCAATCGCCAAGGCTTTCCAGTGCCAGCTCGACGGCGCCGGTTTCTCCCTGGTGGAGATCCTCTCGCCCTGCCCCACCAACTGGAAGATGGGCACGCTCGACTCCTGCACGTGGATCGATGAGGTCATGGCCAAGCAGTTCCCTATCGGCGTCATCAAGGACACGACATGCTCATAGGGACCATCTTTTCGGGATTCGGCGGGCAAGGGGTGCTCTCCATGGGCTCTACCCTGGCCAAGGCGGCCATGCTGGAAGGCAAGCACGTCACCTACCTGCCCACCTATGGGGTCGAGGTGCGGGGCGGCACGGCCAACTGCACCGTGGTGGTCTCCGACGAGGAGATAGCTTCGCCGGTGGCTTCCGAGCCCGAGTACCTCGTAGCCATGAACCAGCCCTCGTTCGCCCGTTTCCAGAGCATCCTGCAGGCTGGGGGGCTCCTTTGCGTCAACTCGTCGCTGGTCGACACCGAGTCGGCGCGCAGCGACATCGAGGTGATCGCCATCCCCACCGCCGAGTTGGCCGAACAGGTGGGGACCATGAAGGTGGCGAACATGATCATGCTTGGCGCCTTGGTCAGAGCGAGTGGCATGATCTCGTACGAGGCCATGCTGGAGAACCTCGAGGCCATCCTCGGGGGAGGCAAGGCCAAGCTCATAGAACTCAACCTGAAAGCCCTCGATCTGGGCTACAACTACGTCAAGGAGTAGGCCCGTGGTCATCAGGCAGCTATCGGTGAGCCTCGACAATGTGCCCGGAACCCTTTCGATTATCAGCGAACTGCTGGGGCGGGAGGGCGTCAACATACGGGCCGTCTCCGTGGCCGATACCTCCGACATCAGCACCGTGCGCTTCGTCCTGGACGACCCTGAAAAGGGCAAGAACATCCTCACCGGCAACGGCTACCATCCCCGGGAGACTGAGGTGCTGGCCGTGGAGATCCCCGATCATCCGGGTAGCATGAACGCCGTGCTCAAGCCGCTGAACGCTGCCGGCATCAACGTACACTACCTCTATCCTCACCTGGGCCGGATCGACAACAACGCTCTAGTCATCCTGGGTGTGGATAGGACCGAGGACGCCCAGAAGGTGCTGGCGCAGAACTGGGTCAATACCCTGGGGGCAGAGGTCTACAACGTCTAGGACTCGGCCGGGTCGCCTTTCGCGCGGACGGTCGTAAGGTCGGGCCCGAGAGGAGGAGCGTGGCGCTCATGGAGATGTCCAAGCTGGTCATTATCCACGACCTCAAGGACGAGAACGACCGACCGGCTCTCGAACGTTGGTTCCGCCGTTATCACGTACCTGAGGTCCTGACGCAGAGCCCGTGGACCGTGCGCTATCTGCTGTACCGCTGCGTGCCGCCCCCGCCGGGCGCCGAAGCCTTCGGCTACTTCAACTACCGCGTGCACGAGAACTGGGTCCTCGACCGGAGCCTTCGTCGGGGCAGCAGGGGCCTTCTGGCCATGACCAAGCAACCCGGGGCCATGGACGCGGTCATCGTCAGCGTGCCGGCCGAGCCCACCGACGACTTTTTCGGTGCCGACTCACGCTTCGACGATCACACCATCCTGCGCTGGCTGATCGCGTTTCGCTATCCCGACGGGATGCCCGTGGACGAGGCTGATGACTGGTATGTGAACGTGCATGCGCCTGAGTTGTCGCGGATTCCCGGTCTCAACCGGTTCTTCAGCCACAAGGCCGATATCGCCGAGAACCCGCTTCCGCAAGGGGAGGACTTCGCCCAGCACGACGCCCTCTTCTACAGGCAGTGGCACCGGCTCACGGAGATGTGGTTCGACGACGGCGCGGCCTGGGTGCGGGGCATCCTGGAGGAACTACCCGCTCTGACGCCGCCGCCTTGGGCGAGCCGGGTGGAGTTCCCCTTCCTCGTGCCGGGGAGCGAGTTCATCTCCACGTTCATCTTGGAATCGCCGGACGCAGACTTCGCCCGCGACGGGCGTTCGCTGTACTACTGACGGGGCGCCAGCCCCCGAGCGGCGGCGACCCAGTCGCTCACGCTGGCGAACACCGGCACTCCCTCGGCCTCGATGCGGGCGGACATGCGGCTTGTGAACTCGCCGCCGGTCGCGCCGCAGATGATGGGCTTGGCCGTTCCGCGACTGAGGCGCCCGAGCCTCTCGGGGATGTCCTCGTTCAGGGGAACATCCTGGAAGACCAGCCAGGGCATGACGATGTCCACGCCGGGGTCGTCGAGCAAGGCTTGGATGCCCACCTCGTAGTCGGTGCTGCTGCCCGAGCCGGTCACGTCCAGCGGGTTCTGTACCACATAGAAGGATGGATAGACTTCGGCCAACCCCTGCAAGGTCGCGGCGGACAACGCGGCCAGTTCGAGACCGTGCCCGCTCAGGATGTCCAAGGCCTGGACAGTTGTGCCGATGCCGTTGCCGATCATGGCCACCCGCGGGCCCGCTGCGGGAGGCTGCAGGGCGAGGGCCTTGCTGACCGCCACCAGTTCTTCGTAGCTGTCCACGGCGATCAGCCCGGCCTGCCGGAAGGCGCCCGCGGCCACCTTGTAGCTGCCCGCCAGGAAGCCGGTGTGGGTCAACGCCGCCTGCGCGGACGATGCCGTGCGGCCCGACTTGAAGATGACCACCGGTTTGCGCGCCGCTGCGCGGCGCGCCGCCTCAAGGAATCCCGGTCCGTTCTCGAAGCCTTCCACGTATAGGGCGATGACCTTGGTGTCCGGGTCTTCGGCCAGATACGTCAGCAGGTCGGCCTCGTCCACGTCGGCGCGGTTGCCGTAGCTCACGAACCGGCTCATCCCGGCCGCGGCCATGTCCTCCATGAAGGCGATGCCCACGGTGCCCGACTGGCTCAGCATGGCCACAGGGCCGGCCGGAGGTCGCGTCATGCGGGCCTGAGGTTGGAAGAAGGTGTCGAGACGAGTGCGTCCGTCGAACACGCCGATGCAGTTGGGGCCTATCACGCGCACCTCGAGCTCCCGGGCCAGGCGGCGCACCTCAGTCTCCACGTCCGCCCGCTCCCCGCCCAACTCCTTACCGCCGCCGGAGACCACCACCAGGCTGTGGACGCCCCGCCCCGCGCATTCCCTGATGAGACCGGGTACCAGGGCGAGGTCGACCGTGCACACGACCAGGTCCACGGGCTCCGGGATGGCGCTCAGCGACGGGTAGGCCGGACGGCCCAGGATGGAGTCGCGGCCCGGGTTGACGGGGAACACCGGTCCCTGGTACTCGTGCTCGGCCAGGCTCTCGAGGACCGCGTAGCCGATCTTACCGGGGGTGGCCGACGCTCCGATGACCGCCACGGAGCGCGCGCTGAAGAACATGTCCAGGTGGCGGGTATCCGGCCCGCGCCTTGAGAGCGGGGTGCTTCCTGCGCCCGCGCCGCCCGCGCCGCCCGCGCCGGTCCCGCTGGGACCGCCGACGTCACCGGTCGCGCCGCCCGCGCCGGTTTCGCCCGGCCCGCGCGTGGCCAACTTGAAGTCGAGGACCCGGTGATCGTCCTCCCAGACCACCACGGGGTTGAAGTCCACGGAGTCGAGGCTGTCGCCTAGGTCCATTCCCAGGCGGGCGGCGCCGAGCAGCAGGCGAACGAGCAGATCGGCGCTCACTGCCGGTCGGCCTCGGTAGCCCTGCAGGATCTTGGCTCCCCGGATCTCCTCCACCATCTCCCGCGCGTCACTTTCACCGATGGGCAAGACGCGGAAAGTGACGTCATCGAGCAACTCCGTGAAGATGCCCCCGAGTCCGAACATGATCACCGGCCCGAACTGTGCGTCGTTCTTGAGTCCGATGATCGTCTCCACGCCCTCGCGGACCATCTCCTCCACCCACAGGCCCTCCACTGGCGCTTCGGGCGCCCGCGCCCGCACGTCGACAGACATGTCCCGGTAGGCCGCGCGCACTGCCTCCGCCGAGCCCAGGTCCAGCGCCACTCCGCCCACGTCCGTCTTGTGCAGGATGTCGGCCGAGACCACCTTGAGCGCCACGGGGTAACCCATGTTCTCGGCGGCCTGGGCCGCCCCGTCTTCAGTGGTCGCCAGCGTTCCTCGGGGCATGATGAAGCCGTAGTCCTCGGGGCGAACCTGTATCACTGTGAGCCTGACCTCCTCGAGCGACCGCGGACCTCGCCCGCGCTCCACTCCTGGTGTGCCGTTTGTGGAACGTAGCTCTAAGGCAGGCAGGCGACCACGCTCATCTCGAACTTCAGCCGTGGATCGGTGGCCAGGCGCACCACCTCGACGGTGCAACTGGAAGGCCGGTGCGCACCGAAGTACTCGGCCTGCACCCGGTTGATGGCATCCTGATTGGCGGCCACGTCCTTGATGTAGCGGGTGATGAATACCACATCGCTCAGGCTGCCGCCCGCGGCGGCCAGCAATTCTTTGAGCTGCTCGAGCGTCCGGCGTGCCTGTCCCTCCGCATCCTCGGGCATGTCGTCGAACTCCTCCGGCCGATGCGGGTGGTGGTGATAGAGAGGTGCCGCCATGGCCGCCGTGAACAAGAGCCGGCCACCGTTCACCACGATGGCCGGCGCGTAGGGAAGGTTGTAGCTGGGGTCGTTCTGCCCGGTGTGGATGACCTCGATACGCGGTTTGTCTTCGATGCTCATGCCATCCTCCTCTGTTGTGTGAAGGTTCTCTTGGTGATCGGTTGCCGCGTCGGCCGCGGTCGCCACTTGACATACTAGGGGACGTTCACTAGCTTTCCCAGAGGCGGACCTCACATGCCGAGGAGGGAGACCAACGGTGGGACACGAGCGCGTAGTCAGATCCACGGCATGGTCGCCGGGTCCCGGCTGTCACGGCGGCTGCGGCGTGAATGTGAAGGACCAAGCTATCCGGCATGTCCTGTGCGTCAACAGCGGCTCTTCGTCGCTGAAGTTCCACGTGTACCGCATGGGCGGCTCCGCGGGTGGGAGGGAGGGCATCCTCGCGCGGGGCATGGTGCAGGACATCGGCCAGGACGATGGCCGGCTGTGGATGGTCGACGGACAAGGGCTTCCCCTGGCGGAGCAGCCTCTGGGGCCCATCGGTCACGAGCGGGCCATCGAGGAGGCTCTGGACGCACTTACCGGCCAGGACCTGCCTACTCTCGACGCCATCGGCCATCGGTTGGTCCATGGCGGGCCGCACCACCTTTCGCCCGAGATGCTGAGCGAAGGTCTGCTGGAGGATCTGCGGGAGCACATCCCCTGGGCGCCGCTGCATCTGCCCCCCAGCCTGCTGGTGATCGAGGCCGTCTCGGCCTCTCATCCGCGCCTGCCCCAGGTGGCCTGCTTCGACACCGCTTTCCACGCAGGCCTACCCGAGGTGGCGCGGCGGCTGCCTCTGCCCCGCCACTTCTACGAGGAGGGCATCCAACGCTACGGCTTTCACGGGCTCTCCTACGAGTACGTGCTGGCCGTCCTCGGGGAGATGGGCAAGGCACGCTTGGTCATGGCGCATCTCGGGAATGGTGCCAGTATGGTCGCCTGCCTGGAGGGCCGTCCCTTGGACACCACCATGGGCATGACTCCTCTGGGCGGCTTCATGATGGGCACCCGGACGGGAGATCTGGACCCAGGAGTGCTTCTCTACCTCCTGCGCGAACGAGGGTACGTGGCCTCCGGACTGGAACGCCTACTCGACGAGGAGAGTGGTCTCAAAGGTGTATCGGGCGAGACCGGGGACATGGAGACCCTGCTCGAGTTGCGAGCAGAGAGCGAGGCCGCTGCTCTGGCCGTGGACATGTTCTGCTACCAGGCCCGCAAGACGGTCGGGGCTCTGACGGCCGCGCTGGGAGGGCTCGACGCCCTGGTCTTCACAGGGGGTATCGGTGAACACGCCTCCCCCGTAAGGGCCTCCATATGCGGGGGCCTCGAGCACTTGGGGGTCTGCTTGGACGAGACCCGCAACGAGGCTGGAGATGCCATCATCAGCGCTCCCGGGAGCGCCTGTACGGTGCGGGTGGTACGCACGAACGAGGAACTGATGATCGCCCGCCACACCTATGATCTGGTCTTCGCCGGCGGGTGCAAGGAAGGGAGTTGAGCGTGGCAGCGGACAAGGTCACCGAGCACGTCTACCGGATAGACGCCGGAGCTCTGGGGCTCTACCTCATCGTTCTTCCGGAGAGCGTTACCCTTATTGATGCGGGCTTCCCCGACACCATGCCGGCGATCGTGGAGGCTTTGACATCGCTGGGCCGGGAGCCGGCGGATATCACCGACATCCTTGTGACCCATGCTCATCCCGATCACGCTGCCGGTCTTGCTGAAGCCAAGGCCGCCACTGGGGCGCGGGTGTGGATGCACCCGCTCGATGCCGCGCTCGTGGGTGCGGGCCAGGCCTATCGACCTTGGGAACCTGCGCCGGGCGAGCACAACCGCGTGTTCGCGGAAGAGGTCATCAGCCAGTCTCCCACCACCTTCGAACCCGTGGCCGTCGACCGCGAAGTGGCTTCGGGGGCTGAGGTAGATGTGGCCGGGGGGATCAGGGCCATCGGGACTCCCGGGCATACGGCCGGGCATCTTGTCTACCTGTGGTCTGGGGACGGAGGTGTGCTCTTCGTGGGGGATGCGGCCAAGAACGAGGACGGTCTGGAGCCCGCGACCATCTACGAGGACTTCGCCCAGGGACTGCAAGACCTGGACATGCTGGCGGACCTCGACTTCGAAGTGGCCTGCTTCGCGCATGGCGCGTCCATAGTGGGCGGCGCCTCGAGTGAGTTCAGGCGGGTGCGCGGATGAAGCAGCGGCGGCGGTGAGGTGGCTGTGGGGATGACGCCGCCATCGGCAGTGGGCCGTTGCGCCTGGGCGGCCGGGGACCCTCTCCTCATCGCCTACCACGACCAGGAATGGGGCGTGCCCCTTCACGACGATCGCGCCCTGTTCGAGTTCCTCGTGCTCGAAGGAGCGCAGGCGGGACTGAGCTGGCTCACCATCCTCCGCAAGAGAGAGGGCTATCGCCGCGCCTTCGCGGGCTTCGATCCCGAGCGGGTCGCCGCCTTCGCGGAAGACGACGTGCTGCGCCTGCTCTCCGACGCCGGTATCGTGCGCAACCGGCTCAAGGTCGAGTCTGCCCTCACCAACGCTCGGGCCTTCCTGGATGTGCAACGGGAGTTCGGCAGCTTCGACAGCTACATCTGGGCCTTCGTGGACGGTGTCCCCATCCAGAACCGCTGGACGAGTATGCCGGAGATCCCGACCGAGAGCCCGGAAGCAGCCCTTCTGAGCCGGGACCTCAAGCGGCGCGGGTTCCGGTTCGTCGGACCCACCATCTGCTACGCCCATATGCAGGCCACGGGCATGGTGAACGACCACACTGTGGATTGTTACCGCCGGCGGGAGGTGAGCGCGCTGGGCGGAGTCGAGCGTTGAGCCATCGGCGGCGACCCGCGCGTCGCGCGGGTCGCCGAGGCCTTGCCGGAGTCATCTGAGGAGCAAAGGAGACCGATCGTGGATATGACATCTCAGCCTCTGGGATCGACCGAGTTGGAGCTCATGAACGCCTACTGGAGGGCGGCCAACTACCTTTCTGTCGGTCAGATCTATCTCATGGACAATCCGCTGCTCCGTCGGCCTCTGCAGAGGGATGACATCAAGCGCCGGTTGCTGGGGCACTGGGGCACGTGCCCGGGCCTCAACCTCGTCTACGTGCACCTCAACCGGGCCATCAAAGCCCGCGACCTCGACGTGATCTACGTGTGCGGCCCCGGCCACGGTGGTCCGGCGATGGTCGCGAACGTCTATCTCGAGGGGACCTACAGCGAGTACTACGCCGACATCTCCCAGGATGAGCGGGGCATGCAGCGGCTGTTCAAGCAGTTCTCCTTCCCCGGAGGCGTGCCTAGCCATGTAGCGCCGGAGACGCCAGGCTCCATCAGTGAGGGCGGGGAGTTGGGCTACTCCCTCTCCCATGCCTACGGGGCCGTGTTCGACAACCCCGACCTGATCGCCTGCTGTGTGATCGGCGACGGGGAGGCCGAGACCGGGGCCCTGGCGGCCTCTTGGCAGTCGAACAAGTTCCTCAATCCGGCCGTCGACGGAGCCGTCCTCCCCATCCTCCATTTGAACGGCTACAAGATCGCCAACCCCACCGTCCTAGCGCGCATCGACCGCGAGGAACTGGCCGACTATTTGCGCGGTTGTGGGCACACCCCCTACTTCGTGGAGGGGGACGACCCCCACGTCATGCATCAGCTCATGGCGGCCACGCTCGATCGGGCCTTCGACGAGATCAAGGAGTATCAACGGCGGGCTCGGGAAGAGGGGGTCGTGGAGCGTCCGGCGTGGCCGGCCATCGTGCTTGTGACACCAAAGGGCTGGACCGGTCCGGAGAAGGTGGACGGGCTGCAGACAGAGGGCACCTTCCGGTCACACCAGGTGCCGTTCTCCGACATGAACGAGGATCACATCCGTCTCCTCGAGGATTGGATGCGAAGCTACCAGCCGGAGGAACTCTTCGACGAGACAGGGGCTCTGAGGGCCGAACTGGCCGAACTGGCGCCCGAGGGGAAGCGGCGCATGGGCGATAACCCCCACGCCAACGGCGGCGTGCTGTGCAAAGACCTCGATCTACCCGACTTCCGTGACTTCGCCGTGGAGGTGTCCGCGCCGGGAGTGACCATAGGTGAGTCCACTCGGGTCATGGGCGCCTTCCTGGCAGGGACCATGAGCCTCAGCCTGGACACGAACAACTTCCGTCTGTTCGGTCCGGACGAGACGGCCTCCAACCGTCTCGGTGCGGTGATCGACGTCACTCCCCGCACCTGGATGGGCAAGATCCTACCCGGCGACGATCGGCTGGCTCCCAACGGCCGCGTCATGGAGATCCTGAGCGAGCACACTATCGAGGGCTGGCTAGAGGGCTACCTTCTCACCGGGCGCCATGGTCTCTTCTCCTGCTACGAGGCCTTCATCCACATCATCGCCTCCATGTTCAACCAGCATGCCAAGTGGCTGGACGTGACCCGGGAGATCCCCTGGCGCCTGCCCGTGCCGTCACTCACCTATCTCCTCACCTCGCACGTATGGCGGCAGGACCACAACGGCTTCTCCCACCAAGACCCCGGCTTCATCGATCACGTGCTCACCAAGAAGCCCGACGTGGTGCGCGTGTATCTGCCGCCCGACGCCAACACGCTCCTTTGCGTCACCGACCGCTGCCTGCGCAGCCGCGACCTCATCAACGTGATCGTTGCCGGGAAGCAGCCGGAACTGCAATGGTTGGACATGGCCTCGGCCATCAGGCATTGCTCCGCCGGCCTGGGCATCTGGCAATGGGCCAGCAACGACCAGGGGCAGGACCCCGACGTGGTCATGGCCTGCGCCGGCGATGTGCCCACCATGGAGACCCTGGCTGCGGTCGACTTCCTCCACGCCCACTTCCCCGACCTCAAGATCCGGGTGGTGAACGTGGTGGACCTCATGACTCTCCAGCCGAAGGAGGAGCACCCTCACGGGCTCTCGAACCGGGAGTTCGACAGCCTGTTCACGACCGACCGACCCATCATCTTCGCTTACCACGGCTACCCCTGGCTGATCCACAGGCTCACCTACCGCCGTACGAACCACGGCAATATTCATGTGCGCGGCTACAAAGAGGAAGGCAGCACCACCACGCCGTTCGACATGACCGTGCGTAACGAGATCGACCGCTTCAGCCTTGCCCGAGATGTGATCGACCGGGTGCCGCATCTGGGGCAGCGGGCGGCTTACGTGAGGCAGATGGTGCGTGACATCCATGTCGACCATGGCGA
The DNA here is from genome assembly GCA_963816155.1 of uncultured Actinomycetes bacterium. GTDB lineage: Bacteria > Actinomycetota > Thermoleophilia > RBG-16-64-13 > RBG-16-64-13 > JAXGXJ01. The sequence continues at coordinate 432,704 of CAWFJE010000002.1, read as the reverse complement.
GTACATCCGGAAAGTCGGCGACGACATGCCCCTCGTGAAGGACTGGGTGTGGGGCTCCTATCGGGAGCGCACTTGGTGACCGACGGCCCCAACGGTGGGGCGGCTGCGCCCGTCCCACTCGCCCCGGCGTTCACAGCGGCTGCGCCCACCCCACCCGCGCCGATGCCCGCGACCGCGGCTGGGCAGTTGCTCCTTTTCACCGGCTTCTTGGGTTCGGGCAAGACCACTCTGATCATGGCCTTGGCCAGGCAGACCGCCGCCCAGGGTCTGAACACTGCATTCATAGTGAACGAGGTGGGCGAGATAGGCGTGGACCAACAGGTGATGCGGGACGGCGGCCTGGAGGTCTACGAGATAACCTCCGGCTGCATCTGTTGCCAGATCGGCATCGACCTGGTCAGGACTTTGACCACGATCGCCGAGACCTACCATCCCGAACTCATCGTGGTGGAGGCCAGCGGCGTGGCGACGCCTCGGGGGGTGGTCGATGCGCTTTCGTACTACCGCGGTCCCCCCTTCAAGGTGGTCAGCAATGTCGGCGTGCTCGATCCCACGAGGTTGGAGGCGCTGCTCGAGGTGATGACCCCTCTCATCGAGAGCCAAATCAAGGAGGTGGATGAGATCGTCATCACCAAGATCGACGAGGCCACCCAGGATGAGGTCGCGCGGGCCTGGGAGGTAGCTGCGACGCTGAATCCGCGGGCGGTCGTGAGCGAGTTGTCGGCTGTGGACCCTGAGTCACTCCGCGTGTTCGCAAACAGATACCTATGACGAGGCCTGATCCATGACGAGGCCTGATCTTCTCGAGCCGTTCACCACCCGGGTGTGGGTGCAGGGAGCGCCAGCTGTCGATCCAGGTGGGTTCATCGAGTCGCTCCTGGAAGACATCGCCCGCCGGTGTGACGCCGAAGGCGCCTCTCTCATCGGGCACATCAAGTGCTACGCGCAGGCAGGCGGTGACCGCCTTCACTGCAATCTGACCTCGCTGCGGACCGGTGCTCACTGCCGGCGCGTTTCGCGCGATGACGGCGCCGCTGTGGCGGCGTCCGATGCCTCACAGGTACCCGAGACCGGACTTCATATCGACCTGGCGGTACTCGTCTATGGCCTCTCCCGCGAGACGATCGCGACCATCGTCGCGGACGGCCTCACTGACGTTCTACCCGGCGGCACGACCTGGTCGCCCGGGTCCTAGGACGAGGTCTGGTGGACGCTCCAACACAAAGTCAAGGGGACGCTCTTGCGAGCGCCCCCGAGAATGGGTGGCATCCCCGCGGGGCGTTCGGTCTGTCGACAAGACCGCCGGTGCTCGCGGTTCCGCCTTGGGAGAAAGGGTTTGGGACGAACGAATCTCGTTCGCCCTCCCACTACAGGGATACGCGTCCCAGGCGCCTGTTTCCTGCCTGACGGCCCCCGCGCCTACGATCTCTCTCGTCTACTTTGCCCGCCATTCGAAGAGGCGCACGCTGTCCCCGTCCGGGAAGGCGATCCTGGTGCTCGATACCGCGATGGGAGCCGACAACCAGGGCGAGGCGGCGGTCTGTGGGGCCAGCACCTGTTCGTAGGCTCCGCCATAGCCGCGGGCCGCTATCTCATAGCGGCCCGCGGCTCCCTCGTTCGGCCGGAAGTAGGCCGCGAAGGTGGGTGCGGCGGCTGCGAAGTCTCCGCCGGCGTCGATCTGCCAGCGTTCTCCTGAGGTCAGATCGAGAGCCGTTAGTCCGTTGTCCCAGAAGACGAGGATGTCGCCGCTGAGGGACGGTCGCCACGCCCCTGAGCCGACCGGCTGGGTCTGAAGGGTCCCCATATCGAGCACGTGCGTGCCCGCGCCGAAGCCGTCCAAGTCGGCCCCCTGCTCCCAGGCCAGGAAGTCCTGCGAGAGGGAGTAGGTCCATCCGGCATCTCCAATGATGTAGGTGACGGCGGAAGGTACCAGACTGGTCGGCTCGCCCACTGGACGGCTTTCAGAATCGAGAAGCGAACCGAACACGGGCACGAGCCAATACTCATCGGGTTGTTCGTCCCAGGGGCGCCCCTCCGACCAGGTCAGCCAAGAGCCCGCGATCTGCGGATAGCCCACATTCGTCTCTCCTCCGGCGATGTCGATCTTGGGCCCGTCGGGCAGGCGGTAGGCGTAGATGTGCTGTTCGACGTAGCTGAACGTCGTCTCGTCGTAGGAGCCTTCCCACCACACCACGGTGTCTCCATCCACGTCGATCCCGCCCGCGTCTCCGTCACCCACGGGCAATTCGAACGTCTCCTTGGTTGCAAACAGGTGGGCGCGGATGCCGGGTCCACTCTCCGTCTGCACCTGGACGACGAGTGCCTCGTCCGAGAGGGCGGCGGCCACGCCCAAGGCCATGACGTCCGGCACCTGGGCCTCCACCCACTCGCCGTCGGAATCGCCTGGAAGGCCAGGCACGACGGGGACGGTGCTGCTGGTCGTGGACGACATCTCTTCACTGGTGGTGGTGGTCTTCTGGGGTTTGGCGGTAGTGGACGGGGCCGCTGTGGACGATGTCGTGGTGCTCTCGACCACCTCGTCCTGCCCTCCTCGCCCGCCGAGGACGAGGGGCACGGCTATCGCCAGTGCCACCAGCACAGCGGCCACTATCGCCAGCGCGATCCATACCCGCTTCTGGTTCCGGGGGGGCGGGGGAGAGGAGTACTCCGGCAGAGGGCCGGGGGGTGGGGGCGGCGGCGGGTAGTGGCGCATGCCGCCGGACTCAGGTGCGGCGCCTGGCGGAGGCCCGCTACGCACCATCGTGGGCTGCGCGCTCGGTGGCATGGCGCGGCCCGCGCCGACAGGCGGAGGTACGATGGGCGCCGCTCCCGGACGTTCGCCCGTATCCTCAGGCGTGGGTGGCGGCGATGCCTGCGCTGCCGCGCCCAAGGGCGCGCCGCAATTCGAGCAGAACTGAGCACCGTCGACCGATTGCTGTCCACAAGATTTGCAGTACATACCGTTTCCCCCCGTCAGGTCGTTCCCCCTCGGGTCGTCCTGGAGACGCCTGAGTGATCACGTAGGGCTGCTTCCATCCACTCAGGATACAACGTCACGCTTGCGGTCGGGGGCCGAAGGGTATCTGTGTAGTGCTGTTAGACAGCACGATGAAAGGAGCGCCAGATGTTGCAGGACGCCAGGATAGCGGCCGTCATCCCCGTCACGGACTTCGGCCGGGCTCGCGTGTTCTACGAGAAGATGCTCGGACTGGTCCCAGAGATGGAGTTCAAGAGCGGTGGGCAGGCGATCTACTCACTGAACGACACGCGGCTCATGGTCTATCAGACCGATGCGGCGCCGGGAGCGGCCACGAAGGTCTCCTTCAGGGTCGACGACTTGGATGCCGAGATGGCGGAGCTTCGCGAGCATGGCATCGTGTTCGAGGACTTCGATCTTCCCCATCTCAAGACCGTCAACGGCGTCATGGAGATGCCCGAGGGGCGGTCCGCGTGGTTCAAAGACCTCGACGGCAACTACCTAGTACTCTCGCAGATGGGCTGACCGACTCCACCACGCCCTGTTCCTGTTTTGTAGGTGATCGCTCCGCAGAAGGAATGTTCTCGTAAGGTGTGACGGGGACGCCTGCTAACATCAGGGCATGTCACACGTCATACTGCTAGCCGCCGTCGGTTTCTTCGGTGGGGCGTTCGGTGCGATGGCGGGCCTGGGTGGTGGAGTGTTCATCATCCCGGTGCTCACGCTGTTCTTGGACGTCCCCATCCATACGGCCATCTCCGCTACCCTCCTGGCGGTCATCGCCACCTCGACCAGCAGTTCCATCGCCTACATCCGGGAGGAGTTGGCCAACCTGCGCTTGGGACTCACCATGGAGACCGCTCTCACCGTCGGCGCTCTCACCGGGGGGCTTGTCGGTGCAGTGCTCTCCAAAGGAGCCCTCAGCGCCATCTTCGGAGCGGTTACCGTGGTGGTGGCTGTGTTCATGGGACTGACCCGGAAGGCATCTCCCGCCCCGCCCGCGGCGGGCGCCGCTCTGGGCCGCCTCGGCGCCTCCTACCACGACGCGAACCTGGACGCCGAAGTCCGCTACCGGGTCAAGCGACTGCCGCTGGGCATGGGTCTCGCGTACGTGGCCGGCAATGTGTCGGGACTCCTGGGCGTGGGAGGGGGCTTTCTCACCGTGCCCGCTATGCGTCTGGGGATGGGAGTGCCCATGCGGGCGGCCGCCACGACCAGCAGCATGATGCTGGGAGTGACGGCGTGCGCGGGCGCCGCCGTGTATTTCGCCCGCGGATTGGTCGATCCGGTCGTGGCCGTGCCCGTCGTCCTAGGTGTGGCCGCAGGTGCGCTCTTGGGCGCGAGACTGGCCGTGAGGGTGAGGAGTTCCGTACTTGCCTTGGCGCTGGCGATCGTGCTGTTCGTTCTCTCGGTACAGATGATCCTGGCCGCGGCAGGCATCAGTCTGCGATGAGGACGGGCGCGGACAACTCCGATCCACAACTCGCCAGGGTGCTGTCCCGGGTGTTGCTCCTGGGCCTCTGTATCGCTGTGGCACTGCTCCTCGTCGGGGTCGTTCTGACGGTGGTGCGGCCGGACATACCCGGTTCAGGCGAGAACTCTCTGCGCGACATGCCCCGGGCCTTGGTGGCTCTTGAGCCCGCGGGCTTCTTCTCCCTCGGTCTGCTCATCCTGCTCGCCACCCCGGCCGCCCGAGTAGTGGCCATGCTGGTGGCCTACGTGCGGCGCAAGACCTGGCTCTTCTCGGGGTTGGCGCTACTCGTGCTGATCGTGATCGCGACCAGCGCCTACCTGGGTCTGCGGGCCTGGTAGGCTGCTGAACAACGACGCTTCGCTTTTCAGCAACCCTCTAGTCGACCAGGCCGGGCTTGGGCACGTGCAGTGTGGAGCCGACGAGTTTGCCGCCCAAGACCCAATGCTCGATAGCCTCGGCCACGCCGTCGCGAAGGTTCGAGGAGGTGACGACATCGGCCGCTCGTTTGGCGGCCGGGCTGGCGTTGCCCATAGCCACACCTATTCCCGCCCACTGTAGGAGGGCGGCGTCGCTCTCGTGATCGCCGATGGCCATGGTCTGTTCCGCCGGGACCTGCATCTGCCGAGCCAGTTGCTGCGCCATGGTGAGTTTGGAGGCTTCGAGCGATGTCACATCTACGACTCCGGGAGCGCTCTCGTACAGGGTGGCGCGGTCGCTGAACGAGCGCCTGAGGCCGGCCACAGCGGAGGTCACGGCATTCACGTCAAGGTCGCGCAGGTCGAGGAACACCTTGTCGATGGGCTCGCCGCCCGTGAGGATGTCGTCGATGCGCCCCATCTGTGGACCGGGGACGATGAACTTGTCCACCCTGTCCTGGACGGGCGCGCTCAAGCTGTCGGCGAACCAGTCGTCGTCGCTCTCGATGCTGACAGCAGCACCCAACTCCCTCCCCTTGGAGACCACCTCGCCCGCGAGGACCGGGTCGATGGGGATGTGGGCCATGCCCGCGGCGGCCTGGACATTCCAGAGCAGGGCTCCATTGCAGGCGATCACCGGGGTCCGCAGCCCGAGTTGCTGGTGGAACGGGCGGATGGAGCGCGGAGGACGCGAGGAGACGAGGACGATATCGATGCCCGCCTCACGGACGGTGGCGATGGTGTGTTTGGCTCGGTCGGACATGTGCCGGGGGCCGGAGAGAAGTGTGCCGTCGAGGTTGATGAAGATGAGGCGGATGATGCGGCCGCTGCCCACCATCTGGGCCAGGCCGCGGGCCACGTAGTCGAGGTGCTGGCGCATGGCTTCGCGAGCCTTCTGCTCGTTTCCTGAGCGGATTGCGCGCCGGACGGCGTCGTGCTGCTGCTGCAGGGCGGTGGCCCCGCCGGGTTCCGCGTAGAAGGCGGCCAGCACGGCCGCCATGTGGTCGTGGAGGATCTCCACCGGCTCCTGGATCACGCGCTCGAAGAGGGGATTGTGTGTCGCCTCCGCGATGACAGTGTGGAAGGACACGTCCGCGTCTGGCGTGATCTTCTCCCCGGGGATGGTCAGGGTGTCGGACAGGCGGCGCAGGTCTTCCAGCGTGGCGCGGCGGGCCGCCAGGCCCGCCGCCTCGATCTCGATGGCGCTTCTCACCTCCATCAGTTCGATGATCCGCTCCGCTCCCTGCCCGGACGAGGAGATGAGAGAGCCCGAGAACTGCGGACTGCGCAGACTGGCGACCGTGGTCCCCTGGGCACCGCGTCCGGACACGATGAGGCCCTGCGACTTGAGTTCGCGCAGCGCTTCTCGCACCGCTGGGCGCCCCACCCCGAGTTGCTGCGCCAACTCGCGCTCAGAGGGTATGCGGTCGCCAGGTTTGAACTCGCCCGCGTCGATGAGGCGGCGGAGTTGGTCGACCACCTGATCGGCGATGGTGTGAGGGGTTATGGGCTTCAGCAGGCCGTCCGCTCGGTCATTCTTGCCTGCCATGGATCCTCCGCGTCACTAGCGTCGTAGGTATAGGTGCGATGGTAACACCATTACGCGACACTCGCAACAAACACGCGGCAGAGCCGGGGTCAAGCTTCGGAGACTACCGCCAGGGCTTCCCGCTTGGCCTTCCTCTTGGCCACCAACTGGGCCAGGCGGATGCCGAACTCGTAGAGGACGATAAGAGGGATAAGCATCAGGGCCATGCTGACAGGGTCCTGGCTGGGGGTGAGGACCATGGCGACGACGGCCATGATCAAGATGGAGTACTTGCGCACCTTGCGCATCTTCACATGGTCGATGATCCCTATCCAGGCGAGGAGCATCATAACGAGAGGCAGTTCGAAGACCACCCCGAAGGCCAGCAGAAACATCGAGACGAAGCTGATGTAGCGATCGGCCTGGAGTAGTTGGTTGAAGAGGTCACCTCCGTAGCCCATCATGAACGTCAGCCCTATCGGCAGGACTATGAAGTAGCCGAATGTCACCCCCCCCAGGAACAGGAGCGTGGTGAAGAACACGTAGGGGATGGTGCTCTTCTTCTCGTTCTCGTACAGGGCGGGCATGATGAATGCCCAGAACTGGTAGAGGATGAAGGGCAGCGCGATGATCAGGCCGGCATAGATGGAGACTTTGAGGACGCTCATGAACGCCTCGGTGACGCCCAGGGTGGTGAGTTCGTTCACATCGGTGTTCTCCAGGGGGCGCAGGAGCACCATGAACACCCATTTCTTGGCGATGAAGGCTCCCACCACGCACACGGCGACCGCGATCGCGACCCAAGTCAATCGTCGGCGCAACTCGCCGAGATGACCCATAAGGGGCATCTCTCTGGCTTTCTTCTCAGTCACCGGATCCTCCGGTCAAGAACATCACTTCCCGCGGGTCGCCCCCGTGCCGCCTTCCCGGGCCCCAGTTGCTTGACCGGGTGGTCCCCAGAGCAGAGCGTAGTATAGCCTACAGCGACGCCCACATTGACAGCGCCGCAAGGCTCGCCACTATCCGCGACCGCGTGTTTCTTTGCGTTTGTATGTCTGGTTTTGGTATGGTTTTACGCATGGGTGGCGGTCCGTCGGGGATCGACGCCGAACAATGTCAGCGGAGCGTGGCGCGTGGTCAACGAGACCGTCGATCTGGTCATACAGCTTGCAATCATGTTCGCGATCGGCTCGGCCATGGCCATCGCGTTCATCGCCATCTCCCACCTACTCATGCCCTCCAGCCGTAACGCCACCAAAGGTGAAGCCTATGAGTGCGGCGTTGCGCCCAAGGGGGATGCGCGGGCGCCCTTGAACGTCCACTACTATCTGGTGGCTGTGCTCTTCGTGCTGTTCGATCTGGAAGCCGTCTTCATCTATCCCTGGGCGGTGTCGCTGCGTGAGTTGGGCACGCCCGCCCTGATCGAGATGTTCGTGTTCATCGCCATCCTGCTGGTCGGGTACGTGTATGCGTGGAAGCGAGGCGTCTTCGATTGGGAATGAGCCCCGCCCCTGGTAGTCCCTTTCCCCCGGCCGACCTTCTCGGCAAAGCCGACCCCGCCGAGCTGGAGCGTTATCTCCGTCAGGTCGAAGACGCTCAAGTCCAGGCGGCTCTCGGTGAACCGATGGGCGGCCCCGTGCGTCTGCCGGGCGGGTTCGCCATGCCGGTGCAACTGGAGCGGGTACTCGGCTACGGCAGAAGCTTCTCGTTCTGGCCTCTGCTCTTCGGTCTTGCTTGTTGCGCCATCGAGATGATGGCCCTGGGCGGGGCCCGCTTCGACATGTCCCGCTTCGGTATGGAAGCCATGCGCGCCTCGCCGCGGCAGGCCGACGGCATGATCGTGGCCGGATGGTGTACCACCAACATGGCGCCAAGGGTCGTCAGGCTCTACGAGCAGATCCCGGATCCCAAATGGGTGCTGGCCATGGGTTCCTGCGCCATCTCCGGAAACATCTGGGACACCTACAACGTGGTCCAGGGGGTCGACAGCCTCATCCCGGTCGACGTGTATGTGCCGGGTTGTCCACCCCGCCCCGAGGCGCTGTGGCAGGGTCTGGAGATGATCCGCGAGCGCGTCAAGCAGAGCAGCCACGCTTACGATGGTCTGCGGCGCATACCGGCTCGCGACGCTATCGCGGCCGAGATAGCCGCCGAGATGGCTGCCGATATGACATCCGGGCCGGCTGGCGACAGTGAGGGGCGGTCGTGAGCGACTGGAGCCTCTCTCCCGTGGCAGCCGCCGTCGCGAGTACACTCGAGCGCCGCTTCGCTGGAAGGCTTGTGGAGAAGAGCGATTTCCGCGGTGAGTTGACGTTCCGCGTCGTCGCGATCGACTGGGTGGAGATACTGACCTTCTGCCGCGATTCCCCCGCACTCGACTTCGACCGCCTCGACTGCCTTATCGGTGACCACCTGCCTGAGCGCGCCGAGGCGCCCTTCGAGGTGATCGCCCACTTGACTTCACTGCAGTTCGGCTGCCGCCTGCGCCTGAAGGCGGCCTTGGCCGAGGGCGAGGCACTGGCCACGGCCACGGGAATCTGGCCCTCCGCCAGTTTTGACGAACGCGAGATCTACGAGATGTTCGGTGTGTCGTTCACGGGGCATCCCGATCTGCGCCGGCTGCTGACGACGCCGGACTTCCAGGGCCACCCTCTGCGCAAAGACTTCCCGCTTCAGGGGACGGTCGGAGGACGCATCCGCACCGATCTGCGGGGCAAGGTGTGATGACCGGGCACGGCGACCAGCACGTGAACATCGACCCGCACGGGACCGCCGGTCGCGGCGCTGGCGTCGACCCTGCTGCTGCCGGTCGCCCCACGCTGGAGGAACTCAAGGCGCGCAAGGCGCGCGGCCGTCAGCGTATCGACGCCAGCGCGGACGTGCTCACCATAAGCATGGGGCCCCAGCATCCATCGACGCACGGCGTCTTCCGGGCCGAACTGGATCTCGACGGCGAGGTCATCGTGGCCGCTCGGCCCGAGATCGGCAACCTTCATCGCGGAGTGGAGAAGCTCTGCGAGGAGCGCACCTACCACCAGATCATCCCCATCACCGATCGCCTCGATTACATCGCTTCCTTCGCCATGAACCATGCCTTCTGCGAGGCGACGGAGAAGCTCATGGACCTCGAGGTGCCGGCCCGCGGCCGCTACATCCGCACCATCGCGAGCGAACTGGCTCGTCTCTCCAATCACATCCTGTGGCTGGGGATCCACGTCATGGACCTGGGCACACAGACCTTCATGGTCATCTGTTTTCGCGATCGCGAGTACATCATCGACCTGTTCGAGATGCTGACCGGCGCCCGTCTCACCCACTCCTTCGCCCGCCTGGGTGGGGTGGCCAAGGACCTCCCCGACGGCTTCGAGCACCGCTGCCGTAAGGTCATCGAGTTCCTGCCCAAGCGCGTGGCCGAGTACGAACGCATCGTCAAGCACAACCGCATCTACTACAAGCGGACCAAGGGTGTGGGCATCTTCACCTCGGAGGACTGCTCCGCGTGGCGTGTGACGGGTCCTCCGCTGCGGGCGGCGGGCGTGGCCCGCGACCTGCGCAAGGACGAGCCTTACGCGGCCTACGCCGAAGTGGACTTCGACGTGGCTGTGGAGTACAACGCCGACGTGTACGACCGCTTCCTGGTGCGCATGAAGGAGATCCGGGAATCCTGCCGCATCATCGGGCAGTGTCTCGACCAGTTGCCGGACGGCCCCTACATCTCCCGCGACATGGGGAGCGCGCTGCCCCGCAAGAAGGACGTGCTGCGCGACTCGGCCTCCATGATCCAAGACTTCTACCAGGTGTTCCGGGGCCCTTGCGTGCCGGTGGGTGAGATCTACCGGGCCATCGAAGTCCCCAAAGGGGAGATGGGCGTGTACATCCGCTCGCTCGGCGACGGCAAGCCGGCCCGGGTGCGCTTCAGCACTCCCAGCTTCTATCACACCCAGGCTGTGCCGGCCCTTGCCGAGGGCGAGATGCTGGCCGACCTGGTGGCCATCTTCGCCAGCGTCGACGTGGTGCTGGGGGACACCGACCGATGAGCGACGAACTGGTCCAGTTCCTCTTCCTGCTGCTCAAGGCCATCCTCATGCCGGTGCTCATCGTCACCATGGTGGCCTTCATCATCTTCTTCGAGCGCAAGTTCGCCGGTTTCTTCCAGGCCCGGGTCGGTCCCACCTATCTGGGCCCCTGGGGCTCGCTGCAGTCCTTCGGCGACATCCTCAAGCTGCTGTCCAAGGAGGACGTGGTACCCGACGGGGCCGACAAGCCCGTCTTCCGCTTGGCGCCCTATATCGCCTTCATACCCGCCTTCCTGGTCATGGCCGTACTGCCGTTCGGGCCCGTGAGCGAGGGGACCACCCTGTGGGGCTATGAGTTCGACTACGTGATAGCCAACCTCGATGTGGGAGTCGTGCTCATGCTGGCCATGGGGGCCATCGCCGTATATGGGGTGGTGCTGGCCGGATGGGCGTCCAACAGCAAATACTCCCTGCTGGGCGGGCTCCGCGCTGGGGCGCAGATGATCTCCTACGAGCTGGCCATGGGCTTCTCGGTGGTGGGCGTCATTCTCATGGCAGGTTCGCTGAGCTTCGTCGACATCGTGGATGGTCAGGCGGGCAACTTCTGGGATTGGTACTTCATACCCCAGATCGTGGGTGGCGTCATATTCTTCGTGGCCAGCCTGGCCGAACTCAACCGCACTCCCTTCGATATGGCCGAGGGCGAGCAGGAGTTGGTGGCCGGCTATCTGACCGAGTACTCGGGCATGCGCTGGGGGATGTTCTATTTCGCCGAGTACGTGAACCTGGTCGTGCTCTCGGGCGTCATGGCCACGCTGTACTTCGGCGGCTGGCGGGCCCCCTTGGAGCAACTCGCCTTCATCCCCGGTCCCATCTGGCTGCTTCTCAAGATCTGCGTGTTCATCTTCATGTTCATGTGGATCCGCTGGACCATCTTCCGCTATCGCTACAACCAGTTGATGTCCATCGGTTGGAAGATCCTGCTGCCGCTGGCCATCGCGAACCTGGTCGTGACCGCTGTCGTCGTGAGCGTGACGTCATGAACGCGCTTCCGCGGATAGCGATGTCTCGACGGGCGGGGACGCCATGGGACTGAAAGACGTCATCAAGAAGGGCGCTTTTGTCGACATCCTGCGCGGCATGTCGGTGACCGGCACCTACTTCGTGGTAGACAAGGTGACCGTGGAGTATCCCAAGGAGAAGCTGCAGGTCTTCCCGCGCTTCCGAGGCGCCCAGGCTCTGCTTTCCGACCCGGACACGGGGGACACCAAATGCGTGGCCTGCATGCTCTGCCCCACCATCTGTCCCTCGCAGTGCATCCATGTGGTCGGCGAGCAGACCCCCGACGGGCGCAGCCATCCTGCCAGCTTCGAGATCGATCTCAGTCGCTGCATCTTCTGCGGACTCTGTGAGGAAGTCTGCCCCGTGGCCGCCATCGTGATGACCAGTCGCTACGAGCTGGCCACCTACGACAAGGGTGACCTCCTGCTCGACAAAGAGTGGCTCATGGCCAATGCCGTCAACGTGCACAAGGAAGTGGTCGCCGTGGAGGCGCCGCGCGGCAGCGCAAGCGCGGCCGCGCCGAACCCCGCGCCGGACTCCGCGGCCGCGCCCGACGTGACGGCAGTGGGAAGCGATGCGGCCGCCCCTGCGCGCGAAGGGGGCGAGTCGCGATGACAGAGAAGATCCTCTTCATCATTTTCGCCGTATTCACAGTGGCCGGCGGAGTGGGCACCATCACCCGCAAGAACGTGATCCACGCGCTGCTGTTGCTGGTCTTCACGTTCCTGAACATCGCCGCCATCTTCTTCCTCACCCAGGCCTACTTCCTGGCCATGGTGCAGATCCTGGTCTACGCCGGTGCCATCATGGTGCTCTTCGTGTTCGTGCTGATGTTCCTCAACCTGAGGACCTTCCAGGAGGAGGAACAGACGCACAGAGGGCAACGCTGGATCGCGCTGGTCCTGTCTGTGCTGGTTTTGGCCGAGTTCGTTGTCGTCCTGGCCGGCATCACCTTCACCTCGGCAGGGGATGGATGGAGCACCACTGCCATCGAGGCCGCGGGTGGGAGCACCAGGGTCTTCAGCCAAGAACTCTTCAACAACATGCTGCTGCCCTTCGAGGTCGCGTCCGTGGTCCTGCTCGTGGCCATGGTGGGCGCCATCCTGCTGGTCAGGAGGGAGCGGGCCGGAGCCATGGGGACCCGTGCCTGGGAGCCCGGGGAAGAGCCCGCATCCGACGTTCTTGAGGAGGAGGTGTAGCCCGCGTGGGAACCACTCCGGCAGACATGCCCATCCCGGTCGACTGGTACCTGTACCTCTCGGCGGCCCTCTTCATGGTGGGGGCTGTCGGCGTGCTCACCAGGCGCAACCTGTTCATCGTCCTCTTCTCCATCGAGCTGATGATGAACGCGGTCAACATCAATCTGGTGGGTTTCAGCCGCTTCCATGAGAGCATGACCGGCCAGAACCTGGTGCTGTTCACCATGGTCGTGGCCGCGGCCGAGGTGGCCGTCGGTCTGGCCATCGCCACCGCGCTGTTCCGCAACAGGCAGACGCTCATGGTCGATCTCTTCGATCGGATGAAGGGCTAGGTAGGCGGAGGTATGGAGAGCTACATCTGGCTCATACCGGTCCTGCCTTTGGCGGCTTTCCTCATCACTCTGCTTCTGGGCAAGTGGTGGATCAAGGACGCCGCCCACTGGCTGCCCATATTGGCCATGGCCGGGTCGTTCGCGCTCTCCATCGCCGCCTTCATCGAGATCCGGGGCGCGGAAGAGCCCGTGGTCGTGAATCTGTGGAGCTGGTTCTCGGTGGGAGACTTCCAGGTGCCCTTCGAGCTCTACGTCGACCAGCTATCGGCGGTCATGTTGCTGGTGGTCACCGGGGTGGGGCTGCTCATCTTCATCTACTCCAAGGGCTACATGCACGGCGACCCGGGCTATTACCGCTTCTTCGCCTACATGAGCCTCTTCGCCTTCAGCATGCTCATGCTCGTGCTGGCCAGCAACTATCTGCTGCTCTACTTCGGCTGGGAGGCGGTGGGGCTATGCTCCTACTACCTCATCGGCTATTACTACCACAAGCCCGAAGCGGCCGCGGCGGGTAAGAAGGCCTTCCTCGTCAACCGGGTGGGCGACTTCGGCTTCGGCCTGGGCGTCATGCTCATCTTCGTCACCTTCGGCACCCTCGACTACGTGGGGGTGTTCGAGCAGGTGGGCGCCGGCATGGCCGGCGAGGCGGCGCTGATCGGCGTTGCGCTGCTGCTCTTCATGGGGGCCATGGGCAAATCGGCCCAGTTCCCGCTGCACGTGTGGCTGCCCGACGCCATGGAAGGCCCCACCCCGGTGTCGGCCCTCATCCACGCCGCCACCATGGTCACCGCCGGGGTCTATCTGGTGGCCCGCAGTTCCGTCATCTTCGCCAGCGCCCCCGGGGCCTTGCTCGTGGTGGGTGCCATCGGTACCTTCACGGCCATCTTTGCCGCCGTCATCGGCATCTGCCAGAAGGACATCAAGAAGGTGCTGGCCTATTCCACCATCTCGCAGTTGGGCTACATGTTCATGGCCCTTGGGGTGGGGGCCTGGGCCATCGCCATCTTCCATCTCATGACCCACGCCTTCTTCAAGGCCCTCCTGTTCCTCGGAGCCGGCTCGGTGATCCATTCCCAGGACGGCGAGCAGGACATGGACAAGATGGGCGGTTTGGCCAAGCGCATCCCCGTGACCTACTACACCCTGGTGGCCGGGGCTCTGGCCCTGTCGGGCATCTTCCCCTTCGCCGGGTTCTGGTCCAAGGACGACATCCTGGGGGCCGTCTGGCGGGACGGCAAGTACGCCATGTGGGCGATCGGCCTCATCGCCGCTTTCATTACGGCTTTCTACACCTTCCGCATGATCTTCATGACCTTCTTCGGGGAGTCGCGCAGGGACCCGGAGGCGGACGAGCATGTGCACGAGAGCCCTTGGTCCATGCTCGTGCCTCTTATCGTGCTCGCCGTGGCCTCCTTGCTGGGGGGCTTCCTGGGCCTGCCGGGTGAGTTGGGAGTGCTCCAGAGGTTCCTGGAGCCGGTGTTCGCACCTGCCAACGCCATCCTGGGCCTCGAGGAGCATGCTCTGAGCACCGTCGACTACGTGCTCATGGTCGTGTCGCTCATCGTGGCCATGTCGGGCATCGTGTTCGCCTGGGTGGTCTACGTGCGCAGGCCGAATCTGGCCACGGTGTTCGGTGCCCGCCTCCAGCCGGTCTACAAGGTGGTCTACAACAAGTTCTACATCGACGAGTTCTACGACGCCACTATCGTGCGGCTGTCGGTGGACGGTTCACGCTGGCTGTGGCACCACTTCGATGAGTACATCATCGATGGCGCCGTCAACGGTGTGGCCTGGCTCTGGGAGCGCGGGGGCCGGGCGGCGCGGCCCATCCAGACGGGCAAAGTGCAGAACTATCTGCTCGGCATGTTCATCGGGGTGTTCGTCATCGTGACGGCGATAGTCGTCTACTGGGCTGGGAACGGGTGAGATAGTGGATCTGGCGACAGAAATCGGCTCGAGGAGCCTCACCATCCTGACCTTCCTGCCCGTGGCCGGGGCGGTGTTGATGCTGCTCTTCATGCGCGGACGTCCTCAGGCTTACAAGGCCACTGCGCTCGTGACCAGCCTCTTCACCCTGGCGCTGGCCATCGTCCTTGCCTTCCAGTTCGACGCGAGCACCGCGGACTTCCAGTTTCAGGAGAACGTGTCTTGGATCGAGAGTCTGGGCATCTCCTATCATGTGGGCATCGACGGCATCTCTCTGGTCCTGATCATCCTCACCACGCTTCTCACGGCTCTGGCCATCCTGGGTTCCTGGAACTCCATCAAAGACCGCAGCTTGGCCTTCTTCATCAGCCTGTTGGTGCTGGAAACGGGCATGCTGGGCGTGTTCGTCTCCATGGATCTCTTCCTCTTCTACATGTTCTGGGAGATCCAACTCATCCCCATGTACTTCATCATCGGGCTGTGGGGTGGCGCGCGCAGGATCTACGCGGCGATCAAGTTCTTCCTCTTCACGTTTGCGGGCTCTGTGCTCATGTTGGTCGCCATCCTGGCTGTGGTGTGGTGGTACGCGAAGAGCGGCGGTCCGCTGACCTTCGACATCCAGACCCTCCAGCAGGTCGGTTTCCCCGGCACGGTGGCCGCTTGGTCGTTCGCCGCCTTCTTCCTCGCCTTTGCCATCAAGGTGCCCATGTTCCCGGTGCACACCTGGCTTCCGGATGCCCACACCGAGGCGCCCACGGCCGGTTCGGTGATCCTGGCCGGCGTGCTCCTCAAGATGGGCGTGTACGGCATGATCCGCTTCTGCGTCGGCTTCTTCCCGGAGATGGCGGTGCGGGCCATGGTGCCGGTGATGATCCTTTCCGTGATCGCCATCGTCTACGGGGCGGTCATGTCCCTCGTTCAGACCGACATGAAGCGGCTGGTAGCCTTCTCCTCGGTGAGCCACATGGGCTTCGTCACGGCCGGGCTCTTCACGTTCAACCAGCAGGGCATCGAGGGTTCGGTGCTGCAGATGGTCAACCATGGGGTGTTGACGGGGGCCCTGTTCATGATGGTGGGCTTCTTCTACGACCGTACGCACACCCGTCTCATCAAGGACTACGGTGGACTGGCCAAGCCCATGCCCGTGGCGGCGGCCTTCTTCAGCCTGTTCGTGCTCGGGAGTCTGGGGTTGCCGGGTCTGAACGGGTTCGTGGGTGAGTTCCTCATCCTGATCGGGGCCTTCCAATTCTCGCCCGTGTTCGCGGCCATCGCCTCTGTGGGCATCGTGGCCGGAGCCGCCTACCTCCTGTGGCTGTACCAGCGGACCATGTTCCAGCAGACCAACGAGAAGTGGCTGTCGCTCAAGGACCTGAGCGTACGCGAGATCGTCACCCTGCTGCCGCTGGTGGGCCTGGCCATATGGATCGGCATCTACCCGCACACCTTCCTCAATCTGCTGCACGCTCCCGCGCAGGCCATCATGGCGCAGGTGCAGCCCTACCTGGCTGAGCACGGCACAGGCCTGCTCCAACTGGCCACGTCCTGGTTCGGGGGGTTCTAGATGCAGGCCATAGACATCATCCCCGTCATCCCCGAACTCATCCTGCTGGTGGCCGCATGCCTTGTCCTGCTGGTCGAGCCCTTCCTTAAGGCCGACAAGACCACTGTCATCGCCATCGCCCTGACGGGACTCATTGCCTCGGCGGCGGTCTCGCTGGCCTTCCTCGGCGAGGACCGCTCGGCGTTCAACGACATGATCGTCCTCAGCGACTGGGCTGTTTTCTTCAACGTGCTGTTCGCCACCGGAGCGGTGCTGACCACACTCATGTCGTCCGAGTATCTGGAGTCACGCGGCCGCCACATGGGCGAGTATTACGCCCTCCTGCTCTTTGCCGTTATCGGCATGGATCTCATGGCCGCCTCCCGTGATCTGATCCTCTTCTACGTGTCCCTGGAGCTCATGACCATCTCCCTCTACCTGCTGGCGGCTTTCTTCCGCTATCGGGAGAAGTCGAACGAATCGGCGCTCAAGTACTTCCTCACCGGCTCTTTCGCCTCGGCCGTGATGCTGTACGGCATATCTCTCGTGTACGGCTTGGCGGGAGCGACCAACTACGAGGCCATCGGACTGGCCCTCGGCAGCCAGGGCGCGACGGCGGGCATACTCCTGGCCGTCTTCCTGGTGGGGGTGGGATTGGCTTTCAAGATCTCGGCCGCACCGTTCCACATGTGGACTCCCGACGTCTACCAGGGCGCTCCCACTCCCGTGGCCGCCTTCTTCTCCGTGGGCCCCAAAGCGGCCGCCTTCTCGGTGGTCATGGCCGCCTTCATCCTGGCTTTCCCGGGGATAGGGGTGGAATGGGGTGTGTTCTTCATCGTCCTTTCCGTTCTCACCATGCTGACCGGCAACGTCTTCGCCTTGGTGCAGAGCAACGTGAAGCGCATGCTGGCCTACTCCTCTATAGCTCATGCCGGCTACCTGCTGGCCGGTGTGGGGGCCATGGGCTGGAGTCTGAACTCCTACCCGGGGCAGGCGGTGCTGCTGTATCTGGCCGCCTATACCTTCATGAACCTGGGTGCTTTCGGAGTGCTCACCTACCTGAAGGCCCAGTACCCGGCCTTCGACTATTCGCTCAAGAGCCTCGCCGGACTGGGCCGAAGGTCGCCGTGGGCCGCCATCCTGCTCTCGCTCTTCCTGCTTTCGCTCACCGGCATCCCGGGCACGGCGGGGTTCATCGGTAAGTTCTACCTCTTCGCCGGCATAGTGGGGGCCGATCTGGTGTGGCTGGCGGTGGTGGGCGTCATTCTGAGCGCCGTCTCCGCCTACTACTACCTGCGCGTGATCATCGTGATGTTCTTCAAGGAGCCCGAGGTGGACTTCACCCTGCGCGGCCCCATCTCCGGCGGGATGGCGGCCGGACTGGGTATCACCGCTGTGGCGACGCTGGTCATCGGGATCTTCCCCTCGTGGCTGTGGGACGCCGTCGTCGGCGCCTTCTCCACGCTCTTCAACTGACCTAGCCTGCTTCGGCCCGCGGAGGCCCACGCTCATGGAAAGCGGCACCATGCTTCTCGAAGCCGATTGGATCGTTCCCATCAACGGTCCTCCCTTCCCCGATGGGGCCGTGTTGATCTGTGATGGACGCATACAGGCCGTGGGGCCTGCCGCGGAGATGGCGCGCCAGGCGGGCGCCGCGCAGGTCCGCGCTTTTCCGGGCTGCGCCCTCTTGCCGGGACTCATCAACGCCCACAGTCATCTGGACTACTCCGCGTTTCTCGGCTTCAGTCCCTCGTGTGGCTTCGGCGAGTGGATGCTGCGCCTGCTCCGTACCCGGCGGAAGCTTTCGCCTGAGGACTACGCTGTGTCCGCGCGTTGGGGGGCCGAGGAGTGCCTGCGTAATGGCATCACCTGCATCGCCGACACATCGTTCGAGGGCTGGACGGCGGCGCGCGCAGCCGGCGAAGCCGGGCTGCGCGCCCGCGTCTACCTGGAGGTCATCGGCCTCGACGAGGCCGACGTGCCGGGCATCATGGAGCGTATGGAGGAGCGTTTGGCTGTGCTGCAATCGGTGGGCGGCCCCCTGGTCGAGGTGGGTCTGTCTCCGCACGCTCCCTACACGGTGTCGTGGAGGCTGTACAGGGAGATCGCCCGCTACGCCGCGCGCGAAGGGCTGCACCTGGCCACCCACGTGGCCGAATCGCCGGCCGAGGTCGAACTCTTGGAGAGCGGGTCGGGCAGCATCGCTCTAGCCTACAAAGCGGCCAATCTGTGGAAAGGCCGGCGTTGGACGGCCCCCGGTCTGCGGCCGGTCGCCCATCTGGTCTCTGCCGGCGCTTTGGGGCCGGCCACCCTGGCCGTCCACTGTGTCCATCTCGACGCTGATGATATCCGCCTTGTGGCTGAGGCCCAGGCCGGGGTGGCTCACTGCCCGCGCTCCAACGCCCATCTGTGTTGCGGCATCGCCCCTGTCGCCGAGTTGCGGGCGGCGGGCGTCCACGTGGGGCTGGGTACGGATAGTCTGGCCTCCAACGCGAGCCTAGACATGTTTGCGGAGATGCGCGCGGCGATCGCTGCCGCCCAAAGCCGCTCGACCGGGCTCTCTGCCTCGCAGTTGCTCACGCCGGCCGACGTGCTGCGCATGGCAACAATAGACGGAGCCCGCGCGCTGGGCTGGGCTGACGAATTGGGCACCATCGAAGCCGGCAAACGGGCCGACCTGACCGCGTTGAGGTTGCCCGACGGCGCTTCTGGCGCACAAGATCTGGAGGCGCTGATCGTCTCTTGTGCGTTCGGCAGCGACGTGAACGCGACCTTGGTCGAGGGTCGTTTCGTCTTCGAGGCCGGGCCGACTCGACCCCTTGCTCCAGCGGCTGAGAGCGCCGACGTGTCGATGGCGTTCGACGCGGTGAGGAGGAAACTGGGGCTCCGGGCGTGACGTCGGAGGACTGAAGGTTCAGACCGGGGACCCCGGCGGTTATCCGTTCGCCGGCAGCGGATGCCCTCCGATGATCGCCTCGGTAGTCGCGGACGCCGGAATGCGGCATAATCTTCCAGGCGCACCGCGGAACATCTGTGGTAGCTCCTGGGAGCGGAGGTTTCCAGGGATCTATATGATGAGGAGAATACTGTGCTGCTTGATCGAAGGCGCATCAACAAGTGGGCCAGGTGGGTCGCCCTGATCCTGGCCATCGTGTTCGCCGCGGGCTTCCTCTTCATGGGCGTCGGCTACGGGGGAGGCGCCGGATTCAATCTGTCGGAACTGTTCACCGGCGGCAACAAGACCCCTGACGCTCCGCAGACGCCAGAAGAGAAGATCGCCGCCTACCAGGCGCTGCTGACTGCGAATCCCAACGACGCGGCCGCTCTAATCGGTCTGGCCACGGTGTATCAGGAGAGCGGCGATTTGGTCCGGACGGCCGCGTATCTGGAGCTGGCCCTCAAGGCCGACCCGGCGCAGAAGGACCTCTACATGAGGCTCGCCAACCTCTACATGAGCCAGGACGTGGGCAACTATGCGGCTGCCGTGGCGGTGCTCAACAAGGCCACTGAGGTGGATGTGAGCAACCCGGACGTCTATTTGAAACTGGGCTCGGCGCAGAAGGCGCTCGGCAACACGCAGGCCGCCATCCTTGCCTGGCAGAAGTTCTTGGACCTTGCTCCGAACAGCGACATGGCCACCACGGTACGCGGTGAGATCGAGAAATTGAGTCAGCCGCCCACGACCACCAGCACCACCGCCACCACGACTCCATGATCGACCGCGGGGCGGGTTTGTTGCCCACACTGTGGAGCCAGAGCACCAGGAGACACATGTGAATCTGTCTGTTGCCATCGACTCTATCGACGGGGTGAAGGTCATCCACGTCGGGGGCGAGATCGACGTCTATACAGCCCCCCAGTTGAAGGACATCCTGGCCGAGGCACTTGAGGGGCGCGATCGGTTCGTGCTGGATCTGAGCCGGGTGCAGTTCATCGACTCCACCGGTTTGGGGGTGTTGGTCGCCGGTCAGCAGCGGGCACATGCCGATGCCCGTGATTTCCAGCTCGTCCTCGACGACCCCTATCTTCTGAAGATCTTCCGCATAACCGGCTTCGATGGGGTCTTCTCCATCTTTCCGCAGGTGGCGGACGCGATCAACAACAACTGAGTAGCGACTCCCGGAGCCGAGGCGCCGCGAGCCTTGCTCAGACTCTTGGGGGCCGACCGCCGGGTACTCATGCTTCCTACGTGTCTCTGTTTCTTCGACGGCGTGCTATCTTTCCCGGCTGAAACGCCTGCCCACGAGGAGTCTGCCTGGTGCGACTGATCATCACCGAGAAGAACGACGCCGCGAAGAAGATCGCGGGGATCCTCTCCAGCAACGGGGTCAAACAAGACGCCTTCATGAAGATCCCCTTCTACAGCTTCACCGACGAGCAGGGCGGGGAAAGCACCGCCGTCGGTCTAAAGGGGCACGTCGTGCAAGTCGACTTCCCTCCCGAGTTCTCGGAGTGGCGCAAGGTCGAGCCCAAGGCCCTCATCGACGCGCCTCTGGTCAAGACCGAGACGGCGAAGTCGGTGGTACGGGCCATTCGCAAGTTGGCCGTCGACGCGTCGGCTCTCATCATCGCCACCGACTTCGACCGCGAGGGTGAGCTGATCGGTCTGGAGGCCCTCAATCTGGTCCTGGAAGAGAATCCCGGCCTCGTGCGGGGAGTGCGTAGGGCGCGGTTCTCGGCTCTGACCCCCGGAGAGATCAAGCGGGCTTTCTCTGAACTCGATCACCTCTCCGAACCCCTGGCCTGGGCGGGCGAGGCCCGTCAGGACATCGATCTCATATGGGGAGCCACGCTGACTCGGTTCGTCTCCCTGGCCACATCACGTCTGGGCAGCTCCTTCCTCAGTGTGGGCCGGGTGCAGACGCCCACGTTGGTGCTCGTAGCGCAGCGTGAGTTGGAGCGGCGGGCGTTCGTCTCCGAGCCCTACTGGGTGGTGAAGGTCGACCTCGATGCCGATGGACAGATCTTCTCCGCGGTGCACAAGAAAGAGCGTTTCTTGGATCAGGCGGAAGCCGAAGCGGTGTTCCAGAAGCTGGCCGGCGCGGCTCTCGTCACCGCCGTCAAACAGACGAAACGAAAGGTGCCTCGTCCCGCTCCCTTTAACACCACCAGTTTCACCAGCGCTGCCACCTCTCTGGGCTACAGCGCCGCGGCGGTCATGCGCATCGCCGAGGATCTGTACATGGCGGGGCACATCAGCTACCCACGCACCGACAACACCGTCTATCCCACGTCTCTCGATCTCCGTGAGACCTTGGAGATACTGGCTCAGGGGGAGTTTGGGCCTGAGGCCGGCCGTCTGCTGGCTCAATCGGCTCTTCATCCCAGTCGGGGAAACAAGCGGACCACCGACCATCCGCCCATCTACCCCACGGGGGCTCCGCGGCGCCGCGACCTTGGCGATCGCGAATGGCGCTTGTACGAAATGGTCGCCCGACGCTTCATGGCCACCTTGGCCGACGACGCCGTGATGGAATCCAATCGCGTCGATCTCGAGCTGACCGGGGAACCCTTCTTCGCCCGAGGCAACCGGGTGGTGAGCGCGGGCTGGCTCGACTTCTACCACTACAGCCGTCAGAAGGACTCCGAGCTGCCACTGCTGGAGACCGGCGACTCGGTTCGACTGATCGACAAGCAACTGGACGGCAAGGAGACGCAGCCTCCATCTCGCTATGGCCAGGGCCCGCTTATCGAATTAATGGAGAAGCACAATCTGGGGACCAAGGCCACGCGTCACGCCATTATCCAGAACCTGTACGATCGCGGCTACGTGCACGGGAACCCCATCGAGCCGACGGAGATGGGCATGAAGATGGCCGAGGCCTTGACGGAGTTCGCGCCTCGCATCGCTTCTCCGGAGATGACGGCCCAGCTCGAGAAGGATATGGATCTCATCTCCGAGCGCGATCTCACCAAGGAGCAGGTGGTCACCATCTCACGTGATCTGTTGCGGCAGGCCTACAGCTCTCTCGAGCAGAACAAGGAGCAGGTGGCGGCCAAGATCTTCGAGGGCATCACCGACGACCGTATCTTGGGGGAGTGTCCCAAATGCGGGGTCAATCGCATCCGCATCATCCGCTCCAAGGCCACCAAGAAGCGCTTCGTGGGCTGCGAAGGGTATCCGGATTGCGACCAGACCTATCCCCTGCCCCAGCGCGGGGACGTGATCAGCACCGGGGATGTGTGCCAGCAGTGCGGCAGTCCCAAGGTGAAGATACTGGGCGGTCGCCGCCCCTGGATCCTATGCCTCGACCCCGAATGCCCGACCAAGGCCGAATACCGGGAGAAGAAGGCGGCACAGGCGGCGAAGAGCTTGGCTGCCGGCGAGGGTGAGGGAGCGACGGCGGTGAAGCCGGCAAGGAAGACGGCGGCGAAGAAAGCCACCGCCAAGAAGGCTCCCGCGAAGAAGACGACGGCGAAGACGACCACGAAGAAGACCGTCGCCAAGAAGACGACCACGAAGAAGGCGGCTGCGGTCACCACGTCGACCGGCGCCGAGGACTAACGGGGAGGCGTCCGTGGGAACCGATCTGCCTCCGCTTCCTGAGGACGCCGGCCTGGATGAGTCGGTCCTGGCGGGTATGGGAAGTGGCTACAAGGGTCTGTTCATCACGTTCGAGGGTCTCGACGGCTGCGGCAAGTCGACCCAGATGGAACTCCTGGCGGCCGGTCTGCGGGAGCAGGGCTATGTGGTCTTGCTGACCCGCGAGCCCGGCGGGACCCCTTTAGGAGAGGCTGTGCGGCAGGTGTTGCTCGATCCCCGTCATCACGGCCTGTCGGCCCGGGCTGAGGCCTTGCTGTATGCGGCCGCGCGGGCCAATCTCGTGGAGCAGGTCGTCCGGCCCGCTCTCAAGGACGGTCAGGTGGTGCTGTGCGACCGCTACATCGACTCGTCACTCGCGTATCAGGGCTTTGGGCGGGGACTGGGGATCGATGACATCACCACGCTCAACGTCTGGGCCACGGATTGTCTCTTTCCCGATCTGACCCTCCTTCTCGATCTCGAGGACGCCGTCCGCGCGACCCGCGTGGCGGCTGTGCCCGATCGCCTCGAAGCTGAAGACGACGACTTCCACAGGCGGGTGGGTGAGGGCTTCAAGGAACTCCTGCTCCTGCATCCGTATCGCATCCGTCGCGTGGACGCCCGGGGCGACGAGGGCGAGGTCCAGGCCCGGGTGCGCGCGGCGGTCGAGGAAGAGTTCGAATTGTTCAGTCACTAGGTCCGAGGAGACGCCGTGCGGGCCTTGTTCGCAGACATAGTGGGGCAGGACATGGCGGTGTCCATCCTTGAGCGCGCGCTCGAGCAGGGGCCGTCCCATGCCTACCTGTTGCTCGGTCCGCCCGGGGTGGGCAAGACGGAAGCCGCTTTGGCTTTTGCCGCCGGTCTGGCCTGTCCACATTCGGGGTGCGGTACCTGCATGACCTGCAAACGGGTGCAGGACGGCCTCCATCCCGATGTCGAGATTGTGGCTCCGGAGGGCAACTTCATCCGCAAGGAAGAGATCGCCACGATCAACCTGCATGCCGTCTATCGTCCGTTCGAGGCGCGCGCCAAAGTCTATGTCTTCCTGGAGGCCGACAGTTTCAACGTGGATGCGGCCAACGCCTTTCTCAAGACTCTGGAGGAGCCACCCGGACACGTGTTCTTCATCCTGGTCACCGATCGACCCGAGCGGCTGCTGCCCACCATCGTCTCGCGCTGCCAGTCGGTGTCCTTCGGCCCCGTGCCTCTGCCGGCCATGATCGCCGACCTACGCCGGCGCGCGGGGTTACCCGCCGCCGAAGCAGAGCTTCTCTCTCGGGTGGCCGGGGGAAGCCTGAGTTATGCTCGGGAGCTGGCCGCTTCGGAGGATGCCCGCCGGCAAAGGACGTTGCTCCTCGACCTGGCCCGCGATCTGCCCCAAGGCAGCTTATGGGACGCCGAGGTGGCCCTGGACGATGTGCTCGCCACCGTCGATGGCCGGTCGGCTGAGCGGGAAGCCAAACTGGACGCCGAACTCCGCCAGGCCTTGGAATGGGCGGGGGACGCCCGCACCCGCAACTGGTTGCAGAAACGCCATGACGAGAAGCTCAAGCGCCAACAGCGGCGTCTTGCCACCCAAGGGCTCAGCGCCGTGACGCGTACCTACGCCGGCTGGTACCGAGACTTGGCGGCCGTGTCCGTCGGAGCGGACGCGGCAGTGCTCAACCAGGACCGGCTACCAGATCTGCGGGCGGCGGCCCGGCCCGAGCGCCTACTGGGCTACACGAGCGCCGTACTGGCGGTGCGGGAGGCTCAGGAACGGCTCCGCTATAATGTTGATGCCCGATGCGCCATCGGGGACATGTTTCGAAGTATTAAGGAGGCCCTGATTCAGTGGCCGATGTCATAGGGGTCGTGTTCCAAGATGGGACCAAGACCTATCATTTTGATTCTGCCGGGCTGGAATTGGCCCGAGGAGACCGTGTCATAGTACAGACGAGCAAGGGGTCTGAGATCGGCCAAGTGGTCGAACCCACCCACCACGTCGAGGACTCCACGCTCCCCGCTCCCCTCAAGAAGGTCGTGCGCGTCGCCGGCGCAGAGGATCTGGAGGCCCAGGCCTGCAGTCAGTGCATGCGCAAGGAGGCCATGGCCAAGTGCCGCGAGCTCGTCGAGGCCCATGGACTCGACATGAAGCTGGTGAACGCCGACATCTCCTTCGGGGGCGAGCGCATCACCTTCAACTTCTACTCCGACGAGCGTGTAGACTTCCGCGCCCTGGTGGGTGATCTATCCAAGGAACTCAATATGCGCGTCGAGTTACGGCAGGTCGGGGCGCGCGAGGAAGCACGCATGGTGGGGGGTCTGGGGCCTTGTGGCCGCCACCTGTGTTGCACGCTCTTCCCCGGAGACGACGAACCTGTCTCCATCCGCATGGCCAAGGAGCAGAACCTGCCCCTCAATCCCATCAAGATATCGGGTCTTTGTGGCCGCCTCATGTGCTGCCTCAAGTACGAGCAAGAGCAATACGTCCGCTTTCGCAAGGAGGCTCCGCCTCGGGGCACCAAGGTCGTGACCCCGGCCGGGAACAGTGTCATCACGGGGTTCAACGTCCCCAAGGAGTCCATCACCGTGCGCATGGAGGAGGGCGGTTCCGCGGATCTCCGGCTGGCCGACTGTGAGGTGCAGGAGGACGGCACGCTCGTGTTCACGCCGCCGATCGAGGAAGAGCAGGCCCTGCGGCCGGGTGAGTATCCGGTCCTCGACTTCAGCCTCATACCCACGGATGACGACGACGAAGCACCCCAGGCCGCCGTGGCGGCGGCGATGACTGCGGCCATGTCTGCCGCCGGCCAAGGCGACGGCACCGACCAGGGCGAGGCAGGCAAGTCTCGGCGCGCGCGTTCACGTCGCAGCCGGGGACGGCGGGGCAAGGGCTCGGCCGGTTCGGGCCCTGACGGCGCCGGTGCAGCGGCGGGCACCACCAGCGGAGGGAGCGGCGAGAAGTCCGCTCAGCCCCGGCAGGGCGGTGCCGCAGACGGCGGTAGCGGCGATCAGCCCCCGAGCGGCGAGCGCAAATCCAGGCGCCGGCGGAGGCCACGGCGTCCGGGTGGCGGCCAGGGCGCGCCAGGTGGCGGGGGCGGCGACGGTCAGAGCGCCGGAGGCGGAGGCGCGGCAGGCGGAGGCTCGGGAGACTAGAAGCCTGCCGGAGCAGAGTTTCCCTGGGTCGGATACCGCCGGTGTGGTGCGTGGCAACCGGGGTGCGATCAGGCTGGACCGTCAGGGACGACTCACTCGGGCGCTTGTCAGGCGCGTGCCGACCTTATAAACTTTCGGCTCCCCACGCCGACGTAGCTCAGATGGCAGAGCGGCTCACTCGTAATGAGCAGGTCCGGGGTTCGATTCCCCGCGTCGGCTTACTCGCCCAAGGACAGAAAATCCCATTCTAACGAGCTTCGACAAGCAGCATGTGTATGAGGACCTTGAAGCCATCAGATGGAACAAGGAGCCGCCCGTGCCGGAACTGCCCGAGGAAGCAGTGGAGAAGACCAGGGAGAAGTAGTTGGAGGCCGCAAGGCGCCTGACCGGGGACTGAACGGAGGCCGGGGAACACCTCCTGAGGACGACATCGATCGCCGCACAGGTACCGGACGAAGTCAGAAGCAGGGAGACCCGATGCACGAGCACCGCCTTTCGATCGACGACACCGTTGGTGCACTTGGAACGGACCTGGAGCGGGGTCTCACCGCCTCCGATGTCCAAGTACGTCTGGCCGAGTACGGGGCGAACACCATCACTCCGGCCAGGGGCCCCGGCACCCTCCGCCGAGTGCTGGCCCAGTTCAATGAGCCCCTGGTCATCATCTTGATCGCAGCGGGCGCGGTAACGGCCGCGCTCGGCGAGTGGGTGGATGCCGGGGTTATCTTCGGGGTGGTCGTGATCAACGCCATCATCGGCTTCTTGCAGGAAGCCAAAGCCGTCAAGGCCATCGAAGCCTTGTCTCGGGTCATGGTCTCCGAGGCTACCGTGGTTCGCGATGGTCGGCGGGTGCGCCTCTCGGCAACTGAATTGGTGCCGGGTGACGTCGTCATTCTCCAAGCTGGAGACAAGGTCCCGGCCGACATGCGGCTTACCTACTCGCGTGACTTGCGCATCGACGAGTCGGCCCTTACCGGAGAATCGCTACCCGTGGACAAGCTCGTCGATCCCCTCCCCGAGGAGACCGCGCTGGCCGACCGGGCCAACATGGCCTACGCCTCCACTCTGACGACTGCCGGACAAGGCGCTGGTGTGGTCGTGACGACGGGTGACGCCACCGAGGTCGGGCGCATCTCGCGCCTCATCGCCACAGCGCACGAGATCAAGACTCCCCTCACCCAGAAGATAGCCGAGTTCAGTAGATTGCTGCTCTATATCATCCTGGGGATGGCGGCGATCACCGCCATCGTCGGAGTGATACGTGGCGAACCGCTGGTAGATATGTTCCTCGCTGCGGTCGCACTGGCGGTGGGCGCCATTCCGGAAGGCCTGCCGGCTGCGGTCACCATCACCCTGGCTATCGGGGTGTCGAGGATGGCCCGTCGCCGCGCCATCATTCGCAAACTCCCGGCGGTGGAGACTCTGGGGAGCACCACTGTTATCTGCTCTGACAAGACCGGCACGCTGACCGAGAACCAGATGACCGTGCAGCGCATCGTGGCTGGAAACAGCGTCTACCATGTCACGGGCGGCGGATATGATCCTGAGGGTACGATCGTCACCTCTGCGGAGGTGCTGGAGACCGCGCCCAGGGATGAGTCGGCCGCCAGTGCCATCGTTCCCGGGCTGATCGAACTCCTGCGCGCCGGAGCGCTCTGCAACGACAGTTCGCTCTATCAGGAGGAGGGGCTCTGGCGTATTAGCGGAGATCCCACCGAGGGCGCGCTGATCGTAGTGGCCGCCAAAGCAGGGTTGGGCCACGAAGAGCTGGGGCACCTCTTCCCCCGGATGGATACAGTGCCCTTCGAATCTGCGCATCAGTACATGGCCACCCTTCATCGAGTGGTTTCGCCACGAGGGCTGCAGACAGCCCCCCATCCTACGGGCGATTCAGCCGTCGCGCAGGCCGGCGTCGTCTACGTGAAAGGGGCGGTGGAGAAGGTGGTGCCTCGCTGCGAGTTCGAGCTCGCAAGTGACGGTTCCTTGATTCGTGTGCGCAAGCAGAGGATCGAAGATTTGGCCTCGGAGATGGCCTCGCAGGGTCTCCGCGTGCTCGCCTTTGCTCACAAGCATCTGCCCGCGGACATCGGTGAGATTACGCACCTGCACGTGGAGACGGGTCTCGTCTTCTTGGGGCTGCAGGGGATGATCGACCCGCCGCGCGCAGAGGCCAGGGCAGCCGTCAAAGCCTGCCATACCGCCGGCGTCCAGGTCAAGATGATCACCGGCGATCACGTTCTCACTGCAGCCGCCATCGCCCGTCAACTGAATCTTCGCCCACCCGGCAGTGCCGGCATGGACGACACGACGCCACTCGACGGCACGCTACTGGCCACCATCAGCGATGTGGATCTCGCCGACACGGCCGAAAAGACCACTGTGTTCGCCCGCGTTACTCCTGAGCAGAAGCTGCGTTTGGTGAACGCGCTGCAGAGCCGGGGTCATATTGTGGCCATGACGGGCGATGGGGTCAACGACGCTCCCGCCTTACGGCAGGCGGACATCGGAGTGGCGATGGGCGTCACCGGCACCGAGGTGGCCAAAGAAGCCGCGGACATGATCTTGACCGACGACAACTTCGCCTCCATCGAGGCTGCGGTGGAGGAAGGTCGCGGGGTGTTTGACAACTTGACCAAGTTCATCGCTTGGACACTTCCCACCAACTTGGGCGAGGGACTGGTCATCCTGGCCGCCATCTTCGCCGGAGTGGCGCTGCCCATCCTGCCTGTGCAGATTCTGTGGATCAACATGACTACGGCCGTTCTTCTGGGTCTCATGCTGGCGTTCGAGCCCAAGGAAGACGGGATCATGCAGCGGCCACCAAGGGCCCCCAATACGCCCATCCTTGATAGGGTGCTGATCGGCCGCATCGGTCTCGTGGGGGTGCTGCTGTTGGCCGGCGCGTTCGGCCTCTTCGAGTATGCGGAGCAGACGGGATACAGTCTGGAAGAAGCTCGCACAGTCGCGGTCAACGTCTTCGTGTTTGGACAGATGTTCTACTTGTTCAACTGTCGGTCACTCACTGCTCCATCGTGGACGGTGAGTCTACGAACGAATCACTTTGTACTTGGAGGCGTGGGCCTCATGGTGGCTCTACAACTCCTTATCACGTATCTGCCGGGCATGAACCGACTGTTCAAGACCGCGCCCATCTCGCTCGCGGCCTGGGCGTGGATCATGGGGGTAGGCATCGGCATACACGTGATCGTGGAGATCGAAAAGGCCATCCGCCGCAGGATAGCTCACAGTCGCGCATCAACCGAGACATGCTAGGTCTGCCGCCTGAGTTGTGCACCTACTGCGTGCTCGCACATACCGCATGAACGGAAGGACCGGCATAGCACTGCAGTATGTGGCTCACTCGTAATGAGCAGGTCCGGGGTTCGATTCCCCGCGTCGGCTTGCTCTCTAATACCGTGACTGACAAGCCATCAGAGCTTCCTCGCCGCATCGGGAGCAACGGGTCATGAAGGGACAGAGCTGGAATATCATGAGTACTCGGTCGCGCGCCGGAGTCCAGACCAGCATCGTGCGGCTACCCGCGGGCGCCGCCGACGTGGATGTCTACCTGCCCGACGCATCGGGCAGGGCACCTCTGGTGATCGTAGCTCACGGGTTCTGGCGCAATCGTCGCAATATGTCCGGATGGGGTCTGCATCTGGCCGGAGAGGGTTTCGTGGCTGCGGTGCCGGATCTGCCTGCTTGGGGTGACCCCGCCCGCAACGGTCGCTTTCTCACCGAGTTGCGGGCGCATCTCTGCGCGAGCGCGGCCTGGAGCGACATGATCGACTCGTCGCGAGTCGGCCTGATGGGTTTTTCCGCCGGCGGATTGGCCACTCTGCTTTCCGCGGTCGATCGACCCAGGCCTGCGATCTGGGTGGGGCTCGATCCGGTGGACCGGAAGGGTCTGGGGGCGAAAGCGGCGCTCGCGGTCGAGTGCCATGCTGTCGTGCTGACTGCCAAGCCGTCGGCGTGCAACGGACACGGGAACGCTCGGTGCATCATATCCGCACTACCCGGCTGCGTGCATGCGAGCATCTCGGGAGCGGTCCACGTGGACGCTGAGTGGCCCACCGATTGGAAGGCGCAGGCTGTCTGCGGGCGCTCAAAGGAGGAAGCACGCAGTGACTTTCGCCGTCACGCGACCACGGCTCTTCGCGAGGCTTTGTGCGAGGCGCCAGCGTCGCTGCCGATGGCTGCTCCTGGTCTCCGTGGACTAACGCCCTTGGTCGGCGGCGCCGGCTTCGCCCCCTGCAGGCAACTGCGCCCGCTACGCCAGAAGCCGTCCCAGGGCGTGAGCGACCAGGACCACCCCCAACACGAGTCCCGCGATGAACAGATAATGGCCGCCTCGTCCTTCGGTCTTCTTCCTGGTTCGGGCCACCAAGTCTTCTGCGCGCCTGCCGAGGATCGCGGAATAGACGACGGGAAACCAGACGATGAACGTGGCCACGACCACGTAGAGGACGGCGAGCCAGACGGTCTGTGCGCCCGACTGCGCGGAGAGAGCGAGCGTCCCAGCAGCTACGATCGTGATGGCCAGCCGTTTCGCCCCCACGCCGAGAAGTGACCCGAAGCCGAGAGCGAGTCCAGGCGTGACTCCACGGAGTCTTTCGAGCACCGCCTCGGTCCTCGGAGAAGTGCGAGGGGCCTGCCGGTGCGGGAGATTGGGTCTGATGAGGCTGATTACGATGAGTGCAGCCCCGACCGCCAGTTCGACATATGCGTTCACAGTGTCGCGCGGGGTGTCATTGGCAGTGGATCCCAAGATGTACACCACGATAAGCACGATCGACTGGGCGAGTACGAACCCGGCCATGAAGACGATGCCGTTGAGGCGGCCTCGTTTACTGGAGAGAACGGCGAGGGTGGCCAGAAGGGCTGTCGGGCTGGCCGCGGCGACCAACGCGTAAAGAAGTATTCGTACGGCTTCATTCATGCTTCCCGGCTCCGAATCGGGTGCTTCGTGTTGACTCGTACCATAGCGTGTCAAACAGCGCCCTGCAATCCTGCCCCAAAACCGGCCACGTGGCCAGTGCTGCACTCTACCCCTGGCCGTGTTGCGTCTGACACGCGACGGCTCATACTAGTAGCAGGGGGGCGACGGACCCGCGGTGAGCCACTGAGGGAGTGTCGGGCAGGTGTCCTTCCAGTCGTGCTCGGGGAGGACCAAAGGGGGTTCAGATGCGTGGGAAGACTGAACGGATGGTTCTTGCAAAAGTCTTGGCCGCGAACCCCGACATGTTACGGGTGAAGCCCAGCGCATCTTTGTTCATGGCGCGTTACATGAGCCGCTTCCCCGTAAGGCGCTACGGTGACAACCTCATCCTCCACTCGCATCTGCCTCCTCTCACGGGGCGCGCGTACGAGCGCTTCGTCTCCCACCATCTCGTCGGCCGCTACCCCGGGCCTTCGCATGCCCAGGTGGGCCTGACCAACGCCTGTCCCCAGGATTGTGAGTACTGCTACAACAAGCGGCGTACCGGTGTGCCCATGGACACGGCGACGATCCTTGGGGTGATCGATGATCTTCGCGAGGCGGGAGTGGCCTGGCTCGGCTTCACGGGGGGCGAGCCGCTGCTGAACCAGGACATCGTAGACATCACAGCGCACGCGTCCACCGATATGGCCGTCAAGCTGTTCACCACCGGCGTCGGGCTCACGCCGCGACTGGCGGAAGACCTGGTGACGGCGGGCCTCTTCTCGGTTGCGGTCAGCCTCGATCACTGGGAGCCGACCCGGCATGACGCCTCGCGTCGCTACCCCGGGGCGTTCGCCGCGGCTGTGAAAGCCATCGGCATGTTCAAAGCAGTGCCGGGCCTGCATGTGAGCGTCTCCTCCGTCCTTAGCCGAGAGATGATTCGTACCGGGCAGGTCGAGAAGCTGCTCACGTTCCTCGACTCCCTCGGTGTGGATGAGGCCTGGCTGAGCGAACTCAAGCCCTCCGCGGAAGACTTCTGGTCCGACGACATGGTCATCGGTGAAGAGGAGCGCCTCGAACTGGCGCGTCTTCAGGACGAGCGCAACCGGGCCGTGCGCCGCTCCGGTCAGGGCCTGGCGGTCAACTACTTGGGGCATTTCGAGGGCGCCGAGAACTTCGGCTGCAACGCGGGCTGCAAGATGGTCTACGTCGACGCCTTCGGTGAGGTCAGCCCCTGCGTGTTTCTCCCCATGTCCTTCGGCAATGTGCGCGAGCGGCCGCTCAAAGACATGCTCCTGGAGATGCGGGGCCGCTTCCCCGGAGAGAGTCGCTGCTTCATCAACAAGAACTACAGGCTACTGGGGGACGTGGCTTATGAGAGCGCCGCGGAGACCGGCGGCGCCGCTGCCCGTGATCGCGCCGCAGCGGCCGGCGCACGGGCCGCCGCCGGCAGGCGTCGTGCTTCTCTGCCCCTGGGTCCCAAAGAAGCCATGCGGATGCTCGATCGGGTGAGTTTCGGGCCGCCTTCCGAGTTCAATCGGCGGCTGTGGGGACGGGGGGTCCACTGATGGTGAACATCCGCCTGGTCAAGATGACGGGGTACGGCTTGGCCGTCACCTTCGCCGCCGTCGGTCTGATCTTCGCGACCATCCCGACCGAGGTCTTGGCCGCATTCAACCGGCTGGCCGCGGGTCTGGGCTGGCCGGAGTCGAGCACGGAGCCGTACACTCTGTATCTGGGTTTG
This sequence comes from uncultured Actinomycetes bacterium, assembly GCA_963816155.1. Taxonomy (GTDB): domain Bacteria; phylum Actinomycetota; class Thermoleophilia; order RBG-16-64-13; family RBG-16-64-13; genus JAXGXJ01. Next base: position 399,908 of record CAWFJE010000002.1, on the reverse strand, counting down.
GCTCTGGCCTATATGTACATGGTCACGGTGCTGGCCTGGCAGACCGCTCGCCATCCGCTGGTCCGCTGGTTCCCCTGGATGCTCGTCCAGGCCAAGGGCGCGAGCGCGGTCATCTGTCTCTTTCTCTTCGCGCTGCAGGAGCAGTACGTCATCTACCTGGCGAATCTCGTCGTGGACGGTGCCATCGCCGTGCTTCGTCTGGTGGCTGTGCCTGAGGCCGGCTTCCGATCAGGTAGGAGAGGGGGCCGGTGCGGAACCGCCGACCGGCGGTGAGGAAGAGCGGCACCCGTGAATCTGCGCCTGACGATCCTGACGCGCTTCTTCCCGACGAGGATCAAGCTACGGATGCTGGATGAATTGACGGGAGTCACGGCTGAGGGCTTCCGGGCGGAGCCTCCGGACTGGGGTGGAACATCCTTCGAATCCCGCCTGGCCCGATACGCGCGCTTCACGGCGCACGAGGCGGAGGGCCTGGTGCGCGCCGGAGATGACATAGCAGTGGAAGCAGCGCGTGCTCGCCTCCACGCGGGGGCCCGGCGCCTCGGGGGCACCCTGCGCCGACGCCTCGGTCTGCGTGACGTCGACGACGCCTTCGCGGCCTTCCGGTTGTTCTACCGGCAGATGGGCATTGAGGTAAGCGGAGGGCCGCTCGGCGAGATGCGGGTGGAGCGCTGCTTCTTCTCCCGCTACTACACGGAGACCGCTTGTAGCTTGGTATCAGCCCTCGACCAGGGCCTGGTGGACGGCTTGTTCGGCGGTGCCTCGCTCGAATTCCATGAGCGGCTGACCGGAAGCGGGCGTTGTTGTTGTGCCACACTCGCTCTCGCATCGCCACGCAGCCCGGCAACCGGGATACCCGCGGGGGCGAAGACATGAAACGGGCCATCGTGGTGGGCAGCGGCGCGGGCGGTGCGACCGTGGCGAGGGACATTGCCACCGTCTTTGACACCACCGTGATCGAAGCTGGAGCGGAGTTCAAGCCGTACGGGGGTGATCTCGGACGGGTGGGACGCCTCCGGTCGACACGGCTGTTCCTGGATCCTAGGCTGATCAGCCTTCTCTTCCCGGCCATGCGCGTGACCATGGCGGCGGAGCGCATGGCCGTGGTTCACGGCAGGGCTACGGGCGGCACCACGACTCTCGCGACCGCCAACGCCCTGCGCTGCGACGAGGGACTTCTGGCCCGCGGCATTGATCTCGGTCCGGAGTTTGAACGGTTGAATGTCGATCTTGCCCCGTCCACCGGCCACCAGGCTCGCTGGCGTCCGGCCACTCGCGGACTGTTCCTTGCTTGCGAGGCACTCGGTCTCGACCCGCGACTCACCCCGAAGTTGGTCGACTACAGAAGATGCGTCCGCTGCGGCCGGTGCGTGCTCGGCTGCCCCAGCGGGGCGAAATGGGACAGCCGCGTCTACTTGGGACGGGCGGTCGCCGACGGAGCTCGTCTGCTGACCAGGGCCGAAGTCGAACGGGTGGTCATGGAGGGAGCCGGGGAACGCGCGCGGGCGACCGGGGTCGTCGTGCGGCGAGGTCGGCGCAGAGAGTTCCTGCCGGCCGATCTGGTGGTGCTGGCGGCCGGAGGCCTGGGGACGCCGGCCATCCTCGCTCGCTCCGGCATCCGCACCGAGGAGCGCCTTTTCGTCGACCCGGTGCTGTGCGTGGCGGCTCCGGCGCCTGGGGCACATCTCGACAAGGACATCCCCATGCCGTTCTTCGTGCAGGGCGAGGGCTACATCATCTCGCCGTACTTCGACTACCTGAGCTTCTTCTTCAACCCGGCGTGGAGACGTCCGCGCCAAGACGTCGCGGCTCTCATGATCAAGCTGGCCGACAGCGAGGCCGGTTCAGTGGGCGACGGGCGCAGCCTGCGGAAGACTCTCACGTCTCGTGACCGGCAACGGCTGGCCGCAGCGACCGAGATCTGCACGGAGATACTCGCCTCTTTCGGAGCCCGGCGCGATTCTGTCTTCCTGGGATCACTGAACGCGGGCCACCCCGGGGGCATGATGCCCCTTTCCGGACGAGAGCGCCGGCCGTTGCAGGCCGACCATCTGCCCCAGAATCTGTACGTGGCGGACGCCTCCCTCCTTCCGGAGTCCCTGGGAAGGCCGCCCATCCTTACCATCATGGCTCTGGCGATGCGTGTGGCGGCGCTTTGCCGGGAGCGGTTCGCCTAGACAGTATCTCCCCGGCAACCTCCTACCCTGTGCAGACGGGTTCACAAGGACTACCATACGGTGCCGACCAGCAGGAACCGGGCCCTCGCCGGCCAAGTCTGAGGGGTCAAACTGATTTCCTGACGCCAGGACGAGTGAGATGCTTCCAGTAGTCTTGCGGGGAGCGATTGAGACGCTGCCTCCGCCCGTTTCGCAATCCGGGTCATGAGGCGCGCCGATCGCTACGCGCGCGGCGGCTTCAGCTACGTTCGTCGCCTGCTTCATGCCTTCCTGTCGGCCTTGGTGCCCGGCACCGGCCAGATCGCCGCCGGCGCCCGGCGGCGGGGGTTGATCCTGGTCGGGATCGTTGCGGTGCTCGTGGCCATGCTGTTGGTGATGAGCATGGTGGGTTGGGACACGGTTCTCGCCTGGGCCATCCAGCCCACGGTGCTCTTGGCTCTGCTCGCGGCCAACGTCGTGTTCCTGGCCTTCCGGCTGTACGCGGTGTTGGACGCCTATCTGACCGGGAGACCTCGCCCAGACAGCCACACCTATCCGCCCGCGGAACCCGCGGTCCGGCCTGCGGCCGATCTCGAGAGCTTACCTCCGACACCGCCTCCGTCTCGGCGCGGCTCCTCGATGGCCGGTGTCCTGGCCGGAGCGGGGCTTGTCGTCCTCCTGTTCCTGACGCTGGCGCCGCACGTGGTGGCAGGCTACTACGCCTATCTCTCGCGGGACTTCCTGATCACGGTCTTCGTGGATGAGGACGTGTCCGACACCACCTCGACGTCTATCTCGTCGACCACGACAACGACAGTCCCTACCACGCTCTCCACAGCGCCGACCGGGTCTACGGTGACGACCCGCAGCACGACTACCACCACCGAAGCGCCGACTACCACGACCGAGCCACCCTTGGACTGGGGTGAGGACCAGCGGCTCTCGATTCTTCTCATCGGTACCGATGCCGGCTACGGGCGCAGAGGTGCGCGCGCTGATTCGGTCATGGTGGCGACGGTGGATCTGGAGAAGGGCTCGGTGGCTCTGTTCGGCATCCCGCGCAACACCGGCAGTCTGCCCCTCAGCGAGGCGGCTGCGAAGGCTCTGAAGACCGATGTCTACGTCGATATGATCAGCAACCTGTACGAGGCGGCGAGCGAGCATCCGGAACTGGCGCCGGAAGGTGGTGATCCGGGCGCGGAGGTCCTCAAAGACACGGCCGGCCGGCTGCTGGGCATTCCTATCCAGCACTACGCGGTGGTGAACATGGGAGGGTTCGTCGATCTGGTGGATGCCTTCGGCGGCGTCAAGATCAACGTGAAGGAGCGGGTGTGGGTGCGGCTGTCACCCCCCACAGCCGATGAGGACTTCAAGGTGTACGACATCAAGCCGGGCATCCAGGAGCTCGATGGTCACGAAGCCTTGGCCTTCGGACGTTCTCGCACCGGCAACAGCGACTACGACCGCATGCGCCGGCAGCGCTGCGTGATCATGGCTCTGCTCTACCAGAATGGGGTCACCGACCTCGCTCTCAATTTTCCCAAGGTCCTCAAGGCCATCCAGGAGAACATGAAGACCGATATTCCCCTCGACCGGATCTCGGATCTCATCCGGGTGAGGAGCAAGGTGGCGACGGACAGGATGGTGAGCGTCGGTTTCGGCCCGCCCGACTACATCAGCGGCCGCAACGAACTCAATTACAACATCCTCAACACCGAGCTTGTCCACGCGACGGTGCAGGAGTACATGAACAATCCGGAGAAGATCCTGGAGGCGCAGAAGGCTGAGGCCGAGGCAACGGGGGGCTCAGACTGCTGGAGGGTCAAGTAGGCCCCGCACGAGCGCGAGGGGCCTCGTGGCCTGCTGCTGGTCCTGTCAGGAACCGTCAGGAACCGTCAGGAACCGGCGGCTATCACCAGTCGCTGAAGTTGGTGTTGTACCAGATCTTGTCGGTACCCTTCTTGGCCCGTTTCTGCCAGCTCTTGGTCTTGGGTTCCTCTTCGATGCGGGCCAGGAACTCGTCGCAACGCTGCTTGACGAAGGCCTTCTGACCCTCATCGAGAGCCAGCACGCCTTCCACGTGGGCCTTCACCCTGCCCAGGTTGGTGGTGGCCGTATACCAGAAGCCCCAGTCGTCGCCCAGTCGCCGGGCGACGTAGGTGCGGTTGATCTTCCCGTCGTCATCGTCCCCGACTTCGGCCACCGTGAACAGGAACTCCAGGTCCTTCAGATCCTTGTCGTTGATCTCCCAGATCTGCAGTTTTTGGAGAGTGATGTCCGTGAGGGAGATGCTGTAGGGGTCGAACCTGAGGCGGTCTTTGAAGCTGATCTCGTGACAGTAGTCGAGTTTGTCGAGGAAGACATCGATCATGGGCACGGCGCCGCCGTAGTAGATCTGGCGGGTCTTGCCGGTCATCATAAGCGTGTTGACGTCGCACTCGTAGCCCAGCTTCTCCATCAAGCCCTTCATCTTGCCGCCGCTCTTGCCGTCGGCCACGAAATCGATGTCGGTGAAGTAGCGTTCCCCTAGGCGTTCCAGACGGGCGTAGAGATCCACTCGCTCGGGGAAGCAGTAGTGGAGCGCGAGAGGTCCCATCACCCGCATGTCGAATCCCGCGTCGCGGGCCGCGTCGACTATCCGCTTCCCTTCGCTGAGAAAGATCTCCGGCTTGGGGTACTGGTCGAGGGGGATGTCCTTGGGGAGGATGAACGGCGTCGGCACTGTCGGCTCCTTCCGGCCCGGGATTAGCCCGAGGTGAAGACGTAGTCTTTGATCTTCAGCTTGTCCATCATCACGACCACACCTTTCAAGACTCCCTCGGAGTACTCGCTGCCCGGGTTGATCATGAGAGTGCGCCCCGCCTTCTGCGCACCGCGCGATTCGTGGATGTGCCCGTGCAGGCCCAACAGGGGCTGATACTTCTCGATCACCTGCTTGGCCCCGATGCTACCGGCATGGATCTTCTCTTCGGCTGCCATGCGCATGTTCGCGTCGAGCTTGGGACAGAGGTCGAGTGAGTAGCCGTGCGGCGGAACATGGAAGTTGAAGATGACGTTCTCGAAGTCCTTGGGGGAGGTGCCCACCCTCTGGCAGAGCCCCTCGAGGTACTCAGCCAGTTCGTCCTCAGGGCTTTCGCGCGGCGTATCCCACGGTGTCGGGTTGGAGCGCGAGGACGAGATCATGGTGTACCGGTCGAACTCCACCACCATATCGTCGCAGGGTAGGAGCGAGTTGGACCGGGCGATCATGTCGTCGATCTCCCACCAGTCATCGTTGCCGGGACAGATATAGACTTTGGTGTCCTTGCCGGCCAAGCGCTCGTCGGCGAGTTGGAGCCATTCCTCCACGCGCTCGATAGCACGCTCCTTGAACAGGGCGTCGATAGCGACCGGATCGTCCTTCATCGCCGCGTACTCTTCGCGGGTCTGTTCGGCCCAATAGTATCCGGCATTCTCAATCGTCTTCTTGAGGGCTGCGATTTCGTCGGCGGAGTTCATCTCCGTGTACTGGCCCATGAGGTGACACTCTCGTCCACCGCCCTGTTTTTCAACAAGAGGGATAAGGACCTTGCCCAAGAGATCACCATTGAGGATGGCCACGTCCACGCCGTAGATCGGTAGCGCGTTCAGGAACTTGCGGTAGCAGACGTTGGACCCGTGGATATCGGTCACATAGAACAGCTTGAGCACCTTGCCACTCCTTCTCTGACCCACTTGCGACACACGAAGCCTGCAGATGCGATATCACGTCGACCATCTAAACACATGAGGGGCGCCGCCGCGACGCGGCGGCGCCCCTTCACAGTCACCGTCGGCCGATTAACAGCCCGTGGCGACCGGTCGACGATCTCACTCCGGCGGCAGTTCTCCGGTCAGCATATTTGTGCTGATGCCCGAGGTGCGTTTGGTCTTCCAGGTCCAGAAGGCGTACCAGAGGAGGCCCAGGGCCCAGGTGGCCAGGATAAGCATCCCGGTGGCGAAGGTGAAGCCCTCGAGTTCCGAGCTCCGATCACCCTGGAAGAAGAAGAAGACGGCCAGGATGGCCAGGTAGACCATGTTGACCACGGCGCCCAAGGTGACCACGGGCACTCCCAGCAACTTCCACTTCCTATACGGCGACGCCTCCCAGATGCCCCTCGAACGCTTGGAGAACGGGAAGATGGCGGCGGCGATCGCTGTGACTCCGAACACCGAGAAGATCTCGAGTGCGGTCACCGAGAGACCCTGCTCCTGGAAGGGCAGGTAGAAGGTGTAGACGGCGATCAAGATCTCCGCGAGGATGAAGCACAGGATGTAGTTCTTGACCGGTGAGGCATAGCGCGCGTTCACGTCGGTGAACCACTTGGGACCCATGCGGTCCATGCCCCAGGCGAAGATGATCCTCGGGAAGGCCAGGTAGGAGAGCGCTACCCACCAGAGGGTGAACAGCAGGAAGGAGAAGGCCATGAGGAACAGGACCACCTTGTTCGTCATGACGATGGCCGCCAACCCAACGTAGTGTGGGCTCCACGGCATGTTGTAGCCCGCAATGACGTCGGTCCCCGCGTTGTCGACGTACGCCGCGGCCGACAGGAAGTTGAAGTCGACCAAGCGATAGAGACCGATCGCGGTCAGGATCATGAACACCGCAGGTACGAGGATGGCGAAGAAGTTGGAGAGGATGATGGCCTTGTCCGGACGCTTCACCTCTCCGGCGATGAACGTGATGCAGTAGGAGTAGGCGAAGAGCCAGGAGCCGGCCACCATCACCCCGAAGGTGTCGTACCAGTTCCAGGTACTGGGCATATCCTCGCCGGCCGCTGCACTCGCCGCTGCGATGAAGTCGTTGTAGTTCAGCGAGTTGTTCTCCGCGGCGATGCTGTTCCAGGCGGTGATGAAGTCCTGCTTGCTGTACATGAAGAGAGTGATGATGATGAGAAGGGCGCCCAGGAGTCCCAGGCCCATGACCACCTTCTGTACGCGGGCGAACACCTTGATGCCGAACACCACGAAGGAGAACGCGATGATACTCGTGATCGTGGCGATGACGAACGTCCCCGCATCGTAGGAGAGTCCGCCGAGGAAGGTCTCGTTCGCTGCGTTGTAGAGCCAGTCCCAACCCATGAACTCCGAGAGCATAATGGCGCCCGGGTCCGCCATCCACGGAGCCAGGACGTAGATCCACATGAGCCAGATGAACGCGTTACCGAACGACTCCCCGATACCGATCAGGGGATGGATGATCCTGGAGTTGTAGATGTACTCGCCGCCGGACCGGGGCATCGAACCGCCCAGGATCCCCCAGACGAGGGGGAAGCCGATACCGGCCAGCACCAGGGAAATGACGGTGGCGATGATCAAGTTGCCACCCAGGAATACACCGAGGCCCAGGCTGATCATCACCCAGATGCTGGGGGTCAGACCCTGGTTCATGAAGCCGACGCCAAAGGCGTCCCACATGCTGAGTCCGCGTACGAGGCCGCTGGCCTTGCGTGCGAACGCTATCTCACCGTCTCCTCGCATTGCACCTCCCGAGAACTCACTGCGCAGGGGTCTCGCGGAATCCCGCGGTTGCTAGTACCTGCGCACAAGGTTGAACGCACCACCCCCGCGGTCACTCCATCGCGACTCCTTCCTCGGCGTGCCCGATGCGCTACGGAAAGCATTTCCGCCTCCGGAGAAACGCGAGGCGGCGGGGTGCAATCGACGGCTCCAGCGGCGTGGTCGTCGTGCGCCCCGAAAGAGACCGGATGCCATAGTGAGAATTCGAGCAAAGATCGTTCAATAAGTCAAATCGCGGCGAAAAAGAGCGGGTGACTGGGGCTGAGTCGTGGGCGAGGGCGCCGCGCCGGATGCCGGACGGCGTCGGGGGTCGACTTGGTCGGCATCGGCTCAGCCCCGTCCACTTGACAGCCCACCTGGGTCTCTGCCATGATGCGTAGAGCGAGCGCTCTATCGAAAGAGGAGGAGACGGTGCTGGAGGGCAAGGTCGCGATCATCACTGGGGCCAGCCGGGGTATCGGCAAGGCGATCGCCCTTGGCTTCGCGCGGGAGGGCGCCAGGGTCGTGGTCGCGGCCCGCAGCGAGTCTGCTCCCAGTGAGCGTCTCCCCGGAAGTATCCACGAGACGGTGGCCGATATCGAGGCCCTGGGCGGCATAGCCCTGGCCGTGCCCTGCGACGTGACCAAAGAGGAGAGCGTCGCGGCGATGGTGGAAACGACGCTTGCCGCCTTCGGCCGCATAGACGTTCTGGTGAACAACGCGGCTGTGGATTTCCCCTTTGCGGTCATCGATATGCCGGTGAAACGCTGGGAGATCGTCCTCAGGGTGGACGTGACGGGGCCCTTCATGTGCGCCAAGGCCGTCCTTCCTGCCATGATCGCTCAAGGCGGGGGTAGCATCATCAACATCTCTTCAGAGGCCGCCGACGAGCGGGGTAGCGGGACTGTGGGCTACAGCGCGGTCTATGCCGCCTCCAAAGCCGCGCTCGATCGCTTCACCTGGGCCCTGGCGGCCGAGGTGGGGCGGCACAACATCGCCGTGAACGCTCTCAAGCCCTCGACAGTGGTAAGCACGGAGGGTATGCGCATGTGGGTGGAGGAGGAGGACCGCCACGGCTGGACATCTCCTGCCGCCATGGTCGCCTGCGCCATCTTCCTGGCTGGCCAGGACGCCCGTTCGGTCACCGGCACAGTGGCCAGCGACGATGAGTACATCTCCTGGCACGGACTGACCGTGCCCTCTGAGGCCTGAGGCGAGGGGTCGCGTGAGGGCTGTCGTTTACAGGGGTCCTGGGGATATCCGGCTTGAAGACCGGCCGCTGCCGGTAGTCCGCGACCCCGAGGACGTCGTCGTACGGGTGACGACCGCGAGCATCTGCGGTAGCGACCTGCACGTCCTGCGCGGTCTGATGCCCCAGATGCGTGAAGGCAGCATCATCGGCCACGAGTTCACGGGGGTGGTGGAGGCTGTGGGACCCGGGGTCACGCGCGTCAGGCCCGGCGACCGAGTCGTCGGACCGGCCGCCGTCTGGTGCGGCCGCTGCCGCGCCTGCCGGCGCGGGCTGCCCTCGGCCTGCGAACGCGGGGCCATCTTCGGCAACGGGCCCCTGTTCGGCGATCTGGAAGGCGCGCAGGCCGACCACGTGCGCGTGCCCTTCGGTCAGGTGGTTCTGGAGCCGATACCACAGGGGCTCTCCGACGAGCAGGTCATCTTCGCCGGCGACATCCTGGCCACGGCCTATTCGGCGGTCACCGGTCTGAGCCCCCGGGGAGCCGGTGTGCGGGCAGGCGACACCGTGGCTGTGTTCGGCGCGGGACCGGTGGGGTTGTGCGCCGTCGCCGCGGCTCGGCTGTTCGAGCCTGCGCGCATCATCGTGGTGGATGTGGAGGAGTACCGTCTGGCCCTAGCCAGCCGGCTGGGCGCCGACGTACTGGTGGATGCCTCCAAGGATGATGTCCGCCAGACCATCAAGGATGTCACCGACGGCTGGGGAGCGGAATACGTCATCGAAGCCGTGGGGCTGGAAGAGACCCTCCGCAACGCCTTGGCGGTCGCTGCCCCTGGGGGCGCCGTGTCGGTGGTGGGCGTGTTCCAGAAGCCTGTCCCTGTGAACGCCCCGCGCATGATGGCCCGCAACGTCGGGCTCACCTTCGGCATGGGCGACCTATCCAGGGTGGGGGAGTTGGTGGAGTTCATCTCCGAAGGACGTCTGGACCTCACCCCCCTCATCACCCATCGCATGGCCCTGGATGACGTCCTCCAGGCCTACGACATCTTCGACAAGAGGTCCGACGGGGTCGTCAAGATCCTGCTCACGACCCAGGAAAGGAGAGCAGGTGGAAGCCACGAGTCTTGAGGCGCGTATGGTGGCTCTGGAGGCCGAGGTCGGCGAGTTGCGGCAACGCGTCCGGGTGACCGAGGATGTCAACGCGATCAAAGAGTTGCAGTGGACCTATCTCAACGCTCTCATGGCCACCGAGTGGGACGTGTGCGCGGACTGCTTCGCAGAGGATGCTCGCGTGGACGTGTACCTCCACGACCCGGTGGAGGGCAAGGCCGCCATCGAGCACTGGTTCAAGCAGGAGTTGTCCAAGACCCACTCGGGCAAGGAGGGGGACATCTGCATCCACCCCATCATCTCCGTGGACGGCGACCGCGCCAAGGGCGACTGGCTGCTCTACATGATGTACTTCTATGCCCGTACGGGGCAATCGATGTTCTGGGTGCAGGGCTACTACGACATGGACTACGTGCGCGAGAACGGCCGCTGGAAGATCGCCGTCATGCGCTGGCGCGAGACCATCGGTCTGCCCGGTGGGGGACCACCAACCGGCTTGTGGTGAGGAAACGAGTGGGAGAGCGACCACCAGTGATCGGGGTGAGGGTGTCATGACAGTTCAGAGTACCCGGCACGAGCTGGAAGAGATGCAGAAGCGGATGGGCAAGCGAGACCTGCTGGGGCCTGCCGCCAACGTCAGGCTATCCGAGCAGAAGCAGCGCCAGATCGTCGAAGGGGCGAGCAAAGCCCTGCTGAGAGACGGTTTTCACAAGACCTCCATTCGCGACATCGCCCAGGCCTGCGACATGTCCATGGGCCAGCTGTATCACTACATCTCCTCCAAGGACGACATCCTGTTTCTGATGCACCTCCACAGTCAGGAGCTCTGGCATCACAACCTGGCCGAGGGCGGCTTCGATGACATCGCCGACCCGATCGCCCGGCTCGAGCACGGCCTGCGCATCTCCATGCGCTTCTTGAGTGACAACCGGCAGCTGATCCGCTTCATCTACAGCGAGAGCAAGTACTTGGACCAGGAGCATCTGCAGAAGGCCCTGGAATTGGACGATATGAACGTGGTCGGTTTCTACCGCCACCTGCTGAAAGAGATCCCCGGTCTGGATCTCGATGCTCGAGCTGCCGACCTGGCGGCCAACCTCATCTCCTTCATGTGTGTCTTCCTGCCCCTCCGGGGCTGGAACCTGCATATCACCGGTCCGGCCGATGCGGACGAGGTGGCGGAGTTCCTGATCGATTTCATCTTCCGCGGCCTCGGGATCGAGCGTGCTCCCGAGAACAGGCCCGGAGCGGACTAAAGAGGAGGCTTCTGCATGCTGATACGAAGAGCGGCGGTCCTGGGGGCAGGACGTATGGGAACGGCGGTAGCGGCTCATCTCGCCAACGCCGGTATTCCCACCCTACTCCTTGACCTGGTGCCCGCGGAACTCACCGAGGAAGAGGTCAAGAAGGGTCTCGACCTGTCCCATCCCCGGGTGCGCAACCGGCTGGCCGAGGCCGGGATCGCAGTGGCGGCCAAAGGGCGGCCGGCCGCTTTCGCTCACCCAAGCCGAGCCGGCCTGGTGACGCCGGGTAACTTGGAGGACGACCTTCCCAAGCTGGCCGATGTCGACTGGATCATCGAGGCGGTGGTGGAACGGCTGGACGTGAAGGCCGACGTGCTGAGCCGCATGGCTCGGCACGTGGGTCCTCGGACCATCATCTCCACAAACTCCTCGGGACTGTCGGTGAACGCCATGGCGGCGGCCCTGCCCGAAGAGGTCAGGCCCCGCTTCCTGGGAAGCCACTTCTTCTTCCCGCCCCGGTACATGTACCTGCTGGAGCTGATACCGGGTGCGGCCACCGATCCGGCCGTGATCGAGGGTCTGAAGGATTTCGGCGAGTTGCGCTTGGGCAAAGGTGTGGTCCTCAGCGAGGACACGCCCAATTTCGTCGCCAACCGCATCGGCATCTTCTCCACCGTCTATGCGATCAACGCCATGGAGAGGTACGGCCTCACCATCGAGGAGGTCGACGCGGCCAGCGGCCGGGCCCTGGCCCGTTCGGTGACCGCCACCTACGGCACCTCCAACCTCGCGGGTACGGACGTACTTGCCTTCGCCGTGGCCGGCCACTACGAGGCGGCCGTAGACGACGAGATGCGCGAGCAGTGGCGGCTGCCACAGTGGATCCTCGACATGGTGGCCAAGGGCTACCTGGGTGAGAAGAGCGGCGGCAGCTTCTTCCGCGAGAAACGCACCTTGGTCATCGATCCGGCGACCCTCGAGTATCGCCCCTGGCAGGATCCTCGCCAGCCGAGCCTCGCCGAGGCCAACAGGATCTCCGACCCGGTCGCGCGGGTGAAGAAGTTCATCTCCGGTGACGACGACGCTGCTCGCTTCGGCTGGGACCTGTTGGCGGCCACGTTCGTCTACGCGGCCAACCGCATCCCCGAGATCTGCGCCGACATCGCCCAGATAGACCGGGGTATGCGCTGGGGCTACGCTTGGGATCTGGGGCCCTTCGAGTTGTGGGATGCCCTGGGCGTCAAGGAGACCGTCGAGCGCATGCAGGCAGAGGGCCGCGTTGTCCCGGAGTGGGTGCAGATGCTGGCGGCTTCGGATTCGCCCCACTTCTATGAGAAGGCCGCCGGCCGGACCCGCGTCTGGGGTCCGGGCCAGGCGGAGCACAAGGTTCTTCCGGCCCGGGCGCGCACCATCGTGCTCGCCGACCTGAAGGCCGACGGCAAGACTCTGGATGAGAACGAACACGCCAGTTTGATCGATCTCGGCGACCGGGTGGCCTGCGTCGAGTTCCACACCAAGGCCAATACGGTCGGAGAGGGCGTCCAACTCTTCATCGAGAAGGCCATCCAGCGGGCGGGAGATGTCTACGACGCCCTGGTCATCGGCAACCAGGGCGCCCACTTCTCCGCGGGCGCCGACCTGAAGATGATGCTCGAGCTGATCGCCGCAGAGGACTGGGACGGTATCGACTATCTTCTCCGCACCGCCCAGCGAGTGAGCATGGCTATCAAGTATGCGTCCATCCCCGTCGTGGCTGCGCCGTTCGGACGCGTATTAGGCGGCGGCCTCGAAGTGTGTCTGCATTGCCATCGCGTCCAGGCTCACGCCGATGTGGCCATGGGCCTGGTGGAGACCGGCGTTGGGCTGGTGCCCGCGGCCGGAGGGATGAAGGAGGCGGTCTTCCGCACCATGGCTCCCGCCCAGGGCGTGACCTGGCAGTACTTCATCATGCGGCGCTCCTTCGACGCCATCACGCAGGCCAAGATCAGTTCGTCGGCTTGGGAGGCGTTCGACCTCGGATACCTCCGTCCCGGCGACGGGGTGACCATGAACCGGGACGGCCTCATCTACGCTGCCAAACAGGTGGCGCTCGGCATGGTGGAGACGGGCTGGCAGACGCCGGCGCCGGCGAAGGTGAAGGTCATGGGCCGGGACGGCATGGGCAACTACCGCGGTCTGCTCGACAACCTGCGCAAGGGTGACTTCATCTCCGATCACGACCGCTATCTGGGCAGCCAGGTGGCCTACGTGCTCTCGGGCGGTGACGTGGACATCTACGCCGAGGTGGACGAGCAGTACCTGCTCGACCTCGAGCGGAAGGTCTTCATGGAGATTTGCCGCACGCCCCAGACCGTCGAGCGGATACAGGCCATGTTGAATACCGGCAGGCCGCTGCGCAACTGACCCGCGGCCGCTCGATCAGTGAAGGAGATCCTTGTATGAGAGAAGCAGTGATCGTATCGGCGGTGCGTACGGCGGTCGGCAAAGCCCCCAAAGGGATGTACCGCACCACCCTGCCGGAGGTGTTGGCGGTGACGGCCTTGCGCGGGGCGCTCGACAGAGCTCCCGGGCTCGATCCCGCCGAGATCGACGACGTCATGTTGGGCTGCGCGTTCCCCGAGGCGGAGCAAGGACTGAACGTGGGGCGCAACTACGCTCTGTTGGCCGGCCTGCCCGAGTCGGTGCCCGGCTTCACGATGAACCGTTTCTGTTCCTCGGGACTGCAGGCCGTGGCCCTGGGCGCGCAGGCCATCATGAGCGGCATGGCCGATGTCATCCTGGCCGGGGGCGTCGAGTCCATGTCCCGCGTGCCGGGCGGCGGCAACAAAGAGATGTTCAGCATGGATATGATCGACGCGAGTCCGGACGTGTATCTGGGCATGGGTCTGACGGCGGAGAACGTGGCCACTCGTTTCGGCGTCACCCGCGAGCAGCAGGACGCCTTGGCGGCGGAGAGTCACCGCCGGGCCCTCGCGGCCATCGATAATGGCACCTTCGCCGAGGAGATCGTACCCGTGGAAGTCGCGCACCGGCTGCCCGGCCCGGATGGATCGATCAGCCAGAAGAGCGTCATGATCAGCGTCGATGAGGGGCCACGCCGGGGCAGCACGGTGGAGACGCTTGGGAAGCTGCGGGCCGTGTTCAAGAAGAACGGCACCGTCACGGCCGGCAACTCCTCCCAGACGAGCGACGGCGCGGGGGCGGCTGTGGTCATGAGCGCCGAGAAGGCGGCAGAGCTGGGTCTGGAGCCCATGGCCCGCTTCGTGTCCTTCGCGGCGGCGGGATGCGACCCGGGGGTGATGGGTATCGGGCCGGTGTTCGCCATCCCCAAGGCCCTCAAGCTTGCGGGTCTCAAGGTCTCCGACATCGATCTGGTGGAGTTGAACGAGGCCTTCGCCAGCCAGGCTTACTACTGCATCCACAAGCTCGGTTTCGACCCGGCCATCTGCAACGTCAACGGTGGGGCCATAGCCCTTGGCCATCCCTTGGGGGCGACCGGGGCGAAGCTCACCGCCACTCTGCTTCACGAGATGCGGCGGCGTAAGAGTCGGTACGGCATCGTGAGCATGTGCGTGGCAGGCGGCATCGGTGCCGCGGCTGTGTTCGAGAGACTCTAGCAAGACGAAGTGAGGCGATGATGGCGGATCTTTTCAGACTCGACGGCAAGGTCGCGGTGGTGGTAGGCGGCGGCGGAGGCATCGGCAAGGCCCTAGCTCTCGGCCTAGCTAGATATGGCGCCGACGTGGCCCTGGCCAGCCGCAACCTGGAGAAACTGCAGGCGGTGGCCCAGGAACTGCAGGCCGACCCCGAGGTGAACACGCTGGTGCAGGCCTTCCAGATGGATAGCACGGACGAAGTGAGCGTCGCGAATGCGGTCCAAGAGATCGTTTCCGCGCTGGGCACGGTGGACATCCTGGTGAACTCCCAGGGGCAGAACATCAAGGAGCCCTTCGAGGGTCAGACGGTGGGCAGTTGGGACACGCTCTTCGACAACAACGTCAAGGGTGTCATGCTGTGCTGCCGCGAGTTCGGCAAGGTGATGTTGGAGAAGAAGCAGGGCAAGATCATCAACATCGGCTCGGTAGCCGGCGACCGCGGCGTGCCGCTGGCCGGCAACGTGGGCTACTGCTCCAGCAAGGCCGCCGTCGGTAACCTCACCCGCATGCTGGCTTACGAGTGGGCCAAGCAGGGCATCAACGTGAACGCCATCGGTCCTTCGGTCATCTTCACCCCCATGATGAAGAACGCTCTGCCGCCCGAAGTACTGGCCGGCGCGACCGCGCTCCATCCCCTCGGGCGGGTGGCGGAGCCGGAGGAGCTCGTGGGCACGTGCGTCTACCTGGCCTCGGCGGCATCGGACTACATGACGGGACAGGTCGTTTACGTGGACGGCGGGCGTAGCTGTTTCGCGTAGCTTGCGCGCAGACCAGACTGCTTTGCCGGGGCCTCGACGCCCCGGTGAGGGTGAGGCCGGAAAGGGGCCGTTAGTGAAGGCGGAAGATATCAAGAAGGTGGCAGTGTTCGGGGCGGGCACCATGGGTCCCGGCTTGGCTCTGGTCTTCGCCCTGGGGGGGCTGGAGGTCACCATGTACTCCCGGAGCGCAGAGACTCTGGCCAGAGCTGAGGGCAGTGCCCGCGCAAGTCTCGAGACGTTGGTGGAGCACGGTGCCCTGAGCGAAGCCGAGGCGGTGGTGGCGCTGGCACGAATCGGACGGACGCAGTCGCTGAGCGAGGCAGGCGAAGACGCCGACTTGGTGGTCGAGACCATCGCCGAGAACAAAGAGGCCAAGAGCGCGCTGTACCGCGGCCTCGATCTCATCTGCCCGGAGCGGACCATCTTCGCCAGCAACACCTCGTCGCTGAACATCTTCGAGCTGATGCCGGCCAAGCGCCTTCCGCGGACGGTCATCGCCCATTTCTTCGCTCCGGCACACATCATTCCCCTCGCGGAGGTGGTGCCCGCGCCCGAGACGGATGCGGACGTGACCGAGGCCGTTACGATGCTGCTTGCAACCCTGGGCAAGGCCCCCGTGGTGATGAAGAAGCTCGGTCCCGGTTTCATCGTCAACCGTATCCAGCGGGCTATCGGCGAGACCTGTATGGACATGATCGACGAAGGTCTCGCCGACCCGGAAGAGATCGACGCAGCCATCAAGAACACCCTCGGCATCCGCCTGCCCATCGTGGGGGTCATGCAGACCTTCGACTTCCAAGGGCTCGACATGCTGCTCGCCTACCAGAAGAACGTGGGCAAGGTCTACCGTTTCATCGAGGAGAAGGTGGAGCAGGGCGCCTGCGGCGCGAAGACCTCGCGGGGCATCTACGACTACCAGGGCAGGAGCGAGATGGAGATCGTCAAGAAGCGTGACGAGCTCTACCTGAAGATGCTGGACTACCTCAAAGAGATACACGCCTTCGAACCAGTCTGAGAGCACGAGAGAAGGGGCGGGCGCCGTCCCGAGGGCCGGAAAGGAAGCCATGGCTACCAATAGATTCACCAGACTGCTCGAACCGGGGCAGATCGGCAAGGTCAAGACGCGCAACCGCATCTACAAATCGGCCGCGGGTATGCACTCCTTCGAGGAGCACGAGTACGAGCAGATGAACGACAACACTCTGGGCTTCTACGAGGCGCTGGCCAAGGGTGGGGTGGGGATCATCGCGGTCGAGGCTCCCACTCTGGACTATCCCCAGGGCTGTCGCTGGCACCACCGCTACCGCATGGACGAAGACAGGTTCATCCCGGGCATGACGCAATTGGTCGACCTCATCCACAGCCACGGATGTCCTACCTTCATGCAGATGGAGCACGACGGTCCCTGGCAGAATCCGCTGTTCCCCAACCATCCGGCTACGTATGACGGACCGCCCATCGGGGCCTCGGCCGTCAACATCGACCGCATGAGCGATTTCCACCGCGACATGATCCGGCCACTGACGGTCCCCGAGATAGAGGACATCGTCCGCAAGTACATCGACGCCGCCGAGCGGGCGCAGAAGGCCGGCTTCGACGGCGTGGATCTCAACATGGGCAGCACCCACATAACCATGAACTTCATGTCCCCGTGGTGGAACCGCCGCGACGATGAGTACGGGGGCACCCCGCAGAAAAGGGCCAAACTGGCCGTAGATATCGTCAGCGGCATCAAAGGTCGCTGTGGCGACGACTTCCCCATCGTGGTGTGTGTCAATGGCTTCGAGTCCGGCTATCTACTCGGCGATGGCGACGACAAGGTCTTCAACCACGAACTCGCCCTGCAGGCCATGGGTATGCTCGTCGAAGCCGGGGCCGACGCCCTCATGGTCCGCAGCAGCTGGCTGGGACTGCACGTGCCCGGCTTCCTGCCCGACTACCTGTTCTTCCCGGAGGCGCAGGTACCCCTCGACAAGATGCCTGCGCAGTACTACGCGAAAGAGCGTGGGCAGGCCGCCATACGGTTGATGACCGAGGAGGCCAAGAAACGCTTCGACGTGCCCGTCATCCTCATCGGCTACGTGACCCCCGAGTTGGGTGAACAGATGCTCGCGGAGGGCAAGGCGGACTTCATCGGCATGAACCGTCCGCTCATCTGCGACACGGAGTTGCCGCATAAGCTCGCCCACGGACACCCCGAAGACATCGCTCCGTGCACCCGCTGTGGCACCTGCCTTGACCAGAACGAATCGTTCTTGCGCCACTGCCGCATCAACGCCCAGGTGGGTTATGGACGCTACGGCTTCCCCAAGGCCGAGACCAAGAAGAAGGTCGTGGTCGTGGGCGGAGGCCCGGCGGGCATGGAAGCGGCGCGGGTGGCCGCCCTGCGTGGCCACGATGTGACCCTGGTGGAGAAGAGCAACCAGCTCGGCGGCCTGTTGCCGCTGGCCGCTCTGATCAAGGGCATCGAACTGGAGGACCTCCCCGGGCTGGTGGGCTACCTGAAAGGCCAGGTGTCCAAGAACGGCGTCAAGGTGCAACTGGGCAAGGAAGCCACCGCGGAATCCATCCAGGCGATGGACCCGGATGCGGTCATCCTGGCCACCGGTGGCGTGCTCACGTCGCCACAGCTGTCCGGAGGTGAAAAGGCGATGCGGAAGGTCGTAACCACCCCTGAGCTCCACAAGCGGGTCAAGCCCATCCTGAGTCGCACGGGTCCCAGGTTCCTGGGCCGGGCCACCAAGTACTACCTGCCCATGGGCAAGAAGGTGGTCGTGGTCGGTGCGGGACTGCACGGCATGGAGGTGGCCGAGTATCTGGCCAAACGCGGCCGCACGGTCACCATCGTGGAGCCGACCGAGGTCATCGGCGAGGGCATGATCGACTTCCGCCTGGGGCTGACCATGGACTGGTTCGCCACCAAAGGGGTGCGCATCATCGCCGGAGCCCAGAACATCGTCGTCACCGACAGGGGCCTGGCTTTCGACGACGCGGACGGTGTCCATGTGGAGTTGGAAGCCGATACCGTGATGCCCACCTCTCCACTCCAGCCCAACGACACACTGTTCAAGGCGCTGGAAGGCAAGGTGCCTGAGCTGTATCTGATCGGTGACGGCCGCGAGGCGGGCATGATCGTGCACGCCGTACGCGCCGGCTATCACACTGCGAAGGACATCTGACGCGCCACCGGGAGCGGTGTCGCGACCGAGGCCACGACAAGACGACGAATGCCGCGACGAAACGCCGCGGCCACAAACCGCGAGAGAGAGGACGAGGACAATGGCCGATCCGACATACGAAGAATTGCTGAAGCGTCTGGAAAAGACGGAGCGCAACGCACAGATAGCCCGCGACTGGGTGGAGATCTCCAACCTCCACGGCCGCTACAACCATCTGGTCCTGGGTCACTACTGGGAGAGGGTGGTGGACGAGTTGTTCGCCCAGAAGACGCCCGGTGTCAAGTGCGAGATCGTGGAGAGCGGGGTCTTCCACGGGCTCGAGGGCGTGCGCAGGGTGTTCGTCGACATGTTGGGCAAGCTCTACCACTATGAGGGCAACTGCGCCATACACGAACTGACCACGCCGGTGATCCAGGTCCAGAAGGACATGAACACCGCCAAGGGCATGTGGTATCACGTGGGCTTCAATACCTTCTTGGATCCGGAGAAGGGGGTCGTGCCCATCTGGCAGGTGATCAAGTACAACCACATCCTGGTCAAGGAAGATGGGCTGTGGAAGTTCTGGGACTACCGTGCCCACCTGCTCATCCGCAGCTCCTACGACAAAGCCTGGGTGGACGAGCCGGTCATCCAGGGAAGCGCCATCCAAGGTGCGGAACCGGTGGAGGCGCCCGAGCCGGACGAGCCGACCAGCCTTCACAACCCCTATCCGGGGCGATACGGCCACTACGACGGTCTGCCCCTGCCTCCGGAGTACGTGGATCTGGACGAGTTCTAAGCGACCTTCACGAGCCTTGACAGGGGCCCCCAGTTCCTGTCACAATGCATAGAGCGAGCGCTCTATCTAAGCGGGCCGGAGCGCCGCTATGCTGACATCTGACGCGACCAGCGATGTGACCAGCGATAGGAGAGGGATTCACGTGGCACTCAAGACCGCCCAGCAGTATCTCGAGAGTCTCAAAGACGGTCGGGTGGTGTACTTCGACGGCAAGCGAGTGCCGGACGTCACCGAGCACCCGGTATGCAAGATCACCAACGACTGGGTCGCGATGGACTACATCATGAACAACGACCCGCGTTATCAGGACCTTCTCACCGACGTCGATGAGGACGGTGAACGGGTCAGTTTTGCCTTGCAGCGCCAGCGTACGCGCGAGGACCTGCTGCGCCTGCGCGAAGTGGTCAAACTGTGGGCCCGCGTCTGTTTCGGGAAGCCCTCCGGCGCCAAGTTCGTGGCTAAGGACGGCCTGAACGCGGTGACCGTGGTGGCTCCCCGCGTGGACAAGAAGTACGGCACTGACTACGCCGCCAACGTCGAGGCCTACCGCAGGCATCTGCAGAAGAACGACTTGTCCTTCGCCATGGGTCTTACCGACATCAAAGGCGACCGCAGCCTGCGCCCATCGCAGCAGGTGCAGCACAAGGACTTCTACGTGCGCATCGTGGAGGAGCGTCCCGACGGCATCATCGTGAGCGGGGCCAAGACCCACATCAGCCAGGCGCCGGCCTGCAACGAGGTGCTCATCGCACCCTGCCGGGCCATGCAGGAGGACGACGCAGCCTATGCGGTGGCCTTCGGCGTGCCGCTGAACACGCCGGGCATCACCATGATCTGCGCACAGCCCGAGATCCACGAAGGGGCCTCTCTCTTCGACCATCCCATCTCGGCTGCCGTCTACATCAACGACGCCACCATCGTCTTCGACAACGTCTTCATCCCCAACGAGCGTATCTTCCTCAAAGGGGAGTGGGAGTTCGCCGGTGACGTGGCCTACATGTTCGCCAACTTCCACCGCCTGAGCGCCGAGACCTACAAGGCCATGGAGTTGGAGTTGTTCACCGGCGCGGCCTCACTCATGGCCGAATACAACGGCATCATCAAGAAGCCCCACGTGCGCGAGAAACTCACCTGGCTGGTGATGTACACGGAGGCCGTCGAGACCCTGGGTCTGGCCGCCGTGGAGCACTCTGTGGGCGAGGAGGGATCGGATCTCGTCTATCCCAACCCCATGATCGCCAATATCTGCAAGTTCTACTTCGCCGACAACTGGCATACCGCCACCAAGTACATCCAGGATATCGGCGGGGGCATCATCGTCACGGCGCCTTCCTACAACGATTACGTGAATCCCGACACTCGCGAGTTCATGGAGAAGTACTTCGGCGGCAAGGCGGGCGTACCCACCGAGCATCGGCTGCGTATGGTCAAACTCATCCGCGATCTGACCTCTTGCTATGAGGACGTGCTCACCATCCACGCCGAAGGCTCGCTTGAGGCCCAGAAGATGTCCATCCTACAGATGGCCGACTGGGGACGTTACCGGGCGGCGGCCATGCGCGCCGCCGGCATCCCGGGGGCGGGCGAACACCCGGTCTTCGCCGAACTTCCCCAGTTCCCGCCGGATCTGTAGCCACGAGTAGGGAGCACTGACCACGTGACGTTCCGGACCGAGGGGATCAAGGACCAGCCGACCGAGGCCGAATGGGCCGAGGCGGCCGAATGGGCGCGCCTGCTGGTGACCGAGGCGGTGGAGTTCGGGAGCACCGCCTTGGACGAGGCGGCGTCGAAGTCACTGCTGGCCGCCTACGGGGTGCCTGTTCCGGCCGGGGCTCTGGTCAACAATGAGGCAGAGGCCAGGATCGCAGCCGAGAAGCTGGGCGGTCGTCTGGTGGTGAAGGCCATCGGCGCCGAGATCCATCACAAGACAGAGCGCGGACTGGTCATCCTTGGTGTGACGGGCGCGGATGCGGCGGCTGAGGCCGTGGCTGCGCTCAGAGAGAGGGCCGGGGACGATTTCGGTGGCGCGCTCATAGAACGGATGATCGAGGGCGACCGTGAGTTCCTGGTCGGTCTGAAACGAGACCCTGTGTTCGGGCCCGTGGTGGCCTTCGGACTGGGCGGTGTGCTTACCGAGGTCTTGGATGACGTCGCCCTGGGTGTGGTCCCTCTTTCCGAACGGCAGGCAGCCCTCCTGCCCGGAGCGATCAAGGGCGCGAAGCTCCTCGGTCCCTTCCGCGGCGCCTCCGCGGTCGATCTCGCCGTCCTGCAGCGGATCATCAGTGCTGTGGCGCACATAGCTCAGGACTTCCCCGAGGTCGCGGAGATCGACATCAATCCCGTGCTCATCGACGACGGGAGACCGGTGGCGGCCGACGCCTTGGTGATCCTCGCCGAACCCGCTGCCCCGCTTCCCAAGCGGACCTTCATCCCCGACCTGCGGTCCGTCTTCGCGCCGGCCTCGGTAGCCATCGTGGGCGCCTCGGACGATATCCGCAAGTGGGGTGGCTCGGCACTGCGCAATATGCTGGACGGCGGCTATACCGGCACCATCTACCCCGTCAATCCGCGTGGCGGAACGTTCTTCGGCGTGCAGGCGTACCCGAGCCTGGCCGACCTGCCCGAGGCGCCCGACCTCGTCCTCCTGGCCGTGGGGGGTCAACAGGTCAAGGGTATGCTGGAGGAATGCGGGCGGCGCGGCGCCCGGGCGGCGATCGTCTTGGCCGCCGGTTTCTCAGAGACGGGTGCCGAAGGGGCGGAACAGGAGCGGGAGATCGTGCGCACTGCATCGGAACACGGCCTGACTCTCATCGGTCCGAACTGCATGGGTTTGATGTCCAACGAGCGCAGATTGCATGCCACCGGATTTGCGGCCATGCATCCCCCGGCCGGTAGCCTCAGTTTCGTCTCCCAATCAGGCAGCATCGGACCGACCGTGGTCAACGCCTGTGAGCGGCGCGGCATAGGCGTGGACAAGTTCGTGAGCGTGGGCAACGAAGCCCAAGTGAGCGCCCTCGATGTGCTCGATCATCTGCGCGACGACCCGGCCGCGGAGTGCGTCATGATGTACCTGGAGGGCATCGACGACGGGCATCACTTCATGGAGGCGGCTCAGCGGACGACGGCCGTCAAGCCGGTGGTGGTGCTACGCGGTGGTCTCACAGAGTCGGGTGGCAGAGCGGCCGCCTCCCATACCGGGGCCTTGGCCGGCTCAGCGGCTGTGTTTCGCGCGGCCGCGCGTCAGACAGGGGTGGTCCTGGCGGGTACCACGAAGGAGTTGGTCGACTTGGGTGCCTGTCTTGCCTACCTGCCCCTACCCAAGGGGCCTCGGGTGGCAGTGATCACCAATGGAGGAGGACCGGGCGTCTTGGGTACAGACGAGGTGATCCTCGGCGGACTCGTCATGGCCGACCTGCCTCGGGATCTCACGGTCGAGTTGGACGCCCTGCTGCCTTCGTTCTGGAGCAGGAGCAACCCCCTGGACTTGGTCGCCGCCGGGTTTGGGGACGTGGGGCTGAAAGCATTGGAACTCGTCACGCGCTGCGAGACCGTGGATGCCGTGCTGGCCCTCAACTTCCTGGGAGTCCCCAGCACGGGAGGCGAAGAGCGCGCACGCTTGGCCAACGGTGAGTACGACGGGTTCAGTTCCTGGGAGACGTCGCTTCTCGAGAGGGTGGCCGCGCTGATGCAGGAGACGGGTAAGCCCATCATCAACGTCCCGGATCATCCCATCTTCGCCGGGCGCGCGGCGTCCGCAGGGATGCCCTCCCGATATCTGCCCCTCGTGCTTTCCTCGCCCCGCGCAGCGGTACGGGCGCTGGCCTCTATGGGCTGGTACGGGGAGTACAAGGAGGGCAAGGAATGAGGTGCTGCGCTTTCTGCCGGTCGAATAGTATGGCGGGCCACAGTACCTGTTTGCGCACGCACGAGAGCGCACGCACAATCGAGCAAGAAGGATCTGGTCAAGTGTCGGCTGAGCACGCGGCCTCGTCTGGAGAAGGGGGGGGACTCTTTTGCTGGCTGTAGGCGTCCGTCTGACTTTGCTGAACAACACTCCTTACGACCCTGTGAGAGTGAGGGAGCATGACTAATTGGCTTCAACTCCTGGTCACAGGGGTGGTGATGGGTTCTATCTACGCCCTCATCGCGCTCGGGTTTGTGACCATCTACCGTTCCTCGCGCATCGTGAACATGGCGCAGGGTAGTTTCGTGATGCTCGGTGGGCTTTTCACCTTCAGCATGCTCATGGAAGTGGGGCTTCCCTACTGGCTGGCGGGCATCGTCGGGGTCATCCTCACGGTGATCCTTGCCATGCTGATGTACCAGGTGGTCCTGAAACCGGTCCTCAAGATCTCGCTCGTGACGATGATCCTGTGCACCGTGGCCCTCAGCCTTCTCTTTGAGAACCTCGCTCTCGTCAAATGGGGAGGCTACACCAACAACCTGCCCGCCTTCAGCGGCGAGGGGTCCTTCAGTGTGGGTGGTGTATACATCAGCTACCAGGCTCTCTGGGTGGTCGGCATCATGGCCGCCTGCCTTGTCGCTCTCTATTTCCTCAACAATCGCACCACCTTGGGCAAGCGCATGACGGCTACAGCCACCAACCCCAGAGCCGCCAGTCTCTCCGGCATCAACGTGAGCCGGATGGTGCTTCTCTCCTTCGCCATCAGCGCGGCGATCGGTGCCCTCGGGGGCATCGCCATCTCCAACTATGTGGGGGGGCTCACCTATGCCTCGGGCGGCATCTACGGGATGATGGGTTTCATCGCGGCCGTTCTGGGGGGATGGGGCTCCAGCACGGGCGCTGTGGTCGGTGGTCTCACCCTCGGGATCGTCCAGGCGCTGTCGACCGGCCTCGTGCCGGCCGGCTACAAGAACGCGGTAGCCTTTCTCATACTGCTCGTGGTGCTCTACTTCAGACCCCAGGGGCTTCTGGGTACGAAGATCCCGGAGGGTGAAGTCTGATGTCCGCCGCGCCAAGCAACGAAGTCAAGAAGAACGACACGGCGGGTCGGCGTTGGGGCCTCTTCGACTCGAGTTGGGGCTGGGCGAGCGTAGCCAAGATAGCGATGGTCGTCATGCTGCTTGTCTGGCCGATCATCTACAGCAGCCTCAGCGACAGCAATTACGCCCTGAACGTGATGACGCAGGCCGGTTTGTACGCCATCCTCACGATCAGCGTGGGCCTGGTCCTCGGTCAAGCGGGACAGCTTTCATTCGGTCATTCGGCCTTCTACGGCATTGGCGCATACGTTTGCGGGCTACTCATCCTCAAGCTGAACGTGCCCACGTTCGCCGCCTGGATGGCCGGCGCGGCCGCCGCCGGAGTGGTGGCGTTGATCATCGGCCGTCCCGTGCTCAAGCTCAAGTACTTCTATCTTGCCCTGGCCACGATCGGGTTGGGGCAGATATTTCTTGCCATCGTGTTCGAGTGGAAGTGGGCCGGTGCTTCCAACGGCTTCGGACCGGTCGCCCCCCTGAACATCTTCGGTTTCGAGTTCGACACCCAACTCCGCAAGTACTACATGGTCTGGGTCGTCTGCATCATCATCCTGCTGTTCGTGGCCCGGCTTCTCAAGTACCGGGTCGGCAGGGCGCTTCGCGGTCTTGCTGTCAGCGAGATCGCATCCTCCACGCTGGGGGTGCGCAACCCCAACTGGAAGCTCCTGGCCTTCGTGTTCAACGCCGTCTTCTGCGGGATCGCCGGAGGCATGTTCGCCTTCGTCTACATGGCAGTCTCTCCGCAGAACTTCTCCTTCGCGGCTTCGGTCCTTCCCATCGTCATGATGCTGGTGGGCGGCGACAGATACGTCTACGGGTGGATCGTGGGGGCCGTGCTCATGACCTGGGTGTTCAACGGCTTCTCGCAGAGCATGTTGCAGTACAACGGCACCGTCTACTCGGTGATCATGATCCTGCTCCTCCTGTTCCTACCCGCCGGTCTTCTTGGTCTGCGTCCGAAGTTCGCGAAGCGGATGTGGGCGAAGATCAAGGAAGAGGACATGGAGGAGAAACCGATCGCTGCGGAGTTGACCGCCTACGCCGCCGCGGACAGCGGCGAGGGGGGCGCCTATCGGCAGAGCACTATGGTCCCCGTCACGGGAGCGGTCGAGGCGTCTGCGGTGGCCACAGTCTCGGCACCGAGGGTGACCGGGCTCCTCGCGGAGGATCTGGCCCGCCAGAAGGGTGAGCTGCACTCGGGACTCCCTCTGCTGCGCATTGAAGATGTGTCGGTGCACTTCGGCGGTCTGAAGGCCGTGAATGAGGTCTCCTTCGAGGTGAAGGAGGGTAGCATCACCGCCCTGATCGGACCCAACGGCGCGGGCAAGACTACTCTGTTCAATGCTATCAGCAGGCTGCAGGAGATGGCCGGTGGCCGGATCTGGTTCGAGGATACCGAGGTCACGAAGCTCCAAGCGGCCGACATGGCTCGTCTCGGCGTGGCCCGCACCTTTCAGAACCTGCGCATCTTCGTGAACATGAGCGTGCTCGAGAACGTTCTGGTCGGATGTCACAGGCACGAGAAGTCGGGTTTCTGGGCCGGGGGCCTTGGCTTCCCCTCGCAGAGGCGGGAAGAGAGGCGTTCCAGGGAACGGGCGATGGATGCCTTGGCCCTGGTGGGATTGCGCGAGCGCGCCGATATGCCCGCTTCCAGTCTCCCCTACGGACAGCAACGTCTGGTGGAGATCGCTCGAGCGCTCGCTTCTGAGCCGCGTCTGCTTCTGCTCGACGAGCCGGCGGCGGGAACCAACCAAAGCGAGCGCGAGGAGTTGATCAAACAGATCGCCACCATCCGCGATGCCGGTGTGACCGTTCTCATCGTGGAGCACGACATGGATCTGGTCATGGACATCTCCGACACGGTGAACGTCCTCGATTACGGCGAATTGATCGCGTCAGGCGCGCCTGAACACGTGCAGAGAGACCAGAAGGTGATCAGCGCCTATCTCGGAGCCGACCTGGGGACCAGGGATCTGTGCGCCACCCGAGATCTGGTGGACGGGGAGGATTGCCCGGTGCCGGAGGACCTCCTCGTCATAGAAGATATCGTGACCCGCTACGGGTCCATCGAAGCCCTTCATGGCGTCTCACTGACGGTCTCCAAGGGAATGGTGGTGACGGTCCTGGGAGCCAACGGTGCCGGCAAGAGCACGCTGCTCAATACGATCTCGGGGATCGTTAGGAGCGGTAGTGGCAGGATGCGCTTCGGGGAGACCGACATCACCCATCTGGCGCCTGAGAAGATCAAGAACATGGGCGTGTGCCAGGTGCCCGAGGGCCGTCAACTCTTCCCCACCCTGACGGTGGAGGACAACCTGATCGTGGGGGCCACGGGTCGGAACGATCGTTCCGGCTTGGCCGACGATATCGCCTTCGTCTACGATCTTTTCCCCATCCTGGCGGAGCGGCGTAGGCAGGAGGCCGGGACCCTTTCCGGGGGTGAGCAGCAGATGTTGGCCATCGGTCGTGCGCTCACCGGCAAACCGAAGCTCCTGCTTCTTGACGAACCCTCCATGGGCCTCGCTCCTCTGGCGGTGGAACGCATTTTCGAGGCGCTGGCCAAGCTCAACCAGCAGGGCCTGACCATGCTCATGGTGGAGCAGAACGCAGAGATGGCGCTCTCCTTGGCGCATCTCGGGGTCGTGCTGCAGACGGGCACGGTCGTGCTCGCCGGCACGGCCACTCAACTTCGGCAAGATGATCGCGTGCGCGCAAGCTACCTGGGCGGCGATCAGGAGTGACAGCGCATGGGATCGTTTGTGCAAACGGCAACACAGGGGCCAAACAGCTTCAACAAAGGGAGGTAAGGGGATGAGAAAGAGATATTGGATTGCTCTCGGTCTGGTCTTGGTGCTTGTTCTCAGCATGTTCGCCGTGGCGTGCGGCGGCGACGAGGAGACCACCACCACGATGGCGCCGGAGAGCACCGACACCACGATGGCGCCGGAGAGCACTGAGACCACTGCTCCGGCCGAGTCAACCACAACGAGTGCGGCCAATACGGCCCCGCTCAAGTTCGGTATCGCCATCTCGCTCACGGGTGACAGCGCCGCCCCGTGCGGGCAGATCAAGCAGGGCTTCGAGACAGAGGCCAAGTACGTCAACGCCAATGGCGGGATCAACGGCCGCCAGGTGGAGTTGGTCTTCGTCGACGACCAGTCCAAGATGGACACGGCTGTAGCCGCTGTCCAGTCGCTGGTCGACCAGAAGGTCGACGTCATCATCGGCCCGTTCCCGCAGTGGACGCAGGCCCCAACCCGTCCGCTCACGGAAGAAGCCGGAATCTTTCACATCACCTTCGGCCCGCCGACCCTGGCTGAACTGAATGAAGACCAGACCAAGTACACATACACCTTCGCACCTGCCACCGGCCCGGACGGCTGCGCCGACGCTTTTGTGCGGGAAATGGTGGCGGAAACCAAGAAGAACGTACTTGCCATCGGCGACCAGATGGTCATCAGCCAGGAAACGCTGAAGATCGTGAACGAGGTGCTTCCCAAGCTGGGCATCACCTGCACCCTCATGTCAGACAGTTGGGGTCTGGGCGAGACCGACGTGACCCCCATCGCCAACAAGATCGCCGCCAAGGCCAAGGAAGTGAACCCCGACGCCATCATCCTGGCGAGCAATCCGGTGCATGTGAACCAGATGACCAAGACGCTCAGGAGCCTGGGGATCACGGCTCCCATCTACAACCAGGCCTCGGGCGCTCATCCGCTGGTCATGCTGGCTCCTGCCGGCAATGATCCGGCCAACATCGCCGGCGACTTCGCCTTCGGTCCGGCCATCGTGGACCCGGGCCGGATCCCGGACGAATACCCGGCCAAAGCCGACCTCATCGCGTTCGTGGAGCGGTGGAAAGCCGACTTCCCGCAGGAACCGTTCGCCAGTCTGTTCTTGGGCTTCGCCTATGACACCTTCCATCTGGCTCAGGCGGCCATCGAGACCGCCGAGACTCAGGACGGAGCCGGTTGGGCTGCGGCCATGGAGAAGGTTGATTGGTGGGGTGCTCAGGGCCACTACATGTTCTCCGACGCCGACCACGTCGGCGGCCACGGCGGCTTCCTCCAGTGGCAGTACGGTGAGGGTTTCGAGTTCGTGCGTGACCTCAACTCGATGACCGACCCCGTTCTCCTGCCCGAAGTCGACGCAGCTGTGAAGGCTGCTGGATAACGAAGAACCTCCGGTAGCGACACTGCAGTGAACCGGGGCGGCTCGCGAGGGATCGCGAGCCGCCCCGGCCCTTTCTTCCGTCGGCCCGCGCGCTCAGGCGCTGCTTTCGGGGCCACGCACACCTTCCCGTCGGCGGCGGACCGGTGCGCAAGGACATGCGGGGGCTACCATAGGTTCAGCACAACGCAATGACCACTTCTACCAAGAGGAGATGGCTTCATGGCCGATCGGTTGAAGGGTAAGGTCGCCGTGGTGACGGGGGCCGGAGGACTGGGCATCGGCCAGGGCTGCGCGCTGGCCTTCGCCCGCGAGGGTGCCGACGTTGTCGGTTGTGATATCGACCGAGTGGCTGCGGAGGAAACAGCCGCGATCGCTCGGGCCGAAGGACTATCGTACGAGAACTTCATCGCCGACCTCACCGACCCGGAGGCGAGCGATCGTCTGATGGAGTATGCGATCGAACGCTTCGGTGGGATCGATATCATCGTGACCGCAGCGGCGTTCGTAGAGTTCGCGCCCGTCGAGGAGTTCGACTACGAGAAGCACTGGAAGCGGACGCTGCAGGGCGAACTCGATCTGGTCTTCTTGCCCTGCAAGGCCGCCTGGAAGCATATGGTGGCCCGCGGGGGCGGCTCCATCATCAATTTTGCCTCCGCAAACGCGTACGTCTCCCTACCCAGCGGTGCTCTTGCGCACTGTGCCACCAAGGGCGGAGTCCTGGCCATGACCAGGCAACTGGCGTCGGAAGGCGCGAAGCATCACATCCGGGCCAACACCATCTCCCCGGCTCTCATCGTGACGTCGCATACCAAGGAACGCCTTGACAACGAACCCGGCTTCAAGGACATGGTGCTGAACTCCATCATGCTCGACCGGCTCGGAACACCCGAGGACATCGGCTACTGCGCTGTTTACCTTGGTTCCGAGGAATCGAGTTGGGTCACGGGTGCGGACATCCGGGTCGATGGAGGAGCGACGGCCTTCTAGCGGGCAGTGGGTGACTTGGGCGCATACCATACCCGCGAATCATGGCGGCGCCCGACAAGGACGGACTTCAGGAGGCAAAGATGGATCTACCGAGGATGGAACTCAGGAGCGAATTCCTCTACCGAGCGCATATCGAGGTCGAAGGCTTCTACGAAGTGGGTGAGACCTTTCGGGGGCAGCGGAACATCGTACGGGTGAAGGGCGGATGGTTCGACGGTCCCAAGGTGAAGGGAGACATCCTTCAGGGCACCGGCGACTGGTTCATCATGCGCCCCGGCGGGGTGGCCGAAGGCGACGTCCGTGACACCTATCGCACGAACGACGGCCACATCATCTACGTGAGCTACCGGGGCATCCTCAACATCTCGGCCGAGATCTGGGAGCGGCTGCATCGCGGCGAAGACGTCGACCCGGCCCACTATTATCTGCGTGGCCAACCCATGTTCGAGACCGCGGTGGGTACCCCCTACAGCTGGCTCAACAATATCGTGGCCGTGGCTGTGGGCAAGCAGGAAGCTCTGGGCGTGACCTACGACGTCCACCAGATCCTGTAGCAGGGATCTCCGCCGGGGCACATCCCAGTGGGGCAGAGGTGGAGACGATCAGCGAGGCGATATGGGGATGTTCGCGGCTGCGAGCGCCCTGTCCACGAGGCCTCGGATCAGTTCGATGTGGCCGGCCATCTCCCTGGCTGCGACGGCGCTTTCGCGCGCCCGGATGGCGGAGATGATGGCCTGGTGGGTGGCGTGTACCTCGAACTTCTCCCGCTCCAACCGGCTGAGGTCGACGGGCACGAAGAGGTCGCTACGGGCCTCGAGCATGGCCTGCTGGAGGCGAGGGCTGCGTGCTGCCCGGGCGATGGCGTTGTGGATGCCCATGTCGGCTCTGGACAGCGAGGTCCAGTCCTGGGGTTCCGCCTCGCGGGCCACCGCCTGCTCCATCGCCGTCAGATCCTCGTCGGTGCGCCGTTCGGCGGCAAGAGAGGCCAGCTTCGTCTCCACTGTGAGGCGGAACTCGAAGATGTCGCCGAGTTCTTGGGCGTGGTCACGCATCCAGCGACGCCAGCAGGTGTAGAGCCCGTCTTCGTCGCTCACGCGGGAGCCTCCGTGCGAGCCCCTGGTGGTCACGATATACCCGGTGCTTTCCAGGGCTTTGAGGGCCAAGCGGAGCGTCATGCGCGAGATGCCCAGATGCGAGCCGAGGTCTCGTTCCGGCGGTAGGCGATCTCCGGGGCGCAACTGCCCGGAGAAGATCATCGCGCGGAGGTATTCCACGGCGCGGTCGCTCGCCGTCTCGGGGACGAGGATCGCGCTTTGCTCGCTTTCGGCTCCTAGAGTGTCGAGGGACAAGCTACCTCGTTTCGAGGGTGTCGGAGGGCCCACTTATGCCAAGGACCGTCCCCAGACTATCTGGTATATATGTACAGTATATAGACCAACCCTGAAGAGCGTATTGCGTCTGCAGCGCAGGTCTCTGCCAGGGAGGGAAGGATAGAACTGATATGGCCCGCACGGAACCATTAGCGAAGAACATCGACTTTCTGGCTCATCTGGATACGGAGGGCAGACCCTGGTTCCAGATGGCCATGCAGGAGGTCGACGGCCGCTACTACATCTACGCGTCGCACTTCAAGCACCCGGGCTGGGCCATCGTGGACGTGACCGAACCCACTCGCCCCGAGTACCTCAAGTTCATCCCCGGCCCCCCGCTCGCCGGGCAGAGCACGCCCAAGATCCAGGTGGCCGGGGGCCTCATGATCACCGCCCTGGGAGGGACGCTGCCTTTTCTGCACGGCACCGAGTGGGGGGACCCCTTCGAACAAGGCGTGATCATCTGGGACGTCAAGGACCCGGTCAACCCCAGGAAGCTCTCCGAGTGGCACTGCGAGGGCATGGGCGGAGTACACCGTTTCTTCTACGACGGGGGGCGCTACGCGCACCTGAGCGCCACCTGCAAAGGCTTCCGCGGCTTCATCTACCGCATCCTCGATCTGGCCGACCCTGCCAATCCCGTAGAGGCGGGACGCTGGTGGTATCCGGACCAGTGGACGGCCGGGTACGTCGAGAAGAAGATCCCCGTCGGAGGCGACCCTCAGTTGGCGCTGCTGGACAGTGCGAACATGCACGGTCCCGCCTACCCCAAGGGCGACCTGGCGTACGTCAGCTACGGTGGGGCGGGTATGGTCATCCTCGATATCTCGGACATCACCCTGCCCCGACTCGTGGGCCAGTTGCGCCACCAGCCACCCTTCGCCGGCAAACTGGGCGGGGCGCGCTGCCATACAGTACTGCCACTCTCCGAGCGTCCGTATGCCGTGATGACCAGCGAGGGGGAGCGGTACTCCTACTTCGATGAGGAGATGACGGCTCGTTCGGGTGCACAGCCCCTCAACTTCCTGGGCATGGTCGACGTCTCCGATCCCGCCGACCCCACCCTGGTGTCGGTGTTTCCCTACCCCGAGATACCGGAGGGATGGCCCTACAGGAACTTCAACGAGATCCCCGGTGTCGGCGCCGGTCCCTTCGGGCCGCACAACATCCACGAGCCCCACAATCATCCGGCTCTGGAGGATCGCAACGATCGCGTCTACTGCTGCTACTTCCATGCCGGCCTCAGGGTGTACGACATCAGAGATCCCTTCGTGCCTCGGGAGATCGCGCACTTCATCCCGCCCGACCCGGAGTCCTGGCAGTTCAACAACGCAGCGGGCGATCTCTTTCCAGGACCGAATCTGGCCACCACCGAGGACATTCTGGTGGACGATCGGGGGAACATCTACGTGGACACGTCGCACCAGGGCCTATACATCCTTCGCTGCACGGTGTAGCCACCGAACCCCGGCGGCGCCGACACGTGTAGAGGTCGCCAGCGGTGTTTGACAGCAAAGGTCTAATTACTTATCATATAGACCAAGGTGGATCGAGTGCCCCGGTCGGGGGCCGGAAGGGAAGATGTACGCGATGGACGGAAGATCATCGGAGCATCAGGTGAAGCCTGTGGCCGAAATGATAGAGGCAGCTCTTCGCGCCGGTCGCTCCGCACTCGACGAGTGGGAGGCCAAGGCCGTGTTCGCCGCCTACGGCATCCCGGTGCCGGCTGGAGAACTGGTCACGTCGGCTGAGGAGGCCGGGGCCGCGGCCGCGCGTATCGGCGGCCGCTTGGCCATGAAGGCCGTGGGTGGTGACATCCACCACAAGACGGAGGCCGGCCTCGTCATCCTGGGCGTGGAGGGTGCTGAGAAGGCGGAGGAGACCTTCCATCTTCTGCAGCACCGCGCGGGCTCGCTGCTCGAGGGCGTGCTCGTGGAGCAGATGATCGCAGGCAATCGCGAGTTCATGGTGGGCATGAAGCGCGACTCGGTCTTTGGCCCCGTGGTGGTCTTCGGTCTGGGCGGCGTGCTCACCGAGGCTCTGGGCGACATCGCGCTGGCCGTCGCTCCTCTCGGAGACCATGACGCCGCCGGATTGCCCGAACTCATCCGGGCCAAGAAGCTGCTCGGCAGCTTCCGGGGATATCCCCCGGTGGACCGCTCGGCGCTTTCCGCCATCGTGCAGGCTGTGGGGCGCCTGGCCCTCGAACATCCTCAGATCGCCGAGATAGACGTGAACCCCCTCCTAATCGAAGGCGACCGTCCGGTGGCTGCGGACGCTCTCATCATCCTGGGCGACGAGCCGCGACGCCCGGCCAAACTGAGCTTCCAGCCCGACATGAAGGCGGTGCTGTCACCTCGTTCCATCGCGATCGTGGGTGCTTCGGACGATGTCGACAAGTGGGGCGGTTCGGCGCTGCGTAACATCATCGACGGCGACTTCGACGGAGCGGTCTACCCCGTCAACCCCAAAGGGGGCGAGTTCTTCGGTCTCACGGTGTACCCGAGCATCGACGATCTGCCCGAGGCCCCGGACCTCGCGCTGCTGGCGGTGGGCGGTCGGCATGTGGCGCCGATGCTGGAAGCCTGTGGACGGCGCGGTATCCCTGCCGCCATCGCCATCGCGGCCGGCTTCTCCGAGACCGGTGACGAAGGCGCCGAAGCGGAGAAGGAGATCGCTCGTTTGGCCGCCGAGGCCGGCGTCAGCCTCATCGGTCCCAACTGCATGGGCCTCATCTCCAACGAACGCAGTCTGCACGCGTTGGGATTCATCGTCCTGCATCCGGTCAAGGGCAAGCTGAGCATCATGTCTCAGTCGGGCAACCTGGGTGTGCAGATCGTCCACGCCTGCCAGCGCCGGGGCATCGGCATAGACAAGTTCGTGAGCGTGGGTAACGAGGCCCAGATCGGAGCCATCGATCTGATGGAGCACCTGCGCGACGATCCGGCCACCGCGGCGATCATGCTCTATCTCGAGGGCATCGACGACGGGCGCCATTTCCTCCACGCGGCCCGACGCACCACGGCCGTGAAGCCCGTGGTGGTCGTGCGCGGGGGGCTGACCGAGTATGGAGGCAAGGCGGCCGCCTCTCACACGGGCGCCATGGCCGGTTCAGGGCCCGTCTACGAGGCAGCCGCGCGCCAGGCCGGCGTGGTCACCTGCACGAGCACTCAGGATGCCGTCGATCTCGCTTCGAGTCTGGCCAACCTGCCCCTGCCCAAGGGCCGGCGGGTGGCCGTGGTGACCAACGGTGGCGGCGCCGGCGTGCTCATGGCCGACGAAGTGGCCCGTCATGGGCTGACGCTGGCAGAGTTGCCCTCAGAGCTGATAGCGGCCGTCGACGAACTGCTGCCTTCATTCTGGAGCCGCCGCAACCCCCTTGACATGGTGGCCATGGCCGGCGGCGATATCGGTCCGCGGGTGGTGGAGATGGTAGCCAAGTGTGACGCTGTGGACGCCGTCGTCGTACTATCGGTGCTAGGAGTGCCCAATACGGGTGCCGGGGTGCGCGAGACTGCCGGCGAGGGCGAGTTCGCCGGTCTCAGTCCCTGGGAGACGAAGTTCATGCACATGATGTCGGACCTCACTGAGGCGACCGGGAAGCCCATCATCAACGTGCCCGACACCCCCATCCGGGGCTCGCTGTTCGATTTCGGCGGACGCTACGCGCCTGTGGTGCTCGCCTCGCCGGCGGCCGCCGGTCTGGTGCTTGACCGCATGGCCTGGTACGCCGAATACCAACGCAACAATCTACCTGAGGGAGAGTAGATATGACGGAGATACTGTCCGGAAACGAAGCGATCGCACGCGGAGCCTGGGAGGCGGGCGTGCGGCTGGCGTCTGCCTACCCGGGCACGCCCAGCACCGAGATCTTGGAGAACGTCGCCAAGTACGACGGCATCTATGCCGAGTGGTCACCCAACGAGAAGGTGGCCATGGAAGTGGGCACGGGTGCATCGTGGGCGGGAGCCCGGGTCCTCGTGTGCATGAAGCACGTGGGCCTCAACGTGGCCGCCGACCCCTTCTTCTCCGTGGCCAACACGGGCGTCGAGGGCGGCATGGTCATCGTCTCCGCCGACGATCCGGGTATGCACAGCTCTCAGGACGAGCAAGACAACCGCAACTATGCCAAGTTCGCCAAGATCCCCGTGATCGAGCCCTCGGATAGCGCCGAAGCCAAGGACTACCTCAAGCTGGCCTACGACCTCAGCGAACGCTTCGACACTCCGGTGCTCTTCCGGACCACCACGCGCACTTCGCACTCCAAGAGCATGGTCGAGCTGGGCGAGCGGCCGGAACTCGAGCCGCTCACCAAGATGACTCGAAACTGGACCAAGTACACCATGATGCCGCAGAACGCCACCGTGCGGCACCCGTTCGTCGAGCAGCGTCTGCTCGACCTGGCCGAATACGCTGAGACCAGTCCACTGAACAGGATAGAGATGGGCGATCCGCGCGTTGGCATTCTGACCTGCGGAGCCGCTTACTCCTACGCCCGGGAGGCTTTTCCCGAGGCCAGCTTCCTCAAGTTGGGCATGACCTACCCGTTGCCGGAACGTCTCATCGCCGAATTCCGTGCCCAGGTGGAGAAGCTGTACGTGGTCGAGGAACTCGATCCCTTCCTGGAGGAGATCCTGCTGGCCAGGGGCATCAAGATCGACGGGGGGAAGGATCTCATCCCCATCTGCGGTGAGATCGACCCCGGCCTTGTGGCTCGCGCTCTGACCGCCGCCGGCGCTCCGGGAGCCAATGCCGACCTGTTCGCTACGCCGACACCGGTAGTGGGGGACCTGCCGGGTCGTCCGCCCACGTATTGTCCGGGCTGCTCGCATCGTCCCATCTTCGCCGTGCTCAAGAAGCTCCGGGTCTTTGTGAGCGGTGATATCGGCTGCTACGCCTTGGGAGCGCTGCAGCCCTTCAACGCGATGCATTGCAGCACCTGTATGGGAGCCAGCATCAGCATGGCGCACGGCATGGCCCAAGTGCTCGAACCTCCCACCGATCCCAAGGACAAGGTCGTGGCCGTCATCGGCGACAGCACCTTCTTCCACACGGGCATCAACTCCCTCATGGATGTGGCCTACAACAAGGGCAACATCCTGGCGTTGATCCTGGACAACCGCACCACGGCCATGACCGGCGGCCAGGAAAACCCCGGGAGCGGCAAGACGCTTCTGCGTGAACCGGCGGCTATCGCCGACATCCCCGGACTGTGTCGGGACATGGGGCTGGACCGAGTGACCAGCATCGACCCCTACGACCTGGAAGAGGTGGAGCGGGTGTTGCGCGAGGAACTGGCCTACTCGGGACCTTCGGTGGTCATCGCCAAGGCTCCCTGCGTGCTGGAGTTCAAGATCAAACGCCCTCCCTACCGTATCGACGCCGAACTCTGCATCGGCTGCAAGCGCTGTCTGCAGGCCGGTTGCATGGCTCTCAATCTACTGGTGGACGAAAGCGGGGATCGTAAGGTGGAGATCCAGGCCGATCAGTGCGCCGGCTGCGGGGTCTGCAGCCAGCTCTGTAGGGAAGACGCGATCCTACCGCCTGCCCCCGGTGAGACGGGGTTGAAGGGCGTGTACGCGAAGGAGGCGTCATGAGCACGACGCAGAACATGCTCCTCTCCGGTGTGGGTGGCCAGGGTGTGGTCCTGGCCAGCTACGTCCTTTCCCAGGTCGCAATGGCGGAGGACTACGACGTCAAGCAGAGTGAAGTGCACGGCATGAGCCAGCGCGGAGGCAGCGTCACCAGCCACTTCCGTTTCGGCACGCAGGTGTGGGCACCTCTGGTGACCCCCGGCACGGCCGACATACTGCTGGCTTTCGAATCACTTGAGGCGCTACGCTATGTCCACTGGCTACGTCCCAGTGGGCTGCTGATCTACAACGCCATGCAGATCAATCCCAGCCCGGTGGCGTCGGGTCTGGCCACGTACCCGCCGGAGATCGACGCTCAGATCAAGGCGGCATGGCCCCATGTGCGCGCTATCGACGCCAACGGACTGGCGCAGCAGGCCGGAACCATCAAGGCCGCCAATGTGGTCATGCTGGGCGCCGTTTCCGGGGCGCTGCCCTTCAAGGCCGAAACGTGGGAGGCGGTCATCCGGCGCGTGGTACCGCCCAAGACGGTGGACGTCAACCTGGAAGCATTCCGGCTCGGCGCCTCCGCAGTGGGTGAGAAGTAACGTAGGGTCCGGAGCGGGCGGTGCCACGGGCACCGCCCGCTCCGGGTGTTCCCGATCTCCACGTCCTCTATAGTATTGAAAACTTCTACTCCGGAACCTATGAAGAGCACCTCGACCCAAGTCAACATCACGATCAGCTTCTATCGCGGCTGGCTTGTCGCGTTCGCCGCAGCGGGCATCGGCCTGGTGCTCGGTATCCTGTATGTCTGGAGCGTGGTCAAGGGCGGCATCCCGGCCTCGTGGGGCTGGAGCAACGCCGATATGGCCTTGCCCTATTCGATGATGACCGTGTTCTTCGCCCTTACGATGATCCCCGCCGGTCGGCTCCAAGACCGCTATGGACCACGCATCGCGATCCTCATCGGCGGCTTTCTTGCGGGCCTCGGGTGCATCATCTCCGGGCTGGGCGGGTCGTCCCTGATCGCCTACTTGATCGGCTTCGGAGTGGTGACGGGCAGCGGAGTGGGGTTTGGCTACTGCGCTACGACGCCGGCCGCGATCAAGTGGTTCGCCCCCGGGCGTACCGGCCTGATCACCGGCATCGTCGTGGCGGGCTTCGGCCTGGCGCCCCTCGTCCTGGCGCCGCTCACCTCTTGGCTACTCGGCGTCTTCGAGACGACCACCGCCTCGGGGATGGTAGAGAAAGGGGTGCCGGCGACCATGATCACCTTGGGCATAGTGATCTGGGTGGTCGTCGGGGGCCTGGCTCTCTTCGTCCGCAACCCGCCGGAGGGTCACCTGATCGAGCCGCTGCAGCATGCTCGGGGCGCGTCGCGTCGTGACCCTGTTGAGTTCGAAGTCCGTGCCATGCTGCGCACCGCGCAGTTCTGGCTGCTCTTCGTCATGTATTTCATCGGAGCCGCCGCCGGACTCATGTTTATCAGCGTAGCCGCAGACCTGGGCAAACATGCACTCGGGTCTCTGGCGTTTCTCGCCGTCGTGGTCCTCGCCGTGGGCAACAGCAGCGGCCGCATCTTGGCCGGTGTCATCTCGGACAGGATCGGCCGGCAATGGACCCTGTTCGGTGAGTTCGTGTTTCAGGCAGGCGTGGTCGCGGTCCTGTACATGCTGAGCGACGGGGGCAGTACCTGGCCGGTGATCTTGATCATCGTGTTCTTCCTGGGGTTCAACTACGGCGCCAACTTGGCGGTATTCCCAGCCGCCAGCAAAGAGTATTTCGGGATCCGGAACTTCGGGCTCAACTACGGCTGCCTCTTCGCCGCTTTCGGCTCGGCCGGACTGATCATGCCCTGGTTGAACGGCTTGATACAAGACCGGACAGGTTCGTCCGACCTCTCGTACATCATCATCTTCGCGCTGATGGGCGTGGCGGCCGTCCTTGCTCTGGTCAGCCGGCATCTGGGCACACCTGGGCACGCAATGGCGACGGACACCGTCCCGAGCCAGGAAGGGGGATGAATGGCCATCGTCGCTATCTCCAGAGGTTCCTATACCGGCGGCATAGCTGTGGCCGAGAACCTGGCGAGGGAACTGGATCACCCCTGCGTGAGCCGCGAAGTCGTGCTCGAAGCGGCTCTCGAATCGGGCGTCGACGAACAGGAATTGCGCTCGACGCTCGAAGACCCGCCACGCTTCTGGGAGAAGACGCCGGGACGCATCCCGGCCCATCTGAACCTGGTGAGGGCCGCCTTGCTGCGGCGCGCACAGGCCGGCGGTCTTGTCTACCACGGTTACGCAGGTCACCTACTGTTGGGTGGGATCCCACACGTGCTGCGTGTGCGGATCATCGCCGGCGCAGATGCCCGTATCGCGGCACTCATGGAGGACTTCCACATGAGCCGGAAGGAGGCGGCCGCACATCTGCGGAAGCTGGACTCCCAACTGATCAAATGGACGCGATTCCTCTACGGTGTCGAGTGGCAGGACCCCAGTCTGTACGACGTGGTCCTGAATCTTGACGACATCAGCGTCGACGGCGCTGTGGCGACGCTCGCGCAGATGACCCGCCTTGATGACTTCCAGCAGACCGTCGCCTCACGCAAGGCCTTCGAGAACCTGTGCTTGAGCAGTTTTGTGTGGGAGGCGCTGACCAAAGACCAGCGCACCCGGACGGCCAACATCCGCGTGGGTGCCGATGCGGGGACCGTCCTCATCACCGGGGTCGCGGCGAATGGGGGCGTCGTGAGCGCCATCCAGGAAGTCGCCGAGCAGGTGGATGGGGCTCAGAAGGTCAACAGCCAGGTCGGCGTGGGTAGCAACTGGAGTTGGTGACTTCGGAGCGCATTGACGGTTCGACTGTCCTTATGGCCGGCTTGCGGGCACTCACTTTATATGATGGTACAGGGCCACAAGCGGCTCCACTGTTGTAATATATGCTAAGCGCTGGCGCCCGTCTTTCGAGGAGGGGGACTGACGCTGCGGTCCGGGAACGAGGCAAGGAGGCAGGGAATGAGCAAGAGACGATCGATCCTACTCGTGCTGACGCTCGTCGTCCTACTGGGGGTGTCGGTCCTCGCCGCGGCCTGCGGTGGCGATGAGGAGACAACTACAACCGCCGCGGGTGGCACCGATACTACGGCCGCGGCGAACGGAGAACCCATCAAGTTCGGTTTCACCGAAGGGTTCACCGGCTTCATGGCTTACGACACGGAACTGGCCGAGAAAGGCATCCTGACCGCGCTCGCGATGATGGATAACCAGTGGGAAGGTCGTCCTCTCGAGTACCTCAAAGAGGACAACGGTTCCGATCCCGTCGTCGCCGTTGACAAGGCCCGTAAGTTGGTGGAGAGCGACAACATCAACTGCATGATCGGCCCCATCTTCTCGCCCTCGGCCAAGTCGGTGGCCGACTATCTGGGCAAATCGTCCGGGATCCCTCAGATCTCCATCGTGGGACAGCCCACCGAGAACCTGGAGACGGCCAATGGGCTGGCCTTCATCCACACCGGGTTCTTCGATTCCCACGGCTACTACTTTGGCAAGTACCTGGCCGAGTTGGGCTACAAGACGGCCAACGTCATCAACTACGACGACACTCCCGCCTACGCCCTCACGGAGGGCTTCAAGAAGGCCTTCGTCGAGGAGGGCGGCGGAGAGGTGCTGAGTGAGAACTACGTGCCTCTTGACGTGGTCGACTTCAGCGCCTACTTGACGGCCATGAAGCCGGCCGACGTCACCGTGAACTGGATCTTCGGCAATGGCGCAGTGCCGTTCGTGAAGCAGTTCAACGACTACGGGCTCGAGGGCGTGTTGGCGGTCCCCATGTCGAACAACTTCTCCGATGCCCAACTGGCCGAGCTTGGCGACATCTCGCTGGGCATGCTCGCCTGCGACTACTACGCATGGAGCGTGGATAACCAGCAGAACAAGGACTTCATCGCCGCTTTCGAGGTGCTGTATCCAGGCGAAAAGCCCACCCCGCAGGCCTATGGCGCGTGGCAGGGCGTCATGATGTATCTGGAGGGATTGAAGGCCACCGGAGGCGACACCACGCCGGCCAAGGTGATCGAGGCCATGTCGAGCATGAGCTTCGACAGCCCGGCGGGGCAGGTGAAGATCGTTCCTTACGAGAACGCCTTCATCGCCACCCGTGACTTCTTCATGCTCGAGGTCCAGAAGGTGGGCGACGTGCTCACCTGGGCGCCGGTCAAGACCTATGAGCAGGTTCTCTTGGGTACGTTGACGGATATGCAGTGATGCTCGTGTACCTCTGAAAGGGCACGAGGCGGAGGTTCGCCCGGGGCTGCGCGCCAAGAGCGCGCAGCCCCGGGCGGCAGGTAGGGGCAGCGTGGATCCGTAAGGTGTTGCGTCTCGGGGTGGTACGACCACTGGGGTTGTGATGCATGCGGAGGGAGGTTGCGTATGAGCCAAGCTCTGGTCACGGGACTTAACGGTCTTTCCTATTCGTTCATCCTCTTCCTCCTTGCCGCCGGCTTCTCTCTTACCTTCGGCGTCATGGGGGTTCTCAACCTCTCGCACGGCGCCCTGTTCGTTTTGGGGGCGTACGTTGGTCTTCAGGTGATCGAATCCCTGAACAGTTTCTGGCTGGCCATAGTGATCGCGGCTATCGCGCTGGCCGTCATCGGCCTCCTTCTCTACTTCTTCTTCCTCAGACATCTCTACAACAAGATCCCCGAGCAGGCGGTGCTCACCATCGGGATCTCCTATATCATCGCCAACGTCATCCTGTGGATCTGGGGTCCCAGAGCTCAGATCGCCCAGACGCCCGAGTTCCTCACTGGGGCTCTCCAAGTGGGCGGTCTCTCGTTCCCCATCTATCGCGTCTTCATCTCCGTGGTGGGGATGATAGTGCTGGGATTGCTGTGGTGGATGCAGGATCGGACCCGGTGGGGGGCCGTCATCCGGGCCGGTATGGACAACAAGGAGATGACCACGGGCCTGGGTGTCAATTACGGCTTGGTGAGCACGCTGGTGTTCCTCCTGGGAGTGGCGTTGGCCGGGCTCGCCGGCGTCCTTGCCGCACCCATTCTGGGGGCGTACCCGTCCATGGGCGACAATCTTCTTCTCCTGACGTTAATCGTGGTGGTGGTCGGTGGCACGGGCTACATCCAGGGCACCATGCTGGGGGCGTTGGTCATCGGGCTCATGGACACGTTCGGGAAGGCGTACATCCCCGAAGCCGCACTCTTCCTCGCCTACATCGTCTTCATTGTGATCCTCCTGGTGAGGCCCAGCGGGCTCATCGGCAGGAAGGTGTTCTGATGGGAGAGAGGCACGAGGGCACGCAAGGGGACGAAGCCGTGGTGAGTGGGTCGGGCGCCGGAGCGCAGGCCCCGGTGCGGAGACAGCCGCGCAGTCCCTTCATCGAGGTCGGGCTACCGGTGGTGGTGATCGGAGTCCTGATCCTCATCCTGCCGCTCTTCATCCCCTCCTTCATATCCAGTCTGGTCACTAAGATGATGATCTACGGGCTCTTCGGCATGAGTCTCAACATCTTGTGGGGCTACGGGGGCATCCCCAGCTTCGGCCATGCCGCCTTCTTTGGGGTGGGCGGCTACGCAGCCGGAGTGTTCGTTCTCAAGGTGGGCATCGGCAACTTCTGGCTGAGCCTGCTGCTGGCCATGATAATCACGGCGATCGTCGCGGCCATCCTCGGGGTACCCGCCTTCAGGGTGTTCGGGGTGGGGGCGGGAAACGCGAATCCCATCTACTTCCTGC
Source organism: uncultured Actinomycetes bacterium (assembly GCA_963816155.1). Lineage (GTDB taxonomy): Bacteria > Actinomycetota > Thermoleophilia > RBG-16-64-13 > RBG-16-64-13 > JAXGXJ01. The sequence goes on along the minus strand of CAWFJE010000002.1, from coordinate 357,467 downwards.
TGGCGACTATCGCTTTCGGGGAGATACTGTCGCGCGTGGCTATATCGCTACGGCCCATCACGGGCGGTTCCACCGGTCTGGCCGGCATCCCAGAACCCGACATCGGCTTTGGCGTCGACATGACATCCAGCCGCTACTACTATCTGGTGTTCTTCGTCACGGTGGTCTGTGTGTACATCATGTACCGGGTGGTCAACTCGCGCTACGGCTATGCCCTGCGGGGCATCCATGACAACGAAAAGCGGATGCAGGCTCTGGGATACAACACGTGGCTCTACAAATACACCTCCTGGATCATTGCCGCCGTGTTCGGTGGTGTGGCCGGCGTGTTGTTCGCCTATTTCGGTGGGATCATGCATCCGAACAACCTGGCCATGATCACCAGCGATATCGCCTTCCTGATAGTGATCCTTGGCAGCGCCACCGTCTTCTTCGGCCCGCTGGTGGCGAGCATGCTCTTCGTAGGGATCGAGTATCTGGCCAGTCTGTACCTTCCCGACAGGTGGCCGCTCATCCTGGGCGCCCTTTTCGTGCTCACCATCATGGTGATACCCGAGGGGCTGGGTGTGTGGATCCTCAGGGGATGGAGGAGGCTGATCCGTGGCTCTGCTTGACGTCCGCGATATCTCCATACACTTCGGTGGCTTGGCGGCGCTCCAAGAAGTCACTTTCGGCGTGGAGCCGGGGGAGAGGGTGGCCCTCATAGGTCCCAACGGCGCCGGTAAGACCACGCTCTTCAACGTGTTGACCGGCCAGCTCAAGCCGTCCTCAGGCTCGGTCCATTTCAAGGGGGAGGACATCACCCGTCTCTCCGTATACGGGCGCACCCACATGGGCATGGCACGGTCGTTCCAGATCACCAGCCTGTTCCCGCAGCAGACCGTGCATGTCAATGCGCTCATCGGGCTGCAGGGCGTGCAGAAGGGGCGCTACAACGTCGTACGCTATCTCATGAAGATCAAAGAGCTGCAGGCGTCGGCTCAGCAACTACTTGAGTCGGCCGGCATTTGGGATCTGCGGGACGAGCTGGTGAGTTCGCTGGCCTACGGCCAACAGCGCAAACTCGAGATCGCCCTTAGTCTGGCCAGCGAACCCGAGTTGCTGCTGCTCGACGAGCCGAGTTGTGGGCTGACCACCACGGAGAGTGCTGACATTACGGCGCGTATCCGGGAGCTGGGATCGAAGATCACCGTGCTCATGATCGCCCACGATATGGATCTCGTCTTCGGAGTGGCCGACCGGGTCGTCCTGCTTCACTACGGCCAGATCGCGTGCGAGGGCACCTGCGACGAGATCCGGGCCAATCCTATGGTCAGAGACATCTACATGGGCAGCCGGTCCCGACAGGCCGGGTGAGCGAGGATGCTCAGGATAGATGACATCCACACCTGGTACGGCGACTCCTATATCCTGCAGGGAGTCTCCCTGGAAGTGAAGGACGCCACCATCGTGGCCCTTCTGGGGAGGAACGGCATGGGCAAGACCACCACCATCCGCTCCATCATGGGTTTCAACTCCCCGCGCAAAGGCAGCATCATGTACAACGGCCAGGAACTGGTCGGCCTGCCTTCATACAAGATCGCCCGTCTGGGCATCGGTCTCATTCCCCAAGGAAGGATGGTCTTCTCTTCGCTCTCGGTGGCCGAGAACCTGACTATGGCCGCGCGCACCTCCGGCAAGGAAGACCCTTGGACGCTGGAGAAGGTGTTCACGGTCTTCCCCAAGCTGGAGGAGCGGCGCAGGAACAAGGGAAACCTCCTCTCCGGCGGCGAGCAGCAGATGCTCACCATCGCCCGCGCGCTCATGACCAATCCCGACCTGCTGCTCTTCGACGAGCCCTCGGAGGGCCTCGCGCCGGTGGTGGTCGATGAGGTGTTCCGGGTGATCAAAGAACTGAAGGACGCCGGTCAGTCCATCCTCCTCGTGGAGCAGGACTTCGGTATGGCCATGAGCGTAGCCGACTACGCCTACATCATGAGCAAGGGCACCATCGTGCACGAGTCCACGCCCGAGGATCTTGTCGACAACGAGTCGGTGAAGGCCACGCATCTCGGGGTCGGGGAATGAATCTCACCTGAGCCCGCTGTAATTCGGCCCCTGGCATAGAAAGGAAGTGCTGATGATCTCTGAAGCCGAACTCAAAGAACTGTCTTTTCCCGACGCCCCTCAGGTGGTGACGGCCATTCCGGGTCCCAAGGTGGTCGCTCTCATGGCCGAGTCGGCGCGCTATGAGGCCTTCACACGCGGCGGCGCCGACTTCCCGGTCATCCTCGAGCAGGGCAAAGGGGCCACAGCCAGGGACGCCGACGGCAATCTCTACATCGACATGGCGGCCGGGGTGGCCGTGAACGCGGTGGGGCGAGGGCACCCCAAGGTGCTGGAGGCCATCCGCCGTCAGTCCGAGACCATCATGCACACCACAGACATCACCAACCCCAATCGCATCGCTCTGGCCAAGAGAGTCTCAGAGGTCATGCCCGAGGGGCTGCGGGGCAACTGCCACACCTCGTTCTTCCAGGCCGGGTCCGACGCGGTGGAGACGGCCATCAAGTTCGCCCGCAAGTACACGGGGCGCAGCCAGATAATCGCCTTCCAGGGTGCCTACCACGGGGTGTGGTGCGGCACTGCGGCCCTCACCACCGGCTACGTCTATCGCCATGGCTGGGGACCGCTGATCCCTGGGGTCACGCACGTTCCCTACGCCTATTGCTATCGCTGCGCTTTTGACATGACGTATCCGGAGTGCCGGCACCAGTGCGGCAAGTACGTGGACTACATCCTCAACACCCCCTACACGGGCATGGATGATGTTGCTGCGGTCATCGTGGAGTCGCAGCAGGGGGAGGGCGGCTACGTGGCTCCCGAGCCCGAGTTCTTCCATCTCATCAAGGCGGCCTGCGAGAAGTACGGCTGTCTGTACATCGCCGACGAAGTGCAGTCAGGCGCCGGACGCACGGGCAAGATGTGGGCCATCGAACACTCGGGCGTGGTGCCCGACATGCTCACCTGGGGCAAGGGCATGGGTGGGGACTTGCCCATGGCCGGGCTCACCTATCGAGCCGACATCGAGGAGAGACTCGCCCCCGGCTCGCAGCCCAGTACATTCGCGGGGAACGCCATGAGCTGCGAAGTATGCATCACCAACATCGACCTAATTACCGACCCCGAGGCCGATCTCCTGGGCCGGGCCACTCAGCTGGGTGAGGAGATCAAGGCACGTCTGCGGGCGGGCATGGACGTGGCTCCCTGCATTGGAGAGGTGCGGGGGCGGGGTCTCATGATCGGTTGCGAAGTGGTGGCCGACCGCGAGACCAAAGAACCCCTGGCGCCGGAGAAGGTGGGTGAGATCGCCATGAAGCTCCTCAGCCGAGGCATCCTCATGACCCCCTGCGGGCGCAACGGCAACGTCTTCCGCTTCATGCCGCCGCTCACCATCCCACGGGACTACGCTCTGCTCGCCACCGACATCATGATCGACATCCTCAAAGACTACTAGCCGCAGGGGGCTCCGGTCACTCGTCGAGGGGCCGGAAGTCCTCCTTACCTACCCCACAGTCCGGGCAACGCCAGTCATCAGGCAGGTCGGCGAACGATGTCCCCGGCTGGATACCCTGGTCCGGATCGCCCTGCTCCGGGTCGTAGACGTAGTCGCAGACTTCGCATATCCACTTCTGGTTGGGATCGGAATCGCCCACGGAAGCCTCCTACTCGTAGCGGTTTGTCTGTTTGTTCCCCGTCCTGCACCGATCCAAGCCTCGCGACCAACCGCGGCTCGAAGGACCTTCATTCGAACTCCTCTACCTCCTCGGTGCCGCAGAAGAGGTTCTTGTCAGCCTGTGCGACCGCTCCGTTGCCGATGTCAAGCAGGCGCTGCTCTGCCGCCAGCCGGCCGGCGAGGGCCTGCTCCTGCATCCTCTCCAGTTCCTCGGGGATGCCCCTCTCCCGGATGAAGCCCTTGGCGGCGTCGAACAGTCTCCGGCTGCCGTACAGAAGTTGGGATTCATCGATGATCTTGCACGAGACCATATCGTGGAAGGCGCGGAATTCAGCCTGCTCCCTCACTCTGGCCAAGCGCTTGATGGCGTAGTCGATCTCCTCGCGTAGCGAGGGATTGATGAGGTAGCGGTGCTTCTGCTGGTAGATGGCATCGTCCAACAACCCCTCGAGGGAGGCGGGAGCGGGATCATCGAGGATGACCACCAGGTCGAGGTCGGAGCCGCGGACCATCTGTCCCGTGCTTCGCTCCGGGCGAGGCGCTTCGTGGGCCATGTCGAAAACCAGATCGCCGGCCACCAGCACTGCGAAAGCGTCTTCGCCGAGTTGATCCTGGGGCAGCTTGGCGACGACCTCATCCACTATTCGTGAGGCCAACCTGCGCTTCCCGGCGCTGATGGTGCGAATTGAGGCCTCCAATTGCTGGGTCTTGGTCTCCAGGGCAGCGGGATCATCGACGAGCCCGACCACCGAGTAGGTGAGGAACTCTCGCAAGATCGAGGGAGAAAGGCGGGCGTATCCCTCGACCTTCTCGTCAAGGCGCAGATAGCGCTCCCCCACCCGCCGGATGCTGAGCCGCGGAGAGAGGGCGCACGTCTTCCACTGCTCGAAGGGGTGTGCGTCGAACAGCGCGTCGCGAATCCCGCCCCCCGTGTGGGGTCCCTGCTGCTCCAGCAGAGCGAGTATGCGGGCTTCCAGGTCAGGACCGGTCATCACACTCGCCCGTGGCCGGCGTATTCATGGGGCGAAGCGTCATGGTTCAGCAGCCTCCCAGCGCAGACTCGACGACCCGCGCCAACTCGGCCGCGAGTCGTTCGGTGCTCTCCAGGGTCGGTCCTTCGACCATCACCCGACACAGGTCCTGCGTGCCCGAGTAACGGATCAAGACCCTGCCTCGGCCTTGCAGCTCGACCTCCGCCTTCGCGATCGCCTCAACGATCGCAGGCACGGAAGCGAGGGCCGGTTTGCTCGCCACCGGCACGTTCAGCAGGGTCTGGGGAAACACTTCCATCAGCCCCGCCAGTTCGGAGAGGGGTCGATCCGCTTTGAGCATGGCCGCCACGATCTGGAGTCCGGCGAGGATGCCGTCGCCCGTCGTCTGATGGTCGAGGAAGATCATGTGACCGGATTCTTCGCCGCCGAGTACAGCTCCCAGGCGACGCATGTCCTCCAGCACATAGCGGTCGCCCACTTTGGCGGCATGGTTCCTGAGCCCGAGCCTGTCGCAGGCCACGCTCAGCCCCATGTTGCTCATGACCGTCGACACCAGGAGGTCGTTCTTGAGTCGGCCTTCGTCCTTGAGCATCTTGGCGCAGATGATCAGGCTCTGATCCCCGGTCAACTCTTGGCCCTTCTCATCCACGGCCCTCAGACGATCGCCGTCTCCGTCGAAGGCGAGCCCCACTGCGGCTCCTGTCCCTATCACGGCCCTTCGCAGGTCCTCCGTGTGCTGGGAGCCACAATCCTCGTTGATGTTGAAACCGTCAGGAGCATCGTGGATGGTCGTCACGTTCGCCCCGAGCGCCGCGAACACGGCGGGTGCCACCCCGGACGTGGCACCGTTGGCCGTATCGAGCACCACCTTCACACCCTCGAGGGAGAGTCCGGCGGGGAAGACGCTTCGGAGGAAGGCTACGTAGCGCCCCGGACCGTCGGTCGGAAACGAGATCGTGCCCAGATCGCGCGGACCGGGCACCGCATCCGGCAGGGAGCCGGCTCGGAGCAGCCGCTCCATCTCGTCCTCCTGCTCGTCGGTAAGTTTGAGACCGGCCGCCGAGAAGAGCTTGACGCCGTTGTCCTGATAGGGATTGTGTGAAGCCGAGATGACAAGGCCCGCGTCGGCTCCGTCCGCGACCGTCAGGAAGGCGATCGCGGGCGTGGGCAGGACACCTACGAGACGTGCCAGCCCGCCCATGGACGTCACTCCCGCGGCGAGCGCGCACTCCAGCATGCTGCCGGAGATGCGCGTGTCCCTACCGATGACGACCCTGGGAGCCGTGCGAGCGTCGTGGCGGAGGAGGTACGTGACCGCCTGACCCAGCGAGAAAGCCGTGGCTCCGTCGATGGGGTAGCGGTTGGCCTCACCTCGTATGCCGTCCGTTCCGAACAGTCTCGCCATGCGGTCGTCCTCCAAAGTCGTGCTCTGCCGGTGGAGAGCCTCAATCGAACAGTCGCGGATCCTTCAGGAGTCGTCCCGCTTCGGTGCACAGGGAGTCGACCACATCCTGCAGCCACTCTGTGCCGGCAGCGCGTGCCGCAGGTGAGAGGGCGCGTATCCACTCCAGGTAGCTCACATCCTCAGCGGTGCCGGCCGCAGCCAGCGCGCTTTGGAACGCCCGGCTGGGCGGGGCTTTCGCCGGGTCTGCGAAGAGTGCGCACAGGTCGGCCCCCTTATCGGCGAACTCGCTCCCGGCGTCGCCGGCTCGTGCAGCCTTGCCCGTCATGGTGAGCAGCCGGCCGCTTCGCTCGCACCGAGCGGCCGCCAAGACCTCCAGTGCGCCCTCGTAGATGAGATCACCCAGTTCCTGCCGGGCGAAGAAGGGTCTTCTCACCTCGCGGTACCAGACCTCGAGTGCCGCCAGATTGGCCAAGTAGAGGACGTTGTTGCGGACCATGCGGCGGAGGTCCACGTAGCCTTCACGGCGGAAGTGGCGCTTGAAACCGCGAGGGGGGGACGGCACCACCAACTGCCCCTCCTCGAGCAGGTCTTCGCGGAGCACCGCACCCGCCGCGGTCACGGTTCCGTAAGCCACCCTGATCGGTCCCACCGCTCCGCCCTGTCCCCCGAGGAAGATCGGGGGCTGGTCGAGCATCACGCCGCGGGGCACGTCACCGAAGAGAGAAGGGGTGCTCTTGTCGCCTGCGGGGGTGAAGTTGAAGTGGACGTACGAGCTCCCCACCTCGCTGTGGTCGGTCAGGCTCGTGCCCCCGGCCATCAGGCAGTCGCAGAAGTTGATCAGGCTACCGAGAGTCGCGAACGGGAAAAGGATGGTCTGTTTGAGACCAGCGCCGTGGGCGCCTCGGGATTGTTCCTCGAGCAGGCAGGTCTCGCGCACCTGCGCCGCCGAGCCCATCACGACTCCCTCAAGAAACACCGAGCGGGTGCAGTATCCCCCCCGCAGCTGGACGCCGGGGCCCAGGCGGCAGTCGTCGACGGTGACGGGTGCCTCGGCACCCAGGCTGACCCCGCTGGAGATAGCGGTCCCTGCTCCGTAGATGCGGCAGCCGGGGAAGAGAGTCACATCCTGACCGGAGATACGGTCGATGTCGACCTCGTCGCCGATATCGATGGTCAGGGGGTTGGGGATGGCGACACCCCTGTCGATCAACTGCGCCACCTTCTCGTAGCTGCGAGGACGGAGTTCCATGCCTAGCTCTCCTCGTGGGTGGGCTCGTTGTCCTTTGCGGTCCGTGCCTGTCACGGTCCGCGACACGCGAGAGGCGCGGCAAGCGTTACTCACCACGAAGCCAATGTCAAGGGGGCATACTCTGACGGGCCCGGGGGTATGCTGCTTGATGGCCCGCAACGTCAGCGGCTATGATAGATGGGAAAATACCCCAGGAGGTTACGATGAAGTACAGGTGTCTGGTGTGTGGCTACGTCCACGAAGGCGACGAACCCCCGGAGAACTGCCCGCAGTGCAAGGCGCCGGCCGCTCGGTTCGTCCTTGCGACCGAGACCAACGCCGATTGGGCGGCGGAACACGTCATCGGCGTGGCCAAGGACGTCGATCCCCGGATCATCGAAGGGCTGAAGAACAACTTCGACGGCGAGTGCAGCGAAGTGGGCATGTATCTGGCCATGTCGAGGGCTGCCGACAGGCAGGGATATCCCGAGGTCGCGGAGGCCTACAAGCGCATCGCCTATGAAGAGGCGGACCATGCCTCCCGTTTCGCCGAACTGCTCGGCGAGGTCGTCTCGCCCGACTCCAAGACGAATCTTGCCATGCGGGTGGAGGCTGAATACGGCGCCACAGAGGGCAAGGTCGAACTGGCCAAGCTGGCCAAGGAGCTTGGCTACGACGCCATCCACGACACGGTCCACGAGATGGCCAGGGACGAAGCTCGTCACGGCAAAGCCTTCAAGGGCCTGCTCGACCGCTATTTCGCTTAGCAGGCTGCTGACCAGCGGAGCCTTGGCCGCCTGGGCGCACCTTCCGGGGCGATACTTCGTCGTCGGTCCGTGGGCTCCGCCCACTGATGGCTTGTCCTGAGACCTCGGCCGCGCGCGCGGCCGAGGTCTTTCCCTTATCATAGGCGGGTCGGAAGAGCATGGGATCCGTCGGCGCTGTGTTGCGGAAATCCCGTTTCAGACCCCGTAGTCTCGGTCGCTCCATACCAGAAATGGAACGTCGATATCATCCAGAAAATGTTAGAATGTTGCACAGCGATAACCTGCTCGGTTGTGTCGTGAAGGGGACGTCTACCACATATCAGGGGGAGAAGCACCTACGATGAGATGGGGAATGGTCATCAACCTCGCCAAGTGCACGCGTTGCCACGCCTGTGTGTCCGCGTGCAGGATCGAGCACTTCCTGCCCTTGCGTGTCACCTGGCCACGCCTCGTGGCCCTCGAAGTGGATGACGGTGTGAACGTCGACGTCTCCACCTACCCGGTGCGGTGCAATCAGTGCAAAGATGCTCCTTGCGTGGACGCCTGTCCGACCGAGGCCTCTCACAAGCGGGAGGACGGCATCGTCGTCATCGACCGCGACAAGTGCTTCGGCTGCCGTTACTGCGTCATCGCCTGCCCCTACCAGAACCGCACCTATCTGTCCAGGAAGCGGAATCCCAACTACTTCCCCGAGCATGCTCAGACCTCTTTCGAGAAGAAGGGCAAGAAGCTCTATCCGCATACGGTTGGGACCACCGAGAAGTGCAACTTCTGTGCTGAGAAGATCGACGAGGGCTTGGCCAAGGGGCTGACTCCGGGCATCGACCGCGACGCTTCCCCGGCCTGCGTCAACACCTGCCAGGCGCGGGCTCTGACCTTCGGTGACCTGGACGATCCGAACAGCAACGTTTCCAAGTTGATCAAACAGAAGCACGGCTTCGTGCTGCATGCCGAGTACGGTACGGATCCTTCGGTCTACTACATAGACTACAGACTGGGTGACAATCCTTCGAACAAGGCCCCCATCGAAGACCAGACGGGAAGTCACATCCAGCATCTGAGCACGGTCTATGAAGTATCGAAGCCGTTGCTGGCCAAGAAGAACTGCGAATAGGGCGAGGGGGGAGATACATGAACGCTAAGACCAATCGTCAGTGGATGGTCACCCATGAATGGATGATCAAGCCCATGGCGCAGACCGAATGGATCCAGGGCAAGGGCCTGCTCGTCTGGCTGGCGGAAGTATTCTCGGCTCTCGGCACCGGGCTCTATCTCGTCTCGCTCTTCTTTGCCCTCGGGCAGGAGTTCGCCCTCACTGCTTTCTGGGCCGGCATCTTCGGTTGGATCATGATCGCCGTGTTCAAGCTGCCTCTGCACCTGGCCTACCTTGGTAAGCCCTGGCGCTTCTGGAAGGCATTCCCGCCCTTCAGCAACGCTTGGAAGACGTCCTGGTTCGCCCGCGGCATCGTCTTCACCATGATCTTCCTCGCCTTCGGTGCGCTGCAGCTCATCATGCAGGGGCTGATCGCCTATGACGTGTCCGACAGTTCCGGGGTCTGGGCGGCCAACTACGTCTTCATGGTCCTCGCCGGCGTCTTCTGCGTCATGACGGCGGTCTACTGCGGCTTCGCCATGAGCTACTGCAAGAGCGTCCCCTTCTGGAACACCGGCCTTCTGCCCATCGTGTTCCTGTTCATGGGGGTGGCCGACGGTCTGGCTCTCATCATGGCCGTGGGGCTCGTAGCCGGGGAAGATGTCGTCACCGTCGCCGAATCGGCCACGCGGATCATGCTCATCATCAACTCCCTGCTCATCGTGAGCTATCTCGTCAACGCCAACTACCAGTCGACTACAGCTGAGTTGTCCGTGAGGGAACTCATCCGCGGCCACGTGGCCTGGGTGTTCTGGCTTGGCATCGTGGTCCTGGGGATCATCGTCCCGCTCGTCATCTCGATCGCCAGCTACTTCACGGGTCAGGAGGCCGCCACCGGCCTGCTGATCTTCGCGATCATATGTCACACGATCGGGGCTTTCTCACTGAAGTATGGAGTCCTCAAAGTGGGCATCTACCGGCCCCTTCTTCCCAAAGCTCAGGCCTACTAGGCCCCGGGCGAGTGTTGAGGAGACACTGATGGCTAATAGAGAAGTCGTGTATTCGACCTGCAAGAGTTGCCACGGCGGCTGCGGGGTCAAGCTCACCAAAGAAGACGGAGTCATCGTCAAGATCGAGGGCAACTACGACTCCCTCACCAAGGGCACGATGTGCGCCAAGGGGCTCTCGAGCATCCAGCATATCGACAACCCCTACCGCATCAAGTACCCCATGAAGCAAGTGGGGAAAAAGGGCGAGGGCAAGTGGAAGCGCATCTCCTGGGACGAAGCTCTGGATACGATCGCGGCGAAGATGCGCGACGCCAGAGAGAACTACGGGGGGCACACGATCGCCGTCTCCCAGGGGACGGGACGTGGATACAACCGCTACACCATGCGCATGGCCCGTTCCGTCGGCAGCGGCAACGCCATCACGCCGGGCTATGTGTGCCACAGCCCGCGTCTCGGGCTCTACGCCCTCGTGACCGGCTACGGTCGTCTCTACTGCGATTACCATGGCTGGGGTGGTGAGTTCCCGAAGACGCAGATCATGTGGGCCAAACAGCTCGAGATCAGCAGTGCCGACTCAGAGATGTGCTACTGGTTCATGCGTTCTCTCGACTACGTCAAGAACCTCATCATCATCGACCCGCGGGCGAGCGCCTATGCCACTCGTGCCAACCTGTGGATCCAGCCCCGTCCGGGCACCGACTGCGCTCTGGCCTTGGGCATGATGAACGTGATCTTCGAGGAAGAGTTGTGGGACAAGGAGTTCGTCGACAACTGGACCTTCGGCTTCGACGAACTGCGCGAACGGGCCCGGGACTTCACCCCCGAGAAGGTCTCCAATATCTGTTGGATCCCCAGGGAGGACGTCATCACCGCGGCCCGCATGTGGGCCATCGACACACCCGGCTGCATCCAGGTGGGCAGCTCGCTCGAGCGGCAGGCCAACTGTGGCCACACGCTGCGGGCCATCACCTGCCTCATGGGTCTCACCGGCAACATCGAGCGTCCGGGCAGCATGGTGAGTTGGGTCCTTCCCGATACCGGTCTCATAGAGGACTTCAACCTGGAGCTCCCCATCACCGACGAGATGAAGAAGCACATCATCGGTGGTGACAGATTCAAGATGGGCGCCACCCGGACCTGCAACCCCGACACGATGGTAAAAGCCATCAATGCCGGCGAAGCCCCCATCAAGGTCTGGCTGAGCGTCGGTGGTCAGCAGATCGTGCACATGGCCAACACCAAAGAGGTCGTGGAGGCTATCGAGAAGGTCGAGTTCATGGTGCACGTCGACCTGTTCATGGGCCCCATGTCCGAGGCTGCCGACATAATCCTGCCGGCCGCTCACTGGCTGGAGATAGACGACGTCTACGACATGCACCCGCGCTTCATGATCGAGGCGCACAACAGGGTCGTGGACCCACCCGGCGAAGCCAAGTCCGATGCCTGGATCTTCAACGAGATCGGCAGACGAGTCGTCCCCGACAAGTGGTGGGACAGCGAGCAGGATATGCTGGACTATCAGATCCGCAGGGGCAAAGCGCCCGATGGTACTCCGCTCAAGTGGAAGGATTTCAGCGAGCGTCTCATGAGCGGCTGCTGGGGTCCCGACCAGGTCTATTACAAGTATAAGACCGACTTCTGGAGAGAGGGCGGGGGCTTCCCGACCCCCTCGGGCAAGTTCGAGTTCCACTCGAACCACCTGGAGTCGCTGGGCTACGATCCCCTGCCGGTGTTTCGGGAACCCGGGGAGAGCCCCTACTCCACGCCAGAGCTGTTCAAGGAATACCCCATTGTTATGAGCAGCGGTTACCGTCAGCCCTTCTACTTCCTGGGCCAGTACCGCAACATCCCGTGGCTGCGCAGCTTCATGGAGTTCCCCACGTGTCAGATGCACCCTGAGACCTGTGCTCAGTACGGTGTGGAGGATGGTGACATCGTCTGGATAGAGTCGCCGCGCGGCCGCATCCGTCAGAAGCTGCGTGCCTTCCCCGGCATCAAGAAGGGCATGCTCATGGCGACGGCCAACTGCTTCTACCCCGAAGAGCCCGCCAAGGGTTACCACGGCGTGTTCATCTCCAATCCCAACGTGCTCACCAGCAACGACCATCTGGATCCCATGTACGGCTCGCCCGACCTGACCTGTCTCTTGTGCAAGGTCTACAAGGCCAAGGAAGAGGAGCTGACGGAAGAGGTCTTCCGCCAGGAAGAGTACGGGGTAGTGCCGGAGAGCATGATGATGGCCGACAAGATGCCGTGATCATGGATCTTCGTCGCGCAGCCTCGCGCCGCGTGACCTAGGCCGAGGCGGATCGCAGAGCCCGCCGCCGATGATGCAGAGAGCGGCCCCGGAAGCAGCAGCTTCCGGGGCCGCTTCGTCTGTTCGGTTCCTTGAATTGGGGCAGGGCCTATATTAGGATATATGGGTACGGTATCGTCTGTCTGCCAGTCGGTATATCTATATCAACTGACTATGAAATCCACATGGAGCGCGAGGAGAGCGAGGGTTGTCTGTGAAAGTCGATGACGTCAAGAGGATAGCGGTCTACGGGGCGGGCACGATGGGTCCCGGCCTAGCCCAGGTCTTCGCGACCGCCGGCTACGACGTGACCATATATTCCCGCAAGGCCCAGACGCTCGAGAAGGGCATGTCGGTCGCCCGGGCCAACATGGCCACCTTCGTAGAACACGGCATGCTCACCGAGGGCCAGATGCAGGAGGCTCTGGGGCGTATCAAGACCACACAGTCCGTCGCCGAGGCCGCAGCCGACGCCGACATGGTCATCGAAAGCATCGCCGAGAAGATGGACGCCAAGAAGGCGCTCTACGAAGAACTCGACGCGGTGTGCCCCGAGAGGACCATCTTCACGAGTAACACCTCGTATCTCAATATCTACGAGGTGACTCCTGCCCGGAGGTTGCCCCAGACGGTCATCGCGCACTGGTTCGCCCCGCCGCATGTGATCCCCCTCGTGGAGGTCGTGAAGGGCGAACACACCGCTCAGGAGACGGTGGACTTCGTGGTGGAGCTGCTGGAGAGGGTCGACCGTGCGCCGGTGATCATGGAGAAGTTCGTGTCCGGCTTCTGCATCAACCGCTTTCTGCGCATCATCGGCCGGGAAGTGTTCTTCCTCATGGACAACGGCTACATGACGGCCGACCAGATCGACTTGGCCGTCAAGGCCAGCATCATCCCCAGGGCCATGGTGCTGGGCTTCGTACAGCGCTACGACTTCACCGGTCTCGATCTGAGCTACGGCAATCTCCAGAACGCGGACTTCGTCGAAGCTCCCATCGACAATCAGCCTAAGAGCCTTCTCGAACGCGTGGAGCGGGGAGAATTGGGTGTGAAGAGTGGCAAGGGCTTCTTCGACTACAGCGACCGGCCCCTGGAAGACGTGCTGAAGTCCAGGGACGAGGCGCTGCTCAAGGTCTTCAACGACACCAAGGAACTCATCCACAAGCGGATCTGATGCCTCGGAAGCCACGCTTGGCGTTCTCGGGAGAAGATGTTCGATAAGGAGCGATCTGACATGAGCAAACTGATCATCACCTGTGCCCTCTGTGGAGTTGGTACCACGAAGGAGCAGAACCCGCACGTGCCCATCACCCCGGACGAGATCGCGGCCGATGCCGTGGAGTGCGTGAAGGCCGGGGCATCCGTGCTCCATATCCATGTGCGCGACAAGAACGGCGTCAACGCCATGGACAAGAACATCTTCGCGGAGGTCGTCGGCAAGATCCGGGATAGCCTGGCCAAGGAAGGGCTCGACTCGGTCATCAACGTCACCACCTCGGGCTCCAAGTTCAGCTACGAGGAGCGCATGAGCCATCTCGAACTGGTGAAGCCCGAGATGTGCTCGTACGATCCCGGCACGATGAATTGGGCCAACAGCTACGTCTTCCTGAACGAACCCAAGTTCCTGGAGGAGTTGGGGACGCTCACACAGAAGCTTGGCGTCAAGCCTGAACTCGAGATCTTCGACGCCGGCATGATCGGCAACATCAATCATTACATCAAGAAGGGCTTCCTCAAGACACCCTGCCACGTGCAACTGGTCTTGGGTGTTGCCGGTGGTATGCCGGGTACTGCGGAGTCCGTCGCCTACCTTCTGCCCAAGATCCCCGAGGGTTCCACCTGGTCCATCACGGGCATCGGCAGGAGCCACATGGCCTGTATGCTCATCGGCCTCGCTGAGGGCTGCAACGGCCTCAGGGTGGGGCTCGAGGACAACATCTTCTTCGACAAGGGCGAACTCGCCACCAACCCTCAGCTTGTGGCCCGGGCGGCAGAACTCGGTAAGCTCGCTGGTCGTGAGATCGCGAACGCGGAAGAAGCGCGCGAGATACTTGGTGTCGTCAAGCCGAACCTCGATCAATAGAAGACTCGTTCATCCGCCAAAAAGCATAAGAGGAGTAACAATGGCAGCCAATCTCTTTTCTCTCGAAGGCAAGAACGTCGTCGTGGTCGGCGGTGGCGGCGGCATGGGCTCGTCGGTAGCGAAGGGCATGCTCGAGTACGGCGGCATCGTGGCGCTGGCCGACATCTCGGCGGAGGGTCTCGAGCGTGCGGCCAAGTGGCTCAAGGATGAGACCGGCAAGGACGTGAGGACCTACTCGGTCACCGCCACTGAAGAGGAGAGCGTGGAGAAACTGGTCGCCGACGCGGTGGCCGACATGGGGTCTGTGGACGTGCTCATCAATGCTCAGGGCTACAACGTCAAGAGCCCCGTGACCGAGTTTCCCGTGGACCAGTGGACCAAGCTCTTCGACATCAACGTCAAGAGCGTCATGATCTGCTGCAAGCACTTCGGCGCGCAGATGGTGAAGCAGGGCAGCGGCAAGATCATCAACTTCTCCTCCATCCGCGGCCAGCGCGGGGCGCTGGGCGGCAACACCGGCTACTGTGCCACCAAGGGCGCGGTGGACATGATCACTCGTAACGTGGCCGTGGAGATGGCTCCGAAAGGCGTGTGCGTCAACGCCATCGGTCCCATAATCACCAAGACGCCTATGACCGCCGAACAGATAGAGCGGGATGCCGCACGCTACGAGCGTTTCTTGCTGAACGTACCCATGGGGCGCCTGGGTACGACCGAGGACCTCGTTGGTCCGTGCGTCTTCTTGGCCTCGGCAGCCTCGGATTTCATCACCGGCACCATCCTGTACCCCGACGGCGGGGCCATGGCATTCCTGTAGAACGCGGTGTTTGGAAACGTTTGATCTGACCATGGTGGCCGGGCTTGGAAGCGGGGCCACCATGCACGTTCTGCCGTGAGGCCAAGCGTGCTAAGGTAGAGGCCGTTCTGGTATACGAACATCACACCGAGAGATCGGCGGGGAGTCCGGGGGGCGATGGCAAGACCGCGCAGTAGGTCCGCGGAAACGGACAAGCAGGGGGATCCCGTGGGCAGCGCTTTCCTGGTGAGGGCGCTGGCGAAGGGTCTCTCCGTCCTCGGGCTTTTCGACGCCGAGAACAGGGAGTGGACCCTCGATGAGATAGCCGAGCGGGCCGGTCTGCCGCGCATGACGGCCTACCGCATGATCCGCACCATGGAGTCGGCCAGCTATTTGGTGAGGGACCCGGTCACCAGCCGCTATCACCTCGGTCCGGCGCTGCTGGCCACCACATACCTCTCGGAGTCCTATCAAGACCTCATCAAGATCGCCCGGCCCTACCTGGAGGAGTTGACCTCCAAGACCGGCGAATCGGCCACCCTTGCCGTGGAGGTCGACGGTGTGGCGGTGAGCGTCTATATGGTCGACACCACTCGCCCGCTCAAACGAGAAGTCGCGGTGGGGCGCATCATCGGGGATACGGCCAACGCCAACGGCAAGGTCTTCGCGGCCTTCAAGTCCGAGGATGAGCGCCTCGATCTGCTGGCAATGCCTCGTACGCGCCTCACGCCCTCCACCATCACCGAGCCCGAAGACCTCGAGAGAGAGTTGGCGGCAGTGCGTCGGGAGGGCATCGCTTACGACAACGAGGAGCGCAACACGGGCACGTGCGCCGTGGCTGCGCCTGTGCGTGACCAACTGGGCAAGGTCACCGCCGCGGTGTCGCTCGTCGTGCCCACCGGCCGCTTCCGCAGTCCCGAGAAGGAACGTTTCGCCGAAGCGGTCAAGGAGACCACGGCGGCCCTGTCTGCTTTTCTCGGGTACTCCAGTCGCGACAACTAGGCTCGAGGGCGCCCACACTACGGGCGAGGAAGGCACCCGTGGTAGCACTCCCGCGTGCTCGGTTGAAGAAGGCGCCGACGTTGAGTAGCATTAGACTGCCGCCTGGAGTTCCACTCCAGGGGCCCTGGGGAGAGGCATCGAGAATCGGCCCTGACCCGGCCGTTTCACATCACAAGGAAGGAGACCAAGGTATGCCGTACGGTTATGCTGGCAAGCTTCTGTTCGTGGATCTCACGAACGGCACCCTGACCGAGGAGACACCCGACGAGGCGTTCTATCGCTCGTCCATAGGGGGGATCGGGCTGGGAGCGCAGGTCCTCCTGGATCGCATCGAGGGCAAGGTCGACGCGCTCGGACCCGACAACGTCCTGGGCTTCACAACCGGTCCGCTCACGGCCACGGGTGTCTACGGCGGGGGCCGGTTCACGATCGTGACCAAGTCGCCGGTGACCGGTGGATGGGCCGACTCCAACTCCGGAGGCACCTTGGGGCCGGAGCTGAAGAACGCGGGCTACGACGGCGTGTTCTTCTCGGGCGTGTCCGAACAGCCGGTCTGCCTGGTCATCGACGCGGGCAAAGCCGGCCTCGCCCCTGCGGATGGCGTGTGGGGTCTGGATACCTATGAGACCGACGATGCCATCCAGGCACAACTCGGAGACCCCGGAAGCTGGAAGGTCGCCTGCATCGGACCGGCCGGCGAACAGCAATCGCTTCTGGCGGGCATCGTGAACGAAAAAGGCCGTATAGCGGCCCGCTCCGGCGTGGGTGCCGTAATGGGGTCCAAGAAGCTGAAGGCGCTGGTCGTCCGGGCCGCCAAAGGGCAGCGTATCGCGGTGGCAGACTCGGGCGGTCTCAAGGAAGTCCACAAGAAGTACGCGGACGACATCAAGAACAGCCCGTTCCACAAGGGGCTCTCAGCCGCCGGTACGGGGGGTGGGACCAGCTTCCTCCTCTCCATTGGCGACTGTCCTTCCAGTAACTGGTCGGAGACCGGCACCGAGTCCTTCCCCACCTGCAATCTGGTGGATGGGGCCAATATGGATGCGTACAAGCTCAAGTCGTATGCCTGCGCCACCTGCTCGATCCGCTGCGGCGCCATAGTGAAGGTCGACGAAGGGCCGTTCGCCACCGAGGACGAACTGCACAGGCCGGAGTACGAGACCGTGGCCGCATTTGGCCCCTCTTGCCGGAACGACAACCTGGAGTCGATCATCAAGGTCAACGAGATTTGCAACCGCGTGGGGATCGACACCATCTCCGCCGGCGGCACGGTCGCCTTCGCCCTCGAGTGCTATGAGAAAGGCCTGATCACCTCTACCGACACCGGTGGCCTGGAGCTGAAGTGGGGCGATGCTGCCGTCATCGTGGAACTGGTGCGCAAGATGGGCCGGCGTGAGGGTTTTGGCGCCATACTGGCCGATGGCTCACGGAAGGCGGCCGAGCAGATAGGCAAGGGGAGCGAAGAGTTCGCCATGAACGTCGGCGGACGCGAGCTTCCCTATCACGACCCGCGCATGGCTCCCGCTCAGGGAGCCATCTACATGACCGATTCTCAGCCGGCGAACCACATGAACTACGTGGCGGCAGTTCAGTTGGAGCAAGGCGCCGCACTCGGCCCCGACCCCCTTCTGCAGTCGGATGCCACAGAGATGTTCGGTGAGTGGGAGAAGAAGGCGGACTTCTACACGCGTGGCAACGCCTACTACATCCTGCTCAGTTCTGCGGGGCTGTGCAACCTGTATGCGCACTTCTACTCACCACCTGTGGTCGAACTGGTCGGGCCGGTCACCGGTTGGGACATGGACTGGGCGGAAGGGTTGAAGATCGGGCGCCGCATCCTCACCATGCGTCAGCTCTTCAACTTCCGGCAGGGGGTCAAGCCCGACGACTTCAGGCTGCCCAAGCGCTTCGAGGCTGCACTGAACGTGGGACCTGCCGCGGGGCACAACATCCCCTTCCAGGAGCTGAAGACGAACTACTTCAAGCAGATGGGCTGGGATCCGCAGACGGGCGAACCGAGTGCCGAGACGCTGGCCGAGCTGGGTATCGTCGCCTAGCCTCGCCTGGTCTTCCTGGCTCGTTCACCCGTAGCTTCGAGGAGAGACCGACGGGGCCCAGCCGCTGACTGCGGCGGGGCCCCGTTCTTTTGTCCAGTCTGTTACCGGATACTGCTTGTCAGCGCGGGCCGGCATGCCCGGTCTCGGCCGTCGCGCAGCGGCTCCGCCCCGAATCGGCGTGCCGCCGCGTTCATCAGCCCCAATTGACTCCGAAGTCCTTGGAGGCGTTGGCGAACGCGTCCACGATATGGATGCCTCCGTCCATCATCAAGGTGGTTCCGGTCATGAAGGCCGAATCGTCAGAGGCGAGGTAGGTGCACACGCCCGTCATCTCCGCCGGAGAGGCCGCCCGTTGTAGGGGAACGGCCTTCTTGGGCAGCTCCGTATAGACGCCTTCCAGATCTGTGCCCATCGCTTCGGCCAAGGGGCTCATGACGGTGTCGAGCAGATCGGTGCGTACGGGGCCGGGGCAGACGACGTTGCAGCGGATGTTGTACTGCCCGTAGTCGAGCGCCACCTGCTTGGTCAGGTGGATGAGTCCGGCCTTGGTGGCACAGTAGGCAGGCGAGCCAGGCACCACGCGCACTCCGGCCAGCGAAGCGATGTTGATTATGGAGCCGGCGCCGGCTTCGACCATGCCTGGAAGGGCGGCCTTCATCATGAGGAACGGCCCGGTGAGGTTGTTCTCCAGTTCCTGGCGCCACACAGCCGGGTCCATCTCCGTGACCGTGCCCGCCGCCCCGGTGCCCGCGTTGTTCACCAGGATGTCCAGACGACCGGTGAAGCTCAGTGCCGCCGCGACCATCCTGACCGTGTCCTCTTCCGAGCACACGCTGCCTGCGCATATCGTGCACGTGCCGGCGGGAAGCGTGGCCGCCGTCGCACTCAGAACCTCCTGCCGTCTGCCAGTGATGCAGACCTTGGCGCCTTCGGCCACGAAACGCTCGGCGATGGCTGCGCCTATGCCGGTGCCGCCACCCGTGATCAAGGCTACCTTGCCCTCTAGTTGCATATCGTTTCCTTCCTCTTCAGTAGTGACACGGAACAAGAACTGCGCGAGTCGGGACGAGAGCTACTGTTCCCTGGGAGGATCGCCGTCGTAGTCGCCGCTGGGGTTCAGGAATATCTCTCCGGGCTTGCCTGGGAGCGGCGTGAGCCAGTCAGGGCTGCTGTGCGGGAAGAGGAGTCGCGCCTGCCAGTGGATGGCGAAGTCCTCGGCCTTCACATCGGGGTAGAGTCCGGTCATCATCCCCACCATCTCGGCGCCGGTCTTGGCGGTGTTGTACACCTCTTCGTAGTCGTCGAGGTAGCGGACCGACCAGTCTACGCAGTCCGTGTAGGTCCGAGAGGAATCCTCCTGCACTTCCTCAAGAATACTGATCTTGGCCGCGTCACAGTGCCCGGGGATGACGATGCGCGGATCGAACTCCAGCATCCGCTTGATGTCCTTGCGCCACGTGACCCGCCGCTGCACGTTGCTCTCGATGGGCCACAGGTGGCAGTCGTGGAAGGCCACATCGGTGGCGCAGACGACCCTGATCGAAGGCACCCATACGACGGAGTTGTCGATGCTGTCGCCCTCCCAACCGCCCGAGCACACGATCTCCTCGCCTTCGAGCTCCAGACGGGGCTCGCTCATGGGCATGGGGATCACGGTGGTGCTGGGGATGTCCGGCCCGAAGCGGTCGATGGCCCACATGTCGACCTTGTCGCTGGACGTGTAGACGATGTCCGACACGGAGAGGGGCAGGCCGACGATCTTGGCCTGCGGGAAGGCGTTCCTCAGCACGTGCAGCCCGAAGTGGTGGTCGGGGTGGAAGTGGGAGACGTAGATGTGGGTGAGATTCTTGCGCATGGGGATGATCTCAGCGACCATGCGGTGCGCGTCGCTGAGGAGTTGCGAGGCATCGATCAAGATCGCATCTCGCTCCCCGTAGAACAGGGTGGAGTTGCTGTTGAAGCCCAGGTAGCTGTGCAGAAAGACCTTGTACTTCAGCGCCACGTCGGCCCCTTTCTCAGTGATGTTGTCGGTGAAGACCCATTGAGCACGACTGGTATTGACATACCGACGGTCAGACAGATGCTATCAAGCTGTGACCCCTTCTGTGGAAGGGAGGCTCTTGTGAGCATGATTCAGCAACTTCTCGAGCTTATCAGGGACGAGGGATACGGCCCACCGGTCGCGGTCGGGACTGACCATCATCGCCGCCCGCCACCATCGCCCCCCCGGGTGTCCGCAGGCGAGCCGGTCACTCGCCTGCTAAAGTGGGGGCCGATGGTCCAGGACGCCCCATCTCCGCCTGATTCGACCTCTTCTCTGTCAACGAGGAGACGTCGCTACGCTCTCGTCTCTCTGGGACTGCTCGCCCTCATCTGGGGTCTTGCTTGGCCCATCATGAAGATGTCGCTGGACTACGTGGAGCCCTTCAGCTTCGCGGCTTTACGGGCTGTGCTCTCCGCTCTCGTGTTGATGGTCGCCGTTGTCCTGTCCCGCCGTCCGCTGAGGCCTCCTCCGCTGGGCTGGACCGCGCTCCTGGGCCTCTTCCAGACGGCTGGGTTTGCCGCATTCTCCTTCTGGGCCTTGGAGATGGGAGCAGCCGGAAAGACGGTCGTCCTTGCCTACACCATGCCCTTCTGGTTGCTGCTCATGGCCTGGGCGTTCTTGGGTGAGAAGATGCGTGGTCTGCAGTGGGTGGCCGCTGGTTTGGCCCTTCTGGGCTTGGTCTTCATCCTCACCCCCTGGGAGTTGCGTGGGGCGGCCGGCAGCTTTCTGGCCATAGCCACCGGCTTGGCTTGGGCGGCCGGGGCGGTCGTGGCCAAGATCATCCACAAGCGGCACCGCGTCGACGTGCTTTCTCTGACGGCCTGGCAGATGGCCCTGGGAGCGATCCCGCTTGTCGTCATCGTGTTCGCTACCGGATACGATGCCCCTGAGTGGTCGGCCTCCTTCATCTGGATGCTGGCCTACAACGTGCTGCTGTCCAACGGCCTGGCGTGGATACTGTGGCTCTTCGTCCTCAAGACCCTGTCCGCCGGCACCACCGGCCTAGCCAGTCTGGCCAACCCGGTGCTGGGAGTGACGTTCTCGTGGTTCATACTCGGTGAACAGCCGCTACGGGTGCAGGCTGTCGGGATGGCGCTCATCATCCTGGGGATCGCCGTGCTCGCCCTGCACGGCATCCTGACCGCGCGGGCGCGGCGGCCTGGTCGACCCTCCTAGTTCTGCGAGTTGGGATTCCAGCCCAGATAGGCGGAGAGCGACTCGGCCGCTTTCTTGACCGCCCGCGCGCAGTGCTCGCGCTCGCTGGGCCCGAAACGCCCGGTAGGCACCACGACCGACACTGTCGCCACCACCTTGCCCAACTGGTCGCGGACGGGAGCTCCCACGGCGCAGGTGCTCATGAAGACCTGCTCGATGTCGAAGGCCACGTCGTCCTTGGCGATCTGGTCGAGTTCTGCAGCGACGACGACCGGGTCCGTCACGGTATACGGGGTCAGCATGGGAATGGGCTGCGCCAGTAGGCGCTCGCGTTCGGCCGGTGACTTGTAGGCCGCGAACAACTTGTAGTGAACGGAAGCCATGCCGATGATGCGTCCGGGCGCGGTCTGACGGAGGAAGGGGCGCGTTGTGTTGAGGATGTCGATGCACACTGGGATGTTGTCGACCTCGATGGCCAGGGTGACCGACTCTCCAGTCTCTTCGAGAAGCGATTTCAGGAAGGGCCTGGCCACACTCACCAGGTCGGAGTTGTCTTCCGACACGTACGCCATGGTCAGAGCGGCAGGGCCGAGGCGATAGCGGTTGGTGGTCGAGTCCCGAACGAGGAAGGCCATCGACTCGAGCGTACGGACCATGCGATAGGCCGTCATTCTGAGCAGTCCGGTCTTCTCGGCCATCTCGTCGATGGTCCACTCTCGGTGGTCCACATCGAAAAGACACAGGATGGAAAGCCCTCTGGCCAGTGCGCGCACCACAAACGGATCACCGTCGCCCGTCACGTCCTTCATCCGCTCCCCCTGGCTGTTCGCGCCGCCACTGCTCGTCCTTCTCTTCTCTGCCATATCGCTTCCCTGAGGGGGGTATACTCAGGCGCAGTCAGCCTTCGGCTGCTTGCCCAGCAAACCCCTAGTGTCCTATGATACCGCGAGTGCTATCAGACGATATCACTGTTTTGTAGTGGCTGCTTGCCGGATGCGCAAGAGAAATATCTGTGTCAGCGTATGGCGGAGAGCGGCCGATTCCACGTAACGGGAGCAGATGCCCTATGCCGGAAGAGGTCTTCACAAACTTGACGAACAGCGGGCCTGTTTCCGTCTACGTTACAGACGGAAGGATCACGCGTATCCGGCCCCTGGTGGCAGACCCTGAAGACTACAAGCCCTGGACCATCGAGTCGGGGGGCCGAGAGTTCTCGCCGCCCAAGAAGCCCACGCTGTCCCCCTACGTCCACGCGGAACGGCGTCGCATCTACTCAGACGAACGCATCAAGTACCCCATGAAGAGGGTCGACTTCGATCCGAACGGCGAGCGAAACCCCCAGAACCGCGGCAAATCTGGCTACGAACGCATCTCCTGGGATGAGGCTCTTGACCTCGTCTCGGGTGAGCTCAAGCGGGTCAAGGACACCTATGGCGGCTCGGCCATCAGCGGCCTGACCTCCTCACACCACAACTGGGGCATCGTGGGTTACAAGATGGGCCCGTTCGCGCGCTTCATGAACCTCATGGAGTTCACCCCGGTGCTCGACAACCCCGACAGTTGGGAAGGTTGGCATTGGGGTGCCACCCACACCTACGGTTTCTACTGGCGCCTGGGTATGCCCGAGCCCTACGACCACCTGCAGGACGCGCTCGAGAACGCGGAGATGATCGTCTTCTGGTCCAACGACCCGGATTCCACCCGGGGTACCTATTCCGGTCAGGAGTCTTCGCTCTGGCGGCAGTGGCTCAAGGAACTGGGCGTGAAGATGGTGTTCATCGACCCCTTCCACAATTACACGAACGCCGCCATGGGTGGCAAGTGGATGGCTCCGCGTCCGGGCACCGATACCGCCGTCGCCATGGCCATCGCCTATGTGTGGATCCAGGAAGACATCTACAACAAGGAATACATCGAGAGGCGCACCGTCGGCTTCGAGGAGTTCAAGAAGTACGTCGTGGGCGAGGTCGACGGCCAGCCCAAGACCCCCGAGTGGGCCGAGGCCGAGTCGGGCGTGAGCGCGCGGGCCATCCGGGCGCTGGCCCGCGAATGGGCGGCCAAGCGCACTATCCTTTCCGGCGGATCCCGCAGCGGCGAGGGCGGCGCCTGCCGACAGGCCTACGCCACAGAGTGGGCGCGCATGATGGTCCTCCTCCAGGCCATGCAGGGCCTGGGTGCCCCGGGGCGGAGCATCTGGGGCACCACCATGGGCGCTCCGTCCGACACCTCCATATGGTTCCCCGGTTACGGCGAGGTCGAAGGGAAGATATCCAGCGCCACCAAGGTGGCCAAGTTCCTCCCCGTCAATCCCACGCAGCAGCGCTTGTGGCGCCTCACCCTGCCGGACGCCATTCTGAGCCCGCCCGTCAGTTGGTACGGCGAAGGCTTCTGCGGTCGTAGCCTCGAGCAGCAGTTCACGCATTTCGAGTATCCGATGGAGGGACACTCTGAGATCAAGCTGTTCTACCGCTACGGTGGGTCCTTCATGGGCACCATGAGCGACACCACCAAGTGGGTGCGCATGTACCAGAGCCCCAAGTTGGAATTCGTGGTGAACCAGGACATCTGGTGGAACAGCGAGACGCGCATGGCCGACGTCATCCTGCCCGCGTGCACCAACTTCGAACGCGACGACATCGGCGAGTGGGCGGCTGTGAACGGGTACACCGTCCACGCGAGCAACGGCTGTAACTATCGCTTCGTCGTCCGCGAGAAGAAATGCATCGAGCCCTTGTGGGAGTCGAAGTCCGACTATCAGATCTTTGCCGATATCGCTGAACGGCTGGGCCTGAAAGAGGAGTTCACCGACGGCAAGACCGAGATCGACTGGTGCAAGGCCTTCTACGAAGTGTCCGACATGCCCAAGCTGGCGAGTTGGGAAGAATTCGATGCCAAGGGCTACCACATCATCAACCTGCCTGAGGACTACAAGCCCACTCCCTCCCTGCGCTGGTTCTACGAGGGGCGCTCCTGCGACACCCCCGACCTGGGCAACCCCAAGCGCCTCACCGACAAGTGTAAGGAATTGGGGACTTTCAGCGGACTGATCGAGTTCGAGTCTCAGAGCCTCAAGGAGTACTTCCCCGACGACGAGGAGCGGCCTCTCGTCCCGCACTACATCCCCAGTTGGGAAGGCCATCACAGCGATCTGGCGCAGACGTATCCCCTCCAACTCATCTCTCCGCACCCGCGCTTCACGTTCCACTGTCACTACGACAAGCACACCGACTGGCTGGACGACATCCCGGTCCACCGCATCAAGAAGGATGGCTACGCTTGGTGGCCGGCGCGCATCCATCCAGAGGACGCGGTGGCTCGCGGCATCAACAACCAAGACCTAGTGCGCCTCTACAACGGCCGCGGCTCGGTGATCTGCATGGCCGTCGTCACCGGTCGGGTACGGCCGGGCGTGATCCACTGCTATGCCTCCTCGGCGAAGTACGATCCTCTGCTCCCGGGTCAGGCCGATTCTCCCGACAAGGGCGGGTGTGTCGCCATGCTCACGCCCTCGCGCATGCTTTCCAAGAACGTCCCGGGTATGACCCCGAATTCCTGTCTCATCGAGATCGAGAAATGGGAGGGCTGAGAGGATGGCCCGCTACGGCTTGCTCATCGACGTAACCAAGTGCACCGGATGCCACAACTGTTATCTGGCCTGCCGCGACGAGTACTACGGGAATGACTATCTCCCGCACTCGGCCGGTCAGCCTCTTGCCAAGCCGCAGGACTGGATGCAGGTCAAGGAGATAGAGAGAGGCACCTTCCCCAAACCGAAGGTCGACTACCTTCCGCTGCCCTGTCAGCACTGCGCCGAGCCTCCCTGCATGGACCCGGCGCTGGGTGGAGCCGTGTACCGACGCGAAGACGGCATCGTGATCATCGATCCTGAGAAGGCGAAAGGCCAGAAGCAGATCGTCAACGCCTGTCCCTATCGAGTGATCTTCTGGAATGAGGAACTTGAACTTCCTCAAAAGTGCACCTTGTGTGCTCACATGCTGGACGCAGGGGAGAAGGTGCCTCGTTGTGTGGAGGCGTGCCCGACCACGGCGCTCGCCTTCGGCGACCTGGACGATCCCCGGAGTGACATCTCCGTGGCTCTCGCGGCGGCCCAGACCGAGGACTATCATCCCGAGTTTGGGACTCAGCCCCTGGTCAAGTATGTGGGCATCCCCGGCCGTTTCGTCGTCGGAGAAGTGGTCCGCCAGGATGTTCTGGGCGAATGCGCCGAGGGTGCGCTCGTCACCATCGAGGGCGACGGCCTCAAGCTCGAAACGCGCACCGACATATTCGGTGACTTCGAGTTCGACGGTCTGGAGCGGGACACCGCCTTCAAGGTGCGCGTCGAGTTCGAGGGCTACGCGCCTCGGGTGGTCGAGGTGTCCACGCGGCGCGATGTCGACCTCGGTGAGGTCGTTCTCGAGCCCCTTCGCTGAGTCGTGAGCCAGCCGGAAAGGTAGATATGAACGAAGTCGTCATCGTCAGCGCCGTTCGGACCGCAGTCGGCAGGATGGGGGGCGCCCTCAAGGACGTGCCACCTGAAGACCTATCCAAGGTAGTCATCGCCGAGGCGCTCAAGCGTGCCCAGGTAGAGCCGGAAGCCGTAGACGAAGTCATCTTCGGCCAGGCCAAGCAGAGTGCCGACGCGGCCAACCTGGCTCGCGTAGCCGCCCTCAAGGCCGGTCTTCCGGTCGAAGTGCCCGCGTACACCGTCATGCGTCAGTGTGGCTCCGGCCTGCAGGCCGTCAACAACGCTGCTCAGGCCATCATGTCCGGCGTGAACACGATTGTCGTCGCCGGTGGGGTGGAGAGCATGAGCACGGCTCCGTACTACCTCCGCGGCGCCCGCTACGGCTACAACGCCGGCAATGCCGTGCTTGTCGACTCGAACACGGAAAGCCAGCCTCGTTCGCAGCCTTACGAGGTCTACGGCAACCTGACCATGGGACTCACCGCGGAGAACGTCGGCGAGAAGTGGGGTATCACCAGGGAAGAATCGGACGTCTTTGCGCTGGAAAGCCAGGAAAGAGCGTTCGCGGCCATCGAGTCGGGCAAGTTCAAGGAGGAGATCGTTCCCGTCGAGATCCCGCAGCGCAAGCGTGACCCCATCACCTTCGACACCGACGAGCATCCTCGAAGGACCAGCATGGAAGCGCTGGCCAAGCTGCCGGCGGTCTTCAAAGAGGGCGGCCAGGTGACCGCGGGCAACGCTTCGGGCCGCAACGACGGCGCTGGGGCCTTCGTGGTGATGTCGGCGGACGAGGCGGAGCGGCGCGGCATCAAACCCATAGCTCGGATCGTCAGCCAGGCGGTCGCAGGGGTCTCACCGGACATCATGGGCATGGGCCCGGCGCCCGCTTCTCGCAAAGCTCTCGAGGTGGCTGGACTCACCTTCGACGACATGGGTGTCATCGAGCTCAACGAAGCCTTCGCGACCCAGGCTCTGGGCGTCATCAAGGAACTGGGTCTCCAGCACCGCATGGCCGACATCAACCCGAACGGTGGGGCCGTCGCTCTCGGTCACCCGCTGGGCGATTCGGGTGCGCGCATCCTGACCACGCTTCTCTACGAGATGAAGAGGCGCGGTAGCCGCTACGGCCTGGCGACGGCCTGCATCGCCGGAGGCCAAGGTATCGCCACGGTGGTGGAGTTGGTCTGCAACGAGCCTGTTGGATAGAAGGCCCGGCCACTGAAGTCCTGGCTCTCGTAGGCCGGCCCGGCGCACCAAGGCGGGAACACCCGCATACGGCAGTATGGCCTCAGGGTATACTCGTATGACCAACTAGGGGATTCGTATCAAGGGGGAGCAGGTGAAGATCAGGGCGGCCGTCCTTCGTGAGTTCGGCAAGGACTACAGCATCGAGGAATTGGAGCTCGACCCTCCCAAGGAGGGAGAAGCCCTCGTCAAGTATGCCTACACCGGATACTGCCACAGCGACCTCAGCAACGCCAAAGGTTTCACCAAGATGAAGTTGCCCATGGTCGCGGGTCACGAGGCGGCCGGTATCGTGCAGGAGGTCGGCCCGGGTGTGGAAAGGGTCAAGCCGGGTGACCACGTGGCCTCCGCCTGGATGTGTCCGTGCGGTGATTGTCCGGAATGCCGCAGGGGTCGGGGCATCAACTGCTCCGGCACATTTCCTCAGTTCGTCGGCGGGACCATGCTCGACGGCACCAGTCGCATGCGCGACTCCCAGGGGAACACGGTGCTGCACGGCAACTTCGTGTCGGGCTTCTCGGACTACACCGTCGTCCCCGAAGGTTCGCTCATCCCTGTACCCAAGAACATGCCTCTCGCCTGGGCCGCCCTCATGAGCTGCTGCGTCCCCACGGGATGGGGCACCGCCACCAAGATCGCCAACGTCCAGCCGGGCGACGCGTGCGCTGTGTGGGGACTGGGCGGCGTGGGCCAGAACACGCTCAGGGCCGCCAAGATGCGCCAAGCCTCCCCGCTCATTGCCGTCGACATCGAGGAGGCGCGGCGCGACAAGGCGATGAAGCTCGGCGCCACCCACTTCATTGATAGCTCGAAGGAAGACCCCGTACCCATCATCCAGCAGTTGACGGGCGGGGGTGTCGACATCATCTTCGAGTGCAGCGGCGACCCTGGTGCGACGGTCCAGGCGTACTGGGCCCTGCGATCAAACGGAAGGCTGATGCAGGTCGGCATCATGGGAGAACACGAGGTGGCGGCGTTGCCTCTCACCTTCCTGGTCTTCGGGCAGAAGTCCATCATCGGTGGGCTCTACGGTTCGATCTCCACCAAGGACGACATTCCCAAATACGTGGAGCTGGCCATGAGTGGCGAGATGATGCTCGACAGCATCATCGAGGGCGAGTTCAAGCTCGAAGAGATCAATGACATCCGCGAGAAGATGGAACGGCGCGAACTGGGCGGCCGTTGGGTCTGCAACTGGGATTGACGGAGGAACATGTGGATACGATGAGCACCGCCCCGGACCCCGAGTCCTCCACCATCGGCGCCGACGAGCCGGCCATCCTCGAGGAGATCGAGGTCGAGGAGTTGGCCGTGGACGGCATCTGTGGAGTCTACTGAGTATCTGGTGCCCGACTGGGTCCGGGTGCGCCGAGAAAGCTTCGGTCTGCTCTTCTACGACACTCGGTCGACGAGACTGACATTCGTGCGTTCCGGCGACAGTCTGGAGTCGCCGCCGTTCACAGGCCAGGGGCGCCGCTTGGGCGTATGTGGCGATGCGGCTGTGCAGCCTGCTGTCACCCGGCTTCTGGATGACCTCCTCGCCAAGGGACTGGTCGTTGGCCGCCCGGCTGAGTAGCACGCCGCTTCGGGCGCCGGTGAACGTTACCTGGGAGATAACCCGGGCCTGTAACCTGCGCTGCGCGCACTGCCTGTCCGCCGAACTGCGGGCGAGCGGCGACCATGAGCTGGGGACGGCCGAGTGCCGGGCCTTCGTCGATGAGTTGGCGGCGATGGAGGTCTTCCAGGTCAACTTCGGGGGCGGCGAGCCCTTCCTCCGCGATGATTTCCTCGACCTGCTTGCCTACTGCCACGCCCGGGGTATCACCACCTGCGTCAGCACCAACGGGACGGTGCTGAGCGACGCCCTGGTCGATAGGCTGCTGGACTTGGCCGCCCCCGTCTACCTTCAGGTCAGTCTGGACGGCGCTTGCGCCGAGACCAACGATGCCATCCGCGGCCCCGGGACCTTCACGCGCATACTGGGCGGGGTGGAGTCGCTGGTCGGCCGTTCGTACCCTGATCTCAGCCTCAACATGGTGGTCACCCGTCTGAACGTCGGCGAGGTCGGCGCTTTCGATCGGCTGACCCGGGCTTACGGAGCCAAGACGCGCCTCTCCCGCTTTCGACCCTCAGGCGCCGGCTGCGGCGCCTGGGAGGACCTGTGCCTGACCCGGGACCAACTCCTTGAACTCTCCGTCTTCCTAGGCCATCACCCGGAGATCCTCACCGGCGACTCGTTCTTCTCCCTGACCCCGAACGACCGCCGCACGCTCGGCCTCACCGCGTGCGGCGCCGCCAGGATGACGTGCGCGGTGGCTCCCGACGGCAGCGTCTACCCCTGCGCCTTCTTGTGCGATCCGGCCTTCAAGGCCGGCAACGTGACCCGGGAGCCGCTCTCGGCCATCTTCCTGGACTCCCCGGTATTTGCGCGGTTCCGTGATGTCGAGCCGGAGGCCTGCCGGGGCTGCGATCGCTTCTCTGTGTGTCACGGCGGCTGTCCGGCGGTCGCGTATTTCCTTACCCGCTGCCTCGGGTCGCCTGATCCGGAATGCCTTCGTGCGGTCAGGCCTGCATGCAGCGCGCACGATCCGGGCGCGAACACGTCCTTCAAGGAGGTTGCGTAGGCGATGCAGTTCCCCCATCTATTCAGCCCTCTTGAGATCGGGCGGGTGACCGTGCCCAACCGCATCTCTTTCTCGGCCCATCTGACCAACCTGGCTGCCGACGGGCTGCCCACCGAGCGGCTCACAGAATACCTGGCTGCCCGGGCTCGGGGCGGGGCGGGGCTCATCATCACCGAGGAGCAGTCGGTCCACCCCACCGACCGGGCCTACGAGCATCTGATCGAGGCCTTCAAACCTGAGGTGATCAACGGATACAAGCGGCTGACCCGGACGGTCCACGCCCACGAAACGCGCATATTCGCCCAGCTCAACCATAACGGTCAACAGTGTAGTGGGAGTCTGTCCCGCCTGCCGGTATGGGCGCCCTCCCCTGTCCCCGACGTACTCTATCGGGAGACGCCCAAGGCCATGGAGATCGAGGACATCAAGGAGGTCGTCGACTACTTCGCCCGCTCGGCCGTGCATGTGCGGGAGGGCGGCTTCGACGGGGTGGAACTCCAGTTCGGTCACAGCTCGCTGGCTCGGCAGTTCATGTCGCCGCTGACCAACTACCGCAGCGACGAGTACGGCGGCGGCCTGGAGAACCGGCTGCGCTTCGCCTTGGAGGTGGTGGCGGCGGTGCGAGGAGCCGTTGGGGCCGACTTCACCATGGGGGTGCGCCTCTGCGCCGACGAGCTCATCCCTGGGGGCCTGAACCTGGATGACGCCAAGCTGATAGCTCAACGGCTGCAGACCACCGGTCATCTTGACTACTTCAACCTGACCCTCGCCACCTTCTACAACCTCTACTTGGTCGGCGGCCCCATGCACATGCCGCTGGGCTACGCGGTTCCTCTGGCGGCGGGCATCAAGCAGGTCGCGGCGCTACCGGTCTTCGCGACGGGGCGTATCAACGACCCGGCCTTGGCCGAACGGGTGCTGGCCGAAGGTCAGGCCGACATGATCGGCGTAGTACGGGGCCAGATAGCCGATCCGGATTTCGCCACGAAAGCCCGGGAGGGGCGCACCGAGGAGATCCGCTACTGCATCGCGTGCAACCAGAACTGCTACGGGCGGGTGGGGCTGAACAAGAGCATCGGCTGTGTGCAGAACCCGGCGGTGGGGGCCGAGGCCACGGAGGGTGAGCAACGCCTGCGGCCAACGCTGCGCAAGAAGCGGGTGATGGTGGTGGGTGGAGGACCGGCGGGGATGTGGGCGGCCAAGATCGCCACCCTGCGCGGCCACGACGTGACCCTCATCGAGAAAGCGGAGGAACTGGGCGGCCAGGTGCTGTTGGCGGCCAAGGGGGCCGGGCGAGACGAGTTCGGGGTGATCGTCCGCAACGAGCGCAAGCAGTTGGCCGCCCTGAAGGTGCCGGTAGAACTGGGGGTGGAAGTCACGCCCGAGTTGGTGGCCGAACGGCGGCCGGACGCGGTGATCATCGCGACGGGCTCGCGGCCGAAAATCTCCCCGGTGAGTGGGGCGGACGGACCCGGGGTGTTCAACGTGTGGCAGGTGTTAAGCGGGGAAGCGGCCGGAGGGCTGGGCCAGAAGCTGCTCCTTATCGACTACGACGGCCATCACCAAGCTACGGCTACGGCGGAGTTCCTGGCCGAACTGGGGAAGTCCGTGCACGTGGTGACCTCCAGCCTGTTCGTGGGGTCGGAACTGGGGCCGTCTCAGGACCTCTATCTCAGCCGGCAGCGGCTGATGCAGAAAGGGGTGACCTTCACCCCCGACTTCGCGGTGATGGAGATCAAGCATCCTGAGGGCGGGATGGAGGTGCACGGCTTCAACGTCTACTCCAACGTGTGGGATGTGTTCTCCGGGTACGACAGCATCGTGACCGTCATGGGGAACGACGCCGACGACAGCCTCTATTTCGCGCTGAAAGCGCAGCCGCCCGGTGGTGCCGCCAAGGTAGCGGAGCTGTACCGCATCGGCGACTGTGTCGCGCCGCGCAAGGTCGACATGGCCATCCACGAGGGCTACACAGTGGGCAAGCGGGTGTGAGCGCGCTGAGCTTGCTGGCCGTGATCGAGCCACCGGGGGCTGCGCCCGCGGGGGGGTTGGCTGTGGCTCTGAAGGCCGAAGCGAAGCGGATTGCTGAGTCCTTGGGTGTGGAGGCCCGTCTGGTGACCTGGCAGGCCGGCACGGAGACCGGTGACGGCATCGGGGTGGAGCATGTCGCCGAGGCCTTGGCGGTGGCTGTGTCGCGAGCGTGCCCGGCGGTCGTCGTTCTGGCCGACACGGCGCTGGGCCGACAGTTGGCGACCCAGCTCGCCCATCACATGGGTTGCGGTGCGATTCTCGGCTGCAGCGATGTGCTGGTCGCCGAAGGGTTCCCGGTTCTGGTCAAGCCTGTCTACGGGGACCGGCTCGAGCGGGACTGTCAGGCCACGACCGGCATGCCGGTCGTGGCCACGCTTGACCTGGCCGGTGTGGAGGTCTCGGGGGCGTCCGAAGAGGGGGTCGAGGGCGCCAAGGCTGGGGTCGAAGCGTTCGCGACGGCTGAGGTGGTCGAGGTCATCGGCGACGTCCCACCCAGTGTGCGTCGACTCGAGTTGGTGCCGCCCGACCCCCGCTCGGTGGATCTGGTGCACGCGAAGCGTATCGTGGCAGCGGGCGCAGGCGGCGCGAGTGAGAAGCTGCTGTCTGCAGTGGGCGAGTTGGCCGACCTCCTGGAGGGCTCGCTCGGCGCCACCCGGCCGGTAGTGGACGAGGGTCGCCTTCCCAAGGAGCGGTTGATCGGCCAGACGGGTAGGACGGTCAGCCCCGAACTCTACCTTGCGTTGGGCATCTCGGGCTCGCCGCACCACGTGGCCGGAGTTCAGAAGGCCGGGCGCATCCTCTCCATAAACCGCGATGTAAGGGCTCCCATCTTCGGCTTCTCCGACGTCGGGTACGTGGCCGACCTGGAAGCGGTTCTGCCTCTGCTGCTCGAGAAGATCAAGGCCTGGCGCGATGGGCCGAAGGGTGCTGATGACGTCGCCTGACGGCACAGGTGCTCCCAGCACTT
The DNA here is from genome assembly GCA_963816155.1 of uncultured Actinomycetes bacterium. Taxonomy (GTDB): domain Bacteria; phylum Actinomycetota; class Thermoleophilia; order RBG-16-64-13; family RBG-16-64-13; genus JAXGXJ01. The sequence continues at coordinate 324,489 of CAWFJE010000002.1, read as the reverse complement.
TCGACGCGATCGTGGTGGGGGCGGGGCCGGCCGGCACGAGCGCTGCGATGGGTCTCGCCCAAAGCGGGGCCAGGGTGCTCCTGCTCGAGCGTGGGGAGTACCCCGGGTCCAAGAACATGTTCGGTGGGATGGTGGCCTGGTGCCCGGCTCCGGAAGAGCTGCTGCCTGGATTCTGGGCGAAGGCCCCCTGGGAGCGGGCGGTGACCAAGCGCGTGCTTACCGTGACAGGAGAAGGATCGACCATCTCGTTGGTCTTCCAGGCTGCCTCGGGTTCCGAGCAGCCCTCCGTGGGTGCCGGATCCGGTTCAGACCGCTCGCTGACCGGATTCACGCTCTTTCGGCCGCACTTCGACCGCTGGTATGCGGAGCAGGCGGTAGCCCGTGGGGTCACGCTCCTGACCGATTGCCGAGTCGAGGGGCTGGTCATCCGTGGTGGCGAGGTCAAGGGAGTGCGGGTCACCGGTCCCGACGACATCATCGAAGCTCCGCTGGTGGTCGCCTGCGACGGGGTCCTGTCGCTCCTGGCCCAGGAGGCCGGGCTGCACGGCGGTGTCAGTGCCGACCATGTGGCACTTGGGATCAGGGCTCTATATCTGCTGGGCGAGGACGAGATCGATGAGCGCTTCGGTCTGTTCGGCCGGGAGGGAGCCACTCACGAGTTCCTTGGCTGTACCGAAGGCGTGCGCGGAGGCGGCTTCATCTACACCCAGACCGAGACCTTGGCGGTGGGCTTGGTGTTTCACCTGGATTCGCTGAAGGAGCGGGGTACTCCCCCCTACGAACTTCTGGAACGCTTCGTCTCCTCGGCGCCTGTGGCGCCGCTCCTGCGGGGAGCGCGGCTGGTGGAGTACTCGGCCCATCTGCTGCCGGAGGGTGGCATGCGGATGGTGCCCCGCCTCGAGGCTCCGGGGCTTCTGGTGGCCGGCGACGCGGCCGGCTTCTGCTACACCAACGGCCTCACCCAAGAAGGGATGAATCTGGCCATGACCTCAGGTCTGGTGGCGGCCCGGGTGGGAGCTGAGGCCCTGGCGGCCGGGGATGTCTCCTCCCAGCGCTTGGCTCGGTATCGGAAGGAACTCGAGGAGAGCTTCGTGGTGCGCGATCTGAAGACCTACGGAAAGGCCATCGACTTTCTGCGCCACGACCGGCTGTTCTCTGTCTATCCCAAGGTTGTCAGTGCACTAATGGAGGATCTGTACCGTTCCGACGGCCGGCCCAAGGAGAAGATCGGCCGGCTGGCCCGGCGTGCGCTCAAGGGAGAGCTGTCGGCGCGGCAACTCATCGCCGACGCGCTCGCAGGAGGGAGGGCGTTCTTGTGGTAGTCGACGACCTGTTCGATCTGGTCAGCTACCGGGTGCATCCGGAGGCTCACATCCGCGTGAACCAGGACGCGTGTCAGAGCTGCATCCACCGCGCTTGCACCTTTGCATGCCCCGCCCGCTGCTACACGTGGAGCGAGGAGCGCGGAAAGATCGATTTCGCCTACGAGGCCTGCTTGGAGTGTGGCACCTGTCTGCTGCTCTGCGAGCAGGGGGCGCTCGACTGGCACTACCCTGAGGGAGGGCATGGTGTACGGTTCCGGCTCACCTAGGGGAGATGGCCGGTCGCGGCCCCCGGGCGCGGCGCGCAGAGCCCGGCTCCGATGAGGCTGCTGGTCTTCATCGGACAGGGAGCGGATGTGCGCGTTCCGCCGCTGCGCGACCTTCGCAGTGGCCGCGTGCGGGAGGAGTGGCTTGTAGGCGGGGTCGACCCAGCCTCAGCCCGGGCGCTGGACCTGGCGCTGGACCTCAAGTCTTCGCGACCTGATGCAGAGATCACGGTCATGCACCTGGGGCCTCCCGAGAGCGAGCCTTGGCTGAGGCAGGCGCTGGCCCGGGGCTGCGACCGGGCGGTGCGGGTGTGGGACGGCGACGCCACCATCGCGGCCGAATACGGCGGTGGAGGCGGCGCAGCCGAAGCGGGCCCGGCCGGGAGAGCGGTGATCCTGGCGGCGGCTGCCCGGGCCGCGGGTTATGAGATGGTCTTGGCCGGAGACCAAGGCGTCATCGGTTGCGACGGCCGCTTCGGCGTGCTCCTTGCTGCGGAACTCGGCGTGCCTTGTGTCACGCGGGCCGTCGCGCTGACCATCCAGCTGGGAGACGGAGCTGCCGAGAGGCGGGTCCAGATCTCGCGAAGTCTGGGCGAAGGCTCTGTGGAACTGGTCGAGGCTCGGCTGCCGGTCGTCGTCACGGCGGCCGGCGGCGACGCAGGGTCTGGGGTCTCACCCACCCAGGTCACAGCCCGGGCGCTGCTGGATGCCCGTAGGCAGGAGATCGTGGTATGGGGCCTGGCGGAGCTGGGCGTGCCCCGCGACGAGGTGAGCCGCGCCGATGGTACCGTCGTCTTCGGACGGCCACGTCTCCGTCGGCCCCGCCTCCGCGCGATCGCTCCTCCTGATCAGAGACTTCCAGCGTTCGACCGTATCCTCAAGCTCGTGGAGGGTTCAGTGCGGCACCGAGAGGGCCGCGTCGTGCGTGAGTCGGCCGAGTCGGTCGCCGACGAGGTCTTTCTCACCCTCAGGGATGAAGGCTGGCTGGATCACCTGCACCCTGGGCCCGCCGCCTCGCCGCCGGAAGTCCCCGGTCCCGGTCTACGAGGGTCCGATGATCCTCGCGTCCCGCTGGACGGCGGCGACCGGTCGTGATCCCTCTGCAGTACCGGCTGCGCCGCTCGGTGCGGCTGGAGCAGGGACCTGAGGGCGCCTGCCGGGCGATCTCCCCCGCGCCGCTCAACGTGGTCGCCGTGAACGCTGCTGCCGCTCGCCTGCTGCAACGGGCCCGGACCTGGACCACCGTGACCGAGCTGTCCCTCGCCTTCCGCGTGTCAGAGCAGCGCATCTTCGCCCTTTGCGAACGCTTCCGGGCTTGTGGGATCCTTGAGGTCGAGAGGGCGAGGACCGTCGAGGCCGCGGTCGCCCCGGCGGCCGCCCGGGCAGGGAGGGAGCGGCAGACCGGTCCGGCCACCGGACTGACCGCCGGGGCCTCCGCCTTACCTTCCTCCGAGGAGGCGCTTCCCTCTGTGTCCGTGGTCATCCCCACCCTCGATCGGGCAGGAGAGTTGGAGGACTGCCTCCGAGCTCTCGACGAACTGGACTATCCCCGGGAGCGTCTGGATGTGATCGTGGTCGACGACGGCTCGGCCGCCCCGGCCGCTGTTGCGGCCGTGGCGGCCCGCCACCGTGCCCGCCTGCTGGTCAACGACCGCAATCGGGGCCCGGCCTATTCCCGCAATCGGGGCGTGTGCGCAGCGGCTGGGCAGATCGTCGCCTTCATCGACAGCGACTGCGTGGCGAAGCCACGGTGGCTCCTCGATCTGGCACCCTACTTCGCCTGGGCAGCGGTCGGCGCCGTCGGGGGACGGACCATCGGATACTACACTGAGTCGCCGCTGGACCGTTATGAGGAGGTCTCGTCTCCGCTCGATATGGGGTCTCGGCTGCGTATCGAGGGGAGGGGAACGGACACGTTCTATGTACCTACGTGCAATCTGCTCGTTCGGAAGTCGGCCTTCGAACAAGTGGGAGGATTGCGCGACGACCTGCAGGTGGGTGAGGATGTCGACCTATGCTGGCGGCTGCGCGCGAGCGGCTACAACCTCGTCTACGCTCCCGAAGGTATCGTGCGGCACAAGCACCGTGACCATCTGGTCGGCATGCTGCGTCGGCGGGCCGACTACGGCACCTCGGAGGCGACGCTGCACAGACTTCACCCCGCTAAGCGCAAGCGCCTTCCTCTCCCTCCGGCTCCCACGGCCACCGTGGCTCTCGTGGCGTGCGCCACCCTCCGTCTCGATCCCAGGCTTCTTCTCGCGGCCCTCGTACCACCGGCGTGGGATGGAGTTCGGCGGACCATCCGGTTGCGGCGACAGACGGTCAACGTGAGCGCGGGCCAGATCTGGTCGGCGGTCCTGCGCAACCATCTGGGCATGCTCTACTTCGCCTGCTTCCACCTGCAGCGGTACTACCTGCTACCCCTCGCCCTCGCCGGCCCGGTGGCGCCGGGCGCGTGGGCGCTCGGCGCCTCGGCAGTCGTGTATTCGGCGGGGGTGGACTACAGGGCCAAACGACCCCGGCTGGGGTTTGCCACGTACCTGGCCTATTACGCGGCCGAGCACTTGGCCTACCAGACGGGGGTCATCGTGGGCTGCCTGCGGGAAAGGACCCTTCGCTCGTATCTCCTCGCGCTGAGGTGAGGCCGTGATCCGCTGCCCGCCCGGTTCGCGGCGGCTGGGAGCCTGCTAGGGTGCGAGCGATATGCAAGGGCCGGTCTCGGTCAGGAACTCGATGCGGCGGCTACCTCCACAGAAGCGCCCGATGAGATCCTTGACCTCGGCCGAAGCGGCCTCGACCTCATCTCGCTCGACTGGGGGTAGGCCGTCCACGTTGAACTCCACGGCGGTGGTGCTCGGAAGGGTGAGGGTGTGCTCGGCCTGTCGCCAGGTCCAGCGCCGTGTCAGCACGGTGTCGCCCTCGGTGAAGATGACCTCGCCAGGCTCGGGATTCTCCGCCACACTCGACCCGAAGGGGACGAACAGTTCGCTCCCCGTGGCGAAGCGCAGTGCGATGTCGCCACGCAACACGTCGATGGCGTGACTCCCGGCGGGCAGCAGATAGCGCAGGGAGACGGCATTGCCGATGTCGACGAGGGCGCTGATCGATGGAAGGCGGTCACCGCGCAACACCCTGCGGGCCATGGCCTCCACTGAGGAGCGGAACTCACTGGGCTTCGCTCCGAAGGCCCGGTAGGCTTCGCGCCAGGCCTTGATGCGCGGTTCCTCGGCCACCTGCTCGGGGGTCAGGCGGGCGCGCACCGACTCCTCGGCCTCGCGCAGCAACTCGATCAACTCAGGCGGTGAAGGTCCGTTGCTGAGTGCGTGGGCCACGACCACCCCGCGGGTGTAGCCGGGGAAGCGGGTGAAGATATCGGCCGAGATGCTGTACTGATAGGGTTCCACGACCGCCATTCTAGCGGACACGCGGCCCGCGGGTCCTGACTGAGTGGGCGTTGCTTGTGCGCTCGGAGGCGCCTGCAGTATCCTGCGGGGACCGCTTCGGCGTGAAGCGGCGAATCCGTGTCTGGAGTGGGTAGGTAGTAGGTATGCGTATCGAGGTCCCCTGGGGCGAGAGTACGATCGCCGTCGAAGTGGCGGATGAACGTGTTGCGGGCGTCCTCGGCGCCCAAGTGGAGGCGGCTGAAGACCCGGAAGGCGTTCTCCGGGACGCTCTGGTCTTCCCTGGGGCCGGTCTGACCGAGTTCCTGGCCGATGCCCCTTCTCCCTTGCTGGTGGTCGTCAACGACGCCACCCGTCCGACGCCGTCGGCGGAGGTCCTGCGCGTGATCCGTGGCGATCTTGATGCCTGGGCCGCGGGCGCCGGACGGGAACTGTCGTTCGTCGTGGCGACGGGCACGCATCGAGGCGCGCTCCCCGAGGAGTTGGTCCGTATCTTCGGCGCCGAGTTCGCCGTCGCCCATGCCGGGCGCATCTGCTCGCACGATGCCAAGGCCGAGCGGCACATGGTCTCCCTGGGTAGGACGAGTCGGGGCACGGACGTGAAGGTGAACCGCCTCTTGGCTGAGGCAGAGAGCGTGATCCTCATCAACTCCGTCGAGCCGCACTACTTCGCCGGCTACACGGGAGGGCGCAAGTCGCTCTTCCCGGGGTTGGCGGCATACGAGACTGTGTGGGCGAACCACGGTCTTTCGCTGAAGCCGGGGTCCGAGAGCCTCGTTCTCGACGGTAATCCTGTGCACGAAGACCTCGAGGAGGCGCTCGCCTTCGGTATCGCCGGCAAGCAGGTCTACTCCATCCAACTCGTGCTCGACGAAGAGCACAACATCGGTTTCGCCGCCGCCGGTCCCCTTGCGGACACCTTCCGGCGGGCCGTCACCGTCGCCGACCGGCAGTTCGTGCTCGACTTGGACGAGCCCTGCGCTGTGGTGGTGGCTGCTGCTCCCCATCCCATGGACTGTAACTTCTACCAGACCAACAAAGCCATCCAGAGTGGAGCACTGGCCGTGAAGGACGGTGGCATCCTGATCGTCGTGTCGGAGTGCCCCTTCGGTCTCGGGGAGAACCAGACCCTCTTCGACATATTGGCGGCCGCCGCGTCGCCGCGAGAGGCCATCCGCCGCGCTCAAACTGAGGAATACCGGCTGGGGGTGCAGCAGGCAGTCCGGGTAGCTTCCATCCTCGAGAAAGCGGAGATCTGGACCGTGACCGGCCTCGACGATGACCACGTGCGCGCCATGTTCATGACTCCCTTCTCCGACCTTCAGGGGGCTGTGGAAGAGGCTCTGCGCCGCCAGGGACCCCTAGCCCAAGCGCTTTTTCTCACCGAGGCCAGTATCACCGTGCCCCGCGTGCGGGCGCGGTAGCGCGTCCTGCGTATCTTCATCGCACCCTGTACTAGAATGGGGAAGAGTCGGCTCTGTGACTCGCTGCAGCGGCCGCCATGTTCGTTCGGGACCTCGAACAGGAGACGGAGGTAGACATGGGTAGGCGCTTGGGGGCGGAGTTTCTCGGGACGTTCTGGCTGGTCTTGGGCGGCGTTGGGAGCGCGGTTCTGGCGGGCGGTTTCCCCGACGTGGGGATCGGGTTCCTGGGGATCTCCTTGGCCTTCGGCCTTACCGTCGTGACTATGGCATATGCCGTCGGCCACATCTCGGGCGCGCACTTCAACCCGGCTGTGACCTTCGGCCTGTGGGCCGGGCGCCGGTTCGCGGGGAAGGACGTCGCCCCCTACATGATCGCGCAGGTCCTGGGAGCCATCGCGGCTGCGGCCGTCCTCTACGTTATCGCCTCAGGGGCCGCCGGCTTCTCCGCCGCCGACGGGTTCGGTTCGAACGGCTACGGGGAGCATTCACCGGGGGGCTACAGTCTCGCGGCCGGGTTGGTGGCCGAGTTCGTGCTTACTCTGTTCTTCGTCCTCGTGATCATGGGCGCCACCGACGAACGGGCACCCAAGGGTCTGGCCCCACTGGCTATCGGCCTTACACTGACTCTCATCCACCTTATCTGTATCCCGGTCACCGGCACGTCGGTCAACCCTGCCCGCAGCATAGGCCCGGCGATCTTCCAGGGCAGTTGGGCCCTTTCGCAGTTGTGGGCCTTCATCGTGGCGCCCATTGTGGGAGCGGCGGTCGGAGGGATCGTCTATCGCGTCTTGTTCAGCAAGCCGGCGGCTGAAGCGCAGACGGCCGAGGTCGGGCCGACCGCATAGTCGGCGATTCTGGCAGGCACCATCGGGCTGGGGATGAGGTGCCTGTCGGCGATGCGAAGGGGCCTTTGGAAAGCAAGATCTGTCTGCACAGTCGCGACGCGTCCGGCGGGAGGGCACAGGCCCGGGCGTTTTCTTGAAATGGCCCCCTGCTTTGGGTATCATCCGGATTCGCCTCCGCGCGGGGTCTTCGCGTGTGGGGGGGTGCCCGAGTGGCCAAAGGGAGCAGACTGTAAATCTGTCGGCGCAGCCTACGGAGGTTCAAATCCTCCCCCCCCCACCATAACGATTCGGCGGCGGTTGGTGGCCTACCGGTCATAGGGCCGGTCGGTCCGATGGGCCTCCATAGCTCAGTGGCAGAGCACTTCCATGGTAAGGAAGGGGTCCTCGGTTCAAATCCGAGTGGGGGCTCCATCTCAGGGCGGCGTAGCTCAGTCGGTCAGAGCAGCGGAATCATAATCCGCGTGTCAGAGGTTCGAGTCCTCTCGCCGCTACCTTCGTTTGTGGTAGCATGCACGAGCGTTTAATGACTAGGGAGCGGTGAAGTAATGCGGGTACGGGTCACGATGGCTTGCCAAGAGTGCAAGCGCCGTAATTACACCAGCATGAAGAACAAGCGCAACGATCCCGAGCGGATCGAGTTGCGCAAGTACTGCAAGTGGTGTGGTACGGCAACGGTCCACAAAGAGACGAAGTAGTCCAGCCGAGCGGATGCTGGGTAGGCGAAGGGCAGTAGCTCCAACGGTAGAGCGCCGGTCTCCAAAACCGGATGTTGGGGGTTCGAATCCCTCCTGCCCTGCTCATCCTTTCCGGAGTTGAGATAGGGGCGATGGCAAAGAGCGTTAGCGACAAGTCAGCAGGCGGCACCGAGGCCAAACAGGCAGGTGCTGTGAAGGGTGCCCTCTCGCGGTCTTCATCGCGCGTCTCGGCCGCGAAGCCCAGTTCGGCTCCGCGAGGGACGGTCAGCACGAAGCCCCACGGGCGTCTCCGCACCTTCCTCCGGGAAGTGCGTATCGAGATGAGCAAGGTCACGTGGCCGCCGCGCAAAGAACTCATCAGTTCCACCGGGGTCGTGATTCTGGCCGTGGCTATCGCCGGCGTCTATATTGGTATCTTCGACTTCATCTGGAACGTGATCATCCGCGCTGTCGGTCTAGGTTGAGCGGCGTACCAGGGTCCCAGGCGAGCAGGAGCGATTTCCCTATGGATTCCAAGTGGTATGTCATCAACACGTATTCCGGCCACGAGAACAAGGCCCGCGCCAACTTGGAGCACCGCATCCAGTCGATGAACCAGGCCGAGTCCTTCGAAGAGATCGTGGTACCTACCGAGCAGGTCATGGAGACGAAGGGCGGCGAGAAGGTACAGGTCGAGAAGCGCATCTTCCCCGGCTACCTGCTGGTCAAGATGATCCTCACGGACGACTCTTGGTCGCTGGTCAAGAACACTCCCGGTGTTACTGGCTTTGTGGGCTCCGAGAACAAGCCGACTCCCCTCATGCCTTCGGAGGTCGATCGCATCCTTCACACCTCGACGGTGGAGAAGCCGAAGGCCAAAGCCGAGTTCTCGGTGGGAGACCAGGTGCGTGTTGTGAGTGGACCTCTCACCGACTTCACCGGCGAAGTGTCCGAGGTCAACATAGAGCAGAGCAAGCTCAAGGTCATGGTTTCTATCTTCGGCCGGGATACACCCACCGAACTCGGATTCGAGCAGGTCAAGAAGATCTAGGCCGGTCGGGTCCTGGGTCCTGGTACAAGAGACGGAGAATCAAGGTGGCAAAGAAAGTAAGGGCTATAGTCAAGTTGCAGATCGTTGGGGGCAAGGCCAGCCCAGCCCCGCCGGTCGGTCCGGCGCTGGGTCAGCACGGTGTGAACATCATGGAATTCTGCAAGGCCTACAACGCGGCCACGCAGGATCGCATCGATCAGGTAGTCCCGGTGGAACTCACGGTCTTCGAGGACCGTTCCTTTACGTTCGTGCTCAAGACGGCCCCCGCGGCGGTCCTTATCCGCAACGCGGCGGGCATCGCCAAAGGCGCGGCCAACCCGCGCAAAGACAAGGTGGGCACGATCACTCAGGATCAACTCCGGCAGATCGCCGAAGTCAAGATGCCCGATCTCAACGCCCTCGATGTCGAGGCGGCCATGCGTATCCTGGCCGGCACGGCGCGGAGCATGGGTGTCACAGTAGTGGACTGACCGGGATGCCCCGGTAACAAAAGAACCCGTCCGACGAGCGTCGCCGGTGCGGGCAGGAAGGTGGGAGGGCCGCGGGCCCGTCGGACCACCAGGAGGTTTGATAGTAGTGAGCAGTGATTCCAAGCGCTTCAAAGAAGCGAAGCGCCAAGTCGAGGTGGGCAAGTTCTATACGCCCCTCGAAGCCGCCCGACTCCTGAAAGCCATGGAGACGGCCAACTTCGACGAGACCGTCGAAGTCCACATGAAACTCGGCGTCAATCCTCGTCACGCCGACCAGCAGGTGCGTGGTACCGTCATGCTCCCCCACGGCACCGGCAAGACCATCCGCGTAGCCGTGTTCGCCAAGGGCGAGAAGGCGACCGAAGCCGAACAGGCCGGTGCCGATCTGGTCGGAGCGGAAGACCTGGCTGCCCAGGTCGAGGCCGGCGTGCTCGATTTCGACGCCGCCATCGCCACCCCGGATATGATGGGTGTGGTAGGCAAGCTGGGCCGGGTGCTCGGTCCTCGGGGCCTCATGCCTAACCCCAAAGCCGGCACGGTCACCTTCGACATCGCTAAGGCTGTCACCGACATGAAGGCCGGCAAGATCGAGTACCGCACCGACAAGTTCGGCGTGATCCACATCATCGTGGGCAAAAAGTCATTCGCCGCCGAAGAGTTGGTGGCCAACTACAGCGAGGCTCTGGGCGAGATCGTGCGTGCCAAGCCGGCTGCAGCCAAGGGCAAGTACCTGCGCTCCATCAGCATGACCAGCACCATGGGCCCGGGCATTCCTCTGGATACGTCCAAGACTCGGGCGCTGCTCGAGGACGAAGCCTAGAGCCGAACCACATACTCACTCGCTCCCGGCGCCGCCGACAACCGTGGCGCCGGCAGCGAGTAGTCATGAGCCGCGGGCACTGTTATACTCCGCTCCGCTATCCGCCAGAGACAGCTGGTGCCGCCCCAGGCGGCATAAAGCGGTTCAGGTCTTTGGACCAACCCGCCAGCCGAGGCAGAGTGAGACTGACAATTCGGCTCTGAAAGAGCCTCCAGGTCGTCGTCCGCCTCTGCATCGGAGGTGGACGATTTGTATTTAGAAGGAGGTGAAACATATGCCGAAACCAGCCAAGGTCGCAGCGGTCAAGAAGATCGGTGAGGATCTCAAGTCGTGCGACGTCTACTACTTCGTTGATTACAGAGGTCTGACGTTCTCTGAAGCTACCGAGCTTCGCACCCGCCTCGCCAAGGTCGACGCCAGCCTGAAGGTCGTCAAGAACACCCTGGCCAAGATCGCCGCGCAGGATGCGGGTGTGGAAGGGCTCGAGGACCTGCTCAAGGGTCCGACGGCCATCGCCTACTGCTACGGGGATCCGGTCCAGGTGGCCAAGACCATCCAGGACTTCATCAAGGAGAAGAAGAAGGCTTCCATCCGCGGTGGCAAGCTGCAGCATTCGCTGCTCAGCTCCGCCGACGTGGACAGCCTGGCCTCGCTCCCGAGCCGCGAAGTGCTCATAGCCCGCATGGTGGGAGCCATCGCGTCGCCGTTGACGGGTCTGGCCAACGTGCTGAACGGGCCCATCCGGGGATTGGTAGTGGTGATGAGCCAGGTGAGGGATCAGAAAGAGACCGCCGCCTGATGATCGCCGTTTGACGGTCATGGGGCCCGGTCGGGTCTGGCCGTCTGAGATCGCAGTGAAAACGTCTTGTAAGAAATGGAGCCGAAAGTGAATGCTGCTGAGCTTATAGAAGAAATCAAGAAGATGACCGTGCTCGAGCTGTCCGAGCTCGTCAAGGCTCTGGAAGAAGAATTCGGCGTGAGCGCTTCCATGCCCATGGCCATGGCCGCCCCGGCCGCCGGCGCCGCCGCTGCCGTCGAAGAAGAAGAGAAGACCGAGTTCGACGTCATCCTCAAGGCTGCCGGCGAGAAGAAGATCAATGTGATCAAGGTCGTCCGTGCCCTCACCGGCCTGGGTCTGAAGGAAGCCAAGGATCTGGTCGACGGCGCTCCCAACCCGGTCAAGGAAGGCATCACCAAAGACGAAGCCGAAGACATCCGCAAGCAACTCGAGGAAGTCGGCGCCGACGTCGAAGTCAAGTAGCCTATACTGAAGAGGTCCCCCCGCAGCCGAAGGGTGCGGGCTCAGGGTGTCTCTTCATGACGAGCCCGGCTGGGACCCGCTCTTCGGGGCAGGGTTCTGGCTGGGCTTGTCTCATTGGTAGGCAGGTGATAGCATGCAAGTTTGCGCGTTGCGCCCTGTGCAAAAACCCCTTGATGCGAGGAGTGATCCCCTTTGGCCGAAAGGAAGACTCCCAGACCGCGTACGTCATTCTCCAAACTACCGCAGATCATCGACCTTCCCAACCTTATCGCTGTTCAGACCGAGTCGTTCGATTGGTTCAAGACCAAAGGCCTCAGAGAGACCATCGATGACATCACGCCCATCGAGGACTACACGGGCAACTACGCAGTCGAATTCGGGGAATATCAGTTCAACGATCCACCCCTTTCGCTCAAGGAGTGCCGCGACAAGGACATGACCTATGCGGCTCCCCTGTTCGTGACTATCCGCTTCGTCAATCGTGAGACGGGGGAGATCCGGGAGCAGAACGTCTTCATGGGAGATTTCCCCATGATGACTGAGCAGGGTACCTTCATCATCAACGGCACCGAGCGGGTGATCGTCACTCAGTTGGTGCGCTCTCCCGGCGCGTATGTCATGGCGGCGAAGGATCCCACCAAGCAGGTGCTCATAGCCAACCTCATGCCGGCCCGCGGTTCGTGGTTGGAGTTCGAGATCGACAAACGTGGCGGCGTCTCCGTGCGCATCGACCGCAAGCGCAAGCTACCGGCGACGGTGTTCCTGCGCGCGCTGGCGGGTATCGATTCGAGCAGGACGTCGGACGACCCCGCGCTGCTTTCCCAGGGCACCGACGAGGAGATCCTCGACCTCTTCGACGGCAACCCCTTCATCAAGGCCACGCTGGAGAAGGATTCCGTGCGCTCGGTGGACGAGGCACTGGTGGAACTGTTCAAGAAGCAGCGCCCCGGTGAACCGCCCACGTTGGAGGCCAGCCGTAATCTGCTCTGGAACATCTGCTTCGATCCCAAGCGTTACGACCTCACACGAGTGGGCCGGCACAAGCTGAACGCCCGCCTGGGCCTCGATACCGACCTCGACGTGCGCACTTTGACCAAGGCCGACATCGTCGCGCTCGTGCGTGAACTGGTGCAGGTGCCCCTGGCCATCGACCACGAGCATCTGCTGGAAGAGGCCCGCGACCTGGCCGAGGTGGCCCCCAGCCTGCCCTGGGACGAAGTGGCGAATCGTCTGGACGAGTACGAGCACTTCGGCAACCGGCGCCTGCGCATGGTGGGAGAGCTGGTACAGGAGGCCTTCCGCGTGGGTCTCTATCGCATGGAGCGCGTCGTGCGCGAGCGCATGACCACCGAGGACGTAGACACTATCACGCCCCAGTCCATCATCAACATCCGTCCGGTGGTGGCGGCGCTGAAGGAGTTCTTCGGCAGTTCCCAGCTCTCGCAGTTCATGGACCAGACCAATTCCCTGGCCGGTCTCACCCATCGTCGTCGCCTCTCAGCCCTGGGCGCAGGTGGTCTGACTCGGGAGCGGGCGCCCATCGAGGTGCGCGATGTCCACCCCACCCACTACGGGCGCATGTGTCCCATCGAGACGCCGGAAGGTCCGAACATCGGGCTCATCGGCTCACTGTCGAGCTACGCCACCGTCAACGAGTTCGGCTTCATCCAGAGCCCCTACCGCAAGGTGGCGAAAGGCCGGGTGAGCGAGCGACATCGAGTGGCTCACGGCCTACACCGAAGAGAAGCACGTCATTGCTCAGGCGAATGCCCCCATCGATCCGAAGACGGGCGACTTTGTGGAAGAGACGGTGCTGGCTCGCGCTCCCGGGGGCGAGTACGTGAGCGCCCGCAAAGAGGTCGTCGACTACATGGATGTCTCTCCCCAGCAGACGGTCTCTGTGGCTACCGCGCTGGTGCCCTTCCTGGAACACAACGATGCCAACCGGGCCCTCATGGGCTCGAACATGCAGCGCCAAGCTGTGCCGCTGCTCAAGGCTGAAGCGCCTCTCATCGGCACGGGCATGGAGTATCGCTCGGCGGTGGACACGGGCGACGTGTTGCTCGCCCGGCAGTCGGGCAGGGTCCGCGGCGTCTCGGCCAACCGGGTGTTGATCGAGACCGACGAGGGAGAGATATCCTCCTACGACCTTCTCAAGTTCGAGCGCTCCAATCAGGGGACGTTCATCCATCAGAAGCCCGTGGTCAACGTGGGCGACGATGTGGCCCCGGGTACGGTCTTGGCCGACGGCGCTTCGACCTGCCAGGGCGAACTCGCTTTGGGGCGCAACCTTCTGGTGGCGTTCATGAGCTGGGAAGGCTACAACTTCGAGGACTCCATCGTTATCAGCGAACGGCTGGTCAAGGATGATGTCCTCACCTCGGTCCACATCGAGGAATACGAGGTCGAGGCACGTTCCACCAAGCTGGGCGACGAGGAGATAACCCGCGACATCCCCAACCGGTCGGAAGAATCGCTGGCCGATCTGAACGAGGAAGGCATCGTGCGCATCGGCGCCGAGGTGTCCTCGGGAGATCTCCTGGTGGGCAAGATCACCCCCAAGGGTGAGACCGAACTGACGGCGGAAGAGAAGCTCATCCGCGCCATCTTCAAGGAGAAGGCCCGCGAGGTACGCGACACCTCGCTCAAGGTGCCCCACGGCGAGAAAGGCGTCGTCATCGACGTCAAAGAGTTCTCCCGCGATGCCGGGGACGATCTGTCCCCAGGCGTCAACCGGCTGGTCCGTGTGTACGTGGCCAAGAAGCGCAAGATCGCCGAGGGCGACAAACTGGCCGGCCGTCACGGCAACAAAGGGGTCATCTCCAAGATCGTGCCCGAGGAAGACATGCCCTTCCTGGAAGATGGTATCCCGGTGGACATCATCCTCAACCCGCTGGGCGTGCCCTCCCGTATGAACATCGGCCAGGTCATGGAGACTCACCTGGGTTGGGCGGCCCACCACGGCTTCTTCCGCCTCAAGCGGAACGGCGTGGAGATGGACGCAGCCGAGGTCGTCGACAGCGACTCGTTGCCTGTCAACGAGCAGATCGCCTTGGCGAAGAAGTACTACGATCTGATCGAGGACCCGGCGACAGAGGGTCCGCAACCCATCGCCACGCCGGTGTTCGATGGGGCCACCCAGGTGGATGTCGATGAGGCCCTCATGGGTTGGGTGCTGGCCCATCCCGAACGGCCGGGCGACCCGCTGGCCGTGAAGATGCCCATCAGCCTCGACAACAACCCGGGCACGCACGTGGCCGGCAAGGTGAAGTTGTACAACGGCCGCACGGGTGAACCCTATGACCAGGCCATCACCGTGGGCTTCATGTACATACTGAAGTTGCACCACCTAGTCGACGACAAGATCCATGCGCGGTCCACGGGTCCGTACTCCCTGGTCACCCAGCAGCCCTTGGGCGGCAAGGCCCAGTTCGGCGGCCAGCGCTTCGGTGAGATGGAGGTCTGGGCCCTCGAGGCCTACGGCGCCGCATACACCTTGCAGGAGATGCTCACCATCAAGTCGGACGACACCCAGGGTCGAGTCAAGGCCTACGAGGCCATCGTCAAGGGCGAGAACATCGCTCGGCCGGGCGTACCCGAGTCCTTCAAGGTCCTTTTGAAAGAGATGCAGTCCCTGGCCCTCGACATCCAGGTGATGAGCGAGGAAGGCGGTGCTCTCGAGGTGGCCGAGGAGGAAGACGACCTGCTTCGGGCCGCTGAGGAACTGGGCATCGATCTCTCCGCCCGCTATCGGGCCGAGGAGCGTGCTACGGAAGCGGAGGGTTCGCTCGTTCCTACCCACTTGGGGTCGGAGCTTGACGAGCAGCGGGACGACGAGGCTGAGTCCGACGAGTTCGAAGGGGCACCCGAGATCGGCACCTACGAGATCGATCTGGGCGCGACCTCCGCAGAGTCTCTGTCACTCCCTCTCGCCGACGAAGCGGAATAGGAGCTTTCCGTGATAGATATCAATGAGTTCGACGCCATCAGGATCGGTCTGGCCTCGCCGGAGCAGATCAGGGCCTGGTCATCGGGAGAGGTGACGAAGCCCGAGACCATCAACTACCGGACGCTCAAGCCCGAGAAGGATGGTCTCTTCTGCGAACGCATCTTCGGTCCCACCAAGGACTGGGAGTGCTACTGCGGTAAGTACAAGCGCGTCCGCTACAAGGGCATCATCTGCGAGCGCTGCGGCGTGGAGGTGACGCGGGCCAAAGTGCGGCGCGAGCGCATGGGCCACATCGATCTGGCCGCACCGGTGAGCCACATCTGGTACTTCAAGGGCGTTCCTAGCCGCATGGGCTATCTGCTCGACATCTCGCCCAAGCAGCTGGAGAGGGTCCTCTACTTCTCCGCCTCCATCGTCACCTACGTGGAAGACGACAAGCGGCAGCGCGACGCCGGCAAGCTGGAGGACCTCCTGCAGGCCGATATCGACAACACCTTCGCCTCTCGCGACGAGCAGAAGGTCAAGATCATGGCCGAGCGCGACAAGCGTGTCTCGGTGCTACTGGGCAACTCCACTCCTGACGAGGACGACGAACTGGCTCTGGGCTTCGACGAGACCCCGCTCTCCGAGTGGACTCAGCCCGAGGTCGAAAAGCGCGTGAGCGACCTGCGCTTGGACGCCGACACCCGTCTGCGCGACCTGGAGCGCTATGCCGACCAGCAGGCGGCCCGGCTGCGTGAGCTGTGGGCGGCCTTCAAGGCCATCAAGAAGGGCGACATCATCACCGATGAGACGCTCTTCCGGGAGATGAAAGAGAAGTTCGGCAGCCCCTTCGGCTATGGCGTCTACTTCCGCGGCGGCATGGGCGCCGAGGCCATACGGGAACTGCTGGGGGCCGTGGACCTCGAGACTGAGGCCAAGAGCCTGCGCGAGATTATCAAGACCTCCAAGGGGCAGAAGCTGTCCCGGGCCGTCAAGCGTCTCAAAGTCGTGGAGGGCTTCCTACGCTCCGATAACCATCCCGAATGGATGATCCTGGAGTCGATCCCTGTCATCCCGCCGGAACTGCGGCCCATGGTCCAGCTCGACGGTGGCCGTTTCGCCACCAGTGACCTCAACGACCTTTATCGGCGCGTGATCAACCGGAACAACCGGCTCAAGCGGCTGCTCGATCTGGGCGCGCCCGAGATCATCGTCAACAACGAGAAGCGCATGCTGCAGGAGGCGGTCGACGCTCTGTTCGACAACGGCCGACGCGGCCGCGCCGTCACCGGACCGGGCAACCGGCCTCTCAAGTCGCTCTCCGACATGCTGAAAGGCAAGCAGGGCCGCTTCCGCCAGAACCTGCTGGGCAAGCGCGTCGACTACTCGGGCCGCTCGGTCATCGTGGCCGGCCCGGAACTGAAGCTGCACCAGTGCGGCATCCCCAAGACCATGGCTCTGGAGCTGTTCAAGCCCTTCGTCATGAGCCGCCTCGTGGAGCGGAAGCAGGTACAGAACATCAAAGCGGCCAAGAAGCTGGTGGAATCGGAGTTCACCGAGGTGTGGGATATCCTCGAAGAGGTCATCTCCGACCACCCGGTCATGCTGAACCGGGCCCCCACACTGCATCGTCTGGGCATCCAGGCCTTCGAGCCGGTGCTCATCGAGGGCAAGGCCATCCAGCTGCACCCGCTGGTCTGCACGGCCTTCAACGCCGACTTCGACGGCGACCAGATGGCCGTCCACCTGCCGCTGTCCGTTGAGGCGCAGGCCGAGGCCCGCATCCTCATGCTGTCCTCCAACAACATCCTGTCGCCGGCGCACGGCCGTCCCATAGCGGTGCCGACCCAGGACATGATCTTGGGCTGCTACTACCTCACGTACTTCAACAACGAGAATCTGGTCGAGTCGGTCCTCCACAACCCCAAGTTGGTCGATGGGGTGCTCGATAGGGTCAGCCCTCGTGCGCTGCGCGAAATGCTCGCGCTGTTCGAGTCGGCCTCGACCGAGGGCGAAGGCGGTAAGAGCCTCGAGGACACGGCACAGCTGAGGGCCAAGGTGCGCGCACTTCTCGTCGGGAACGACCTCGACCGTTGTCGTTCATTGAACCGGCTCGCCGACCTTGCCAATCTTGACGTGTCGGTGCTCGACCCCTTCAACGAAGATGAATTGCAGGCTATCAAGCCTCGGCCGCGGGTGTTCGGCGATGTGGCGGCTCTGGAACACGCCTACGCTGAGAGGGCCATCGGTATCCAGGACCCCGTGGTCTTCCGCTGGGAAGACGGACGCGTGGTCACCACGGTGGGCCGGGCGCTCTTCAACTCCGCCGTCGTGGCCTCTCTTATGGAGTATTTCGGGGAGGACTGGGAGAAGGAGGGAGCCGAGGGCTCCATCCGCAAGCATGACTACGAATTCCAGAACCGCGTCTTCACCAAGAACGTCATGTCGGAGTTCGTGTCCGACCTGGTGGAGTACTACGGTGCCATCGCCGTAGCCCACCTACTGGACGTGCTCAAGGACCTCGGCTTCCACTACGCCACCGTGGCCGGTGTCACCATCTCCAAGAACGACATCGTGGTGCCGCCCGACAAGGAGGAGATCCTCCAGGGCTACGAGGAGCGGGTGCGCAACATCCAGAACGAGTACAACCTGGGCAACCTGACCGACTCCGAGCGGCGCGAGCGCGTCATGGAGCAGTGGACCGAAGCCACCGAGCGGGTAGCCGATGCCATGGAACAGAACTTCCGGCGCCTCAACCCGGTCTACATGATGGCCAACTCGGGAGCCCGCGGTTCCTTCAAGCAGATCCGTCAGCTGGCGGGTATGCGCGGACTCATGGCTTCGCCGAAGGGCGAGATCATCGAGCGGCCCATCAAGGCCAACTTCATGGAAGGTCTGGGCGTGCTCGAGTACTTCATCTCCACGCACGGAGCGCGCAAAGGTCTCGCCGACACGGCCCTTCGCACGGCCGACTCCGGGTACCTGACCCGGCGTCTTGTCGACGTGGCCCAGGAGGTCGTCATCCGTGAGCACGACTGCGGCACGCACAGCTACATCGACATGGCGCTGCGCAAGGGCGAGCGTCTGAACGAGTTGCTGCTGGGGCGGGTGCTGGCTGTGGATCTTGCCGACCCGGAGACCGGGCGAGATCGTCTACGAGCGCAACGAGATGCTGAACAAGCGCATACTGCAGAGGCTGCTGGTCATCTACCCGGCGGTGGAGCATCCGGATCTCATCATCAAGGTGCGCTCCGTGCTGGGCTGCCAGGCCGAGATAGGTGTGTGCCAGCTCTGCTACGGTCGCTCGCTGGCGGCCAACGACCTGGTGGCCATCGGGGAGGCGGTGGGGCACATCGCCGCGCAGTCCATCGGGGAGCCGGGTACTCAGCTGACCATGCGTACCTTTCACACCGGTGGTGTGGCCGGTGCCGACATCACCCACGGTCTGCCGCGGGTGGTGGAACTGTTCGAGGCCCGCAAGCCCAAGGGACAGGCCAAGATCACTCAGTTCGCCGGCACCGTGCATATCGAGGAGTCCGACAAGGCCAAGAAGGTGGCGATCCTCGACGACATCGGCGAGGAACTGCACAGCTATGCCATCGGTCGCCGGGCCGACCTCATGGTGGAGGAAGGTCAGCAGGTGGAGGCCGGCGACCAGCTCTACAAGGGCTCGCTCAATCCGCACGAGCTGCTCAAGTACCGTGGCGCCCTGGAGACCGCCCGCTACGTCGTGAGCGAGGTGCAGGACGTCTATCACAAGCAGGGCGTGCAGATCGACGACAAACATGTGGAACTCATCTGCCGGCAGATGACCAAGAAGGTGCTGGTGGAGACTTCGGGCGATACCAGCTTCCTGCCCGGGCGCATGGTCGACCGACTGATACTCGACTGGGAGAACGAGCGCGTGGTGGAAGCCGGGGGAGAACCGGCCACCTATGAGGAGATCATCCTCGGGATCACCAAGGCCTCTCTGGCCACAGAGAGCTTCCTTTCCGCGGCCTCCTTCCAGGAGACCACGAAGGTCCTCACCGACGCGGCCCTGGAAGGCAAAGTCGACGAACTGCGCGGTTTGAAAGAGAACGTCATCATCGGCAAACTCATCCCGGCCGCGACCGGCTTGCGCTCCTACCGCAACATCGAGTTGGTCAGCGCGGGCATACCGGCGGAGATGGATCTCTTCGGCGACGGTCTGGGCGGTCAGTTCGACGGCGTCGCATTGACGCCCGAGCAGCAGTGGGCTCAACTCACCGGCATCTCAGCCGACGTGGAGGGCTACAACATGCTGGTGGACGATCTCGATCTGCCCACCTACGTACACTCTGTCCTTACGCGTGCGGGCATCGAACGGGTGAGCGACCTACTCAGGCAGACCACCAAGGAATTGCTGGCCGTGCCGGGTCTGGGACAGAAGAGCCTGGAAGAGGTCCGTGTCCGGCTAACCGAGCGTGGGTGGTCACTCCTGGGCGACGAGGGGGAGGCTGTCGATGAGAGCGAGAATGGCGGCGAACTCCTCGGTGAGGGCGACGGCTACGAATTCGAGGAGGGACCTGCCCTACTGGGCGCGGAACCTGTAAGCGACGGCGACTGAGCACGCGGCCGAGTCCATCGGTCACTGGCGGACTTGGGGCGCGGCGTCGGGCAATGCGCGGTTCAGTTCCGCGAGGACTGTGATAGAGAATCAACGTGGGCCGGATGTCAGCATCCGGCCCACGTTATGTTCGAGGCGAAGCGAGCGCGCAACTCGCAGGCAAGAGTGATTGCGAGGCGAAGCGGACCGGCGGTCCCGCACTGAAGACCTACGCCGACAGGCGGGCGGGGCCGAGTGGCAGTGAGGGACCACTGACCGTGTGGTTGCAGGGTCTGCCTGCCTTTGTTATACTTCGCGGTCGCTGCGCGTCCAGGCGCGTAGTTTTGGCTTGCGCATGTGATCGCTCAAGAGCATTTTGCCAGGAACAGACGAGGAGCATTAGTGCCGACTATCAACCAGTTGATAAACAAGGGCCGGCAGAAACAGTCCAAACGGACTAAGACGCCTGCCCTCAAGGGCGCTCCCCAGAAGAGGGGCGTCTGCACGCGCGTGTACACCACCACGCCCAAGAAGCCTAACTCGGCCCTGAGGAAGGTGGCGCGTGTGCGGCTGGTCAACGGCATGGAAGTGACGGCTTACATCCCGGGCATCGGGCACAATCTGCAGGAGCACTCCGTGGTGCTCATCAGGGGCGGTAGGGTCAAGGACTTGCCCGGCGTCCGTTACAAGATCATCCGCGCGGCGCTTGACGCAGCCGGAGTGGCCAATCGTAAGCAAAGCCGCTCCAAGTACGGCGTCAAGCTGAGCAGCTAAGACAGGAAGGCGTAGGAGCATGTCTAGAAGAGCCAGGGCCCCCAAGCGGGAGATCCAGCCAGACCCCATCTATCGCAGTCGTCTGGTCACGCAGATAGTGAACCGCATGATGCTCGGCGGCAAGAAGTCCACCTCTGAGCGCATCATGTACGATGCCATGAACATCCTGCGCGAGCGGACGGGCAACGACCCCGCCGGCGTGCTCAAGGACGCAGTCGAGAACGTGCGGCCGGCTCTGGAAGTGCGGTCACGTCGGGTCGGCGGCGCCAACTATCAGATCCCGGTGGAAGTGCCCACGCGGCGCTCGTACACTCTGGCCGTCCGCTGGATCATCACTCACAGCCGCGGGCGGCGTGAGCACACTATGGCCGAACGGCTGGCCGGCGAGTTGCTCGATGGCTTCAACCGCACCGGCGTCACCATGAAGAAAAAGGAAGACCTGCTGCGAATGGCAGAGGCCAACAGGGCCTTCGCTCACTACCGCTGGTAACAGATACGCGCTAAGCGCGAGTTCGGAAAGAGACACGTGGCACAGGCAACAGCACATAAGACCGATGCGAAGGCTGCTCGGCAGCATCCGCTGGGGATGGTCCGCAATATCGGCATCATGGCTCACATCGATGCTGGTAAGACGACCACCACCGAGCGCATGCTTTACTACACCGGGCGCACCTACAAGATCGGCGAGGTGCACGACGGCGCAGCTGTGATGGACTGGATGGCCCAGGAGCAGGAGCGGGGCATCACCATCACGTCCGCGGCTACGACGTGCGAGTGGCGCGATCATCGCATCAACATCATAGACACGCCCGGGCACGTGGACTTCACTATGGAGGTGGAGCGCTCTCTCCGGGTTCTGGACGGCGCCATCGCTTTGTTCTGTTCGGTATCGGGCGTCGAGCCTCAGTCGGAGACCGTCTGGCGCCAGGCCGACAAGTATGGCGTTCCCCGCATCGCCTTCATCAATAAGATGGACCGCGTGGGAGCCGATTTCATGCAGGGCGTCCAGATGATGGTCGACCGCCTGCATGCCCATCCCCTCGTGGTCCAGTTGCCCGTGGGACGGGAAGATACCTTCCGAGGCGTGGTCGATCTGGTACGCATGGTCGCGTATCTGTACGACGACGAGATGGGTGTGGACTGGGCCGAGGCTCCCATACCCGAGGAGATGCTCGATCGCGCCACCGTCGAGCGCACGCACATGATCGAGACCTTGGCCGAGCGCGATGATGCCCTGATGATGGACTATCTCGAGGGCGAGGCCATCAGCGAAGAGAGGCTGAGGGAAGCCATCCGCGTGGCCACGCTCGACATGGCCCTCATCCCCGTTCTCTGCGGATCATCATTCAAAAACAAGGGTGTGCAGATGCTCCTCGACGCTGTGGTCGACTATCTGCCTTCTCCTGTCGACATCCCGCCGGTCGAGGGCACCAACCCTCACAACGGCCAGCCCGTGGTGCGTCGAGCCGATGACTCCGAACCCTTCGCCGCCATCGCCTTCAAGATCATGTCCGACCCCTTCGTGGGCAAGCTCACCTACTTCCGCGTGTATTCGGGCACGCTGAAAGCGGGCTCGTACATCTACAACTCGAGCAAACAGAAGAAGGAACGCGTCGGTCGCATCCTGCAGATGCACGCCAACCACCGCGAGGACACGACCCACGTCTTCGCCGGCGACATCGCCGCGGCGGTGGGACTCAAGAGCACGACCACGGGCGACACCCTGTGCGACGAGAGCGGTGGGGTGATCCTGGAATCCATCGAGTTTCCCGAACCCGTCATCTGGGTGGCCATCGAGCCCAAGACCAAAGCTGATCAGGACCGTCTTTCCGATAGTCTGATGAGACTGGCCGAGGAGGATCCGACCTTCCGGGTACGTACCGACGATGAGACCGGTCAGACCATCATCGCGGGCATGGGCGAGCTCCATCTGGAGATCATCGTCGATCGGTTGCTGCGCGAGTTCAAGGTCGACGCCAACGTGGGGCGGCCCCAGGTGGCCTACCGTGAGGGCATCACCGAGACCGTGCCGAAGGCCGAAGCGCGCTTCGTGCGCCAGACCGGCGGTCGGGGGCAGTACGGGCACGTGGTCATCAGGATGGAGCCCAACGAGTTTGGGGCCGGCTTCACCTTCGAGAACAAGATCGTTGGGGGAGCAGTTCCCAAAGAATACGTTCCTGCCATCCAGAACGGCATCGCCGAAGCCATGGGGACGGGGATCCTCGCGGGTTTCCCGGTAGAAGACGTGAAGGTGCAACTCATCGACGGCTCGTATCACGAGGTCGACTCTTCCGAGATGGCTTTCAAGATCGCCGGTTCTATGGCCTTCCGCGAGGCGGCGAAGAAAGCGCATCCGGTGTTGCTCGAACCCATCGAGGACGTGGAGGTGGTAGTTCCCGAGGAGTACATGGGCGACGTGATGGGCGATCTGAACGGTCGCCGGGGCCATATCGTGGGCATGGAGCCGCGGGCGGGGGCCCAGGTCATCCGCGCCACCGTGCCCTTGGCTCAGATGTTCGGATATGCTACCGACGTGCGCTCGATGAGCCAGGGCCGCGCTACCTATACCATGCAATTCAGTCACTACGCTGAGGTGCCCAACGCCCTCGCGCAAGAGATAATCGCCCAGCAGGGCGGCAGGAAGACAGACTGACCAAAAAGGGAAGACCGGTCGCCTGGCTGCGGCGACCGCCTGAGCGAATCAGGGCAGAAAGGGAGGAATGAAGTGGCGAAGAAGAAGTACGAGCGGAACAAGCCTCACGTCAACGTAGGCACTATCGGCCACGTCGACCATGGCAAGACCACTCTCACCGCGGCTATCACCAAGTGTTTGGCTAATCTGAACCCCGACATCGAGTTCCGTAGCTTCGATTCCATCGACAACGCTCCGGAAGAGCGCGAGCGCGGCATCACCATCGCCACGGCTCACGTTGAGTACGAGACCGAGAAACGTCACTACGCCCACGTCGATTGCCCGGGCCACGCGGACTACATCAAGAACATGATCACCGGTGCCGCCCAGATGGACGGTGCGGTCCTGGTCGTGTCGGCTGCCGACGGTCCCATGCCTCAGACCCGTGAGCACATCCTGCTTGCCCGTCAGGTGGGTGTGCCCTACATCATCGTCTACATGAACAAAGCTGACATGGTCGACGATCCTGAGCTTCTCGAACTGGTGGAGATGGAAGTCCGCGAACTGCTCACCGAGTACGAGTTCCCCGGCGACGACATCCCAGTCATCACCGGTTCGGCTTTGCAGGCCCTTGAGCACGGTTGCGGAGATCGCGACTGCCCCAGCTGCAAGTCCATCTTCGAGTTGGCCGACGCTCTCGACAACTATATCCCTGAGCCCGAGCGCGCTATCGACAAGCCCTTCCTCATGCCCATCGAAGACGTGTTCAGCATCCAGGGCCGCGGCACCGTCGTGACCGGTCGTGTGGAACGCGGGATCGTCAAGGTCGGCGAGGCCGTGGAGATGGTGGGTCTGCATCCGGAGAGCACAAAGACCGTCGCCACCGGAGTGGAGATGTTCCGCAAGCTGCTCGATGAAGGGCGCGCCGGCGACAACATCGGCGTCCTCCTTCGCGGTATCAAGCGCGAGGATGTTGAGCGCGGTATGGTGCTGGCGCATCCCGGCAGCATCACCCCTCACACCGAGTTTGAAGCGCAGATCTATGTTCTGTCCCGGGAAGAGGGCGGTCGTCATACCCCGTTCTTCAACGGCTATCGTCCGCAGTTCTACTTCCGGACGACCGACGTGACAGGCGATGTGACCCTGGAAGACGGTGTGGAGATGATCATGCCGGGCGACCATACGACCATCCACGCCAAGCTGATCACTCCCATCGCCATGGATGAAGGCCTCCGCTTCGCTATCCGCGAAGGCGGCCGCACCGTGGGCGCTGGTGCTGTGACCAAGATCATCAAGTAGGAGTCACCCGGTGGCGCAACAGAAAATACGCATAAGGCTCAAAGCCTACGACCACGAGCTGATCGACAAGAGTGCTCGGAGCATCGTGGAGACGGCTGAGCGCACCGGCGCCACCATTTCCGGCCCGGTCCCTCTGCCGACAGAGAAGAACGTGTACTGCGTCATCCGCAGCCCGTTCAAAGACAAGGACTCGCGTGAGCATTTCGAGATCAGGACGCACAAGCGTCTGATCGATATCCATCAGCCCACCCCCAAGACGGTGGACTCGCTGATGCGCATGGATCTGCCCGCGGGCGTGGACATCGAGATCAAATTGTGATGAAGACGCTGTTAGGTACAAAGCTGGGTATGACCCAGTTCTTCAGGGAGGACGGCACGGTCGTTCGCTGCACTGTCATCCAGGCGGGGCCCTGTGTGGTCACGCAGAAGAAGACGGTGGAGACCGACGGCTACGCCGCCACACAGATAGCATTCGGCGACGTCAAGGCGAAGCGGCTCAACAGGCCTCTGCTCGGCCACCTCAAGAAGGCCGGAGTCTCACCCAAGCGCCACCTTGTGGAGGTGCGGGGCGAGAGCGAACTGGCCGTCGGTGACGCCGTCACCGTCGAGGCCTTGGTCATCGGCGACAAGGTCAAGGTCACGGGTGTGAGCAAGGGCAAGGGGTTCCAGGGTGTCATCAAGCGCCACGGCTTCAGCGGCGGCCCCGGCTACCACGGCTCCCACTTCCATCGTGCCCCGGGCTCCATCGGCGCCTCCGCCGACCCCGCCCGGGTCTATCCCGGGACCAAGTTACCGGGCCAGATGGGCAATGTACGTGTCACGCAATCGGGTCTCACCGTGGTCGCGACCGACCCCGATAAGAACCTGGTGCTGGTCAAAGGCGCGATTCCGGGGAGCAAAGGCTCCCTGGTCGTGATCAGAGGTTAGGCCTATGCCATCAATTGAGAAAATCGACGTGAACGGCGCGGTCGTCGGTCAGCATGAACTGGCTGAGAGTCTGGTGCAGGACCGTATCAACATCGGTCTGCTGCACCAGGTGGTGACCGCCGAACTGGCTGGGCACCGGCAGGGGACCGCATCCGCGAAGAGCAGGAGCGAGGTCGCCGGCAGCGGCGCGAAGCAGTGGCGACAGAAGGGCACCGGCCGGGCTCGCGTGGGCTCGGGCAAGGTGGCGCACTTCACCGGCGGCGGCGTGGCCTTCCCGCCCATCCCGCGTAGCTACGCTCTCAAGATCAACAAGAAGGTCAGGGCACAGGCATACCGCATGGCCCTGGGAGACCTGGTGTCCGGCGGGACGGTGCGTGTCATCTCGGGTTCCACGTTCTCCGAGCCTTCGACCAAGCTGGCCGCGACCGTGCTCGAGAAGGCCGCGATCGATCGTCCCGTGCTCGTACTGGTGGGCTCGGACGAGATAGCTGCTCTCAAGAGCTTCCGCAACCTGGCCGGCGCGCGCGTCATGACGGTGGGCGAGGCCGAGGTGCAGGACTATGTGTGGGCGAAGAGCCTGGTCTTCACCGAGGCAGCCGTATCCTTCCTGGAGGGCGGCCTGAGTTCGGGTCGCGCAGACGAAGGCGGTGAAGTCTGATGGATGCTCGTCAGATCATCATCCGGCCGATCATCTCTGAGAAGAGCTATCAGGCCATCGATACCAACCGGTACTCGTTCGAAGTGAACTACCGGGCCACCAAGCCCCATATTCGGGCGGCCGTGGAAGAGATCTTCAAGGTGAAGGTCATCGGCGTACAAACTCTCAACATGAAGCCGAAACCCAAGCGTCGCGGCGCCCACGCGGGCACCACCAAGCGCTGGAAGAAGGCCGTGGTCGAGCTTGCTCCGGGCAATCGGATCGAGTTCTTCGGCGCCACGTAATGAATGAGGTAACTGACACATGGCGATAAAGAGCTACAAGCCGACATCTCCCGGACGCAGGTTCGCGACTACTCCTGCCTTCGATGAGATCACCAAGAGCGAGCCCGAAAAGGCCCTTACTGTACCGGCGCCGCGCAAGGGTGGTCGGAACAACAACGGCCGTATCTGCACTCGACATCAGGGCGGCGGTCACAAGCGTCTATACAGGATCATCGACTTCAAGCGCGACAAGGACGGGGTCCCCGGCCGGGTGGCCTCGATCGAGTACGACCCCAACCGCAGCTGTCGCATCGCTCTCATCGTGTATCGCGACGGCGAGAAGCGCTATATCCTGGCGCCCAACAAGCTGGGCGTGGGCGACATGATCGAAGCCGGTCCGCGTTCGGATATTCGTGTGGGTTGTGCGCTTCCGCTGCGCAACATCCCTGTCGGTACCACCGTGCACAACATCGAGTTGCATAAGGGCAAGGGCGGTCAGATCGCCCGCTCCGCCGGTACCTCGTCCCAGGTCATGGCCAAGGAGGGCGACTACGCCATCCTCCGTCTGCCCTCGGGCGAGATGCGCATGATCCATCTGGAATGCCGGGCCACCGTGGGCGAGATAGGCAACGCGGAACACGAGAACCTCACCACCGGCAAGGCGGGGCGCAAACGCTGGATGGGCATACGGCCCACCGTGCGTGGCACGACTATGAACCCGGTCGATCACCCGCACGGCGGGGGCGAGGGTTCTACGCCGCCTGGGCGTCATCCAGTTACGCCGTGGGGGGTCCCCACACTGGGTCACAAGACCAGAAAGGCCAAGAATCCTTCTAACAAATACATCGTCAGACGACGGGGAAAAGGGAGGTAATAGAGCATCGTGGCGCGTTCAAGCAAAAAAGCTCCCTTCGTCGAAGAGCGGCTGATTCAGCGGGTCGAGACTATGAACGAGACCGGCGAGAAGCGCATGCTCAAGACCTGGTCCCGGGCATCGACTATCTATCCGGAGATGATCGGGCACACCATCGCGGTGCATGACGGCCGCAAGCACGTGCCCGTCTATATCACCGAGAGCATGGTCGGCCACCGCCTGGGCGAATTCGCGCTGACCCGCACCTTCCGCGGTCACGGCGGCAACAAAGAACGCCGCATGAGGAGGAAGTAAGGCATGGTCAACGCTACTGCCAAGTACGTGCGGGTATCTCCCCGCAAAGCTGGAGATGTGGCGAATCTCATCCGTGGCAAGCGGGTGAGCGAGGCAAAAGCTATCCTGATGCTGAGCCCCCGGGCCGCCGCCAAGTCGTTGGGCAAGGTCCTCGACTCCGCTGTGGCCAACGCCGAAAACAACCATGATCTCGACGCCGACGATCTGTACGTCGTGCAGGCGTACGTCAACGAAGGGCCCACCATCAAGCGGTTTCGGCCGCGGGCCATGGGGCGGGCCAGCGCGATTCGCAAGCGTACGAGCCACATCACCGTCAGTGTCGACGAGAAGAAGGAGTCGTAGCAGGTGGGTCAGAAAGTTCATCCCGGAGGTCTGCGGCTCGGCATCATCCATGACTGGAAGGCTCACTGGTATACCGAGAAGCATTTTGCCAGCTACCTTCATGAGGATCTGGCGATCCGCAGGCACATCCAGAAGAAGATGGGGCACGCCGGACTCTCCACCATCGTGATCCGCAAGGACACCAACAAGGTGGTCATAGACATCCATACGGCCCGGCCGGGCATCGTTATCGGCAAGTCGGGCTCGGAGGTCGACGCCCTGCGGCGCGAACTCCACGACGTGACCGGCAAGGCGGTGCATGTCAACATCGTCGAGATCAAGAGGCCCGAGCTCGACGCCACCTTGGTCGCGCAGTCCATCGCCGAGCAACTTGCCAATCGGGTAAGCTTCCGGCGGGCTATGAAGCGGGCCATCACGTCTGCCATGCGCTCCGGCGCCATGGGCATCAAGGTGAGGTCTGGTGGTCGTCTGGGTGGGGCCGAGATGGCTCGTACCGAAGGGTATAGCGAAGGCCGGGTGCCTCTGCATACCCTGCGGGCCGACATCGACTACGGCTTCTGGGAAGCCAACACGACCTTTGGCAAGATCGGTGTGAAGGTGTGGATAAACAAGGGCGAGATCATGCCTGAGGGGTTCGATCAGAGCTCCCGTGGGCAGGCGGAGAACCGCCTAGGCTGATGGTCACTGGCTGAAGGCCGCGCACCGGGGGTTCAGTGAAACGCCCGGGGCCGTGGATTGAGAGCCGGAGAAACGAAGGATGAGAGATGCTACTACCAAAACGGGTTAAGCACCGGAAAGAGCACCGGGGTCGCATGGCCGGGACGTCGAAGGGCCAGACCACGGTCCAATTCGGCGAGTACGGCCTGCAGGCACTGGAGCCGGGGTGGATCACCAGCCGGCAGATCGAAGCGGCGCGTATCGCGATGACCCGCAAGATCAAGCGTGGAGGGAAGGTGTGGATCAACATCTTCCCGCAGAAGCCCATCACGAAGAAGCCTGCTGAGACCCGCATGGGCTCGGGCAAGGGTTCGCCGGATCAGTGGGTGGCCGTGGTGAAACCGGGCCGTGTGATGTTCGAACTGGCGGGTGTTTCCGAGGAATTGGCCAAGGAAGCCATCCGTCTGGCGGCGCACAAACTTCCTGTCAAATGTAGATTCGCGACCAGGGAGGATGGGGGCATTGAAGGCTAAGGACTTGGTCGAGCTGGCCGATGAGGAATTGGCCCAGCGCCTCAAGCAGTCGCGCGAGGAGTTGTTCAACCTGCGGTTTCAGCACGCGGCCGGGCAGCTGGAGAACACCAGCAAGCTTCGGCAGGTGCGCCAGGACATCGCCAGGATCATGACGACGCAATACGCGAGAGAACGGGCGAGGGGACTCTGATGGCCGACCAGCAGCAGAGCAAGCAGCGGGAGCGGCAGGGTGTAGTCGTCTCCGACAAGATGGACAAGACGGTCGTGGTGCAGGTGACCGCGGTCAAGCCGCACCCTCTGTATAAGAAGGTGATGCGCCGCTCGAGCCGACTCAAGGCCCACGATGAGCAGAACGAAGCCCGCGTGGGCGATACCGTGCTGGTGCGCGAGTGCCGCCCACTTTCTCGGGACAAGACTTGGCGCCTCATCAAGGTGCTCGAGCGGGCCGAGTAGCCCCGCGATAGGAATGGGTGGAAAACGATGATCCAAGTGGAGACAAGACTCAGGGTGGCCGACAACACCGGCGCACGTGAACTGCTGTGCATCCGCATCAAGGGCGGATCACGCAGGCGCTACGCCGGGGTCGGTGACATCATCGTCGGGGCGGTGAAAGAAGCCACGCCCGGCGGCACGGTCAAAAAGGGCGACGTGGTCCAGGCCGTCGTGGTGAGGGTGAAGAAGGTCTATGGCCGCAAAGACGGCACGTACATAGGCTTCGACGAGAATGCCGCGGTCATTATCGATAGGCAGATGAATCCGCGCGGCACCCGCATTTTCGGTCCCGTGGGCCGGGAACTGCGCGAGAAGAACTTCGCCAAGATAGTCTCGCTCGCTCCGGAGGTGCTGTGATGGCCAAGACTGCAACGCACGGCAACCATTTCCGGATCAAGAAGGGCGACACTGTTGAGGTGATCCAAGGCAAGGAATGCGGGAAGCGCGGGAAGGTTCTGCGCGTACTCGCCGCCGAACAACGCGTGGTGGTGGAGAGGGTCAACTTCATCAAGCGGCACGTACGTCCGTCGCAGAAGGTGCCACAGGGCGGAGTCATTGAGCGCGAAGCCAGCATGCACATCAGTACTGTGCAGTTGGTGTGCCCCGGCTGCGGCAAGCCTGCCCGGGTGGGTGTGCGCAAGGAAGGCGAGGACAAGGTCCGCTACTGCAAGAAGTGCAACGTCCAGGTGGATAAGGGTTAGCGATGGCAGTCCCAAGAATGAAAGACAAGTATCGTACCGACATCGTGCCGGCCATGCGCGAGCAATTCGGCTACGCCAATGTCATGCAGGTGCCCAAGGTCACCAAGGTGACGCTGAATATGGGCATCGGTGAGGGCACGAACGACGCCAAGGCCATGGAGGAGGCGGCCACGCAGCTCGGCCAGATAACCGGTCAGAAGGCGCAGGTCCGCCGGGCGCGCAAGTCAGTGGCCAACTTCAAACTCCGGGCGGGCATGCCGGTGGGGCTCAGGGTCACTCTGCGGGGTGATCTCATGTACGAGATGCTCGACCGTCTCATGAGCATCGCTCTGCCGCGCATCCGCGACTTCCGTGGCGTCGCTCCGGCCAGCTTCGATGGCCGTGGCAACTACAACCTTGGCGTAAAAGAGCAGATCATCTTTCCCGAGATCGACTACGACAAGGTCGATCGCATCCGGGGTCTCGATATCGCCATCACTACCACGGCCAAAACGGACGACGAGGGACGAGCGCTGCTGAAGTTGCTGGGCATGCCGTTCCGCGAGAGTTGAGATAGGAGCTTCAGCCCATGGCAAAGAAATCCATGATCGCCAAAGCGCGGCGCCCGCAGAAGTACGCAGTCCGGGCCCACAATCGCTGCCAGCGCTGCGGAAGGCCTCGGGGCTATCTCCGTCGCTTTGGTCTGTGTCGTATCTGTTTACGTGAGCTGGCCCATCAGGGAGTCATCCCTGGGGTCACCAAATCGAGCTGGTAGGAGGGGCCATGTCGCATACCGATCCCATCGCCGACATGCTGACCCGTCTGCGCAACGCCAACAAGGCGCTGCACGCTCAGGTCACTATGCCGGCCTCCGGACAGAAGGTCGAGTTGGCCCGCGTCCTCAAGGATGAGGGCTACATCTCCGAGTACTCGGTCCTGAGGGAGGGCTCTTTCGACACCCTGGTGATCGAGCTCAAATACACTGACGGCCGTCGCCGCGTGATCTCGCAGGTGAAGAGGGTCAGCAAGCCGGGTCGCCGGATCTATGCCAGGAAGGACAATCTTCCCAAGGTGCTCGGAGGCATGGGCACCGCGGTCGTCTCCACTTCTCGGGGGCTTATGACGGCGCGGGAAGCGCAACGGCTAGGTGTAGGCGGCGAAGTCGTCTGCTTCGTCTGGTAACGCTTATGTCAAGAATAGGAAGAGCACCCATAGAAGTACCCGGTGGTGTGGAAGTCACCATGAAGGGTCAGAACGTGGCCGTCAAGGGTCCCAAGGGCGAGTTGTCCTTGGACGTCCATCCCGCCATGAAGATCGCGCTGGATGAGGGCGTCATGACGGTGAACCGGCCTAACGACAGTGGCCCGAATCGGTCCCTGCACGGCCTCACCCGCACGCTTCTCTTCAATATGGTGACCGGTGTCACCACGGGCTTCGAGAAGAGGCTGGAGATCGTGGGTGTCGGCTACCGGGCCTCCAAGAAGGGGTCCGACCTGGAAGTCCTCGTCGGCTACTCGCACCCCATATTGGTGCAGCCGCCCGAGAACATCGAGTTCGACGTCCCCGTCCCCACGCAGATAGTGGTGAAGGGTATCGACAAGCAACGTGTCGGCCAGGTGGCCGCCGAGATCCGCGCCTTGCGCAAGCCCGAACCCTACAAGGGCAAAGGCATTCGCTACCAGGGCGAAGTGGTGCGACGCAAAGTCGGCAAGCGGGCGTAGGCAGGAAGAGGAGAGCATGAGCAATCAAGAGGATATCAAGCGGACTCGGGAGCGGCGCGCCGTGCGGGTGCATAGCCGGGTGCGGGGCACGTCCGAGCGGCCGCGGCTTTCCGTTTTCCGCTCCAACCGATCCATCTGGGCACAGGTGATCGATGACAGTGAGGGCCGGACGCTCGCCAGCGCGGGCAGTCCCAACGTCACCGAGAAGGGTCTGTCGAAGAAGGACGAAGCAGCCAAGGTCGGCGAGCTCGTGGCCGAGAGGGCCAAGGCCGCCGGCGTGGAGCGCGTGGTCTTCGACAGAGGTTCGTATCTATACCACGGCCGAGTGAAAGCACTGGCCGACGGCGCCCGCGAGGGCGGACTGGATTTCTGAGGGAGAGAGAGGTAACACTTTGGCGCAGATCAAAGCAGATTCGCTCAACCTTCAGGAGAGCGTGATCCATATCAACCGCGTGGCCAAGGTGGTCAAGGGCGGGCGGCGTTTCTCCTTTACCGCACTGGTGGCGGTTGGTGATGGCGAGAGCACAGTGGGCGTTGGCTATGGCAAGGCCAAAGAGGTGCCCTTGGCCATCCAGAAGGCTATCGAGGACGCCCGGAAGAACCTGTTCGTCGTGCCCAAGCACGGCACGACCATCACGCACGAGGTCCTGGGCCATTTCGGCGCGGGACGCGTGTTGCTGCGGCCCGCCTCGGCCGGTACCGGCGTTATCGCCGGTGGCGGCGTCCGCGCGCTGCTCGAACTGGGCGGAGTCAAGGACGTTCTGGCGAAATGCCTGGGCACCACCAACCCTATCAATATGGTGAGGGCAGCTGAGCAAGGGCTTCGTTCCCTTCGCCGTCCTGAGGACATCGCTCTGCAGCGCGGCAAGACCGTGCGCGAAGTCTTGGGCCTGCGCGAGGTGGTCGCACCGGCTGCCGCTGCGGATGGGGCTACTGCTCCGGCTGCGGGAGAGTGACACTGTGATCGAGATCACTCAGGTCAAGAGCAGGATAAACCGTAAGAAGGACCACAAAGCGACGCTCGATGCGCTGGGCATCAGCCGCATGGGGCAGACCGTCTATCACGAAGATACTCCGGCCATCCGGGGCATGGTGCACAAGATCTCGTACATGCTCAAGGTGACCGAAGTCGACATCAAGGACGAAGGATAACGATGGGAGATATCTTCCTGCACAACCTGCGCCCCGACCCCGGCGCCCGGCGCGACAAGAAGCGTGTCGGTCGCGGCGAGGGTTCCGGGGTGGGCAAGACGTCGGGGCGGGGCCACAAGGGCTCGAAAGCGCGCTCCGGCGGCAGCATCTCGCCCCGCTACGAGGGTGGCCAGATGCCCCTGCACATGCGCACGCCCAAGCTGCGCGGCCCGAACGCCAAGACCTCCATGCCTATCGGCCCCTTCCGTACCTACATGACTCCGGTCAACCTGTCCCGCTTGGCGGTCTTTGCCGCCGACGAGGTCGTATCTCCGGAGACGTTGGTGCTCAAGGGCATCATCAAGAAGGCTGACGAGCGCGTGAAGATCCTGGCTGACGGCGAACTCACCCACTCCCTCACCATCAGGGCTCAAGGGTTCAGCGCCGCGGCCAAAGTCAAGATCGAGGCGGCCGGTGGTACGGCCGAGGTGATCTAGCACGATGACGACTGACGAGCCGCGGAACATAGGGGTGAGGACCTGATGCTGCAATCCTTGCTTAATGCCTGGAGGCTACCGGACCTTCGCAAGAAGCTGCTCTTCACGGCGATGATCATCGCTATCTACAGGTTCGGCTGCTACATCCCCGTGCCGGGGATCGACGTCGACGCCATCAAGGACATGTTCAACACCGGTGGGGTCTTCGACTTCTACAACCTATTCGCCGGGGGCGGGTTGGAGAGAGTGGCCATCTTCGCCATGGGGATCATGCCGTACATCACGGCATCGATCATCATGCAGCTCCTTACCATGGTCATCCCCAAGCTTGAGATGCTCATGAAGGAAGGCGAGGCCGGGCGGAAGAAGGTCAACCAGTACACGCGCTACTTCACCGTGGTGTTGGCTTTCATCGAGGCTGTGGGCTTCGTCTTCCTATTCAAGAGCTACGGTGCCTTCCCGCCGAGCGCCCCGCTGACCCCCGTACGCTTCTGGCTCATCGTGATGACACTGACCGTCGGCACCGCTCTCGTGATGTGGATGGGCGAGTTGATCACCCAGCGCGGCATCGGTAACGGTATCTCTTTGATGATCTTCGCGAGTATCGTCTCCCGGCTCCCGGCCGGCCTACAGAAGCTCTTCACGCTCAACCCGGGCTACTGGGTGCTCATGGGAGTGGTCTCGGTGTTGGTGGTAGCGGCTATCATTTACATCACAGAGGGACAGCGCCGCATACCGGTTCAATACGCCAAGAAAGTGGTGGGGCGAAAAGTCTACGGAGGTCAGAGTACCTATCTGCCCTTGCGCATCAATATGGCGGGGGTCATCCCCGTCATCTTCGCCTCCTCGGTGCTGCTGTTCCCGGTGACTCTCGCGCAGATGACGCCTTGGCAATGGGCCACAGACCTCTCCGAGGCCATAGGACCCTCCAGTTGGTGGTACATCCTGGCCGAGGTCATCCTCATCATCGTGTTCACCTACTTCTACACGGCCGTGCAGTTCAACCCCATAGACCAAGCCGACAATCTGAAGAAGTACGGCGGCTTTGTCCCCGGCATACGTCCTGGACGGCCGACCGCTGCCTATCTGGACAGGGTGCTCACGCGTATCACGCTGCCGGGTGCTCTCTTCCTGGCGGCCATCGTGCTGTTGCCGACCCTGCTCATCAAAGGGTTCAGTATCCCCTTCTACTTCGGTGGTACGTCGCTGCTGATCGTGGTCGGGGTGGCGCTCGACACCATGAAGCAGATGGAATCGCAGTTGCTTATGCGGCACTACGAGGGCTTCCTCAAGTAGCGCCGGCGACGTTAAGGGAAGGAAAAACACCATGAGCCAATTCAACCTCATTCTCCTGGGACCGCCCGGAGCAGGCAAAGGCACTCAGGCCAGTCGTATCGCGGCCGAGTACGCCATCCCACATGTCTCCACCGGGGACATCCTGCGTGGCGCGTTGAAGAATCAGACCCAGATGGGGCTTGAAGCCAAGAGATACATGGACGCCGGTGAGTTGGTCCCCGACAGTGTGGTGATCGGCATCGTTAAGGAACGTCTCCAGGAGCCGGATACGGCCAAGGGCTTCCTCATGGACGGTTTCCCCCGCACCATCCCCCAGGCGGAAGCGCTGGATGAGGCGCTGGACGCACTCGACCGGGCTGTTTCGAAGGTCATCGCCATCCTGGTGGACGAGGATGAGTTGATCCTTCGTCTCACGGGCCGCCGGATCTGCCGCGAGTGTCAGGCTCCGTTCCATGTCGAGTACAACAAGCCCGCCAAGGATGGCGTGTGTGACAGGTGTGGTGGCGAGCTCTACCAGCGCGACGACGACGGCGAAGCGACGGTGCGTAACCGTCTTGAGGTGTATGCGATTCAGACGGAGCCGTTGATCGGCTACTACGACGAGCAGGGTTTGGTCGCTCGCATCGACGGCACAGGAATGACCCCCGACAGCGTGTACGAGCAGATCCGCGAAGCTCTCGGCCCGGCCGGCGAGTGAGCGCGGACGCGGTCATCGGACAGTAGAGACGGCCCGAGGAACAGTGATAATCCGCAAGTCAGACACCGAGATCGCCAAGATGGATCGCGCCGGCACAGTGGTGCGCGGCTGTCTCGATCTTCTGGCCGAAGAGATCGGGCCCGGGGTGACGACAAAAGAGCTGGACAGTCTGGCCGAGAAATATATACGCGCTGAGGGCGGCATTCCCACCTTCAAGGGCTATCGGGGCTTCCCGGCCACCATCTGCGCCTCCCCGAACAACATGGTGGTGCACGGCATCCCCGGGAAGACGCGCCTGAAGGAAGGCGACATCCTGGGCGTGGATGTGGGTGTGACCATGGAGGGCTACATTGCCGATGCGGCCATGACCTACCCCGTGGGGAAGATCTCGGAATTGGCGCTGCAGTTGCTGCGGGTCACGGAGGAATCGCTGCGGCAGGCCATCGGCCAGTGCAAGGTGGGTAACAGGGTGGGGGACATCTCTCACGCGGTGCAAACATACGTGGAAGCGCACGGCTTCTCGGTGGTCCAGAGCATGGTCGGTCACGGCGTGGGGCGGGAGATGCATGAGGATCCGCAGGTGCCCAACTTCGGGCCCGCGGGACAGGGACCCGAACTTCGCGACGGCATGGTGTTGGCCATCGAGCCGATGGTGAACGCCGGCGGTTACGAAGTGGAGATGGGCGACGATTCGTGGGCGATCTATACCAAGGACGGTAGCCTTTCGGCTCATTTTGAACACACTGTGGCCATCACCAAGAAGGGCCCGAGGATCCTGACGGTCGCTCAGAAAGCGGCGAAGACTCCAGGGGGGGCGACTTGACCCGCGCAATACACTGCATCAACCCGGCTGAGCGAGGGCAAGGCGCTGACCATGGTATGATAGACGGCCGTTGTGCGGGCAGAAGTGAGAGATTGGTGACCGGTCATGTCTCCTAAAGAAGAAGCCATAGAGCTGGAAGGTGAGGTCCTTGAGGCTTTGCCCAACACCATGTTCCGGGTCAAGCTCGACAACGAGTTGGAGATTCTGGCTCATATCTCGGGGAAGATGCGCATGAACTACATCCGCATCCTGCCGGGCGACCGAGTCAAGGTGGAATTGTCGCCGTACGATCTGACCCGGGGTCGGATCACGTATCGCTTCAAGTAGAGGAAGGACGACGATGAAGGTCAGAGCGTCGGTGAAACCGATGTGCGAGAAATGCAAAATAGTGCGGCGACGCGGCGTGGTGCTGGTCATCTGCCAGAACCCGCGCCACAAGCAGCGTCAAGGCTAGGAGGCTGCTGAACAATGGCTCGTATCGCTGGCGTTACGCTCCCCAGGGAGAAAAGGGTAGAGATCGGTCTCACGTACGTGTATGGGATAGGCCGGTCGACGTCCAACAGGATCCTTTCCGCTGTGAGCATCGACCCCAACACCTACGTTAAGGATCTCACCGAGGATGAAGAGATCCGGTTGCGCGGGTACATCGAAGACAACGTCACCGTCGAGGGTGATTTGCGTCGGGAGCGCAGTCAGAACATCAAACGACTGATGGAGATCGGCTGCTACAGGGGGATCAGACACCGCCGGGGTATGCCGGTACGCGGCCAGCGCACCAAGACGAACGCTCGGGTGCGCAAGGGACACAAGCCCACCGTAGGCGTCAAGAAGAAGGTGCGGGTCTAGCCGGGTGGCGGTCCTGCAGGATTACTAGGGACGGAGATACAGGAATATGCCGAAACCTAAACGCACTACCACCGGTCCGCGCGGGCGGCGCCGCAAGGTGCGCAAGAGCATTGCGGTAGGCAACGCTTACATCAAGACATCGTTCAACAACACCTTGGTGACCCTCACAGACAAAGAGGGCAACGTGATTGCTTGGGCGAGCGCCGGTTCGGCGGGCTTCAAGGGCTCGCGCAAGTCGACTCCGTTCGCCGCGCAGGTGACGGCGGAGAAGGCTGCCAGGGCCGGCATGGAGCACGGTCTTCAGAAGGTCGACTGTTATGTGAAGGGACCGGGGAGCGGCCGTGAGACGGCCATCCGTTCCTTGCAGGCCACCGGCATCGACGTCACGAGCGTCAAGGATGTCACCCCCATCCCCCACAACGGATGCCGCCCCAAAAAGCGGCGACGCGTATAGGGCGGAGGGGAGAGAAGAATGGCCAGAGACAGATCACCTCAGTGCAAACAGTGCCGTCGGGAGATGGAGAAGCTCTTCCTGAAAGGCGAACGCTGCCTTACCGACAAGTGCGGCGTGGACAGGCGCGCCTATCCCCCGGGTGAGCATGGCCGGGGACGGCGGCGCAAGCAGTCGGAATACTTGAACCAGTTGCGCGAGAAGCAGAAGGCCCGCCGGTACTACGGTGTGCTCGAGGGCCAGTTCCGCAACTACTACAAGCTGGCCGCTCGGCAGCAGGGCATGACGGGGGAGAACCTTCTGTGCCTGCTCGAGTCGCGCCTGGACAATGTCGTCTACCGCTTGGGCTTCGGCGCTTCCCGGCGTCAGGCTCGGCAGTTGATCAGGCACGGTCACTTCACCGTCAACGGGCGTCGGGTGAACATCCCTTCGTTCCGGGTCAAGACGGACGATATCATCGCCGCGGTGCTCAAGAGCGAGGGGTTGAAAGCCGTCATCGAGGACGCCACCGATCTCACCGCATCCGTTCCTGCTTGGCTGCAGGCCGACCACGACAACATGGTCGGCAAGGTACTGCGTCCACCGGCTCGGACCGATATCGACATCCCCATACAGGAGTCGCTCATCGTCGAGCTGTACTCCAAGTAGTGCTCAAGCTGGAAGACCATCGGCACACGAGGCGCTTTGCGCGGCTTAGAGATAGGAGGGCCGATTGCTAGATTTTGCTACCCCGCATAGTAGTTATGTACCGGTCGACGAGAACCGGGGCCGTTTCGTGGTCGAGCCGTTGGCCCGCGGCTTCGGGTACACGTTCGGCAACTCTCTCCGGCGGGTGCTGCTATCGTCACTGCAAGGAGCGGCGATCTCGGCCGTCAAGATCCAGGGTGTCGAGCATGAGTTCTCGACTGTGCCCCACGTGAAAGAGGACGTCACCGACATCATCCTCAACCTCAAGAGGCTGGTCTTCGTCTTGCACGGAGAGGCCGATGAGCATGAGGTGCAGTTGGTGAAGGAGGGCCCGGGAACGATCACGGCCGCCGATATCCAGTTGCCGGGCACCGTGGAAGTCATGAACCCAGACGCGTACATCGGCAGTCTTGAAGACAACGGTCGCCTCGATATGCAACTGACCGTTCGTCGGGGGCGTGGCTACGCTTCAGGTGATGACAACAAGCGCCTGGAGACGATCGTGGGGGTTATCCCCATCGATTCGGTCTTCTCGCCTGTGGTGCGGGTCGCCTACAGTGTGGAGCCCGCCCGCGTGGGCCAGCGCACTGATTTCGACAAGCTGACCCTCGAGGTTGAGACCAACGGGGCCGTCGATCCTCGTACGGCTGTGAGCATGGCGGCGGCTCTTCTGCGGGACGATCTGACCATCTTCATCGAAGAGGATGAGCCGGAGGGTGGAGAGGGCGTTGGCCGCGAGGTCGATACCGACGAGCTCGAGGCCCCACAGGACGGTGCCTCCGAGTGGGACGGTACCCCTATCGAGGAGTTGGAGTTGGGTGTCAGGTCATATAATTGTCTTAAGCGCGAGGGCGTCGAGACCATCGGTGACCTCATCCGCAAGTCCGACCAAGAGCTCATGTGCATCCCCAACTTCGGTCGGAAGAGCATAGAAGAGGTGCGTGAGCGTCTCGCCCTGAACAATCTGAAGCTTAGAGGAGAGTAGAGTGAGGCATCAGAGGAAAGGAAGACGATTCGGTATGCAGCCGGATCACCGCCGGCAGATGCTGGCGAATCTTGCCTGCTCTGTGCTCGAGCATGGACGCATCAAGACCACCGAGGCCCGCGCCAAAGAAGTGAAGCCTATGGTGGAGAAGTACATCACCATGGGCAAGGCGGGCGATCTGAACTCGCGGCGCACGGCTATCAGCCAGTTGCGCAACAAGAAGATCACGTACAAGCTCTTCAACGAGCTGGGCCCCCGGTACTCGGATCGTCCGGGCGGGTACACCCGTATCATCCATCTGGGGCCTCGCCAGGGCGACGCTGCCGAGATGGTGTATTTGGAACTCGTGTAGGACGGCCCGAGAGCGGTCCCGTCTGGCTGGAAGACGTGGAGCGGAGCGGCCAGTCGATATGAAGTCATGAGGTGCCGGGAGCGACGTGTCGCTCCCGGCCCTTTCTTTTCTCGATGCGGCGGGGTTGGGAGATGGACGAAGAGCAGACGTACCGCATGGAGCTCCAATACGAAGGCACGGACCTGTACGGCTGGGCCAGACAGCCGGGTCTTGCCACAGTGGAGGAGAGCCTCGGCTGTGCCTTGGCGACCGTGCTGGGAAGATCTCCGACACTGCGGGTGGCCGGGCGTACGGACGCCGGGGTGCACGCGCGGCTGCAGGTGGCCAGCCTGCGCCTGCCCGGCGGCATCGACGCCTCTCGGCTGGTGCATTCGCTCAACGCGCTCACACCGCCCTCTATCAGCATCATGCGGCTCCAGCCTGCGTCCCTTGGCTTCGACGCCCGCAAGGACGCTGTGAGCCGCTCCTATCGCTACTTCCTGCAGATAGGCGGGGTGGACTCGCCCTTCCATGGCCGCTACCTGTGGCGCGTGGCGCCGACGGTGCAGATGACGACTATGCGGGAAGCAGCAGCGTTGGTGGAAGGGCGGCACGATTTCAGGGCCTTCACCCCCACGGAGACAGAGCATGTGTTCTTCCGCCGGCGCGTGTCGCGCTGCCGCTGGGTGAGGTGGGGAACAGAGCGTTACGCGCTCGAGATCGAGGCCGAGTCTTTCCTGCGTCACATGGTGCGGACGCTCGTGGGGACCATGGTGGCGATAGGCGTGGGTGAGAGGCCCCTGGACGACTTATCGCGGCTTCTGGAGGGCGCCTCGAGGGAGGAGGCGGGTCTGACCGCCCCGGCGAGAGGGCTGTTCCTCTGGGATATCAAGTACCCGGATGCTGAGGACGCCCAGGTGAGAGACTTCTCGACTTGACAGAGTGGCGCTCGGGGCGGGATAGTGTGCTGGTTAGTTGTCAGTAACCAACGCCATACCTGCCAAGAGGCCGCCGCGGGTGGCCGCCTGCCCTGGAGGACTGATGAAAGTCAAGAAGATCGTGGACCTCAGCCAGCCGTTCGGCCACAACACGCCGCTCTGGCCCTATTTCCCCGACATCAAGATCGAGCGCTTTCACTACCACGCCAAGTCGGGCGTCTTCACCCAGTGGTTGTGGCATCCCATGCATGTGAGCACGCACGCCGACTCGCCCATCCACGTCATCGCGGGTGAGTGGTCCACCGAGCAGATACCCCTCGACTACTACTTCGGCACGGGGGTGATCGTCGACGTGGGTCCCAAAGGCAGGTTTGAATTCATCACCGCCGAGGACTTGGAGAAGGCCACGCCCAAGATCGAGAAGGGCGACATAGTCATCATCCACACGCACATGCACGCCCAGTTCGGTGACAACAAGGACTACTTTGCCCGGTCGCCGGGCCTGGTGCCGAGTGCGGCCCGCTGGTTGGTGGACAAAGGCGTCAAGGCAGTGGGCGTAGACCAGCAGGCCCTCGACCATCCGCTGGCCACGGCCATCGGCTACCACGGCCCCGGCCCTCTCCTACCCGACATCTGCGCGGAGTACGAGGCCGAGACCGGCCGTTCGGTGAAGGAGGACTTCCCCGACTGGGAGCCCTGCCACAACATCCTCCTGGGCAATCACGTCATGGG
Organism: uncultured Actinomycetes bacterium; assembly: GCA_963816155.1. Taxonomy (GTDB): domain Bacteria; phylum Actinomycetota; class Thermoleophilia; order RBG-16-64-13; family RBG-16-64-13; genus JAXGXJ01. The sequence continues at coordinate 282,897 of CAWFJE010000002.1, read as the reverse complement.
CTTCGAAAACGTGGGCGGCGATATCGACGAGGTGTTGGGCCAGCGCTGCATCATCGCCGGTTTCCCCATCCGCTGGGTGGGCGGCGACGGTTCCATGATCAGGTTGGTGGCCATCATCGAAGAGGAAGAGTAAGCACCGGCGGAGCGCTCGGTGCCGGCCGCGGCGGCGCTCCGCGCTCCGCGCCAACCTGCGCCGGCTGCCGGTCGGCGATCCGGAAGCGGTGGTCAGCCAACATGGGGGGTAAGCCCAGATGGGACAGATAACCAGATACACCAACGGGACGACGGGCGGGCCCGTCTTCGTGGACGTGCAGGACGGCAAGATCCTGCGCATGACTCCTATCGAGTTCAGTGAGGACGACGCCCCATCTTGGACGATACAAGCGCGGGGCAGGAGCTTCACGCCGCCGCGCAAGACCACGGCCTCACCGTGGACGGTCGCCCACAGGTCCACCATCTACTCCCCCAAGCGGATACTGACGCCGCTGAAGCGGGTCGATTTCGATCCCGCGGGAGCGCCGGGTTCCACAGGACCGGGGGGCCGCAATGCGCACAGCCGGGGTATCTCCGGATATGAGCCCATCTCCTGGGACGAAGCGCTCGACTTGGTCGCCGAGGAGATCGTCAGGGTGAAGCGGGAGGTGGGGCCGGCCGGGATCCTCTCCACTCCAGGCTCCCATCATCTGTGGGGCAATGTCGGTTACCGGCACAGTGCCTACTTCCGTTTCCTCAACCTCCTTGGTTTCACCTGCGGGGAGCACAATCCCGACAGCTGGGAGGGCTGGCACTGGGGCGCGATGCACATGTGGGGGTCCAGCCACCGTTTGGGCATCAACGAGCAGTACGGGCTGCTGGAGGACGCGCTCGAGCACACAGATCTCATCATCTACTGGTCGGCGGACCCCGAGGCCACCTGCAACGGTGTCTACGGAGCCCAGGAAGGCAACATCCGCCGTCGCTGGCTCAAGGAACTGGGCGTGCGCATGATCGTCATCGACCCCTACTTCAACCACACGGGCGCCCTCTTGTGTGACAAGTGGTTCGCCCCCCGTCTGGGTACTGATGTGGCGCTGGGACTGGGCATCGCCTTCACGTGGCTGACGGAAGACCTCTACGACAAGGAGTACGTGGCCGAACGCACCACGGGCTTCGACGTGTGGCAGGACTACGTGCTTGGGAAGAGCGATGGCGTGCCCAAGACGCCGGAATGGGCAGAGGGCGAGAGCGGCATCCCCGCTCGCGACATCCGGGCTTTGGCTCGGGAATGGGCGGCCAAGAAGACCATGCTCGCTGCCGGCGGACCCGGGGGGATGGGCGGCGCGTGCCGCGCCGCCACCGGAAACGAATGGGCGCGCATGATGGTCGCCCTGGCGGCCATGCAGGGTCTGGGAAAGCCGGGCAGCAACATCTGGGGGACCAGTTCCGGAGCTCCACTCGACTGCAGCTTCATGTTTCCGGGGTACTCCGAAGGTGGCATCTCCGGCGACACGACGAACTCGGCCGCCGGTTTCCGCTTCGCGAGTCGCATGTTCCCGCATGGTGGGGCCATCACCAATCCGCATCATTCCACCGAGGGCCAGACCGTGCCCCGTCTGCGCATCCCCGAAGCCATGCGCCACGAGCATCTGGAGTGGAGGGGCAAGGGCTTCTGCGGCTCGCACATCGAGAGCCAGTTCCAGAAATACGAGTATCCGGCCCCCGGCTATCCGCACATCGGCATGTACTACCGCTACGGAGGCTCGTTCTTTGGCACCATGACCGACACCAACCGCTATGTGACCGCATACCGGGAGGGCAAGGTCCCCTTCGTGGTCAACCAGGCCATATGGTTCGAGGGCGAGACCAGGTTCGCCGACGTCATCCTGCCCGCCTGCACCAACTTCGAGCGCTGGGACATCAGCGAGTTCGCCAACTGCTCCGGTTATATCGCCGACTCCTATCAGTTCACCAACCACCGCGTGATCACGCTGCAGCACAAGTGCATCGAGCCCCTGGGGGAGAGCAAGTCCGACTACGATATCTTCGCGGAACTCTCCAAGCGGCTGGGGATCTACGAGATCTACAGCATGGGGGGCAAGAGCGACTACGACTGGGTCAAGGACTACTTCCATGCCACCGACCTGCCCACGGTCATCTCCTGGGAGGAGTTCGAGAAGAAGGGCTACTACGTCGTGCCTGCACCCGAGGAGAAGCGCTCGGCCCCAGCGCTACGCTGGTTCGCCGAGGGCCGGGCCAAGGACACGGCCGACTGGGGACCGCCTCCCTGGGAGCAAGTGAGGGGCGAGGGCCTGCAGACCATGAGCGGCAAGATAGAGTTCGTCGCCTCGAGCCTGGAGCGGCTGGAAGCGACCGGCACCATAGACCCCGAGCGGCCGGTCATGGGGCCGCAGTACATCCCCAGCTGGGAAGGCCACCACACGGAAGATCTCTACGCCAGATATCCGCTGCAACTGGTCTCGCCGCACCCCAAGTTCAGCTTCCACACCATGGGCGATGCCAAGGACAGTTGGATGAACCAGGTGAAGGACAATCGGGTCCTCATCGACGGCCACTACTACTGGATCATCCGCATCAACAGCGTCGACGCCTCTGCCCGCGGCATCGCCGACGGAGGGCTGGTCCGCGCCTTCAACGACCGCGGTTCGGTCATCTTGGCTGCGCAGGTCACGGAGCGGGTGCCGCCGGGCACGGTGCATTCCTACGAGTCGTCGGCGGAGTACGAGGCGCTGGGTGAGCCCGGCCACTCTCCCGACCGGGGTGGATGCATCAACATGCTGACTCCGGCCCGCTTTGTCACCCCCACGTCTACGGCCATGGCCAATAACTCCTGCCTTGTCGAGGTGGAGAACTGGGAGGGAGGCGCGTGATGAAGAGTTGGCACATGATCATCGATGTGGCCCTGTGCATCGACTGCAACAACTGCTTCCTGGCCGACAAGGACGAGTTCACCGGGAACGACTTCCCGCCCTATTCGGTGGGCCAGCCCTGGGCCGGGCACAGATGGATGAACATCGGCCGCAAAGAGCGGGGACAGTATCCTCTGGTGCAGGTGGCCTACCTGCCCCTCCCCTGTTTGCACTGTGACGATGCTCCCTGCATCAAGGATTCACCGCCCGGGACCGTCTACAAGCGGGAGGACGGCTTGGTGATCATCGATCCGGAAGCGGCCAAGGGTCACCCGGAGATAGTCGAGACCTGCCCGTACGAGGTCATCTACTGGAACGAAGAGGCGCAGGTAGCGCAGAAGTGCACGGGCTGCGCCCACCTCATGGACCAAGGCTGGAGAGAGACGCGCTGCTCCCAGGTATGTCCCGCAGGAGCGCTGACCCTCGTGCTGGCCGACGACGAGGATATGCGGGCGCGGGTGGCCGCCGAGGATCTGGAGGTGCTGCGGCCGGAACTGGAGGCCCGACCGCGGGTCTACTATCGAAACCTATATCGATGGACGACGGCCTTCATAGGCGGCACCGCCGTCTTCGCCGATAGCGACGAGTGCGCCGAGGGTGTGAGGGCCACGGTCACGGCCGGCGGCCGGGTCGTCGGCGAGGCGCTCAGCAACAACTACGGGGACTTTGTCGTTGATCGGCTGGAACCGGGCCCTGGAGAACACGAACTGGTTCTTGAGGCAGAAGGATACCGACCACTGAGGCGAACACTCACCCTTAAGGAGAGCGTGAATCTGGGCGTAATGCTGTTGGAGGGGGATTCTCTTGGCTCGTGACGTTGTGGTTCTGAGTGCCTGTCGGACTCCTGTGGGGCGTTTCCTGGGAGGTCTGGCCGACATCCCCGCCTATGAGTTGGGCAGCATCGCCATCAAGGAAGCAGTCCGGCGGGCAGGCGTCCGGCCCGAGGATGTGGAAGAAGTCATCATGGGGAACGTGCTGCAACACGGCCAAGGGCAGAACCCTGGTCGTCGAGCGCTGCTGGTGGCCGGGTTGCCCGATGACGTCCCCGGCCTCACCATCAACAAGCTGTGCGGATCGGGCATGAAGGCCGTCCATCTGGCCACGCAGGCCATCCTCTGCGGCGATGCCGAGGTCATGGTCGCGGGCGGCATGGAGAACATGAGTCTCGCCCCTTTCACGCTGTCCAAGCAACGGCAGGGCTTCCGTTTGGGGGACGCTACCCTTGTGGACAGTCTTCTCGGGGACGGGCTCAACTGCGCCATGATGGGCTACCACATGGGCATGACCGCTGAGAACGTGGCCGCTCGCTACGGGATCACCCGCGAAGCTCAGGATCGCATGGCCGAGGAGAGTCAGCGGCGGGCCGTGGCCGCCGTCGCGGCCGGCAAGTTCAAGGACGAGATCGTGCCGGTGGAGGTCCCACAGAAGAGAGGTCCAGCCACGGTCGTGGACACCGATGAGCATCCGCGGGCCGGTACCACCTTTGAGGGGCTGCAGGCCCTCAAACCCGCCTTCAAGCCTGACGGCACCGTCACGGCCGGGAACGCCTCGGGCATGAACGACGCCGGCGCAGCCCTGGTCATCACCTCGGGCGACTTCGCGGAGGCGCACGAACTGCAGCCTTTGGCGCGCATCGTCGCCTACGCATCAGCCGCTCTCGACCCCGCCTACATGGGCCTGGGGCCCATGCTGGCGGCCCGGAAGATCATGGCCAAGTCGGGCTTCAGCATCGACGATATGGACGTGATCGAGGCCAACGAAGCCTTCGCTGCTCAGGCCTGCGCGGTGGCCGGAGAACTCGGTCTGGACATGACGAAGACCAATCTCTACGGCGGAGCCATCGCTCTGGGGCACCCCATCGGGGCCTCGGGAGCCCGCATCCTCATCACTCTCATACACGCGCTGCGCCGGGAGGGTGGCCGCTACGGGCTGGCCACCATGTGCATCGGCGGCGGCCAGGGCATCGCCACCATTGTGGAGGCTCTCTGAGGGCTCTCCATGGGGCTCCATGGGGGCCCCGCCAGGGCTCTCTCGGGGCGCCGTCGGCTTCCCTGGGAGCCCCCGGATTCCGCCCACGGGTAGGTGTTCTCCACGGGGGGTCGCCTCGCCCACCTGCGCGCGGGCCGTTCTTCGCATAAACGGGTTGGACTATACGGTCCATCTCGCGCAATAATATAGCTATAACACAAAGCGTCCTGATGCTTATCATTTTCAGGGCACGTTCGATACATGACCGGCCGATGACGCCGACCGGCCGGAGACCACCACGAGGAGGAACTGGGTCATGGCGACCTTCCCGGAGCCTACGTTCGACGAATGGGCCGCACTGGCGTCCCGAGAGGTGAAGGGCGGTTCATCCAGCGGTTTCTGCAGGAAGTCGCCGGATGGTACCGAGCTGCCGATCCTCTACACGGCCGCCGACCTGGAGGGTATCGACCATCTTGGCTCGCTTCCCGGGCTGCCTCCGTACGTACGCGGCCCCCGTGCCACCATGTATGCCGGTAGACCTTGGACCATCCGCCAGTACGCCGGCTTCTCCACCGCTGAGGAGTCGAACGCTTTCTACCGTCGTAACCTCGCGGCCGGGCAGACAGGACTCTCGGTCGCCTTCGACCTCGCCACCCATCGAGGCTACGACTCCGATCATCCCCGTGTGTGGGGCGACGTGGGTAAGGCCGGCGTGGCTGTGGACACAGTCGAGGACATGAAGATCCTCTTCGACGATATCCCCTTGGACAAGACATCGGTGTCCATGACCATGAACGGAGCCGTCCTGCCCATCATGGCCATGTACATCGTGGCCGCCGAGGAGCAGGGGGTGGCCACCGAGCAGCTCTCCGGCACCATCCAGAACGACATCCTCAAAGAGTTCATGGTGCGCAACACCTACATCTATCCGCCTGAGCCCTCCATTCGGATAGTGGCCGATATCATCGGCTATACGTCGCGACTCATGCCGCGCTTCAACCCCATCTCCATCTCCGGTTACCACATGCAGGAAGCGGGAGCCACGGCGGTGCAGGAGCTCGCCTATACCATCGCCGACGGCATCGAGTACGTGCGCGCCGCCATCAGCGCGGGGTTGGACGTCGACGCGTTCGCATCGCGTCTGTCGTTCTTCTTCGCCATTGGCATGGACTTCTTCACCGAGGTCGCTAAGCTGCGCGCCGCGCGCCTGCTGTGGGCGGAGCTCATGGAGGAGTTGTTCCATCCCCAGAAGCCCGCTTCGCTCATGCTGCGCACCCACTGCCAGACCTCGGGAGTCAGTCTGACGGCCCAGGACCCTTACAACAACGTGGTCCGCACCACCATCGAGGCGCTGGCGGCGACGCTGGGGGGGACCCAGTCGCTACACACCAACTCCTTCGACGAAGCGCTCGGACTGCCCACAGAGTTCTCGGCCCGCATCGCCCGTAACACCCAGATCATCCTGCAAGAGGAAGCGGGCATCCCGTGTGTGGTGGATCCGCTGGGTGGCTCCTATTATGTGGAGAGTCTCACCGAGCGACTGGCCACCGAGGCGCGGAAGCTCTTCGACGAGGTGGAAGAGATGGGCGGCATGGCCAAGGCTGTGGCGGCCAACCTGCCCAAGCTGCGTATCGAGGAATCGGCCGCCAGGCGGCAGGCCCGCGTGGACAGCGGACAGGACGTCCTGGTGGGCGTGAACAAGTACCTTGCTCCCGAGGAGACCGAGATCCCCGTCCTCGATGTTGACACCGCCATGGTGCAGGAGGCCCAGATACGGCGCCTCGCGCAGGTGCGGGCGACCCGCGACCAAACCGTCTGCGACGCCGCCCTCGAGGCGCTCACTGCGTGCGCGCGCACCGGTGAGGGTAGCCTTCTGGCCCTGGCTGTGGATGCCGCTCGGGCCCGGGCGACCGTGGGGGAGATATCGATGGCTCTGGAGACGGTCTTCACGCGGCACCGCACGTCTATCCGCGCCGTCACGGGCGTGTACGGCGCGGCCTATCAGGGAGATGATGCTTTCGTGGACATAAGGGAGCAGGTGGAAGCGTTCGCTGAGGAAGAAGGACGGCCCCCGCGTATGCTGGTGGTCAAGCTGGGCCAGGACGGTCACGACCGAGGTGCACGGGTCATCGCCAGCGCCTTCGCCGACGCCGGCTTCGATGTGGACGTCGGTCCCCTGTTCCAGACTCCCGCGGAGGCGGCCCAGCAGGCTCTCGAGAACGATGTGCATATCGTGGGAGTATCGTCGCTGGCCGCTGGTCACAAGACCCTGGTGCCCAAGCTGATCGAGGAACTGAGGGCTCTGGGCGGCGGGGACATCATCGTGGTGGTGGGTGGCGTCATCCCGCCCCAGGATCACGCGGAGTTGCGCGCCCGTGGTGTGGCCGCCATCTTCATGCCCGGCACGAAGATCCCCGACGCGGCTGCCGAGATCATCGGACTGCTGAGAAGTCGCGACGGGCAGTCGGGCTGACGGCAGGCAGCGTACTTCGCGGCGACCGGAGGCGATCTTGAGTACCTACATGAGTCCAGAGGCGTTGGCGCGGGACATCTTGGCTGGAGAACGACGGGCGTTGGCCAAAGCCATCACCCTGTCGGAATCATCGCGGTCCGATCACCGTGCCCTGGCTCTGGATATCCTCGAGATCGTGGGACCCCATACCGGTGCGTCGATCCGTCTGGGCATAACCGGACCGCCGGGGGTGGGCAAGTCGACCTTCATCGAGGCTCTGGGACTCCACGCGGTCGAGATCGGCCGCCGGGTCGCCGTGCTGGCCGTGGATCCCTCCTCGGCCGTCTCCGGGGGGTCGATCCTGGGTGACAAGACGCGTATGGAGGGCTTGGCGCGGCATCCGAACGCCTTCATCCGGCCCTCTCCGGCCCGACGCACCTTGGGAGGGGTCGCCCGGCGCACCCATGAGGCCATGCTCTTCTGCGAGGCTGCAGGGTTCGACGTGGTCATGATCGAGACGGTGGGCGTGGGTCAGTCGGAGACGATGGTGGCCGACATGACAGATGTCTTGGTGCTCCTGCTGCACCCGGGCGGTGGCGACGCACTGCAGGGCATCAAACGCGGGATCGTGGAGTTGGCGCCTATCGTGGTGGTCAACAAGGCCGATGGCGATCTGAGACAGATCGCCGAGCAAACGGCTCTGGACTACACCACGGCCAGTGCGGCCCGCACGCTGCCCGGGACGACCGAGGTGCTGCCGGTGCAGACCTGTTCCGCTCGGACCAAGGAAGGCCTGGCCGAAGTGTGGATGGCGGTGGAGCGGTACTGCGAGGCGCTGTGCGAGGTGGGAGAGATGGCCGCGCGTCGCTCCGAGCAGCGGCGCAAGTGGCTGTGGAGCGAGACGGCTGAGGACTTGCTCGAAGCGCTTCGGAGGGACCCCCGGGTGAAGATGGAACTGCCTGGAATCGAGAAGGCGGTGCTCGAGGGGCGCATCCTGCCCATGACGGCCTCGCGCAGGCTGCTGGAGGCATTTCTGCGCGGTACGGAGCAAGTCTGACCCCTGCTGGGCACCTGCGGCGCGACCCTCGGGGAGGAGAAACAGGAGGAGATTGTGATAGGACGACTCAACCACGTGGCCATTGCCGTGCCCGTTCTCGCACAGGCGATAGCCACCTACAGCGAGACTCTCGGAGCCGAGGTCTCCGAACCGGCGTCCTTGCCCGAGCACGGAGTCACCGTGAGCTTCGTCGCCCTACCCAACACGAAGGTGGAGTTGCTGGAGCCGTTGGGCGATGACTCACCCCTCCGCTCCTTCCTGGACAAGAACCCCCGTGGAGGCATGCATCACCTGTGCTTCGAAGTTGAGGACATCGAGGCGGCGGTGGAGAAGCTGGCGGCCGGGGGGGCCCGGGTCTTGGGCAAGGTCAAGACCGGAGCCCACGGCAAACCGGTGGTGTTCGTCCATCCGGCAGACTTCCAGGGGACGCTCATCGAACTGGAACAGGTGTAGCGGGAGACCGACCGCATGCCGTCTCGCTGCGCCGTGCCGCGCGTGCGGCGGGTCTGTGGGGGCCGCTCTGGCAGGCTGCTGAAAAGCGAAGCCTTGGCCGCCTGGGCGCACCTTCCGGGGCGATACTTCGTCGTCCGCCCTCGCAAATAGCGCTGCTATTCGCGCTTCCTGCCTCCTTGTCTCGCCCGTGGCCGGCGCACTCATGCGGCGAAGCGTCATTGTTCAGCAGCCTTCTAACGGGCCGGCATCGTCAGTCTATCTTGGATCTTGGCCGCGGGCACGCCCAGAGCCGCATTATCTGCCTCGGCGGCCCCTGCCGCGCCTCGGGGACCCTGTCGGAAGCCCTCGAACATGCTGTCGAGCCAGTAGTTTGAGATCTTGGGCTCCAGGAACGACTTGAAGCCCATGAGGTGGCAGACGTCCCCCGCGAACGCGAAGCCGGTGATGAGCCAGGCCACCTGGTCCGCATCCACGTATTCCGGGATGTTGCCCTCCGTCTTGCCGTCTTCGACTATCTGGGCGAACTGCTCCACCGTGCCCAGATGCTTCTCGGCCAGAGCCTCCCGTAGGCCCTCACCGGGGGCACCGGCGATGAACTCGAGGAGGAGGTGGGCATGATGGCGCTCTCCCTGGTCCGCCCACAGTTCCACGTGATGGTCGCAGATGGCACGCAGTCTCTCCAGTGAGTTCTCGTTGGTGGGGATATCGCGGGACGCATATATCTTCTCGTAGATGACGTCCAGCGCGGCCAGCAGAATGGCCTGTCGGTTTTGGAAGTGGGTGTAGAGAGAAGCCTGGGTTATTCCCACGCCCGCCGCGATGCGGGACATGGTGACGCCCTGCAGTCCGTACTTCCCGATGAGGTCGAGCGCGACCTCGACTATTTGCTGCTTGCGCGCTTCGGCGGTCATGCGGTGGGTGAACTTGGCCAATCGTGTTTCCCTTGCTGGCTCGCTGAACAGGTCCCTCTATCACTCTGAGGTTAGCATGCCGGGCGTGTGGCGAGGGCTTGAATAGAGCCCATTTCGTCCGGGACGTCTCGAGTCCCGCCCTGTATCCTCATGCTCGTCAACGCACCATCGGGCGGACTGGGAGGACGACCGTGAGACAGGGATCTACTGACCGTCTCGCCCGCGCCCGCTACTCCTTTCACACTCACAACGACCGCGGCGTCGTCTGCGCCGCCCGCCTCAGCGAGCGGGTCCGGCCCGGAGTGGTCCACTCCTACGAGTCGTCGGCCGTGTACAAACCGGTGGGGGCTCCCGGCCTGTCCGACGACCAATGGAAGAGTGCGCCTGCCTGAGACGCGCCTGTGCGGTGGCCGAACATCGGACGCCCGTCCAGGTGGGCGCCGTCGCCTCAGCCGGCCGTTGGTGACGCTGTTCGGTTGCGGCAGTAGTCGGTCCAGCGATGAGGCCAAGAGTCTATCCGTGACATCTTGTGGCTTGACAAGCTACCGGTCAGTAGGTAGTTTAATGCGCCCGTACCTCAGAAGAAAGAACGCCGGCCCGAAGTGGCGGCGTGACCGCATGGAGCGCCGATGAAAAAATGGCATCTTATCGTCGATGTGGCTCGCTGCCAGGGCTGCAACAACTGTATGCTGGCCTGCAAGGACGAGCACGTGGGGAACGACTGGCCGGGCTATTCGCGGGCACAGGCCCTCCACGGCGAACGTTGGATTGAGATCCCCTGCCACGAGCGGGGGCAGTTCCCTATCATCGATGTGACCTACCGACCCCTTCTCTGCACGCACTGCAGCGACGCACCCTGCGTGGCCCGCTCAGCCGGAGCCATCAGCAAACGTGCCGATGGCGTCGTACTCATCGATCCCAAACGGGCCACCGACCCCACCTTGGTCGACGCGTGTCCCTACGGTAGCATCGTGTGGAGCGAGGAGAGCGAGGCCGCCCAGAAGTGCACCCTCTGCGCCCACCTGCTCGATGAGGGCTGGAAGGAACCGCGTTGCGTGCAGGCCTGCGGTCCGGGTGCTCTCAGCTTCGTGCGAATGAGCGACACGGAGTTTGCGGCGTACGCGGCCGGCGAAGGGCTGGAGACGCTGCATCCAGGACGTCTCGAGGACACGACCGTGTGCTACATGAACCTCAGCCGCTTCGTCGACCGCTTCGTTGCCGGCAGCGTGGCTGTGGATGAAGCCGGCACCCTGGATTGCGCTCCCGGTGCCACCGTGGTGCTGCGGCGTCTCACCCGCGTGCAGGACGAGGCCGTCGAGGCGGTGCAAACCTGGACGACGACGACCGACACGTACGGCGACTTCAAGTTCGACGGACTCGCGGCCAAGATCGGCGAGTACAGCCTCACCGTCAGCCTGCGCGGTCACGAGCCGGTTGAAATGATGGTAACCCTCACCGAGAGCCTGAGCGTCGGCACCATCTTCTTCTCCACCGGCGGCCAGGCCGTGGTCGCTCCCCCCACTGCGATGGAGGTCGTCGATGTCACCCTCTGATCGCCTACGCAGGCTTCAGTTCGCCGCTCTCACCTGGGGCCTGGGGATGGTCATGCAGGTCCAACGTCGTCGCTTTCGTGAGATGCGTGAGCGCCTGGCCGAACACGATCTTGTCGCTCAGATCAGACTGCGTGACGGGTCGGCCGGACGCTTCTTCATATTCAATGGTGGCAGGGTCTCCTCGAAGCGTGGTCTTCATCCTCATGCCGATGTGGTCATGTCGTTTCATGATGCGACTCTCGCGACCAGGTTACTTCGCCCCAAACGCGACCAGTTGGAGTTCCTGAGCGCCGCCAAGACCTTCAAGCTGGAGGTGGCCGGTCAGGACGACCTGGTCACCTGGTTCACTAACACCCTCACGCTGCTTCTCTCTGTCGGCGAGACCTACGGCGTGAAACTCGGCGGGGGCGTCACCCGCTTCACCAACAACTCCAACGGTGGTCCGGTGTTCGTGTACGTGAAGGACGGCAAGATCCTGCGCATCACCCCGGTGGAGTTCGACGACGACGACGCCAAGCCGTGGACGATCAAGGCTCGAGGCAGGACCTTCTCGCCTCCGCACAGGACCACCGTCAGTCCGCACACGCTCAGTTGGAAGTCGCTCATCTACTCCCCCGATCGTCTTCTGTATCCCATGAAGCGGGTGGATTTCGATCCAGAAGGCGAGCGCAACCCTCAGAATCGCGGTGTCTCCGGATACGAGCGCATCAGCTGGGACGAAGCACTCGGCATCGTCGCCTCCGAGATCAAACGCGTGAAGGCCCAGCATGGCCCCGGCGCCATCATGAATGGCAGCGGCTCGCATCAGAACTGGGGCGCTATCGGCTATTGGCTCTCGGCCCGCATCCGCTTCTTCAACTCCATCGGCTGGACTCCCATCGCCCACAATCCCGACAGCTGGGAAGGGTGGTATTGGGGCGCCATGCACCACTGGGGCCATAGCACGCGGTTGGGTGGCGGGGAGACCTTCAGCACGGTGGAGGACTGCCTCAAGAACGCCGAGATGGTCGTCTTCTGGTCGAGCGACCCGGAAGCGACTGCCGGAGTGTACGGGGCGCAGGAGGGCACCGTGCGTCGGCAGTGGCTCAAGGATCTCGGCATCCCGATGGTCCATATCGATCCCTACTACAATCACACCGCTGCCTGGTTGGGCGGCAAGTGGTTGGCTCCTCGACCCAGTACCGACAGTGCTCTGGTGCTGGCGATCGCGTACGTGTGGATGACCGAGCATCTCTACGACGAGGCATACGTGGCTCGGCGCACCGTGGGCTTCGAGAAATGGCGGGCCTACGTCTTGGGCGAAGAGGACGGTGTGGCCAAGACGCCCGAGTGGCAGGAGCAGGAGACCGGCGTGCCCGCCAAGGATATCCGCGCTCTGGCCCGCGATTGGGGCAGCAAGCGCACCTATCTCTCTCCTGGCGGCTACGTGGGTTTCGGAGGTGCCTGTCGTACGGCCACGGGCACCGACTGGGCTCGGGGCATGGTGTATCTCATGGCCATGCAGGGGCTGGGCAAGCCCGGCGTCAACATGGGCTGTCTGCAGCAGGGCGCTCCCCTGGATACCCGCTTCTACTTCCCCGGCTACGCCGAGGGAGGGATGTCCGGCGATCTCGACGCCACCGGTCTGTCGCTGCACATGTATCAGCGCATGCCTCAGCTCGTGAGCATGAACCCCGTGAAGCAGGCTGTTCCCCGGCTCATGATCCCCGAGGCCATCATGGAGGGTCGAACCGAGGCCCACATCAACGACGGCAAGACCATCGAAGCCCAATTCGGCAGTTTCTCCTACCCGTATCCCGGCCATTCTCCCGTGAAGATGTACTACAAGTACGGCGGCTCCCACTTTGGCACCATGGTCGACACCAACCGCTATGCCCGCATGTACGCCAGCGAGAACCTGGAGTTCGTCGTCAACCAGTCCATCTGGTTCGAGGGCGAGGCCAAGTTCGCCGACGTCATCCTGCCCGCCTGCACCAACTTCGAGCGTTGGGATATCGGTGAGTTCGCCAATCCCGGGGGTTACGCCGAGCACGCCTTCACTCAGTGCAACCATCGCGTCGCTGTGATGCAGCACAAGTGCATCGAGCCGCTGGGCGAGTCGAAGTCCGACTTCGCCATCTTCCTCGAGCTGGCCGAGCGGCTGGGCCTGGGCAATGCTTTCGCCGAAGGCAGCAGCGAACTCGATTGGTGCAGGCGCCTCTTTGAGGCCACCGACCTGCCTCAGAAGATCTCCTGGTCGCACTTCCTCAAGAAGGGATACTACTTGGTCCCGCCCCTCCCTGAGGAATTGCGCGACCCTGTGGCTTACGAGTGGTTCGCAGAAGACCGGTTGAAGGACGTTCCCGACCTCTCGCCCCTGCCCGGCGACTACACGGAGGAGTGGCGGCGCGGCCTGCAGACACAGTCGGGCAAGATCGAGTTCGAGTCTTCCAGTCTCAAGCGCTTCGACCCCGACGATCCTGAACGTCCGCCTATCATGACCTACCGGGAGTCGTGGGAAGGACCGCACACCAGCGAGTTGTTCGAGAAGTACCCGTTGCAGCTGGTCACGCCACACCCGCGCTTCTCGTTCCACACCCATCACGACGGCAAGGATGGGGCGGTGAACGATATCACCGATCATCGCGTGCTCATCGACGGGCACTACTACTGGGTCGCCCGCCTCAACCCCGTGGACGCAGCCATGCGCGGGATCGCGCCGAACGACCTCATCCGCCTCTACAACGACCGTGGTGGTGTGATCTGCGCCGCGCAGGTGACTGAGCGGGTGCGGCCGGGTCTGGTGCATTCGTACGAGTCGTCGGCGGTGTACGAGCCGGTGGGCAGGCCGGGCGAGTCCGACGATCGCGGCGGCTGTGTCAACACCCTCACCCCGAGTCGGATGATGATCAAGAAGTCGCACTCGACGGCCGCCAACTCCTGTCTGATCGAAGTGGAGAGGTATGCGGCTTGAGGCGAGTGGTCCCCGAGGTTCTGCTGGTGGTGCTATCTACAGGGAGGGAGCGTGACACGGATTCTCATGCTTGACGGCGACCCGGATGTCGTAGAGGCAGGGCGGACGATATTGCAGCGTGAAGGCTACACCGTCGCCATGTCGCCCGATGTCGCGGGTGCGATGGCCCTCTTCGACCACTTCCGTCCCGATCTGCTCTTCATAGATGTCGTGGCCCGTCACCTGGAGGATGCGGTGGCGATGGCGGCACAGGTGCGCGAGCACGGCTGGACCATCCCTACCCTTGTCTTGGCCGGCGTCGATCGTTCCGTGGATTTCTTCACGTGTCGAGAGGACGGCACCGTCTCGCGGTTGGCCAAGTTCGAGCAGAAGCCCATGGAGCCGGCGGCGCTGATCAAGAACGTCCGTTATCTGCTGGGCGCAGGCAAACCAACCTCCAGCTCGGACCTCAGTTAGAGCAGGAGCCAGGCCGACGACGGGGTGACAGGCGGCGCGCGGACTCTACCCCGCCCACTTCTCGATCTCCACCAGGCAGGAGTTGGGGGCCTGGCCGGGAGACGTGGGAGTGATGAAGCGCTTGGACGTGAGCATGTTGATGCAGCCCGCCCTGTCCGCCGAATGCCCGGGCTCGCCCAGGGGTAGGTAGTCCCCGCATGACTCCCATGAATGGACCACACCAGGCTTGACACGTTCGGTGACCTGAGCCGCCAGGATGACCTCGGCCCGGTCGTTGTAGGCGCGGATGAGGTCGCCTTCAGCAATGCCGCGGGCCGACGCATCGGCGCTGTTCACGCGCATGATCCAGTAGTAGTGGCCGTCCTCCTTGAGCACCCTGTGGTCCTTGATCTCGTTGCTCCACGAATCCTTGAGATCGTTCACGGTGTGGAACGTGAAGCGGGGATGGGGGCTCACCATGGCCAGAGGGTATTTGGCGAACAGTTCGGTGGTGTGGTGGCCCTCCCAGCTCTCCAGATGCTGGGGACCCATGACCGGCCGCTCGGGGTCTTCGCCGTCGGTGGCGTAGAAGCGCTGCAGGCTGTGGGCCACGAACTCGATCTTGCCCGACTGGGTCTGCAGGCCCTTGCCGGCGATCTGATCCCAGGGCGGGGGACCCCAGTCGGGGGTGTCCTTGGCCCGGTCTTCAGCGAACCAGCGCAGAGCGGGTGTGGCCTCCTGGTCCTCGGGAACAGGCACCAGGTAGTAGCCCTTCTCCTCGAACTCCTCCCAGCTGATCCTCTGGGGGAGGTCACTGGCGTTGAACACGCGCTTGACCCAGTCGATCTCGCTGTGGCCGCCCTCGGTGTACTTGTCTTCGAAGCCCAAGCGTTGCGCCAGCAGGCGGAAGATCTCATAATCCGACTTGGATTCGCCCAGCGGTTCGATGCACTTCTTCTGCAGGACGATGAGCCTGTGGTTGACCTGGTCGTACTTGTGCGTGCCGTAGCCCGAGGGATGGGCCCAGTCGCCGATGTCCCAGCGCTCGAAGTTGGTACAGGCAGGCAGGATGATGTCCGCGAAGCGGGCTTCTCCCTCGAACCAGATACCCTGGTTGACGACGAAGGGCACGTTGCCCTCCCGGTAGCCGCGCACGTACCGGTTGGTCTCGGTCATGGTGCCGATGAACGACCCACCGTAGCGGTAGTACATCTGCGCGTGGGGGTAGCCGGACGCAGGATACTGGTACTTCTTGAACTGCATCTCGATGGAACCGCCGCAGAAGCCCTTGCTGCGCCACTCCAACTGCTGGTGGTGCATCATCTCGGGGATGAGCAGCCTATAGCCGATCTGCCCCTCAGGGCCGCGGTGCGGGTTGGACATGGTGCCCCCGTTGGGCCACATACGGGACCCGAGATACTTGCCCGCGGCCGTGCCCGCGACGTCGCCGGAGATGCCGCCCTCGGAGTAGCCGGGGAAGTAGAAGGAGCGATCGGCCGGGGCGCCTCCCGCTGTGGAGTAGATGTTGCTACCCGGCTTGCCCAGGCCCTGCATGGTGGCGAGGGCGATCATGGTGCGGGCGAACTCAGCGCCGTAGGAAGAACGGCTGGCGCCGCCCCATCCTCCCAGGCCGCCGGCGGCGAGCATGGTCTTCTTGGCACCCCATTCCCGGGCCAGGGCCCGGATCTCGCGGGCGGGGATATCCGTCTCCTCGGCTGCCCACTCCGGTGTCTTGGGGACGCCGTCGCTCTCCCCCAGCACGTAGCCTTTCCACTCGTCGAAGCCGTGCGTGTGCGTGGCCACGTATTCCTTGTCGTAGAGGTCCTCGGTGAGCCACACGAAGGCGATGGCCAGACCCAGGGCAACGTCGGTACCCATGCGCGGAGCCATCCATTTGTCGCCCACCAGGGCGGCGGTGTGGTTGAAATACGGGTCGATGAACACCATCTTCACGCCCAGATCCTTGAGCCATTGCCGTCGCGGGGTGCTCTCGTGAGCGCCGTACACGCCGCCGGTGGTCTCCGGGTCGGACGACCAGAAGACCATCATCTCGGTGTATCGGAGGGCGTCTTCCAGCAGGTCGTATTGCTCGGGAATGCCCAGACGCGAGCTGAAGCCCCACATGTGGTCGCCGCCCCACTGCCAGCCTTCCCAGCTGTCGGGGTTGTGCTCGATGTAGGTCATACCCCACAGGTTGACGAAGCGGTTGTAGGCGCTGAAGCGATAGCCCACGTTGCCCCACATATGGTGCGACGATGACGTGGTCATGACGGCCGCAGGGCCCACTTCCCTCTTGAGGCGGATCATCTCCTCGCTGATGATGTCCAAAGCTTCGTCCCAACTGATGGGCTCGTAGCCGGACTCGCCCCGCGTGTGCATGTTGCGGTCGCCCTTGGGATCGAAATCCACCCGCTTGAGGGGGGTGAGGATGCGCTTGGGGGAGTAGATGGTCGACTTGTGTCCCGCGGTCCAGGGGGAGAGGGTGGTGCGGCGCGGGGGGGTGAACTCACGCCCCCTGGCCTTGATGGTCCATGAGGGGCCGTCGCCGGCATCGAGTTCCAGCGGCATGATGCGCACTATCTTGCCGTCCTCGACGTCGACGTGCACAGGTCCACCCGTTGTGAGATTGGTCAGGCGAGCGGTGTTTGTCATAATAATGCGGTCCTTCGCTTGAGTCTGTTCATCCAACACGGGGAGTGCCCCGGAAGAGCTCAGTGCTAAACTACCGTGCGACCGGTTGGTGTTCCCCGCTAAGCTACCCGGGCACCTGCCGTTTGTCAACCTAGTGCAGACTCCAAACGGAAGCGTCTGCATAGACTGCGGCGCTTGACAGCACCTACCCATCTCCACTATTATCTGCGCTCGCATTTTGGAAAGGCTGCTGCATCTGTGCCTTCCGAACATCCGGCACATCCCGGCGGTGGGGCGTCGTCTCATAGCAGCCTGCGAAGGAGGCAGTGTGAAAACCTATTCGGCAAAACCCGGTGAGGTCCAGCGTAACTGGTGGATCGTCGACGCTGAAGGCAAGAATCTGGGCCGGCTGGCGTCGGAGATCGCTATCGTGCTGCGGGGCAAGAATAAGCCTCAGTACACAGCCCACGTTGACACTGGGGATTTTGTCGTTGTCGTCAACGCCGAGAAGATCGCCGTCACCGGCAACAAGATGACGGGCAAGATCTACTACAGGCATTCCGGCTATCCAGGCGGGCTCAAGAGCCGTACCCTGGGCGAGATGCTGGAACGCCGTCCCACCGAGGTCCTACGCAAAGCCGTCAAGGGCATGCTGCCCAAGAACCGGCTTGCCGCTCACCAAATAACCAAACTCAAGATCTATGCCGGGCCCAAGCATCCGCATTCGGCTCAGCGTCCGGAGGAGCTACCATGGCAGCAGTAGTCTACTCGGCCACGGGCAAACGGAAGACCTCCGTGGCGCGTGTGCGTCTCATGCCGGGTACCGGGAACATCACCGTGAACGGCCAGGATGTCAAAGAATACTTCAACCGCCAGACCCTGATGCTGGTGGTGCGCTCGCCGTTGCTGGAGACGGGCACCGAGTCTCGCTACGACATCATCGCCCAGATCCATGGTGGCGGCAAATCTGGGCAGGCCGGCGCCCTGAAGCACGGCGTGGCCCGGGCTCTCGTGGAAGCCGACCCTTCGCTCAAGACCGATGTGAAACGGGCCGGGCACCTTTCCCGCGATGCGCGTATGGTCGAGCGTAAGAAGGCCGGTCTCAAGAAGGCCCGCAAGCGCCCTCAGTTCTCGAAGCGCTAGTCGCCACATTCTTGTCTGAAGGCAAGGCGGGGGAGTATTCTCCCTCGCCTTGTTTGTTTGCGGATCGGGTGGTCTCATGCCCCAACTTCACGTAGACACCGGAGTCATCGGCCGGAACACCGAAGCGGTGGCGGGA
The DNA here is from genome assembly GCA_963816155.1 of uncultured Actinomycetes bacterium. Taxonomy (GTDB): domain Bacteria; phylum Actinomycetota; class Thermoleophilia; order RBG-16-64-13; family RBG-16-64-13; genus JAXGXJ01. The sequence continues at coordinate 264,299 of CAWFJE010000002.1, read as the reverse complement.
CTGTTGCGCGGGCGCGGCCTGGATCTCGTGGGAGTCACCAAAGGCTGTCTGGGTGAACCGCGAGTGGGCGCGGCCATGCTGGCCGGGGGCGCGGTCGCTCTTGCCGACACGCGCGACCACAACCTTCGTTGTCTGCGAGGCGCCTTGCCCGAGGCGGCACTACACCGCATCTATCTGCCGCCTGTCTGCGCGCCTTTCGAGTTGGGCGACGTTACCTACATATCGTCGCCCTCGGGCGCGACGGCTGTGGCCGAGACGCCCGCTCTCGGCAGCGGTCGGCGGCGCCAAGTGGTCATAGTCGTGGAGAGCGGTGATCTGCGTGAGGGGGTGCCGATCGAAGGGTTGATCGCCCTGGCTGAGATGGTGGTACACGATCCACGTCTGGAACTCGTGGGCGTGGCGACCAACTACGCCTGCTTCAAAGGCGGGCCCGCGGGCATCCGGGAATCACTGGGGACCGTTGCCCGAGCGGCTCGGGCACTGAGGGCGGCCGGTATGCCTGTGCACAGAGTCTCGGGGGGCAATTCCAGTGTACTTGCGCTCTTGCGACCGGACGACCCGGGCGAATCGGCTCATCACCACGCGGGTAGGGGAAGCTCGGAGGCTGAGGGCATCCCCGCGGAGGTGACAGAGCTGCGCTGTGGGGAGGCCCTGCTTCTGGGCCAGGATGCGCTCTTCCATCGTCCCCTGCCCGGCTGCGCCTGCGCCTGTCGGCTGCGGGCCGAAGTGCTCGAGGAGTATACTAAGTCGCCCTCCAGCAAGGGCGAGAGAAGGCTTGTTCTGGGATTGGGCAGCCAGGATCTGGGTTCAGGAGCCGTGCGCTTCGTGGAGCCCGGGCTCAGAGAACTGGGACGCTCGGGCGACTACCTGGTAGTGGAGAGCGGCGCCGGTGGCCCGCGGGCCGGTATCGGAGGTGTGATCGAGATGATCCCCTCATACGAAGCCCTTGTGGCCGCTTGGACGTCTCCTTATGTAGAACTCTGCCTCTGCTGACACGAGGCTAGCGACAACGGAGGTTAACGGCTGATGTGCGGTATCGTCGGGTATGTTGGGGAACGCCCCTGCCGAGACATCCTTTTTAGGGGTCTGCGCAAACTGGAGTACCGAGGCTATGACTCGGCGGGGATGTCCATCACCGACGCCGGCAGTCTGCGGCTGATCCATTCCGTGGGCAACCTCGATCATCTGGAAGTGCTGCTGGAGGAGGTCGGTGACACGGGTACCGTGGGCATCGCGCACACCCGTTGGGCTACGCACGGTCGCCCCTCCAACGAGAACGCACACCCACACACCGACTGCAGCGGTCGTTTCGCCATTGTCCTCAACGGCATCGTGGAGAACTACGTGTCTCTGCGCGCGGAACTGCTAGGCGAAGGGCACGTCTTCACATCCGAGACCGACGCCGAGGTGGTCGCTCATCTCATCGAGAGGGCCTACAAGGGTTCACTCCGCGAGGCGGTCGTCGCCGCATACAGGCAGATGGAGGGTCACTTCACCTACTGCGCGGTCACCGTCGACGAGCCTGAAGTGATAGTGGCGGTCCGCAAGGAGACCCCGCTCGTGATCGGTCTGGGTGAAGGAGAGAACTTCCTCGCCTCCGCCGTCTCGGCCTTCATGTCCGAGACCCGCCTCGTGGTCTTTCCGGACGACGGAGAGGTGGTCGTGATCAGGCCCGAGGGGATCGAGATCTCCGATCTGGATGGGGCGTATGTCGACCGGCAGGCCCAGGAGGTGGACTGGGACGAAGACGCAGCTGAGAAGGCGGGCTACGAGACCTTCATGCTGAAGGAGATCCATGAGCAGCCCATCTCCCTGGCCGATACGCTCGCCGAGCGCATCGGCTCTGACGGGGGCGTGCTCCTCGACGGGTTGGGGCTGAGCATCGAGGCACTGCAGGCAGTGCGCAGGGTGATCATCGTGGCCTGCGGTACCTCCTATCATGCCGGCTTGGTGGGCAAGTATCTGCTCGAGCGATGGGCGAGGATCCCCGTTGAGGTGGAGGTGGCGTCGGAATTCCGCTATCGGGCTCCGGTGATCGGCGAAGATTGTCTGTGCGTGGCCATCACCCAATCGGGGGAGACGGCCGACACGTTGGCCGCCATGCGCTTGGCCCGTCAGGCGGGCGCCCGCGTGCTGGCGGTGACGAACATCGTGGGCTCGCAGGCCACGCGCGAGGCGGACGGGGTGCTCTTCACGCGGGCCGGTCTGGAGGTCGGCGTAGCGGCCACCAAGACCTTCCTTACGCAGGTGCTGGCTCTGACGCTCTTCGCTCTGTACTGCGGCTCGGTCAAGGGGAATCTCGCTCAAGACGAGGCGCGTGCGCTCACCGCCGAACTGCGGCTGATCCCCCGTCTGCTGGGTGATTATCTCGAAGACGGTGCCGCAGCGCGCGTGGAGGAAGTCGCCGCCCGCTACGCGTCTGAGTGTTTCTTCATGTGCTTGGGTCGTAACCTGACCCTTCCCATCTCCCTCGAGGGGGCGCTGAAGCTCAAGGAGATCTCTTACATCCCCACCGAAGCCTACGCCGCTGGAGAGATGAAGCACGGTCCCATCGCCCTCCTGGACGAGGGCTCTCCTGTGCTGGTAGTGGCCACCGACGGCCCCGTCTATGACAAACTCATGTCCAACGTGCAGGAAGTGAAGGCCCGCGGAGCGCGTGTGATAGCTGTGGCTTCGGAGGGGAACGATTCCATCGCTGATGTGGCCGACGAGGTGTTTTTCGTACCGAGGACGGCCGAGCCCCTGTCACCACTGCTCGCCGTCGTCCCGCTGCAACTGTTCGCCTACTACGTGGCCAAGCACCGGGGCGAGAAGGTCGATCAGCCTCGGAACCTCGCCAAGACAGTCACCGTGGAGTGAATGTGCTCCCGCACAGCGACCGCTCTCGTAGCCAAGGCGGAGCCGGGCACTGTGGTCTGGATCTGGTGGAGGTGGAACGCTTCCGTGCCGCTCTGGAGCGACACCCGCGCCTCAGGGAGCGTCTCTTCACCCCCGCCGAGCTCGCCTACTGCCTGAGCCGGGGGAGGCCCCATCTCCATCTCGCGGCACGCTTCGCCGCAAAGGAGGCGATTGGTAAACTCGTGGGGAGCGGGGTGGTCTCCTGGCAGGAGATCGAAGTGGCCGGAGGTGACCCTCCTCGTCCCGTCCTTCGCGGTCGCACGGCGGAATCGGCGAATGAGCGAGGTATCGAGAGGCTGGAGGTCTCGCTCTCGCATGTCGATACGCTCGCAGGGGCTTGTGTGATGGCGGTCGCGCGATCCGGGGGGGGCACAGACATGGATTATGCGAAGCCTGAGAAACACGACGACACGCATATGGGCGGGCGCCTGCTCGATGGGGGTGTTGCTCGTGGCCTGTGTGGTGCAATCGGTAGAGATGGCGCGCGTGGTCCATGTGCCCCGCCCGCGTTGCTCTCCTTTCACGACCTGTATGGACGAGCGGCGGTGTTCACACCCGCGCAGGTGCGGGAACTGGATCGGGCGATGATAGAGGACATCGGGGTACCGGGGCCTGTGCTGATGGAGCGGGCCGCTCTGGGGGTGAGTGCTCTTGTTCAGTCCCGGTACGTCGGACGGCACACCCTGATCGTCTGCGGCCCCGGCAATAACGGCGGCGACGGTTTGGCCGCCGCACGGCAACTCCATCTGGCCGGTCATCCCACGGCCTGCGTGGTCACGGTGTCTTCCCCGACCGAACTCAGCCCCGATGCCGCACTCAACTTCCACATCGCTCAGAAAGCCGGAGTCAATCTGCGCACCGGGGACGTGCCCGACTATCTCTGGGACGAGACCGAACTGGTGGTCGACTGCCTTCTTGGCACCGGTGCCAGGGGAGAGATGCGGGGGCGCATCGGCGAGTGGGCGCGGCGCATCAACGCAGCCCGCGCCCGGGGGGTGCCGGTCCTGGCGGTGGACGTGCCCTCGGGGGTGGACGCCGCCGATGGCAGCAAGGCCGCCGACACGGTGGTTGCCGACCTCACCGTCACTTTCCACGCCGCGAAGACGGGCCTCGTGTGTCCGCCCGGTTCGGAAGCCGCGGGTGAGGTCGTGGTGTGGGACATCGGGCTTCCTGCCTCTTTGGAGCCGGAGCCCGACCTCTGGGTGGTGACCGCGGACGACATCAACGTGCCCGGCCGGCGCGTCGATGACCACAAGTACCGCGCCGGATACGTGGCCGTCCTGGCCGGCTCGCGCGAGTATCCCGGCGCGGCTTGGTTGGCCGCGCAGGCGTCTTTGCGGACCGGGGCGGGCTACGTGCGGCTGCTGATGGCCTCGGGTGCCGCCGATGGCCTGCGCGACAGGTTGGTGGAGGTGGTGCTGCAGGAGGTCGGTGCCGGTGACCTCTTCGATGACGCGGACGTCGTGCTCCAGACTCTGGCGGATGACCGCCTGGGTGCCGCCGTCATCGGGCCCGGCTTGGGCCGGGCCGGGGCGACGGCCGAGGCCGTGCGCCGGGTCGTCCTCGAGAGCACGATCCCGGCCGTGCTGGACGCGGACGGTCTCTTCGCCTTCAACGGGCTCGCCGCTGGCCTACGGCCGCGGGCAGGCCTCGTACTCACGCCTCATATCGGCGAATTGGCCGCCCTCCTGGCGGTGCCGGTGAGCGAGGTGGCCCCCTCTGCGGTGGGCGCGGCCCGCAGGGCCGCGCACGAGACCGGCCAAGTGGTGCTGCTCAAAGGTTCGTCGACGGTCGTCGTCGCACCATCGGGCGAGACGAGGGTGATCACGCAGGGTCCGCCGCAGCTGGCGTCGGCGGGCACCGGCGACGTCCTGGCCGGCGTCGTGGGCGCTCTTCTCGCCAAAGGCTTGGAGCCTCTGGAGGCTGCCTATGCCGGGGCCTGGCTTCATGCGGAGGCCGGAAGATACGGCGCCGAGGAGTATCCTCAGGGCCTGCCCGCGGGTATTCTTCTTGAGCTACTCCCGTCTGTCATCTCCGGCCATCTCTACGAAAGGGGACCCTCGTGGACGAGCTGAAAGTGCGAGACATCATGCAGCCGGACGTAATAACCGTGGGTCCGGATGCCACCATCCGAGAGCTGGCCGCTGTTCTCGCCGAGAACAAGATCAGCGGCGTGCCGGTGGTGGACCAGGCTGGTGGGGTGGTGGGCATGGTAAGCGAATCCGACGTCATCATGCAGGACGCCGAGTTCCACTTCCCCTACTACATCCAGTTTCTGGAGAGCGTCATCTACCTGCAGAGCCTCGCCAAGTTCGAGGAACGCTTCCGCAAGATCTTCGGCACCAAGGTCTCGGAGGTGATGAGCGACAAGCCTGTGCAGATCGCCCCCGATGCTTCCATATACGCCGCTGCCACACTCATGGCCGACCACAAGGTGGACCGCCTGCCCGTCATCCACGACGAGCTCTTGGTGGGGATCGTGACGCGGGGCGACATCGTACGGGCCATAGCCGAAAGAAGAACGTAGCGGTGGGTGCCGTAAGGCGCACGCCACGAATGGAGATGGTGGAGGACCATGTCAAAGAAAGAGACACGTAGAGCCGCCCGTCAGTCTTTTCCCGGCGGGCCGCCCACCGTGCGCAAGCGGGACCAGGTCCGGGGGACGAAGCCGCAGGCCACGAGCAAGAAGAAACCCGGCGCGTCCAACCTACGGCCCCCCAGTTGGAAGCGGGCGGCCATCCAAGGCGCGATCCTGGCCGCCCTCTACCTCATCCTCATCCGTTTCATCTGGAAGCAGGAAGGCGGCAACCCCGTCACCTACATCGTGTTGCCTGTGGCGGCGTTCGTCCTTTACACAGCCATCGCCTACACCCTCGACAGGTACAAGTACCAGAGGGGCCTGCGCAAGCTGAAGGAGCAATCGAAGTAGAGACCGGAGGAGGCCCCGAGTGATCGAGGAGGTGGCGGCGGAGACGCTGCGTCGCCGCGGGACCCTGGGCTGGCTGGTGGGCGGCACGGTGCGCGACCGTCGGTCGGAGCGTTTCTCTCCCGACCTCGATATCGTGGTCGAGGACGATCCCAGAGACGTGGCCCGAGAGATCTCGGCGGCTCTTGATTCCCCCTGGTTCGCTCTGTCAGCGCGGCACGGCGCCTTCCGAGTGATGGCCGCGGAGGGTCACGTGGACGTGGCCGCTCTGCAGGGAGGCAGTATCGAAGAAGACCTCAGCCGCCGAGATTTCACGGTGAATGCCATGGCCCTTCCCCTCTGCGGCGGAGATCTGGTCGACCCCTTCGGTGGCATGGGGCATCTGCGCGCCGGGTTACTGGTGCCGGTGTCGGAACGCATCTTCAAGGAAGACCCTCTGCGGCTCATGCGCGCGCCTCGCTTCTGCCACGTGTTGGGCATGCGTCTGGACCCTTCTCTGGACACGCTTCTGAGGGCCGATGCCGGCCTGGTTGTGAGGGCGGCCGGTGAGCGGGTCGTGAGCGAGATGGTCCTCACGCTGGCCGCGGGCCGTGCCGCGGCCGCCGTCGGCCTCTGGGACGACCTGGGTCTGCTTGTTGCCTTGCTGCCGGAGATCGCGCCGTCGAGCGCCGAGGGGGAGTCGCTGGAAGCAGGGGGCCGGGTAGGGCCTGAGTGTCTGGAACATCTGGACAGGTTCCTGGCGCAACCAGACCTGGTTGTGGGAGAGGGCGTTGTTGGCGAACTCGGGGCGGGAAGCGATTCCCTCGAGGCCCTCGTCGAGCGCCTCAGTCTTCCCGTCGATGGGGTCGTCTCGCGTTCGGTCGCCCTGCGTCTGGCCATGATCCTCAAAGGGCTCGATCCTGAGAAGGCCGACAGGGTCGCGCGGAGGATGAAGCTTTCGAGCGCTATGGTCTCTCTGGTGCGGGCGACCGCCACCTGTTTCGCGACGGGCCGATGCGGGGAGGAGAGCTTGTCGGCTGCGGCTCAGCCCGGGCGGGCCATGGTCTCATTCTTGTGGTCGCTGGAACCGTGGGAGCCCGAGGTACTGCTGTTGGCCGCCGCGTGTTCGGCCGCGGCGCGGTCGATGCCGCGGTTGCCGGGTGCCGGCGCGGGCTCATCCGATCCCGAGGGAGATGGGTTTGCGGCCGCCGGATCGCTGCTCGCAGGCTGGGCGGCTCGGATCCGCGGAGGCGTCTCGCCGCCGCCGGTGAACGGGCGCGATCTCATGACGAAACTCGGAGTACTCCCCGGTCCGGAGTTGGGCCGCATGCTGCGCGAGGTGCGTCTGGCCTGGGAATCCGGGGAGGCTTCGACGGCCGCTGAGCTTATGCAGGTGGCGCGAGGGATGGCGGGGGCTACCGCTGCCGAGCCTGACTCGGCCTAGGGGTCGTGGTATCATATTCTGCCTTTCTGGGTCGATATACTCAGCATCACGTGTCATTGGAGGCACCTTGAAGGACGGCATACATCCCAACTATGTGGAAAGCACCGTGGTCTGCTCCTGCGGTGAGACATTCACGACTCGCTCCACCCTGCCCGAGATCAAAGTCGAAGTCTGTTCCGCCTGCCATCCGTTCTACACCGGCAAGCAGAAACTCGTCGACACGGCCGGCCGGGTAGAGAGGTTCAACAAGAAGTACCGTCGCGCCGAGAAGACCAAGTAGCCAGAGGATCGGCATGCCGGCCGATCTGAGAGTCACGCTGCTTCAGCACACGCCGGCACCGGAGCGTGCCGTGGCCTCCGCCGGGCGGCTCTGCTACGCACCGGTGAGTGCAGCCGAACTCAAAGAAGGCATGGCCGACGACGAGGTGCGCCGCTTGGTGGCCGGTCTCGTTCGCTCGGGCCACATGAGTGCCCTGGAGCACGCCGTCTTCACCTTCGCCATCGACGGGATCTCTCGGGCCTGTTCCCATCAGCTGGTCAGGCATCGGGTGGCCTCGTACAGCCAGCAGTCGCAGCGCTACGTGCGCTTCAGTTCCGACGAGGAGTTCGTGGTTCCGCCACGGATCATGGATTCCCCCGAGGCCCGCGAGGTCTTCTATCAGGCCATGGCCGATGCCCGCGATGCTTACGAGCGTCTGGTGGAACTGGGCTTGGCCGAAGGCCGGGGCAAGGAGTCGGTGTTCGAGGACGCCCGCTTCGTGTTGCCCAACGCGGCCGAGACCAAGATCGTGGTCACTATGAACGCGCGCGAACTTCGGCACTTCTTCTCCATCCGCTGCTGTCGCCGTGCGCAGTGGGAGATCAATCGCTTGGCCTGGGTCATGCGCCAGCTGGCGCTCTCCACAGCACCGTCTCTCTTTGCGGGTACCGGTCCCGGTTGCATGACTGCCGGCTGCCCCGAGGGCAAGATGGCCTGTGGGGAGCCCTACACCGAGGAAGAGATACTGGCCCTCGACCTCGTGCGCTCGGCCACCTCGCCATGAGCTCGGCTCGTCAGGACAAGGAGCAGGGAGCGCCAGTTTGCACCGATTACAGCTTCGGTGGTCAGGCCGTCATCGAAGGAGTAATGATGCGGGGCCGGAACTGCTGGGCCGTGGCCGTGCGCAGGCCTTCGGGCGGCATTGCGCGGCAGTCCTTCCCCCTGGACCCTCCTGGCTCGCACCATCGCGTGTTGAGGTTGCCTGTGATCCGCGGTGTTGTAGCTCTCTACGACTCCATGCGCTTGGGGGTCCGGGCTCTCGGCATCTCGGCCAACATAGGACTGGAAGAAGATGACGTGGACGGAGCATCTGAGACGACGGATCAGGCGGCCATCGCCTCTGTCGAGGCTGCCGGTCCGAGTGGGGCCGCCACCGCGCTCGCAGCCGGCGAGGCTGAGACTCCTGCGCCGGGGGACACGGGCCCGGATCGGCCTGCGAGGCAGGCACCCGCGGCAGCCGGCAAGGCGGCCGACGAGCCTTTTGGCTGGAAACAGCTGGCCGTCACCCTCGGGATCGCCGTGATCATGGCCGTAGGCCTCTTCATCGTCATCCCCCTCACGGTGGTCAAGGTGTTCGAAGATACCTTCTCCAATCCTTTCGTGTTCAACCTGGTCGAGGGTCTCATCCGCATCGCCATCTTCCTGCTCTATATCGTGGGCATCTCGCTCATTCCCGACCTGCGGCGCGTGTTCATGTATCACGGCGCCGAACACAAGCTGATCCACGCCTTTGAGGTCTACGGGCTTCCGGACGCGGAGAAAGCGGCGGGCTTCTCAACCCGTCATCCGCGCTGCGGCACCAGCTTCCTCCTGATCGTCATGGTGCTGTCGGTCTTCCTGTTCGCCTTCGTGGGTAAGCCGCCGCTTCCCATCCTGGTGTTGTCTCGGCTCATCGGCATCCCCATCATCATCGGCATCGCGTACGAAATCGGCATCAAGTGGTTGGGCAAGAGGCCGAACACGTTGTACGGTCGGGCGCTGCTATGGCCCGGTCTCCAGTTGCAGAGATTGACTACGCGCGAACCCACTCCCGACCAACTCGAGGTGGCGGCCGCCGCGCTCGAGGACGCCGTGGCCATGGACAGAGCGGAGCAACAGGCTGCCGCGGCCATACCGGCTTCGGCGTGATCGTCGCGCCTCGTCACCGGGCAAGAGCACATGATCGATAGACTTGCCAACGAGATAGAAGAGAAGTATGCCGCCCTCATGCAGGAGATGGCCGACCCCGACGTACTGCGCGACCAAGCCCGCTACGCGGAGGTATCGAAGGTCCACTCTGACTTGGAGGAGGCCTACCGGCTGGCTGTAGCCTACCGGGAAGCGCGCACTGCTCTTGAGGAGGCTGAAGCCATATCGGCCGAGGGCGGGCTCGAAGCCGACATGAAAGAGTTCCTTGCTGAGGAGAAGACCTCGGCGCGCGAGAGGATGGACCAGCTGGAGCAGGAACTCCGTCTGGCCGTGCTGGAGAAGGACCCGCGCGACGATAAGAACGCCATCGTCGAAGTGCGGGCCGGGGCCGGCGGCGACGAGGCGGCTCTTTTCGCGGCCGAGGTGCAGCGGATGGTCATGCGCTACGCTGAGCGCATGCGTTTCAAGACCGAGATCCTCTCCACCAGCGAAGCGTCCTTGGCCGGCATAAAGGAAGTCATCTTCGAGGTCAAGGGCCGGGGCGCCTATGGTGCGCTCAAATATGAGTCGGGTGTACACAGGGTCCAGCGCGTGCCGGTCACCGAATCCACGGGACGTATCCACACTTCCACCGCCACCGTTGCCGTGCTTCCGGAGGTGGAGGACGTTGAGATACACATCGACCCCAACGATGTGCGGGTCGACGTATACCGTTCCACAGGACCGGGAGGGCAGTCGGTCAACACGACCGACTCCGCCGTGAGACTGACCCATGTCCCTTCCGGCTTGGTCGTCTCCTGTCAGGACGAGAAGTCCCAGCTGCAGAACAAGGAGCGGGCCTTCCGCATCCTGCGGGCGCGACTCTACGACATGGCTCAGGCGCAGCAAGACGCCGAACAGGCGGCACAGCGCCGCAGCCAGGTGGGCACAGGTGATCGCTCCCAGAAGATCCGCACCTACAACTTCCCGCAGGGCAGGGTGACCGACCACCGCATCGGGCTCACATCTCACCGCCTGGAAGCCATCCTGCAGGGTGAGTTGGAGGAGTTCACCGACGCGCTGCAGGCCCACGAGCGCGCGGAGCAGCTGGCCGCGACCGCTTTCTGACCGTCGCGAGGGTCGAGGGCGTGAGCGCCTGGACGATCGGCTCGCTGCTGGATACTTCCGCCGGATACCTGCGCGAGAAGGGCTCGAGCTCCCCTCGTCTCGACGCAGAACTGCTCCTTGCGGATACCCTGGGTTTCGAGCGCATCCAGTTGTACACGCACCATGATCGGCCCCTCTTCTCCCCTGAGGTGGATCACTTCCGTGCTCTGATCGCGCGCCGCGCGCAACATGAGCCGGTGGCCCACATCCTGGGTCGCGCCCACTTTCGCCGCCTGACTCTGGAGGTGGCGCCGGCAGTTCTCATCCCCCGCCCCGAGACAGAGGAACTGGTCGACCTGGCTCTGGGGATCCTGCGTCTCAGGCCGCTCTGGGAGACATGGGCTGACCGCCCGGAGCCTCCGGGGTCTTGGGCGGCTTCCGGCGAGTCCCCCGCCGGCTCCGACAAGAGGCGGGGCCGGCCCCTTCTCGCGGACGTGGGCACAGGTAGCGGCGCCATCGCGCTCAGCCTTGCCCAGGAGACGGGACTGGCGGTCTTGGCGACGGAGGTGAGTCCCGACGCGTTGGCGGTGGCCGTGCGCAACCGAGCGGCCGCGGGACTGGATGGACTGGTCGAAATGCGGCAGGCGGACCTCTTGAGCGGTGTTCCCGATGGCAGTCTACGCTTGGTCATGAGCAACCCGCCCTACGTCACCGCCGCCGAGATGGAGGCCTTGGACCTGGATGTGAGGCTGTTCGAGCCACGGACAGCCCTGTATGGGGGGTCTGACGGCCTCGACGTGTACCGACGCCTTCTTCCCGAAGCAGCGCGCGTCCTGCTGCCCGGCGGCACGCTGCTCCTGGAGGTCGGGCACCAGCAGGCTGCGGCCGTCGGCGACATGGCCCGGGCGGCCGGTCTTGCCCTGGTTGCGACTCACCGCGATCTGTCGGGCAAAGACCGCTTTGTGGCTGCCACCCTTCCGGGATCGCCTGGGCGTGATCTGGGAGAGTTGGACGCCGAAGCTGTGGAGTCGCTGGCGCGTGCGCTCGCAGCCGGAGCAGTGATAGGACTGCCCACCGACACTGTGTATGGCTTGGCGGCCCGCTGGGATTCGGCCGCGGGGGTGCGGCGACTGTTCGCCGCCAAGGGCCGCGACTTCGCCCAGCCGGTGGCCGCCCTCTTCCCTTCTGTGGAGGCCGTGGCCGAAGCCCTGCCCGACCTGGAGCCCGGGGCCAGGAAGGTGCTCGAAGCCCTGCTGCCGGGACCCTTCACGTTCGTGATCTCCACCGCGGTTCCCCGACCACCCCTGGTGGGCACCGAAGACTCGCTCGGTGTGAGGGTCCCCGACCATCCGCCCCTGCTCGAGTTCTTGGCCCGCCTGGGGACGGGAGTGGCGGCGACCAGCGCCAACGTGAGCGGAGAGAAGGAAGCGGCTACTCTGGCCGACGTGGACCCCGTTCTTCTGGCCCATTGCTCGCTGGCCCTGAGCAGTGGCGCCTCGGGGGAAGTAACCTCGACTGCTTCGCCGGGCGCCAGGGCTGGGGCCGCGCCCAAAGCCGTGGCGGCCGGCCGAGGAGACCCGACAGGCTCCGCGCGGCCTTCGACGGTAGTGGATCTGCGCCCGCTCGCCTCCGGAGAGCGACCACTCATCCTGCGCGAAGGTGCCGCGCCGGCCGCCGAAGTACTGGAGCGGATAGCGCATGTGGTCTGATATAGGTCGGACTCGCGCATAGGCCGGAGTCGCGCCTCTGCCCCGTAGCCTTCCGTCGGGGACCGGGCCTGGGAACCCATCTGATATTCTTGTGCTCGCTCGTGAGGAGGCGATAGATGCGTTACGGATTTGGCTGCGACCATGCCGGTTTTGTGCTCAAGGAGCCCTTGATCGCCGAACTGGTGGCACAGGGCCACGAGGTGGTCGACATGGGTACCGATAGCTTGGAAAGCGTGGACTTCCCCGTGTACGCGGGCAAGGTCGCACAGGCGCTCGCGGATGCTGCAGTCGACATGGGGGTGCTCGTCTGCGGTACGGGTCTGGGCATGGCCCTGGCCGCCTGCCGGTACCCCGGAGCACGGGCGGTCTCGGTGAGCGAGTCCTTCTCGGCCCGCATGGCCCGGCGGCACAACGACGCCAACATCCTCTGTCTGGGCGCCCGCGTCCTTGGGGCCGGGGCGGCGGTCGAGATACTGCAGGCGTGGCTGGCCGAAGATTTTGAGGGTGGCAAGTACGCGACACGGCTTGAGATGATGCGGGGCGGATACGAGAAAGGACAAGGATCGTGACAACCGACTCGGGCGCGGCGGGCTACGCCGACCTGCCACTGGAACAGGCTGATCCTGTCCTGGCGGCCATGATCAAGAAGGAACTCGCCCGGCAGCAGCACAACATCGAATTGATCGCCTCGGAAAACTTCACCCCCCTACCGATACTCCAAGCCGTGGGGACCGTTCTCACGAACAAGTACGCCGAGGGTTATCCAGGTGCGCGCTACTACGGCGGATGCGAGGTGGTCGACGAGGTCGAGTCTCTCGCCATCCAACGGGCCTGCGCCCTGTACGGTGCCGAGCACGCCAACGTGCAGCCCCACTCCGGCTCCACCGCCAACCAGGCCGTCTACTGGGCCATGCTGGAAGCGGGTGAGACCGTCCTTGCCATGAGCTTGGCCCATGGCGGGCACCTGACGCACGGGCACACCATCAACTTCTCCGGTCGCGGTTACACCTTCGTCCACTACGGCATCGAGCGAGAGACGGGCCTCATCGATATGGACGAGGTGCGCGCCCAGGCACTCAGGCATCGCCCGCGGCTCATCGTCGCCGGTGCGAGCGCCTACCCACGCATACTCGACTTCGCCGCCTTCCGAGCCATAGCTGATGAGGTCGGAGCGCAGCTCATGGTGGATATGGCTCACATCGCGGGTCTGGTGGCCGCCGGGGCTCATCCGTCGCCGCTGCCTCACGCCCAGTGGGTGACCACCACTACCCACAAGACCTTGGCCGGTCCCCGCGGCGGGGCGATCTTCTGCCGCGCGGAGGATGCCGCGCGTCTGGACAAGGCGGTCTTCCCCGGACTGCAGGGCGGCCCGCTCGAGCATGTGATCGCGGGTAAGGCCGTCTGCTTCCTCCTCGCCTCCACCGAGGATTTCCGGGTGCGGCAACACCGCACCGTCGCGAACGCCCGTGCACTCGCCCAGGTCCTCCTCGAAGGCGGGTTGAAGCTGCTGTCGGGCGGCACCGACAACCACCTCATGCTTGTGGACTTCAGCGGCACCGAGATGACCGGTAAACGCGCCCAGGAACTCCTGGACCGTATCGGCATCACCGCCAACAAGAACAGCGTGCCCTACGACGAGCGTCCCCCCATGATCACCTCCGGTCTTCGCTTGGGCACTCCGGCCATGACCACGCGGGGTTTCGGCAGCGAAGAGATGAAGGAGGTGGGCCGTATGATCGTGGAAGTCCTGACCAGATGAACAGACCGAGGCCGACCTCGACCGGCTGCACCGGCGCACCCGGGAACTCACCGCGGCCTTCCCGCTCTATCGGTCGCTATCCCTTCTGATGACCGATCCAGGTGAAGAGGTCGGTCGGCCTGCAGCGCCCTTCCTGGGAAGACTACTTCATGGAGATCGCGCAGGTGGTGGGCACCCGGTCCAGTTGTCTCCGTCGCAACGTGGGCGCGTCTCCTGGTCAAGAACCGCCAGATCCTGGCCACGGGGTACAACGGCGTCCCCAGGGGCCTGCGCCATTGCGAGGACAGGGGTTGCCTGCGCGAGCAGCTCGGGGTCCCTTCCGGAGAGCGGCATGAACTCTGCCGAGGATTGCACGCGGAGCAGAACGCCATCATCCAGGCCGCGTATCACGGGGTCTCCATCCAGGGAGCCGAGCTCTACTGCACTCATCAGCCGTGCGCGGTCTGCGCCAAGATGCTTGTGAACGCCGACATCGTGGCTGTGTACTACGCCGGCACCTACCCCGACGCCCTGGCCATGGAGGTGTTCGAGGAGGCCGGCACCCTGCTCGTACGCAAGGAGATCGCTCCACGCTCCTGAAAATGGGGGCGATAATGTATATTCCGTTATCATTTCGAGATATGGCAATATTCACTCTTGCGATTGCCTCTCTCACTGCCTATAATGCAGGTGTCGTTCCATGAGCGGACAGTCAAGCGGGGAGATTGGTCGCAGGCAGGTAGCTTAGGGTTCACCTTTGTCGCGTCAGTACTGCTCTTCACGTGGCTCGGCCATCTGTGTGACGGTTGGTTCCACACTAGGCCCTGGCTCATGGTCATCGGGGTCTTCGTAGGGGCCGTCATGGGATTCGCTTCGCTCATGAGGACCCTGTTCGAGAAGCCTCAAGACAGGGGCGAAGGGGACCAAGGGTCCTCGTGGAGACGATGATCCGGAGCGACGCTCCCGGTAGGGCAAAAGCGCGGACAGGAGGATGCTGTGGGACTGGCGGTGGTGTCTGGGGCCATCGGTGTCGCTCTCGCCGTCGCCTATCATCTCCTGTCCGTCCGCCTCCACCGGTGGGCAGCCGAGCGCAGGTTCGCCATGGTCCCGCTGGTGACCATCGGCGGGTTCCTTCGTCCGTTTGATGGTCCTGGTTGGGGTGCTGATCGCGCTCGGGCTGTGGACATCGCTCAACATGCTTGTCCTTTGTCTCGCCTTCGTGATCGTGTTCACCATCCTTAACGGGGTGTGGATGTATTCACTCATGAACAACCGACGCAGCGCGCCGCCTTCGGCCGGCGTGGGCAGCGTACTGTAGGGAGACGGCCGTGGCTGCTGAGGAGACCGGTGGCAAGATCGTCGAGGCACTGCACGAACTCAACGTGCAGACCATCGTGCCCATTCCCAAGATAGGGCCGTTCGATCTCTCCATCACCAACGCGGTCATCTACCTCTGGGTAGGCGCCGTCGTGGTCTTCGTCTTCTTCTTCTGGGCGGCCAGGAAAGCCAAGAAAGAGCCCGACCGTCTGCAGACGGTGGCAGAGATCCTCATCGGCTTCGCCACCGGCCATCTGTGCGGGCAGATCGGTGAGAAGGGCAAGAAGTACTACTACTTCATCCTCACCCTCTTCACGTTCATCATGGTCACCAACCTCATCGGGCTGATTCCAAAGCCCATGGCGCTCAAGCCCTACACGCCCACGGCCAACATCAACGTCACCTTCGCTCTGGCGATGTGTACGTTCGTCCTGACCCAGTACCTGGGGATCAAGAGTCACGGCAAGGGCTACGTCAAGGAATTCATGACCCCCCCGGGAGTACCCAAGTCCTTGGCTCGGCCGCTCAACGTCCTCTTCGTGCCCGTGGAGATCATGGGGGCGATCTTCAAGCCGCTCTCGCTCTCCGTTCGACTATTCGCCAATACGGTCGCCGGACACCTGATCATCCTGGTGATGCTCGGTCTTCTGCTCGAGTTCTCCGGGCTCATCGTGGTGCCGACCTTCCTCTTCGTCGTGATCATGTATGCCTTCGAGGTGTTCGTCGCCTTCATACAGGCCTACATCTTCTCGCTGCTTTCCACCGTGTACATCGAGACCGCCATCTACGGTAGTCACTAGCAACAACCCTGGATCAAGGAGGACGCACGTAATGGACCCACAAACCGCTGCCAACCTTGCCGCCGGTATCGGCATGGGATTGGCCACCATCGGTCCGGGCATCGGCATCGGCTATCTCACGGGGCACGCGACCGAAGCCATCGCCAGGCAGCCGGAAGCCTCGGGTGACATCCGTACCGTGTTCATCATCGGTATGGCCCTGACCGAAGCGTTGGCTCTCTACGCCTTCGTCATCGCCATCATCCTGCTCTTTGTCGTCTAGCAAGCAGACTCGTGCGCGATCCATCGCGGGTCGCGGTATGAAGGCAGGAGAGGCCGGGAGCAAGCATGGAAATATTTGAGATAGACCCAGGGCTGTTCATCTGGTCCCTGATCACGTTCCTGACTCTGTGCGGACTGCTCTACAAGTTCGCCTTCAATCCGCTCATGGCTCTGCAGAAGAGGCGGCAGGACGACATCCACCAGGCCATACACGACGCCGAGCGACTGCGCGACGAGGCCCAGGAACTTCTGGCCAACTACAAGCTGCAATTGAGCGAGGCCCGCCAAGAGGCCGAGAGCATCCTGGACCGGGCCCGCAAACTGGGCGAGGCCAACAAGGCCGAGATCCTTGCGGAGGCACGGGTGCAGGCCGACGCGACCTTGGCCAAGACGCGTTCGCAGATAGAGCGCGACACCCGGCAGGCGCTGGACAGCATCAGAGCTGAGGTGGCGGATCTGACCATCGCGGCTACCGAGCGGGTGGCTCGTACCGGACTTTCCGGTGACGACCAGATCCGCCTTATCCAGGAAGCCATCGACGGGATCGACCTGCACAAGATCAGCGAGAACTAGAAGAGTGCCAGAGTGAGCCAGAGCAAGATATCTCGAGTCTACGCCGCCGCCCTCTATGAGGCCGCCCAAGAGGAGGGCCGGGTGGCGGATGTCCGTAGGGACCTGGATGCCTTCGTGAAGGCGCTCGCTGAGTCCGCGGAGCTGCGCCGGTTCATGACGGCCGAGGAGATCGCGGACGACCGCAAGAAGCAGGTGCTGCTCGAACTCACCGAGGGCGGGGATGAGCTGATGCGGAATCTTCTGCAGCTGATGGTCGACAAGAGCCGGGAGTCCGAACTGACCGATGTGTACGAAGCCTTTGTGGACCTCGTCGAGAAGGCGGAAGGCATCGTGCATGTGGAGGTGGTGACGGCGGTTCCCCTCACGCCGGCCTTGGAACAAACGCTCAGAGAGAAGATAGAGAGCTCGCTGCAGAAGAAGGTGGAATTCAAGTTGACTGTAGACAAGGAGATCCTCGGTGGTCTCAAGTTGCGCATCGGCGACCGCATCGCCGACGCCACCGTTCGGCACCGTCTGGAGCGTCTCCGCGAACTGTTGATCAGCCCTGTGGCTAGCTTGGAGGGTTCAGTTGAAGCTGCGTCCTGAGGAGATAACCAGCGTCCTTAAGTCCCGCATCAAGCAGTACGAGGCGGGGATAGACATCCAGGAAGTCGGCACAGTCGTGCAGGTGGGCGACGGGGTGGCCCGGATCCAGGGCTTGGAGAACGCGGTGGCATCCGAGATGCTCGAATTGCCTCACGGGGTGATGGGGCTGGTCCTGAACCTGGAGGAGGATAGCGTCGGCGTCGTCCTCATGGGGGAAGACACCCTCATCAAGGAGGGCGACCAGGTCAAGCGCACCGGAAAGGTCATCCAGGTGCCGGTGGGTGAAGCGCTTGTCGGCCGGGTCATCAACCCTCTGGGCGTGCCGCTGGACGACAAGGGTTCCCTCGACACCATCGAGTTCCGGCCGGTCGAGTTCAAGGCCCCCGGGGTCATCGGTCGCCAGCCTGTGAAGGAGCCCCTGCAGACCGGCATCAAGGCCATTGACTCGATGATCCCCATCGGCCGAGGGCAGCGCGAGCTCATCATCGGGGACCGCGGCACCGGCAAGACCGCCATCGCCCTGGACACGATCATCAACCAGAAGGGCCAGGACGTCATCTGCATCTACGTGGCCGTCGGCCAGAAGGCTTCCACCGTGGCCGGTCTCGTGGCGCGGCTCGAGGAGCACGGGGCGATGGACTACACCATCGTCATCATGGCCTCGGCATCGACCTCGGCGCCGATGCGCTACATCGCGCCCTACGCCGGCGCGGCCATGGGCGAGTACTTCACGTATTCAGGTCGGCACGCTCTGTGCATCTACGACGACCTCACCAAGCATGCCGACGCCTACCGGCAGATGTCCTTGCTGCTGCGCCGTCCCCCGGGCCGCGAAGCGTTCCCCGGCGACATCTTCTACCTCCACAGCCGCCTCCTCGAGCGGGCCTGCAAGCTCAGCGACAAGGAAGGCGGAGGTTCTCTCACGGCCCTCCCCGTCATCGAGACTCAGGCCGGAGACGTGTCGGGTTACATCCCCACGAACGTCATCTCCATCACCGACGGACAGATCTTCCTGGAAAGCGACCTGTTCTACTCCGGTATCAGGCCGGCCATCAACGTCGGTATCTCAGTGTCCAGGGTGGGAGGCAACGCTCAGATCAAGGCCATGAAGAAGGTTACCGGCTCCCTGCGCCTCGACCTCTCCCAATTCCGGGAGCTCGAGGCTTTCGCCAAGTTCGGCTCCGAGCTCGACCAGGACACGCAGAGGGCCATCGCCCGCGGTGAACGTCTGGTGGAGGCCCTCAACCAGCCTCAGTTCATGCCCTGGCCGGTGCAGGAGCAAGTGATGATCATCTTTGCGGCCACCCAAGGCTATTTGGACGACATACCTGTGGCACAGGTCAGCCGCTTCAACGATCTGTTGCGGGACTACCTGTCGAACCATCATCCCGAGATCGGTGAGTTGATAGCCCAAACAAAGGATCTTGCGCCGGAGACCGAGGACCTTCTGAGAACGGCCGTCGAGACTTTCAAGGAGACCTGGAAGGACTCCATCGGAGGCGAGCTGGCCTCAGCCGCCATGACGTTCTGAGCAATGGCTGCCCACCTGGACGACTAGAATCATATGGCATCTCAACAAGACATCCGCAGGCGCATCATCTCGGTGCAGAATACGAGAAAGATCACCAAGGCCATGGAGATGGTTGCCGCGGCGCGCCTTCGGCGCGCGCAGCAGCGCATCGAGGCCACAAGACCCTACGCCGACAACATGCTCGAGTTCATAGGGGGCTTCGCCCGCTATCTGCCCGCGGACGTGAGCATGTCGCCTCTGGTGCGGGAACACGCCGAGGTGAATACAGTCACTATCATCCCCGTCACAGCGGACCGGGGGATGTGTGGGGCCTTCAACTCCAACGTCGTGCGTCGCGCCGTCGAGCGCTACCGCGAGTACGAGAGCCAGGGCAAGAACATTCACCTGGTGCCCGTGGGGAGAAAGGGCATAGGCACCCTGCGCTTCCAGGGCTTCGAGCTGCACAATACCTATGCGGATATAACCGACCGCACGGCCTTCCTCGACGCCCAAGCGCTTGCCCACCGGGTGAGCATGCGCTACAGCAACGGGGAGACGGACCGTGTCCACATCATCTACAACCAGTTCAAGAGCGCCATGGAGCAGGACCTGGTGGATAGGGTGATCCTGCCCATCCAGGAAGAACTGGCCGTCGAGTTCGTTCCGGAAGGCGCCGCTCACTACCTGGACTTCATGTTCGAGCCCTCAGAAGCGGTCATACTGGCCGAGCTTCTGCCCTCCTATGTGGAGATCTCTATATTCAGGGCTTTCCTGGAGAGCATCGCGAGTGAGCACGGGGCCCGCATGACGGCCATGCGTAACGCATCCGATGCGGCGAACGAGATCATCGACGATCTGACCCTGGCTATGAACCGAGTGCGGCAGGCGTCTATCACCAACGAGATCCTGGAAGTGGTCGCGGGCGCCGACGCCCTGTCTGGATAGGAAGCTCGAGCCGAGCTCGAGAAGGAGGAGACGAGACACGATGAACAAGGGCAAGATAGTGGCGATCATTGGGCCGGTGCTGGACGTTCAGTTCGGCGAAGTTCTGCCTGCCATCTACAATGCGCTCGAAGTGGATGCCGAGACCTCCTCCGGTCACATCCATCTGGTCGCCGAGGTGCAGCAGCACCTCGGCGACAACAAGGTCCGGGCCGTGGCCATGGACTCGACCGACGGTCTGGCGAGGGGCATGGAGGTGGTCGACACCGGACAGGCCATCGCCGTCCCGGTGGGTTCGGAAACACTGGGGCGACTGTTCAATCTCCTTGGTGAGCCTATCGACGAGGGCGAGCCGCTTTCGGCCGGTGTGGAGAAGTGGCCCATCCACCGCCCGGCACCCACCTTCGAGGAGCTTGAGCCCACCACCGAGATCCTGGAGACGGGTATCAAGGTCATCGATCTGCTCGCGCCTTATGTCAAGGGCGGCAAGGTAGGCTTGTTCGGCGGCGCCGGCGTGGGCAAGACCGTCGTCATCCTCGAGCTCATCCACAGCATCGCCACCCACCACGGTGGTATCTCGGTGTTCAGCGGCGTTGGCGAACGCACGCGTGAGGGCAACGACCTCTACCTGGAGATGACAGAGTCCGGCGTCATCAGCAAGACGGCCATGGTCTTCGGTCAGATGAACGAACCCCCAGGGGCACGTCTGCGCGTGGCCCTGTCGGCTCTCACCATGGCCGAGTATTTTCGCGACGTCATGGGCCAAGACGTGCTCCTGTTCGTCGACAATATCTTCCGCTTCGTGCAGGCGGGGTCGGAAGTGTCTGCCCTTCTGGGCCGCATGCCCTCTGCCGCCGGCTATCAGCCCACTCTCACCTCCGAGATGGGCGAGCTACAGGAGCGCATCACCTCCACGCGGCGGGGGTCGGTCACTTCGGTGCAGGCCATCTACGTGCCGGCCGACGACCTCACCGACCCTGCTCCGGCGAACACCTTCGCCCACCTCGACGCCACCACGGTGCTCAGCCGCTCCATCGCGGAGGTAGGTATCTACCCGGCCGTGGACCCGCTGGACTCCACCAGTCGCGCCCTGAGCCGCCAGGTGGTCGGTGACGAGCACTACGAGACGGCCACCAGGGTGCAGGAGATCCTGCAGCGCTACAAGGACCTCAAGGACATCATCGCCATCTTGGGCATGGACGAGCTGTCCGACGAAGACAAGGTCACGGTACGGCGCGCCCGCAAGATCCAGCAGTTCCTGTCGCAGCCTTTCTTCGTGGCCGAGCAGTTCACCGGCATCCCGGGCAAGTTCGTGCCCCTCAAGGAGACGGTGCGCAGCTTCAAGGAGATCCTCGAGGGCAAGCACGACGACCTCCCCGAGCAGGCCTTCCGTATGCAGGGTGGCATCGACGACGTCCTCGCCACCGCCCGCGCCTCGCAGGCTGCTGCCGCGGCGGCGGACGAAGTCACGGCAGCGGTCTAGGAGAGGCTGGCGATGGCCGACGAGGGCAGCCCTTACCTCAGGTTCGAACTGGTCGCTCCCACGGGACTGGTCTTCGAGGGCGACGTGGAGATGGTGGTCATCCCCGCGGTCACCGGGGAGATCGGCATCCTGCCTCGACACGCGCCCCTCATCGCGCACTTGGCGATTGGGCGGGTGCGGGTCCTGGATCTCGACGGGACCTGGATGAGCTTCGCTGTCGCCGATGGTTTCGCCAAGGTACAATTCAACAAGGTGATCATCCTCGCCGACGCAGCTGAAGAGGCCAACGCCATAGACATACCGCGGGTGGAGAGAGCGCTGGAGCGGGCAACGCAGAGGCTTGACATGTACCATCAAGGCACGGTGCCGGAAGGGGAAGAAGTGGATCCCTATCGTGAGCAACTGGCCATACGCCGGGCTCGTAACCGGCTGAAAGTCGCTGAGCTGGCATAGTTTGGTGACGGCAGACTCCTCAGAGCCCCGGCTCGTAGTCCGGGGCGGGCTGAAGCTGCGTGGCCAAGTAGCGGTGTCGGGAGCGAAGAACTCCGCACTCAAACTCATGGCCGCGTCTCTGCTCGCCTCCGGTGTGAGCGTCCTTCACAACGTGCCTGATATCCAGGACGTGCGCACCATGAAGGAAGTGCTCGAGCACCTGGGCGCCGTCGTGGAGTTCTCCGAGGAGACTCTCACCGTGGATACCACGGAGGTTCGTTCCCACGTAGCCCCTTACGAGCTGGTGCAGCGCATGCGGGCCTCCATTCAGATCATGGGTCCGTTGGTGGCTCGTTTCGGCACTGCCCGGGTGGCTATGCCCGGCGGCTGCAACCTGGGGCCGCGCAAGATCGACATCCACCTGCGGGGGCTGGCCGACATGGGCGCCACGGTCAGTTCCGAGCACGGGTTCGTAGAGGTGAGCGCCGAGCGGCTTCGTGGCACAAACGTCTTTCTCGACTACCCCAGCGTGGGTGCGACGGAGAACCTTCTCATGGCCGCGGTCCTCGCGGAAGGGGCGACCGTACTTGAGAACGTGGCTCGGGAGCCCGAGATCGTCGACCTTTGCAAGTTTCTCATGAGCATGGGCGCCAACATCGAGGGCGCCGGGAGTTCCACCATTCGCATCGCAGGCGTCAAGGAGATGTACGCGACTGAGCACACCGTGCTAGGCGACCGCATCGAGGCCGGTACCTTTCTCATCGCCGGTGCGGTCACCGGGGGCGAAGTGGAAGTCACGGGTATCAGTCCTCACGTGCTTGAGCTGTTTCTGCAGAAGCTGCGGTCGGTTGGGGTGCAGATCCAGGAGACTCCCCACAGCATCAAGGCGAGCGGCGACCCGCGAACCTACACGGCCGCCGATGTGGCCACGCTTCCGTATCCAGGCTTTCCCACCGATCTGCAGGCGCAGATGATGACCCTACTCTCGGTAGCCCGCGGGGTCTCCCTGGTCACGGAGAACGTGTTCGAGCAGAGGTTCGGCTTCGTGGACGAACTGATCCGTCTGGGAGCCGACATCAGGGTCGACGGCAACCATGCCTTGGTCACGGGTGGACGCTCTCTCACCGGCGCCATCGTGCGCTGCCCCGACCTGCGTGGTGGGGCCGCCCTGGCCCTTGCCGGTCTGGTGGCAGAGGGCTGCACCGAACTGCGGGAGATCCATCATGTGGATCGTGGCTACGAACGCCTCGAAGTGAAGCTGCGCTCCTTGGGCGGCGAGGTGGAGAGGGTGGAGGCGTAGGGCCTCGCCTCCGCGGACCGGCCTGAAGTTGGCCCCCCGCAGGGACAGGCGCTAAACTCTGTCTTTCACTTGCTTGTGGAGTACCTCTGAAAGACAAGGCCTACACCGTCTATACCGCCGAACGGATGCGCAAGCGGAAGCTGAAGCGTATCCTCGGCTGGTCGCTACTTGCTGTGGTCGTACTCGTTCTTGCCGGCGCTGCCGGCTCCTATTGGTGGTTCTACGCTCAGGTGGACGCTGCACAGACCGACGACGCGCAGATCACGGGAGTCATCGATAGCAACGATTTCGCGACTTCGGTCGGGACCCCCACGGGTACGGACATCCTCGTGCTGGGCTCCGACAACCGCACAGAGGACAGCGGGGAGGAGAGGCGTTCGGACACCATCATCCTAGTGCATGCCGATCCCGACCAGGACTTCCTCTCCATGATGTCCTTTCCGCGCGACCTGCGGGTTGAGATCCCCGGCCATGGCGTCGGCAAGTTGAATGCCGCCTACGCGATGGAGGGGCCGAGCCTCACCGTCAAAACGATAGAGCAACTCACCGGCGTGGACATCGATGAGTACCTCGAGGTCGACTTCACGGCCTTCGCCGACATCACCGACGCGCTGGGGGGCGTCTATCTGGACATCGATCGACGCTACTACAACGATGATCCCGATTGGGAACTCATCAAGCTTTCGCCGGGGTACCAATTGCTCGATGGAGCCTCGGCTCTCGACTACGTGCGCTTCAGACACGACCTCAACTACGACTTCGGCCGTATGGATCGGCAGCAGCGTTTCATCACGGCCATGCGGGAGCAGGCCATGGGTTGGGACCTGCCGCTTCGCCTGCCCGGCATGGTCGACGCGCTGTTCGGCAACATCGAAACGACTCTTACGGCCACGGAGATCCTCAGACTGGCCCTATGGGGGGTGAAGCTTGACGGCAGCCGGATCAGGCAGATAACGGTTGCCGGTGACCCGCAGACCAAAGACGGAGTCTCCTACGTGGTCCTGCCGGACGGGGCCATGGCAGAAGGTGTCGACAAGTTGATGACGCCTCCGGAGACGGTCGACCCAGGTCAGGCGACGGCTGCCACCGATGCCCCCCCGACGACGGGCGGACCTGCTGCTCCGGAAGACGAAGGTCCGGCGTTTATCACCGACCCTGACGGCATCCAGAACGCCGACCTGTGGAAGCTCTACGCCGATACCGCGCCCTTCGTGGTGCGCGGGCCGGGTTATCTCCCCATGGGCTACGCCTACGTGGATCGCCGGCCCGTGGACGGTGGCACATACGACATCGATCCGGATGGTGGCAAGCCCGGGGTCAAAGTCGTCTACCGCTTGACCCGGGAGGGTGAGGAGAAGGACCAGTATATGGGCATCATGGAGACGTCCTGGCTCGACGCGCCGGCCGCGGGTTCGGGCCAAGTGGTGGAGCGCGACGGTATCGAATACACGATCGTGGGAACAAATCAGAAGGTTGATCGCATCTGGTGGAAGGTGGATGACACTCTGTACTGGGTCTCGAACACCTTGTCGTACTACCTGAGCAAGAGCGAACTCATGAAAGTAGCCCAGTCCATGATCGTGATCCCGAACGGCGGAGTAACCGACTGATGACGCGCAAGCCCTACACCACGTACGCGGTGGAAGGGCATTCCCAGGGCAGATGGAAGCGGATAGCAGTTTGGACCACCATCGCCCTGGTGGTGGTGCTGCTGGCCGGAGCAGGTGGGTCCTATCTCTGGTTCCGCAGCCAGGTGAGCGTCGCCAACCAGCGCGTCGATCCGGAAGTGATGAGCGTGCTCTCTTCCAAACCGCCGAGCACACTGGCACCCGTGGCCATCGCGGGTTCGGACACGACCACGGCGTCTGAATCTGAACCAGAGCCTGAATCCCCCAATGCCATGAACATCCTCGTGCTGGGTTCGGACCGTCGCGCGGAGGAGGGCGAGCAGTATGGCCGGTCCGATACCATCATCCTCGTGCACATCGATCCCGACGGGGACTACCTCTCCATCCTGTCCCTTCCCCGGGACCTGCGCGTGGAGGTTCCCCGGCACGGCAAGCAGAAGCTCAACGCCGCTTTCGCCTTCGGGGGACCGGCGTTGACTATCCAGACTGTGGAGCAACTGACAGGAGTGGACATCAACCACTACCTGGAGGTCGACTTCCAGGCGTTCGAGGACATCACGGACGCATTGGGTGGCGTCTATGTGGATGTGGATCGACGCTATTACAACGATAACGACCAGTGGGAGATCATCAAGTTGGCTCCCGGCTACCAGTTGCTGGAGGGTGCGGATGCACTCGACTACGTCCGCTTCCGTCACGACCTCAACGGGGACTTTGGCCGCATGGAGCGTCAACAGCGCTTTCTCGCCGCCATGCGCGAGCAGGCTATGGGTTGGGAGCTTCCTCTGAAACTCCCCGGGCTGATCGGCGCGCTCTTCGACAACGTGAGCACGGATCTGGGCGCGACCGATATTCTGAAGCTGGCCTACTGGGGCATCCGCCTCGGTGGTGAGCGCATCCGCCAGGTGACGCTCGTGGCCGGGACCGATGAGATCGACGGTGCGTCCTACGTGATCGCCAGTGAGCGGCGCATCCGGGAGGCGGTAACGGCTTTCCTATCAGGTCCTTCCACTGCCGTGAATGCCGGCTCGTCCGCTATTGCGTCCTCGGGCGGGACGAGCAGCACCACTTCGTCCACGGTCGTGTCCGCCAAGAGTCCCGACCTGGGCGGAGTCGAGGTCGACATCTTGAACGGCAGCGGGCGGGCAGGGGAAGCGGCTGCAGCGAAGGAATGGCTCACTACCATGGGGGCGGAGGTAGTCACGGTGGGCAACGCCGATTCCAGCGGTCGCGCGAGCACGGTCGTCCGTTACCCGGAGGGCTTGGCGGATGACGCGCGGCTTGTAGCCGACGCGATCGGGAGCAAGTCGGCGGAGCCGAGCACGTCGGTCGAACGCGTGGCCGTCATCTTGGGACTCGACTTCGCCATACCATCGACCTTCACACCCGTTCCCACTATCGAGACCATCCCCGACAGCAGCGAGTGGAAAGCTCTCGCCACTATGGTCCCCTATCCGCTCCAAGCTCCGGCCTACCTGCCCGAGGGCTACACCTACTACGACAGGATGCCGCAGACCGGCGGAACCTACGACATCACGGTTGGCGGCGGCACCAAGCCAGCCCTCAAGATGATCTACCGGCTGAGGCAGGACGGTGGGAGGACCGACCAGTATATGGGCATCACCCAGACCACCTGGACGGACGCGCCGGCGGCCAGTAAGGGAAAAGAGGTCGAACGGAACGGGGTGACCTTCACCATCGTGGGCAGCAACGGGAAGGCCGACCATATCTGGTGGAAGTCGCGCGGCGTCCTCTATTGGGTCTCCAACACGCTGTCACACCTCCTTTCCGAGGAGGAGATGCTCAAGATCGCGGAGTCGATGATCGCGGTTCCCGCGCCCTAGTGCCTCCGATAGGCACAGGATCCGCGCGAACGAGAGGCGGCCGGCTATGAGAGTGATCGTCGCGCCCGGTGCGCAAGCCGCGGGGGATGACTTGGTGGCCTCGGTGGCGCGGTCGTTGGCCGGGCCCGAGGGAGAGGTCGTCTCCTTGGCCGTAGCGGGGCTCGCCCACCCCTCACGTTCCCTGACGCCTGCCCAGGTCCACATGGTCCGCGCGGCCCTGCTGGGTCGCGATCCCTCGGGGCGGGACATGGACTCCGAGCGGGACGGGACGCGTGTCGGCTACGTCTGCACGGGGCAGCGCAGGGGAGCAACGGCCCTGAGAGGCGCAGGCGCGGACCGGGTCGTGGCCGTGGTCGATCATCTGGGTCTGAGCTGGGACTCGCCGCTACGGGGACCCAACGATGACGGGCTCGGCCCCCGCTTCCCGAGGACCGATGCGGTCTATGTGCCTGAGACTGTCCAGAACCGGCTCCGCGGCGGCCCGGGTGTTACCATTCCCTTAGCCACGGTGGTAGGCGTGCGTGATGACAAGGCTCTCACCGAGTGGGAGCGGGAGATGGTCGATGCTCTCGATCTCCGCGTCGTGAGCGTGGAACTGGTCCCCGTAGCCGTCATCGCCGCGCATCTCGGGCTAAGGCTCGCGGCGGCCGTGGTTCTACAAGCGTGAAAGAACAAAGGAGAAGCACAGTGGTCGACCACGACGTGAAGGACAAGGGCCTGGCGCCAGCCGGGGTGTTGCGGATCGAATGGGCGGAGAAGGAGATGCCGGTCTTGGCGCTTATCCGCGAACGGTTCGCGAGAGAACGGCCACTCGAGGGAGTCCGCGTAGGCGCGTGTCTGCACGTCACCAGTGAGACCGCGAGCCTCATGCGCACCTTGGCGGCCGGCGGCGCTCAACTGGCACTCTGTGCGTCCAATCCGCTCTCCACGCAAGACGACGTGGCCGCGGCTCTGGTGGTCGAGTACGGCATCTCGACCTTCGCCATAAAGGGCGAGGACCGCGACACCTACTACCGGCACATGCAGAGCGTCATCGACATGCTGCCTCAGATCACCATGGACGATGGTGCGGATGTGGTCGGGCTGCTCCACAGCGAGCGCGCCGACGCGGCCTCCGAGGTCATCGGGGGCACTGAGGAGACCACCACGGGGGTCATCCGCCTCAAGTCGATGGAACAGGATGGCGTGTTGCGCTATCCCATCGTGGCCGTCAACGAAGCCATGACCAAGCATATGTTCGACAATCGCTACGGTACCGGGCAGTCGACACTCGACGGCATCATCCGCGCCACCAATCGCTTGATAGCGTCCAAGGTCGTCGTCGTGGTGGGATACGGCTGGTGTGGACGGGGAGTGGCCATGCGGGCGAAGGGTCACGGCGCCAGTGTGGTCGTGCTTGAGGTCGACCCGCTGCGGGCTCTCGAGGCGGTCATGGACGGTTTCCGGGTCATGACCATGGAGCAGGCTGCGCCCATAGGCGACGTCTTCGTTACCGCCACGGGCGACATCCACGTGGTCAGGGGAGAGCACTTCGCCGCCATGAAGGACGGCGCCATCGTGGCCAACACGGGTCACTTCAACGTGGAGATCGATATCCCCGCGCTTGAGGCCATGGCCGCTGCGCGCCGTAAGGTGCGGGAGTATGTGGAGGAGTTCACTCTGGCAGACGGCAGGAACGTCTACCTGTTGGCCGAGGGCCGCTTGATCAACCTGGCGGCAGCAGAGGGACATCCGTCGAGCGTCATGGACATGAGCTTCGCCAATCAGGCTCTCGCAGCGGAATACATGGTCAAGAACGCCGCCCAGCTCGAGAAGCGGGTGTACGATGTGCCGGCCGACATCGATGCTGAGATCGCGCGCCTGAAATTGGCCTCCATGGGTACGGAGATCGACACGCTCACGCCCGAACAGGTGGAGTACTTGGCCAGCTGGGACATGGGGACCTGATCGACGTGGGGGACGCAGCCGACGGGGTGGACCGGGCCGTGGGTCCGGACGCTCCGGTACCGACCTCTGCGGTGGACAGCATCCGAACGGTCGAATGGCACGACGGCACTGTGGTGATGATCGACCAACGCCTCCTCCCTCTCGAGGAAGTCTACGTCACGTGCCGGACCTGGGAGGAGGTCGCGGACGCCATCTGTACCATGGCCGTCCGGGGCGCTCCCGCCCTCGGCGTCGCGGCCGGTATGGGTATGGCGTTGGCTGCGCGGACCGCGCTTCTCTCCTACGCGAACGATCCCGGTCGCTTTCGGGCCTTTCTCCAGCATGCGTCCAAGGGCCTATACGAGACACGCCCCACAGCGGTTAATCTTCCGTGGGCCCTGGGAGAGATGGAACGAGTGTGGAGCCGCGAGGACCTGGGGCCGGAGGAGATCACCGCCGCCATGGAGCGACAGGCTGTTCAGATCTACGAGGACGATCTCGCGTCGTGCAGGGCTATCGGCGAGCACGGGGCCGAGCTCATCACCGGCGAGCGGCCGGTGGTCCTCACGCACTGCAACGCGGGTGCGCTCGCTACCGCGGGCTACGGCACCGCGCTGGGGGTGATCCGGTCGGCCTTCGCGCGCAATCCCGCGCTCAGGGTCATGGCCGATGAGACTAGACCTCTGTTCCAAGGGGCTCGGCTCACGGTCTGGGAGCTGATGCGCGACGGCATACCGGTGGAGTTGATAACAGACAACATGGCCGGCCACTTCATGAGCAAGGGGGTCGTCACCCATGTGGTGGTGGGCGCGGACCGGATCACGGCCAACGGCGACGTGGCCAACAAGATCGGCACCTATACCGTGTCTGTGCTGGCCCGTGAGCACGGGGTCCCGTTCTTCGTGGCCGCTCCCTTCTCCACGGTCGATCTCGCGCTTGCGGATGGCAGCGCCATCCCCATCGAGGAGCGTTCGGCATCCGAAGTGACAGGCTATGGCGCCGAGCGCTGGGCGCCGACAGGAGTCAAGGTCAGGAACCCCGCTTTTGATGTCACGCCTGCCCGCAATGTCTCTGCCATTATCACGGAGCGAGGGGTGGTTCTGCCCCCATTTGGGGACAACCTGCGCAAGGCCGAAACCAGAACGCTTTAGCGTACGGCGGCTGCCACGCACGCGCGGGCTGCGTTCTTCGGCCCGAAACGATTTAAGGAGGACCTATGAGAGCCATGATCATGGCTGCCGGCAAGGGTACTCGGCTGCGTCCCATCACCGATCTGGTCCCGAAGCCGATGGCCCCCATAGTCAACCGGCCCGCCCTCTACCACATCCTCAGGCTCCTACAGCGCCACGGTGTAGGGGAAGTGATCATCAACCTGCACCATCTTCCCGACTCGATCACGGGCTACTTCGGCAATGGTGCCGGGCTGGGACTCAAGATCGAGTACTCTTTCGAACTCGAGTTGCTGGGCACCGCCGGTGGGGTCAAGAACAACGAGGCCTTCCTTGCGGGTGACACCTTCCTCGTCGTCAGCGGCGATGCGCTCACCGACCTGGACCTCACGGGGCTTGTTGCGGCACATCGTCGTCGAGGCTCCATCGCCACCTTGGCGGTCAAGGAGGTCGCCGATCCGAGCCTCTTCGGAGTGGTGGTGGCCGACGACGATGATCTGGTCCTCGGTTTTCAGGAGAAACCCAGTCGCGAGGAGGCCCGCTCTCGCCTCTGCAACTGCGGCATCTACGTGTTCGAGCCCGAGATCTTCTCCCACATCCTGCCCGGAGAATTCGATGACTTCGGCAGGCGGGTCTTCCCCGAGTTGCTGCGCGCCGGGGTCCCCTTCCATATCTGGGAAGGTGCGGGCTATTGGAGCGACGTGGGTAACCTGGGCGAATACGTGCGCGGCAATGCGGACGCGCTTTCAGGCAGGGTGGATGTAGAGACCCCAGGGCGAGAGGTCAGGCCTGGAGTATGGGTGGGCGAGCGCACCTCTGTCGCCCAATCTGTGCGGATCGAGCCCCCCGTGGTGGTGGGCTCCGACTGTGTGGTGGCGGAAGATGTGGTTCTTGAGGGTCCGACTGTCATCGGTGACGACGTCACGGTGGGGGCCGGAGCGCATGTGGTGCGCGGGCTGGTGCTGCCCCACTCCCATGTTGTTCCCGGTTCTGTCGTCGTCGAGGGGGTCATCGGGCAGCGCGTGGGCGCAAGCGTCGGTGAAGACTAGAAGGCTGCTGAACAATGACGCTTCGCCGCATGAGTGCGCCGGCCGCGGGCGAGACAAGGAGGCAGGAAGCGCGAATAGCAGCGCTATTCGCGCGACCGACGACGAAGTATCGCCCCGGAAGGTGCGCCCAGGCGGCCAAGGCTTCGCTTTTCAGCAGCCTGCCCGCTTCGCCCAGAGTGCGGCGACCGGGGAGCGTATGGCAGGGCCGACCTCCGCGACGCGTTTCGGTCATTGGTGCCGTGCGTCGCTGGCTGACCCGGTGCTGTCGGTGCTGTTCCCGCCCCGCTGCGTGGGCTGCGGGGATTTTGAGACCTATCTGTGTCCGGTCTGCCGGGCCGGTCTCAGGCCTTCGGGGGTGAGTTGCAGACGTTGCGGAGAGCCCGGTCTCCAGGCCTTGGTCGGCGGACGCTGCTCTGCCTGCATGGGCAAGGGACTGGAGTATGCGGGCGCGCACAGTAGCCACTTGCACGAAGGGGCGGCCAAGCGCCTTGTGGCCGAGTTCAAGTTCGGCGGCCAGCCCGTCTTGGGCTCTCTCATGGCCGATCTGGCCCGCGAAGAGTTCATGCACTACGTCTCCTCCTTGGCGCCGGCCGGTCGCACCGTGGTCACCTGGGTGCCGGCGCACCGTAAGGCCCAGCGTGAGCGCGGCTACAATCAGGCCGAGCGCTTGGCCCGCGCGCTGGCCGGCCCCGCGGGGCTGGACTGCGCGCCTCTCGTCAACAAGAGGCTTGCCACCCGTCATCAGAAGGGTCTGGGTAGGGCCGGCAGACAGAGTAATCTGCGCGGGGCTTTCGTCATGCGTGAGGAGGCGTCGGCTGTGGTCGGGGCTGGTAAATGCGGGCAGGTGGTTCTGGTGGACGATGTCTTCACTACCGGCGCCACCGCCTCTGAGGTCTCTCGGGTCCTCGTTGCCGGCGTCGGCCTTCCAGTGTACGTCTTCACATTCTCGCGAGCTGTGTCGGGTAAGGGGGTCGGGCACGACTGAGGTGGCTATATGGTATCTTTCATCGTTCTCCCGCCCCGACCGACGGGGCGCATGGCGAGGGGCAGAACACGTTACGACGAGTCAAGGAGTTGGACCGGCGTGAACCTCACGGTCAAAGGCAGGAATCTGGTTATCACTGAGGCGATAAGCTCTTACACCGAGGAGAAGATTGGTCGTCTTGGCAAGTATCTCGCCGAGGGTACCCACTGCGAAGTGGAGATGTGGGCGGAGAAGAATCCCAGTATCGCCGACAACCAGGTGGCTGAAGTCACCATCTTCACCAAGGGCCCGGTGATAAGGGCTCGCGAGGCTTCCCCCGACATCTACGCCTCCATCGATCTTGTCTCCGAGAAGCTGGAGCGGCAGGTCAAGAAGTACCGCGGCAAGCTCAAGGCCCATCAGGGGACGCCCACCGGGGAGGCATTCATCGCGGAGGGGTTCCGGATTCCTGAGGGGCCCAACGCGGTCGAGGAAGATGCCGCCGTACCCCTCATAGTCAAGACCAAGCAGTTCATGGTCAAACCCATGACGCCTGAAGAGGCAGCCCTCCAACTCGAACTAGTGGGGCATGACTTCTTCGTGTTCACTAATGCTGAGAGTCAGGAGACCGCGGTGGTCTATCGTCGCCATGATGGCAACTACGGCCTGATCGAAGCACAGAGCTGATACGGTCCCGACGTCTGCCGGCGGTGCCCAGGGCCGCAAGAGAGACGCGCCTGTGGCGCCGAAAGACCTAATCGGGGGGTAGTGCGGACACCGGCACCCCGATCCGAGAGGCATATTCGATGATCAAGGTTGTGGACAAGGTCCTCCGCTTCGGCGAAGGCAAGAAACTGAGGCAACTCGAGGAGACGGTGGCCCGGGTATCGGCCCGGGAACCCGAGATGGCCGCGTTGTCCGACGAGGCGCTGAGGGACAAGACCGCGGTCTTCCGGAGCAGGTTGGCGCAGGGAGAGGCCCTGGATGACCTTCTACCGGAGGCGTTCGCCGCAGCGCGCGAAGCCGCGCGGCGCGCCGTGGGTCTGCGTCCCTTCGATGTCCAGGTCATGGGCGCGATCATCCTCCATCAGGGCTCCATCGCCGAGATGAAGACCGGCGAGGGTAAGACTCTGGTCGCCACCATGGCCGTGTATCTGAACGCCCTGGCTGGGCGCGGGGTGCACCTCGTCACTGTGAACGACTACCTGGCCAACCGCGACGCCGCCTGGATGGGGCCTATCTACGAGTTCCTCGGCCTGACGGTGGCGGCACTTCAGAACGAGATGGACGCGCCCGCCCGCCGGGAAGCCTACGGTGCAGATGTCACCTACGGGACCAACACCGAGTTCGGCTTCGACTACCTGCGCGACAACATGGTCCTTCGCCCCGATCAGCAGGTGCAGAGGGGCCATTACTACACCATCGTCGACGAGGTGGACTCCATTCTCGTCGACGAGGCACGGACTCCGCTCATCATCTCCGGACCGGGTGAGCGCGCGGCCAAGACCTACTACGACTTCGCCCGCATCGCGCGGCGCCTCAAGCCTGGAGAGGACGAGGACTACGAGGTCGACGAGAAGAAGCGCACTGTGGCTATAACCGAGAAGGGGTTGGCCACGGTGGAGCGTGAACTGGGTGTCGACAACATCTACGAGGATCTGTCCGGCCAGTTGGTCAACCATCTCATGCAGGCGCTGAAGGCGGCCGCGCTTTTCCGGCGCGATGTCGACTATCTCGTCCAGGACGGCGAGGTCAAGATCATCGACGAGTTCACCGGCCGCATCCTCGAAGGCCGGCGCTACTCGGAAGGTCTCCACCAAGCGATCGAAGCCCGGGAGGGCGTCAAGATCAAGGAGGAGAATCAGACCCTCGCCACCATCACGCTGCAGAACTACTTCCGTCTGTACGAGAAGATCGCCGGCATGACGGGCACGGCCGCCACGGAAGCAGACGAGTTCCGCGAGATCTACGAGATGGACGTGGTGATCATCCCCACCAACGAACCGATGGTCCGTGATGATCGCAACGACCTCATCTACAAGACCGAGAAGGCCAAGTACAGAGCGGCGGCCGAGATCATAGCCGACTGCTATGAACGCAAGCAGCCTGTGCTGGTGGGGACGATCTCCGTGGAAAAATCGGAGCACCTGTCGGAGATGCTCAAGCGCCGAGGCGTCCCTCACGAGGTCCTGAACGCCAAGCACCATGCCAAGGAGGCCACGATCGTGGCCGAAGCCGGGCAGGCGGGATCCGTGACCATAGCCACCAACATGGCCGGACGCGGCACCGACATCAAGCTGGGCGACGGAGTCGTGGAGGCCGGTGGTCTGTTCGTGCTGGGTACCGAGCGGCACGAGGCCCGAAGAGTCGACAATCAGCTTCGGGGTCGTTCGGGCCGGCAGGGGGACCCGGGAACCAGCCAGTTCATCATCTCGCTCGAGGACGACCTGCTGCGTATCTTCGCCGGGGAGCGTATCTATCGACTTATGGACCGGCTGGGTCTGGATGAGGATATCCCCATCGAGCACAGCCTCATCTCTCGGTCGGTGGAGAGTGCGCAGAAGAAGGTGGAGGAGCAGAACTTCCAGATCCGCAAGCACGTGCTCGAGTACGACAACGTCATGAACAAGCAGCGCGAGGTCGTCTACTCACAGCGGCAGCGCATTCTCAGTGGAGACGATCTGAGCGAGGACTTGCTTGAGATCATCGAGCGCGTCCTCCGTGAGCAGGTGGCCCTCTTCACAGGGACCTCACGCTTCTCGTCGGAGTGGAACCTGGAGGAGATGCTGACCACTTTGCGCACGTTCTACCCCACCAGCCTGACCATCACCTCGTTCGGCGACATCGAGGCTCTGGATGAAGAAGAGGTGGCCGACCTCGTCATCAAGGACGCCCTTATGGTCTATGAAGCCAAGGAGTCCCGTTTCGGAGCCGACGCCATGCGCGAGATGGAGAATTGGGTGCTTCTGCGCACCATCGACTCCAAGTGGCGCGAACACCTCTACGAGATGGACTACCTGCGGGAGGGTATCGGGCTGAGGGCTCTGGCCCAGCGCGACCCCCTGGTGGAATACAAGAACGAGGGCTTCAAGCTGTTCACGGAGATGATGGACTCCATCCAGAGCGATTTCGTCCGCTACGTCTTCCATCTGGAATTGGTGAAGGAAGATTCGGAAGCCGCTCCGGCTGCGCCGGCCAAACAACTTGCCTATTCCGGGGGCGGCGACAGCAGTCTGGCTCAGAACTTCGCCCGCACGGCGGCAGCCGCGCGCTCGTACAACGTGGCCGACAGCTCAGGCGAGGCATACGAGGCGGCTCAGCAGGCCACGCGTACGGTGGTCGCTCCGCGGAGCGTGGGCGACAAAGTGGGGCGCAACGACCTATGCCCCTGCGGCAGCGGCAAGAAGTACAAGAAATGCTGCGGCGCGTAGCGGGCACGCGCGCTATCCGCTCCTCGCTTGACCCGCTCTCGCTCGCAATGCTCGGCGTAGACAGCGCGCGTGCCCACGTGTCTCTCTGCGGGATTTCACTACACACCCGCCAAGCGGCAGTGGTGTTCCGAAGGAGCCTTGCGAGCGGGAGCGAGTTAAGCGACGAAGGAACATCACTGCCGCTTGGGCTATACTTCCCCGCATAATGGCAGAAAACATGGAAACACAGACCCCGTCCCTTGCCCCATATCGAGAGCTTGTGACCGCGTTCGGCGAGAAGCTCCTGTGGGCGAGGGACTATCTTTGACCCGGATTCGCTGACCCGTGATATCGCCCTCCTTGAGGAGGCGATGCGTGCCCCGGGCTTCTGGGACGATCAGACGCAGGCCCAAGCGGTGGGCACCAAGTACAGTCGGCTGCGCCACCGCCTGGAAGATTTCGAGCATCTGCGTGACCAGATCGACGATCTGACGACTCTGGTGGAGATGGCCGCCGAGGACACCGGCGCCGAAGAGGTCCCGGCCGAACTCCTCGACGAACTTCAGCGCCTGACTGCGGATATCACTCGCGACGTCGACCGACTGGAGGAGCAGCGGCTCTTCACAGGGGAGTTCGACGCCGGAGATGCGATCGTCAGCATCCACCCGGGAGCCGGCGGGACCGAGAGCCAGGATTGGGCGGAGATGCTCCTGCGCATGTACCTGCGTTGGGCTCAGGCGCGTGGGTTCGATACCGAACTGAACGAGGCTAGCGAAGGTGAGGAGGCGGGCATCAAGAGCGCCACCTTCACCGTCCACGGAGAAAACACCTATGGCCTCCTTTCTGCCGAGCGGGGAGTACATCGCCTGGTGCGCATCTCGCCTTTTGATTCGGCCAGCCGCCGGCACACCTCGTTCGCGTCGGTGGACGTGACACCTGTGGTGGACGGCGAAGTCGAACTGGAGATCGACGAGAAGGAACTCCGGGTGGAGACCTACCGCTCCTCGGGTGCCGGGGGCCAGCATGTCAACAAGACCGACTCCGCTGTGCGCATCACGCACGTGCCCACGCGGACGGTCGTCCAGTGCCAGAACGAACGCTCGCAGATCCAGAACCGCGAGACGGCCATGCGCATGTTGCGGGGCAAGCTCGTCCTGCTCGAGCATGAAAAGCGGGAGCAGGAGATGGCACGCGAGAAGGGCGAGCAGAAAGAGATCGCCTGGGGCAGCCAGATCCGTTCTTACGTACTCGCCCCCTACACATTGGTCAAGGATCATCGAACCAATTATGAGAAAGGCAACGTCGAAGCTGTGCTCAACGGTGCCATCGACGAATTCATCCACGCGTATGTGTGGCAGCGCTCCGTGGGGAAGCTTGGGGGCTCGTAGCCGGGGGCATCTCCTCATCCGGGGTGGGACGTTCCATGTTCCTGGAGGCTTTTTCGGGTTCTCGAAGAATTATGACCAGATGTCCAAATGGAGGTTACAGGTAGCACGTGATCAGGTTTGAAGACGTAACCAAGATCTACCCTCCCAATACTCTCGGCCTCGAGAAGGTGAGTCTGCACATCGAGAAGGGCGAATTCGTCTTCTTGGTGGGACCATCCGGCTCGGGGAAGTCGACCTTCATCCGTCTGCTCATCAAGGAACTCGAGCCCGACCGGGGACGGGTCATGGTCGGCGGACGCGACCTGGGCGCGCTGCGCAAGTGGAAGGTGCCTTCCCTGCGTCGCAACATCGGCTGCGTGTTCCAGGATTTCAAACTGCTGACCAACAAGACGGCCTTCGAGAACATCATGTACGCGCTGGTCGTGACCGGCCAGGCCAGCAGCACCTCCAAGAAGAAGGCCGGCGAGATACTCGCGTTGGTCGGACTGGGGCACAAGGCCAACAGTTATCCCAACGAATTGTCCGGAGGCGAGCAGCAGCGTGTCTCCATCGCGCGCGCTTTCGTCAACCATCCGCCCTTGCTCATTGCTGATGAGCCCACGGGCAACCTCGATCCCGAGACTTCCATGGGGATCATGCAGTTGCTGTATCGCATCAACAAGACGGGCACCACCGTGCTTATGGCCACGCACGACAGGGAGATGGTGGACCGCATGCGCCGCCGCGTAATCGCCCTCGATGCCGGGAAAGTGATCCGCGACCAGAAGCGAGGCGGCTATGGCGAGGATTAGCTTCTTCCTGAAGGAGGCTTTCGGGTCTCTCAGGCGCAACTACTTCATGACCATAGCCGCCTTGGTGACGGTCTTTCTCTCCATCGTGGTCCTCGGTGGAGTCTTGGTGTTCGTGTACACCACCGACGCTCTTCTTGCGGAAGTGGAGAGCAAGGTCGAGATCACCGTCTATCTGACCACCGACCCCGACCCGGAGCCCGCCGAGATCGAAGCCATGCAGAATGAGATCATGGGCTGGAGTGAGGTGAAGAGCTCCACCTTCGTGAGCAAAGAGGATGCGCTCGAGAGACTGAAGGAGGATTTCAAGGACAACCCTGAGATCCTCAAAGGTCTGACGGGCAACCCCTTGCCGGCTTCGTTTGAGGTGGCGCTCAACGATCCGCAGACGGTCGCCACGGTGGCCGGGCGCTTCGAGGACAACCCCATCGTGGACGAGGTGAGCTACGGCCAGGAGATAGCCGACAAGATCTTCAGCTTCACATCGCAGGCAAGGAACTTCTTGCTCATCTTCATCGTGTTGCTGGGCATCGTAGCCATCCTGCTCATCTCGAACACCATCCGTCTCTCCATCTTCGCGCGTAAGCGGGAAGTCGAGATCATGAAGCTGGTGGGGGCGACCAACTGGTTCATCCGCTGGCCGTTCTTGATCGAAGGGGTGACAGTGGGCTTCTTCGGGGCCCTGCTCGCGGCCGTGGTGGTGCTGGCGGCAAACAGTTTCCTGGTCGACAAGGTTCGGGGAAGCATGCCCTTCATGGCTGTGCCCCTCGACGCGGTGCCCTACACAATGGTGACGCTTATCCTCCTCGCGGTCGGGGTGGTCATCGGGGCGGTAGGCTCAGGGATCGGGCTCCGGCGCTTCCTGAAGGTCTAGGAGGCTGCTGAACAATGACGCTTCGCCGCATGAGTGCGCGTGCCGCGGGCGAGACAAGGAGGCAGGAAGCGCGAATAGCAGCGCTATTTGCGCGACCGACGACGAAGTATCGCCCCGGAAGGTGCGCCCGGGCGGCGAAGGTCTTGGGCGTGGTGCCGGCAGTGGTGCTCTTGGCAATCCTCATGCTCGCCTTCCTTCCCCTGTCGCCGTTCACCGGGTCCGGCCCTTCCTCCGCTGCGGCAGCCAGTCTGACCGAGCAGCTTAAGGACAGCCGCGCCCGCCTGCAGGAGGCGCAAGACAAACTTGCCCAGGCCCAGGCAGACCGCAAGGCGGCTCTCGGGGATATGGCCGCCCTGGACCAGAACATCGAAAGTGCGGAGAACGAGGTGCGTATCGCCACGGCGGCGCATGACGAGGCCTCTTCGACGCTCGCTCGGCTTCGCGGAGAGCTGGATGCGGTCACCGTCGAACTGAGCCAGAAGCGCAAGGAACTCGCGCGCACCGAGAGAGATCTGGCCGAGCAGCAAGAGGTCTTCAACGCCAGGGTGGTCAACATCTACAAGTCGGGCGGGAGCGCGGTGTATCTTGCCGGCCTCTTCGACTTGGCTTCGATCTCGCAATTGATCGGGCGCATGGACC
The DNA here is from genome assembly GCA_963816155.1 of uncultured Actinomycetes bacterium. Lineage (GTDB taxonomy): Bacteria > Actinomycetota > Thermoleophilia > RBG-16-64-13 > RBG-16-64-13 > JAXGXJ01. Next base: position 225,470 of record CAWFJE010000002.1, on the reverse strand, counting down.
TCCTGTCGACTATCGCCGACCAGGATCACGACATCCTGGCGCAGATCGAGGCTCTCAAAGTGAAGATCCAAGAGCAGAGGTCCTCCCTGGAGATGGAGCGGGCCCGCGCCTCCACTCTGGAGCAGGAACAGCGGGCGACCACGAAGACGCTCGCGGCTGAGACCGAGAAGAAGCAGGCCGCCCTCGACGACCTCGAAGGGGCGCGGCAGGCGAAGAAGCAGGTCCTAGCCGCCGCGGAGCAGGACGTCGCGGCCTGGAGCAGACAGGAAGACAAATTGTCCGCGGAGTCTGAGCGCATCACGGCCGACATCAAAGCGGCCCAAGCGGCAGCCGAGAAGGCAGCCGCCAGTTCGGACGGCAACGGGGGCGGCGGGAGCGGCAGCGGCCAGTTCTACCGGCCCATCCCCGGCGCCATCACCTCAGCTTTCGGCTATCGCATGCATCCCATCTTCCATGTGCGCAAGATGCACACCGGGGTCGATATGCACGGAGGCATGGGCACTCCCATCCACGCGGTCGCTGCCGGTACGGTCGTCTCTGCGGGCACGCGGGGCGGTTACGGCAAATGTGTGGTCATCTCACATGGTGGCAATCTCTCCACCCTCTACGCCCATCAGTCGACCATCCTGGTGTCGGTGGGACAGAAGGTGACGCGCGGCCAGGTGATCGGCGAGGTGGGAAGCACGGGCTACTCCACAGGGCCGCACCTGCACTTCGAGGTCCGGGTGGGTGGTTCGCCCGTCAATCCCACCACGTATCTGTGATGGGGGCGTCTGCGATGGGAGATCAGGCAACCCTCCCCGCTTTCTATCGCGTCGGAGCACCTGTGATAGTGTCTGCAACCTCACAACAAGCAGCAAAGGGTGACATCCATGGGTGATGGGAAGAAGCTGACCCTCTTCATAGTCGGCGGCGTGATCGTGGCGTTGTTCCTCGTATGGGGCGGAGTCCTGCTGGGTCTCAATTCCGGGGTGCGGGACACGCTGAGCGGGCTGCTTCCCTCCGGTGTGGTCTCTGGGTCCGGCGACTTCGCGTTGCAGCAGGAAGTACTGGATAAGCTCGAGTCTTCCTTCTACGAGCAGGTAGACCCGGACGCCTTGGAGGAACCGGCTGTCGATGGCATGGTGGGTGGTCTGGAGGACCCCTATACCGTGTACATGGACCCAGACGAGTACGCCGGCTTCATGGAACTGACCACCGGCTCCTATCAGGGCGTGGGCATGACCGTGGAGATGAGCGATGGCATGGTCACGATCGTGTCCACCTTCAAGGGGAGCCCCGCCGAGGAGGCGGGCATCAAGCCTGGCGACGTCATCCTGGAAGTCGATGGAGTCTCGACCGAGGGTCAGAGCCTCGACGAGGTGGTGGGACAGATCAAGGGGCCGGAGGGCACCACGGTGACTCTGACGATCTACCATCCCCCGGTCTCCGGCGCCTCTACCACGTCAACCACCGTGGCCGAAAGCGGCGAGGGGAGCTACGACCCCAACGAGACGGCGGGGAGCGCCGCCCAACTGCCCCCCGGGGGAGAGACCGCGGACTACGAGCTCACGCGTAGGACCATCGAGGTGCCGGTCAGCGAGAGCGAGCTGCTCACCTCAGGTGGCAAAGAGGTGGCACTCATCAGCTTCTACACCTTCTCGGACGGTTCTGCAGCAGCCCTACGAGAGTTGGTCAACACGGCCGTGGAGCAGGACGGCGTCGATGCCATCATCCTCGATCTGCGTAGCAACGGCGGCGGTCTTCTGAACGAAGCCGTGGACGTGACCAGTATCTTCGTCGAGGAGGGCGTGGTGGTGACCACCGCGGGACTCCACTCGCCCGAGCAGGTGTACGAGGTCAGCGGTGATGCCTACGCCGACGTGCCCCTCTACGTTCTCACCGACCGCTTCACGGCCAGCGCCTCCGAGATCGTCTCCGGTGCCCTGCAGGACCATGAGCGGGCCACGCTGATCGGCGAGACCACCTTCGGCAAGGGCCTGGTGCAGACCATCGAGTCGCTCAGCAATGGCGGAGCTCTGAAGGTCACCACCGCCGTCTATCTCACACCCGACGGCAGGGACATCAACAAGACGGGCATCGAACCCGATGTCGTCGCGCCCGATGATCCCGCCACGCCCGACGTCGACGAGGGTGTGGAAGCCGCTCTCGCTCTCATAGCCGGGACTACCACCGCGGCCAGGTAGCCAGCGTCGTGCGCGGCTCCTCGGGTCCTTCGGTGCGACGGTTCTCGCCTCGGTTCTTTCTCGCGGTGGATCCTTCTCTGGGCGAAGGGCTCGTTCTGGACGCGGAGGATTCCCACCACGGCATCAAGGTCCTCCGTCTCAAGGTCGGCGACCGGTGCGAGGTGGTCGGCTTGGAGGGGCACGTGTACCAAGCTGTGGTCAGTTCGGCATCGAGGACGCTGGAACTTACCGTCACCGCTCCCATCTCCGCGGACGTGGCCGGACCCGTCTACCGGTTCGAGGTGGGACTGGTGCAGGCTCTCGCCCGTCCGGCCGTCATGGACTACGTGCTGGAGAAGGGGACTGAGGTGGGTGCAGACTTCTTTGTGCTGGTGCAGAGCGCGGGTTCTCCGGGTCGTGTGGAAGGAGTCGGGCGTGATCGGCTGGACCGCTGGCGCCGGGTGGCCCGGGAGGCGGCAAAGCAGAGCAAGCAGACCAGGATACCGGAGGTCTCCGTGTCTCTCTCCGTGTCGCAGACGCTGCACTCCATGAAGGCCGCGGGCAGGACGAACGTAGTGCTGGACCCCGGGGCCGTCCGGTCTCTCGACGAGGTCGCGGCGGCGGAGAGCGCCGCCGGCTCTACGCGGCTGTGCTTGTGGATCGGCTCCGAGGGAGGGTGGGACTCGGTGGAGTGGGATCACTTCCGCGCTGCCGGCGCCGGCAGCGCCAGACTGGGGAGAAGCGTCCTGCGCACCGAGACCGCCGGCCCCGTGGCGGTGGCCATCGCCAGGCTTGCGCTTCAAGATTGGTAGTATAATCCGGCCAATGGACGACTGTATCTTCTGTAGGATCGCGGCGGGGGATATCCCCAGCGACATAGTCCTCGAAGACGGCGCTTTCGTCGCTTTTCGTGACATCGATCCCAAAGCTCCTCAGCACGTGCTCGTGATCCCGAAGGAGCACATCGCCGCGCTCAACGACTTGGAGCAATGGGAGCATTGCGAAGGTCATGCCCTGCTTCAGTTCATCGTGCGGGTGGCCGAGGTGTTGGGCATCGATGAGACAGGCTATCGGACCTTGGTCAACGTGGGTCCGGACGGAGGCCAGATCGTCCATCACCTGCACTTCCACATCCTGGGGGGGAGAAGGCTGGGTGATTTCGCATGAGCATCCTTAGCGAGTTGCAGGAAGAGGCAAAGGCGGCGCTCAAGGCCGGCGACAAGGACCGCGTGACCGCGCTGCGCATGATCATCAACGAGTTGCAGAAGGAAGCCAAGCAATCCCGCGAGGATCTTGACGAAGCCACAGAGTTGCAGGTGCTTCGCCGGGAGATGAAGAAGCGGGAGGAGTCCATCGAAGCCTTCCGGGCTGGGGGCAGGGACGATCTGGCCGCGCACGAAGAGACGGCCCTCCGCATCATCGAAGGCTTGCTCCCCGCGCAGATGGACGAAGCTCGACTCACTGCCTTGGTCGAGCGGGTCATCACGGATACGGCTGCATCGTCAGTGCGCGACATGGGCAAGGTGATGGCGGCTGTCATGGCTGAAGGGGGCGTTCAGGTGGACGGAAAGCTCGCGTCTCGGCTGGTCAAGGAGCGTCTATCCTCGTGAAACGAGCTCGGGTGACCTCCGTCGCGTCCGCGGATGATCGGATGAGGGATTCGAGCGCGGCCTTCACCGAGCACATCGACCTCGACAATCGCGAAGCCGCTCTCCTCGTCGGGGCGAACGACACCCATCTGCGCGCCTTGGAGGATTTGCTCCCCTGCGAGATCTGTCTGCGAGGCAACCAGTTGTTCCTGGAAGGACAGGCGCCAGAGGTGGAACGGGGGCGGGCGCTGGTGGAGGAGTTGCGTACCCTACTGCGTTCGGGTGAAGACCTCGACAAGGCCACCCTCGAGTTGGCGGCTTCGCTCGCGTCTGGGAGCGCGGGTGGGCAGAAATGGGCTCGGGATCTGGAGAGCATCGTGGGTGATGTCATCCTCGAGCATCGTGGACGCCGTATCCGGCCCAAGACCGTGAATCAGAAGGCGTACGTTGACGCCATCCGCACCAACACCATCACCTTCGGTGTGGGACCGGCGGGTACGGGCAAGACCTACTTGGCCATGGCTATGGCTACCGCGGCCCTCCTCTCGGGCGATGTGGCCCGTGTGATACTGACCCGCCCGGCGGTGGAAGCGGGTGAGAAGCTCGGTTTTCTTCCCGGGGGCCTCATGGAGAAGGTGGATCCCTACTTGCGCCCCCTGTTCGATGCTCTGTATGACATGATGGACGGCGATCGCCTCACCGATCACCTGCAGCGGGGCACCATCGAAGTGGCTCCCTTGGCCTACATGCGTGGCAGGACTCTCAACGATTCGCTGATCATTCTGGACGAGGCGCAGAACACCAGTCCGGAGCAGATGAAGATGTTCCTCACGCGGCTGGGCTTTGGAGCGAAGATGATAGTGACCGGGGACATCACACAGATCGATCTTCCCCACGGACAGCGCTCTGGACTCGTGAACGTGCGCGAAGTCCTCGCCCAGATCCCGGACATCGCGTTCGTGTACTTCGATAGTCACGACGTGGTGCGCCACAAACTGGTGCAGGACATCGTGTCGGCGTACAAGCTGTACGGCGAACAACATCAGCCGGCCCGCGGAGGGCGGGGGTCCGGGGACAAGCGCCAAGACGGTCGGGCCGGTCGTCTCGGGGCGCGTTCCTAGACCGCGAGCATCTGTGGATAGATTCAGTCTTTGGCTGGGCCAGCGGCTGGCGAGCTATCGCGAATGGATAGAGAGCCGAAAGCACCCCCACTTCGAGTACGCGATGCTGGCGGCCGTGATCATCGGGGTCACCATCATCATCTGTACGGCGTATCTGCCCGGCAAGGGAGGCTTCGAAGTGGGCCGACCGGCCCCGCGGTCGGTCACGGCGGCTCAGTCGGTGGTGGTCGTCGACATCGAGGCCACGGATGCTCTCCGGCGCGACGTCGCGGCCCTGGTCGAGCCGGTATACGTCCCGGATCTGCAGATCACCGATCAGGCCACCGCCGAACTGGAGTCCTTCTTCGTAGCCGTCGAGGAGGCTCGGGGGGCGGTGGCTCGGGCGGAGGGCTCCGAGGCGGAGGCCACCCTCCAGGAGGCGGTGGACGGTCTTCGCGCAGTAGCCCCCTCCACGATCTCGGACGCCACACTCACGTACCTGCTCACCGCGGACCAGGCCGAGTACGAGATCTTGCGGACGCAGGCTGCCGGTGCCCTGAGGGCCATCTTCACCAACCCCATCACGCAGAAGTCGCTCGAGACGGCGCAGGCCAATCTGCGCAGACTGGCCGAGACGCTGGCGGGTTCGGTGGCCGTCTCCACCGTCCTCTACGAAGTCGCGGATGCCTTCGTCCGCCCCAACACAGTGATCGACGAACAGCAGACCCTGACTCGGAGGGAGACCGCCGCCAAACAGGTGGCACCTGTCACCATCACTGTCAGGGAGGGGGCGCAGGTCATCGCAGCGGGGCAGGTGGTGACCGAAGAGGACATGCTCGCCCTGGAGGCCCTGGGGGTGGCTCGGGGTCGCTCCAACTGGAAGATCTGGGTGGGCGTGTTCTTCGTTGCGCTTCTCGAGGCGATCGCCTTCTCCCGGCTCCTGCATCGTTTCAACAAGACGACCGGTCTGCAGAACCTCATGCGGCTCGCGCTGGTGACACTGCTCCTGTTCTTCACTCTGCTGGCCCGCCTACTCATCGTTCTTCCGCTGTCGCCCTACCTCATACCCGTCGCCGCTATCGGCATGGTGGTGACCATCATCCTGAACGCGCGCAGCGCCTTCCTCATGGTGGTGCTCCTGTCGCTCAACGTGGGTCTGCTCACCGACCTCGACATGCGCTTCGCTTTGGTGGCTATCGTCACCGGTGTGTTCTCGGTCTACCTCGTCACCCGCGTGGTCCAGCGTGTCGCTCTACTGGGTGCCGGCGCGGTGACGGCGGTACTGGCCGCGTTCACCATCTTCTCGGTGGAACTCTTTCGCGAGACGAGTGTCGGCGAGGCGTTGGGCCTCTCCACCTGGGGGCTGGCACACGGGTTCTTCGCTTGGGTGCTCACCATGCTCCTGCTCTTGATCCTGGACAGCGTCTTCAACCTCAACACTCCTCTCAGGCTGCTGGAACTCGGTAACCCGGCTCATCCTCTGCTGAAGCGACTTCTGCAGGTCGCCCCGGGCACATACAACCACAGCATGCAGATGGGCAACATGGCCGAGGCCGCCGCTGAGGCCATCGATGCAGATGTCCTACTCGCCCGGGTAGGTGCCTACTACCACGACATCGGCAAGACCGTCCGCCCGGAGTACTTCGTCGAGAACCAGAAGGAACGGAACATCGACAACCCGCACGACCGGCTCAGCCCCAATCTCTCCAAGCTGGCCCTCGCGGCTCACGTGCGCGATGGCGAGCATCTGGCCAAGCTGTACGGCCTGCCCGCTCCAGTGATCGACATCATAGGGCAGCATCACGGCACCACCGTGATGAAGTTCTTCTACAACAAGGCCCAGCAGTCGTCGAAGGCGCGGGTGGAGGAAGAGGACTATCGCTACGAAGAGGAGAAGCCTCACACCAAGGAAGCGGCCATCATCATGCTGGCCGATGGGACCGAAGCAGCCGTCCGGTCGCTGACCGACCCCACCCGGCGGAAGATCCACGGCGTCATACAGGAAGTGTTCAAGCAGCGGATAGACGATGGCCAACTCGACGAATCGGACCTCACCCTGGCCGACCTTCATAAGATACGTGACTCGTTCGAACTGAGCCTGCGAGGGATCGTGGGAGAGCGGATAGCCTATCCGGAGCCTGCCGAAGCAGGGGCACCCGGCCTTGTGCAATCACCCGAGACCACCCTTGGACCGGCCCTAGGCGGTGGTCGGCCACCGGAAGCGACGGCAGCTTCTGTGCCGGCGCCTGTGAGGAAGCCGCGCGTGCCGCCCAGCGCCGCCGCCTTGCGGGCCAAACGGTCGGACGATGCCGACGCGGCGGGCGCTGATCAGGCTGGGGAGCCCGGATCCGCGGCATCATGACGCGTCGTGTGGAGGTCGTTGATGCGACCGGCGGACTCATTTCGACCCTGCATATCGCCGGGTTGGCCGAGGCGGTTCTGAGGGAGGAGGGGAGTCGGGGCACGTTCAGTCTGGCTCTCGTCGAGGAAGCCACCATGACAGATCTCAACCGGCGCTATCGCGGCGAGCAAGGGTCCACAGACGTGCTCTCCTTTCCCGAAGAGGCCGAGGGAGACTGCTGGCCGGGCATCGCCGCTGAAGACGATGTCGCCCATGTCCATGGCGAGGATCTCGAGCCTCCGGGACCCTTCTTGGGTGAGGTGGTCGTCTGCGCGGCGGTCGTGGAGCGCTACGCCAGGGAAGAGGGCAGAAGTGCCGGGGAGCAGTTGGGGTGGACGATCATCCACGGAACACTCCATCTCCTCGGTTATGATCACGAGCGGGACAGAGGCGAGATGAGGGCTCGTGAGCAGGCACTGCTTGAGCGCTTCTCGGGTATGCTTCAACGGCTGAGCCTGTCCGAGGAGTCCTGACACCGGTATCGGAGACTGCCACATGACGCCCAAGCGCCGGCAGATGACCATGCTCGAGAGTTTCAACCACGCTTTTCAGGGGCTGGTGCACGGCGTCCGGCGCGAGCGGAACATGCGTATCCACATGGCCATTGCCCTGCTTGTTCTCGTAGGCTCACTGTTCCTGAACGTCTCGAGGCTGGAGCTGGTGGCGGTGATCCTGGCCATCGTATTCGTCCTCATGGCCGAGATGATCAACACCGCCATCGAGGCAGTAGTAGACATCATCACCGACGAGTTCGATCCGCGGGCCAAGGTCGCCAAGGACCTGGCGGCCGGCGCTGTACTGATCGCGGCCGTCAACGCTCTGGTGGTGGCCTACCTGGTCTTTGCCGATAATCTGGCCCACTTCTCCCTCGAACTACTGGTGGTACTGCGCAGATCGCCGACCCATCTGACCTTCGTGGCTCTCGCCGTGGTGGTGGTTGCCGTAATCGCCGTGAAAGCCTCGCGGGGGAGGAAGGCCCTGCTCTCCGGAGGGCTCCCGTCCGGTCACGCCGCTCTGGCCTTCGCGGGCTGGACTGCGGTCACGTTCCTGGTGGGCGGTACACCCCAGGGCTTGTTGGTGAGCGCTATCGCGTTGATCATGGCCGTTCTGGTGGCGCAGACGAGAGTAGAGGTGGGGATCCATTCTGTTCTGGAAGTGGTGCTGGGGGGCATATTGGGGATAGTGTTGACGACTCTGATCTTTCAGCTCTGGTTCTAGGCTAAGGGTGCGACGAGAGGCTGTGACGGGGGGTGCAGGTCTGTGAGTGAGCTGACCCTTGCCCGAGTGCATAGACCCGACCCTGATATGCTCGAGATGCTGGCGGAATACGACCACGATGCTTTCGGACCCACCGGTCTGCGTATCTACGACCTCGCTGTGACGGCTGAAGCCGGGGCGGTGTTCGTGGCGTATCTGGAAGGGAAGATGGTGGGTGGCTGTCAGCTTCTGCGCGTTCTTGACGAACCGTCTTTCTTCTATGTGGTCGGCTTCTACGTGCTTCCCGGTTTTCAGGGGGGCGGACTGGGTCGAGACCTGCTCGACTCGCTGAGCAGCGAGTGTCGGCGGATGGGCGCGGAGGGACTCCTGCTGACGGTCTCGCCGAGCAACGTGGGGGCAGGTCGCTTGTACCGGGAGGCCGGTTTCGTGGAGGAAGCCTTCGTGCCCGACTTCTACGGCGCCGGCGAAGACCGCTTCATTATGCGCCTTCGCTTCAAGGAGGCGGGCTTGCGGGGCGGTGTATCATAGAAGACCCAGGCGAGGAGACGAGGAACCTTGAGAATTGAGGAACTAGCCAAGACCATCGACAGCGTGCTTCTTGATGCGACAAGCACCAACACCATGGTGGAGGGCTTGTGCCGCGATGCGATCTCCTACCATTTTGCCTCTATCTGCGTTCTCCCCTACTGCGTGCCCACGGCCCGCCAACTGCTACAGGGCTACGATGTGAAGGTGGGCACCGTAGTGTCGTTCCCGTATGGCGCGGATTCTCAGAGGACGAAGATCACGGGCGCCGAGCAGGCCGTTGCTCTCGGTGCAGACGAGTTGGATGTGGTGCTCAACATCCCCGCCATGCTCTCGGGCGACTTTCGCTACGTCCGCGACGAGTTGCGCAGCGTGGTCAGAGCGGTGCGCATGACCAGCGTCAACACGGGACGCGGCCTTGTGCTCGTGAAGGCCAACGTGGAGGCCTACTACCTGGACGACAAGCTGAAGCGTCTCGTGTGCAAGATCGTGGAGGACTCGGGAGCCGATTTCATCAAGACTTCGACGGGCAAAGCCCTGGGCGGGGCGACGGCCAAGGACGTGGAACTCTTCCGCGACCTGCTTCCCGAGAGCGTGGGTGTGGACGCCTCCGGCGGCATCCGCACCGCCGAGGACGCCGAACTGATGATCAACGCCGGCGCGGCCCGCATCGGCACGTCGCACGCGGTCGACATCATCAAGGAGTTCTCCACCGAGCGAGAATAGGATCGTGACCCAGGGTCGGCGGGCACCGGCCCAAGGGAGTCCCGGGCCCGGGAGGGTCGCAGATGAGCTCGCGTTTCTTCACGACCGAGGCCCTGGTGATAGGGTCCATGCGTTATCGTGATGCCGATCGCATCGTCACGCTATACACTCGCGAGCGGGGACGGGTGAGTGCCATAGCCAAGGGAGTCCGACGGACCAAGTCGAAGGTGGGCGGACGTCTCGAGCCCTACACCCTGGTCCAGATCAGTCTCCACAGCGGTCATGGCCTCTACACCATCTGCGGAGTGGAGACACTGCGCACGTTCCAAGCAGTGCGCGATGAACTCTTTCGCATGGACGAGGGTGCCCGGCTACTGGGTGCCGTGCGCCATCTATTCCCAGCAGAGGAGGGCAGTCTCCCCGCCTTCAACCTGCTGGTTCGCGGGGTCGCCCGGCTCGCCGAAGCTCCCGACGCGGCCGCGGCCGCGGCTGTCGTCTTGGCCGTCCGTTTGAAGCTCCTAGCTCTGCTCGGCTACGCTCCGGACACGAGTCATTGTGCCGTCTGCGGGATGGAAGATCCCGACTATGGCTTCTCTCCACGTTTGGGTGGAGTCGTCTGCGAGCCGTGCGCGGTGGGTGAGAGCGCATCGTGTTTTGTCATCAGCACCGGAGCCCTGGCGACTCTGCGCACCTTGCTGGAGGGTCCTCTGGCTCAGCTACAGTGCCTCGATCTGGACGACCGCGCTACCGCCGAAGTGCAGCAGGTCCTTGCACAGACTCTCGCGCATCACGCCTACTGATGCCTTACAGGGGTGATCGTTCTCGGCGGAAGTCATGATTTGTCCCGCTAAATGGAACACAGTGCCAAAAAGAGACCAAAGCACTGGCGGCCTCACACTCTTTCGTGGATAATCTCTCCATGGTGGGGTTGGTAGTATCTTCAATCGCTCGTATCTCCTCTCTCCATCTCAGGGCACGCTTACCGTAGGCGGGCCCGGCGCCCTCAAGGGCCTGACGTTGCCATGATGATCTGTAGCCAGAAAGGTTCCCGATGGTTAAGACCACCGCAATGATGGACGGCAATGAGGCCGTCGCCAGCGTCGCCTACAAGGTCAACGGTGTCATCGCACTCTACCCCATCACTCCCTCGAGCCCCATTGGCGAGCACTGCGATGCCTGGAGCGCGCTCGGCCACAAGAACCTGTGGGGCGTCGTGCCTCTCATCGCCGAGATGCAGTCGGAGGCCGGGGCGGCCGCCGCCGTACACGGCGCTCTGCAGGCGGGTTCGCTCAGCACCACCTTCACGGCCAGCCAGGGCCTGATGCTCATGATCCCCAACATGTACAAGATCGCCGGGGAGCTTTCGCCCACCTGCTGGCATGTGACCGCTCGCTCCCTGGCCGCACAGGCGCTCAGTATCTACGGCGACCACCAGGACGTCATGGCCGTGAGGCAGACCGGCTTCTCCCTCCTGTGCTCCAACTCCGTGCAGGAGGCCCACGACTTGGCCCTGGTCGGCAGCGCCGCGACCTTGAAGGCGCGGGTGCCTTTCATCCACTTCTTCGATGGCTTTCGGACCTCGCACGAGGTGCAGAAGCTGGAGCTCATCGACGACCAGACCGTCCGGGACATGATCGATGACGAGTTGGTCATCGCGCACCGGCTGCGTTCCATGAGCCCCGATCGCCCCACCATCCGCGGCACCAGCCAGAACCCCGACGTGTACTTCCAGGGCCGGGAATCGGTCAACTCCTACTACCTGGCCACACCCGGCATCGTGCAGGACTCCATGGATGAGTTCGCCGCGCACACTGGCCGCCAGTACCACCTCTTCGACTATGTGGGCGCTCCCGATGCCGAACGGGTCATCATCCTCATGGGCTCGGGAGCAGAAGCGGCGCACGAGACCGTGGACTACCTCACGGCCCAGGGCGAGAAGGTAGGCGTGGTCAAGGTCCGTCTCTACCGACCCTTCTCCATCGAGCACTTCCTGGCCGCCCTGCCACTCACAGCCAAGCGCGTGGCCGTACTTGATCGCACCAAGGAGCCGGGGGCGGCCGGTGAGCCTCTCTATCTCGATGTGGTCGATGCCCTGGCCGAGTCGGAGCGCGGTGCCAAGGTAATCGGCGGCCGCTACGGTCTCTCCAGCAAGGAGTTCACTCCGGCCATGGTCAAAGCCGTCTTTGACGAACTGGCCGCGCAGAGGCCCAAGAAGCACTTCACCGTGGGCATCAAGGACGACATCACCCACCTGAGCCTGGACTATGACGAGCACTTCAGCACCGAGCCCGATTCCGTGGTCCGGGCCCTCTTTTACGGCCTGGGCTCCGACGGCACCGTGGGCGCCAACAAGAACTCCATCAAGATCATCGGTGAGGACACGCCCAACTATGCCCAGGGCTACTTCGTCTACGACGCCAAGAAGGCCGGGGTCATGACGGTCAGCCATCTGCGCTTCGGGCCCCAGCCCATCCGCTCGTCGTACTTGGTAAACAAGGCCAACTTCATCGCCTGCCACCTGTGGGCCTTCATGGAGAAGTTCGACATGCTCTCGGCGGCCGTGCCCGGGGCCACCTTCCTCATCAACGCCCCTTATCCGGCCGATGAGGTGTGGGATAGGATCCCTTGCGACGTCCAGCAACGCATCATCGACATGAATCTCAAGCTCTACGCCATCAACGCCTACGAGGTGGCCAAAGAGACGGGCATGGGTGGTCGCATCAACACCATCATGCAGACCTGCTTCTTCTACCTGTCGAGCATCTTGCCCCAGGACGAGGCCATCGCCGCCATCAAGGCCGCCATCGAGAAGACCTACGGCAAGCGGGGCGAGAAGGTGGTGCAGATGAACTACGCCGCGGTCGACAGCGCCGTGGCTGCGCTGCACGAGGTCACTGTTCCCTCCGATGCCACCGGCCATGTGGTCAAGCCCCCGGTCGTCCCGGCAGAGGCTCCTGAATTCGTGCGCACCATCACGGCCACCATCATGGCCGGCCGGGGTGAGGAGTTGACCGTAAGCCAGATTCCTGCCGACGGTACCTGGCCCACCGACACCACCCAGTGGGAGAAGCGCAACATCGCCCTCGAGATCCCTGTGTGGGAACCCGACCTGTGCATCCAGTGCGGCAAGTGCGCCTTCCACTGCCCCCATGCCACCATCCGCACCAAGGTCTACGAGCCGCTCCTCCTGGACGAGGCCCCGCCCACCTTCAAGTCGGCAGACGCCAAAGGCAAGGACTACGCGGGCATGCAGTGGACGGTGCAGGTGGCTCCCGAAGACTGCACGGGTTGCGGCCTGTGCGTCGAGACCTGCCCGGGCAAAGACAAAGAGGATCCGGAGCGCAAAGCCATCAACATGGCCTTCCAGCCGCCCCTGCGCGAGAGTGAGCGCGAGAACTACGAGTTCTTCGAGCAGATCCCCTACGTTGAACGGGCGCGGGTGCGTGTGAACAGCGTCAAGGGCAGCCAACTCCTGGAACCTCTGTTCGAGTACTCCGGAGCCTGTGCCGGCTGCGGTGAGACTCCCTATGTCAAGCTTCTCACCCAGCTCTACGGCGATCGCCTGCTCATCGGCAACGCCACGGGTTGCTCCAGCATCTACGGCGGCAACCTGCCCACCACCCCGTACGCCAAGAACGCCGATGGCCGCGGACCCACCTGGAACAACTCACTCTTCGAGGACGCGGCCGAGTTCAGCTACGGACTGCGTCTCTCTGTCGATCGGCAGACCGAGTTGGCAAGGGGTCTCGTGGAGGCCTTCCGCGACATCGCGGGCGATGGCCTTGTGGACGAGCTCTTGGCCTCCAAGCAGACCGACGAAGCGGAGATCGCCGCTCAGCGGGCACGGGTCGCGGAGCTCAAGAAGCGTGTGCTGGCTGCGAAAGAGGCAGACCCGCGACTCCAGCGCAACTACGACGAGATGTGGGTGGCTGCCGACTACTTGGTCAAGAAGAGCGTCTGGGGTGTGGGCGGTGATGGTTGGGCCTACGACATCGGCTACGGCGGTCTCGACCACGTCCTTGCTTCCAACCGCAATGTCAACCTGCTGGTGCTCAACACGCAGGTCTACTCCAACACGGGCGGCCAGTGTTCCAAGGCCACCCCCATGGGTGCTGTGGCCCTCTTCGCTACCGGCGGCAAGCTGATCGGCAAGAAGGACCTGGGGAGTATTGCCTGCACCTACGGCAACATCTACGTGGCCCAGGTGGCCATGGGCTACAACGATGCCCAGACCGTGCGCGCCTTCGTGGAGGCCGAGTCCTACGACGGGCCCAGTCTCATCATCGCCTATAGCCATTGCATCAATCAAGGCCTCGACATGACCAAGGGCTATGAACAGCAGAAACTGGCTGTGGAGACCGGTTCTTGGTTCCTGTGGCGCTTCGACCCCCGTCTCGCGGGTCGCGGCGGGAACCCCTGGCAGATCGATATGAAGGAGCCTTCGCGGCCCGTCACCGACTACGCGTACAACGAGAACCGTTTCAACATACTCAAGAAGTCACATCCCGAGGCGGCGGACGTGATCATGGCCAGGGCTCAGAACCACGTGTCCACGCGCTGGGAGATACTCAAGCAGCGGGCGGCCATCAGCTACTCGTCCGAGTCTCCGTTTGAGACCGGTGCGCTTGAACACGAGACCACTGCCGGGGCCGGGGCTGTGACGGGCATGAAGGGTGGCACCAACATGCCGGCGGGTGGTCCCTGCTAGAAGGCTAGGCCTGCGATAGGGCTCTCTCTCCAGCTGCGAAGTCACGAGTCTTCCGAGAGAGCCCTATCGCAGGCTGCTATGGGGCGGGTCGGCGGCGCTACGCGGCGCCGGGGCCGCCAAACCCATTGGGTTGCTCGCGAGGGGACTATGCGCGTGCGCGAGGAAGCATCGTGAATACGCGACTGACGCGCGCACCCGCCCAATCCCTACGAGAAGGGCAGCCGCCGCTCGTAGTTGGGCGCTTCCTTGGTGATGGTCACGTCGTGCGGGTGACTCTCGGCAAGCCCCGCCGACGAGATACGCATGAAACGGGCCTTCGTATGCAGCTCTTCGACGCTTGCGGCACCCGTGTAGCCCATACCCGCGCGGAGTCCACCGACCAACTGGAAGACCATGTCGGACAGAGGGCCCTTGTGGGGAACCATGCCCTCGATACCTTCGGGTACCAGCTTCTTCTGGTCCTCCTGGAAGTAGCGGTCGGCGCTGTGTCCCTGGCTCATGGCTCCCACCGATCCCATGGCTCGATAGGCCTTATAGCTGCGCCCCTCCCAGAGGACCCGCTCGCCCGGACTCTCGGTGGTACCTGCGAACAGGGAACCGATCATGGCGCTGTATGCTCCGGCTGCCAGCGCTTTGACCACGTCACCTGAGTAGCGGATGCCGCCGTCCGCGACGATGGGGATGTTGCTCTTGTAGGCTTCTCTGGCGCAGGTGGACACAGCTGTTATCTGGGGCACGCCGCAGCCGGTGACCACGCGTGTGGTGCATATGGACCCCGGTCCGATGCCCACCTTCACGCAGTCCACCCCGCGCTCGATCAGGGCTCGGGTGCCTTCCGCCGTGGCCACGTTGCCGGCCATCAGTTGGACGTCGGGATAGCGTTCGCGGATGGAGGCCACGGCATTCAGGACCCCGCGGGAGTGACCGTGAGCGGTGTCGATGCATATGATGTCGGCCTGAGCCTCCACCAGAGCCTCAATGCGGGCGTCGGTATCTTTGGCGATCCCCACCGCCGCCCCTACGCGCAGACGCCCCAGTTCATCCTTGCAGGAGTCGGGAAACTCGATCATCTTGGTGATGTCTTTGATGGTGATGAGGCCGCGCAGCTTGAAATCGTCGTCGACGACGAGGAGCTTCTCGATCTTGTGCACCTTGAACTGCTCGATCGCCTGGTCGAGTGTGGTGCCGACGGGCACGGTGACGAGGTTCTCCGAGGTCATGAGGCTGGTGATGGGCTTACTGAAATCGGTCTCGAAGCGCGTGTCGCGGTTCGTGACTATGCCGGCCAACTTCCCGTCGGGATAGATGATGGGCACGCCTGAGATGCGATATTCGTTCATCAGGGATTCGGCGTCGCCGTAGGTGGCGGTGAGGGGCAGGGTGATGGGGTCGACTATCATGCCGGCCTCGCTGCGTTTCACCTTGCGCACCATCTCCGCCTGTCGATCGACAGGCTGGTTCTTGTGGATGATGGTCAGGCCGCCCTCTCTGGCCAGAGCGATGGCCAGAGCGGTCTCAGACACGGTATCCATGGCCGCGGAAAGCAGGGGGATGTTGAGAGTGATCTTGTTCGTCAGGCGCGCCTGGACGTTGGTCTCCTTGGGCAGTATCCCCGACTCGGCGGGAATCAGAAGGATATCATCGAAACTCAGACCTTCGCTGGCGATCTTGCCTTCCCAATCGATCACGCCCGACCTCCTTTTTCTGCGATTCTAGCAGAGCGCGGGATGCGGCGCGTCGCTGCCGGGCGGGGTAGGATGAGCGGATGTCCGGGAGCTTTGGCGCCTGCTATCGAGGGTATGCAGACTATCGGAGGTTCTTGCCGTCGAAGCCACGCATATCTGGGGAGTGAGATGAGTATTCAAGCTGTGATCTTTGACATGGACGGGGTGCTCATAGACTCGGAGATGGTCTGGCATCAGGTGCGCCGTGACTTCGTGGTGAGCCACGGGGGTGCATGGTCGGAGGAGGATCAGAAGGCGGTCATGGGGGCCAACTCCCGTGAGTGGGCCGAGTACATCCGGAACGACTGCAACGTGGCGCTGCCACCGGCCCAGATCTATGCTGATGTCGTGAGCCGGTTGCGGGAGGCCTACCTTGATCGCCTGCCCCTGTATGAGGGGGCTCGAGAGGTGGTGGAGGCTCTTGCCTTGGACTACGCTCTGGGTGTCGCTTCGTCGTCGCCTCTGGAATTGGTGGAATTCGTACTCGAGTCGGCGGGTTTGCGCGAACGTTTCCAGGCTCTCGTCTCCTCTGACGAAGTGGACCGGGCGAAGCCCGCGCCCGACGTGTATATAGAGGCCTGTCGCCGGCTGGGCAGCAGGCCGGAATGTACAGCGGCAGTCGAGGACTCCGCCAACGGCATTCGAGCGGCCGTGGGCGCGGGTCTGGCGACGATCGCCATTCCCAATCGGGCCTTCCCGCCTCCGTCGTCGGTGGTGGGGTCGGCCCGTTTGGTCCTCGGCTCGATAAGGGAACTACAGCCCGAGACGATCGCGGCGTTGCAACTGGAGGTATGCGATGACTGAGCGGGGCGGCATGGGGGACTTCTTCGCAGGTGGTCGCTGGGCCGTGGTGGGTGTCTCGCGAGATCCGTTCAAGTATGGATACATCGTCCACCGAAGGCTCAAGACCCATGGCGCGGAGGTCTTTGCAGTCAATCCGAATGTTGACGAGATCGACGGCGAGCCCTGCTATGCGAGTTTGGCCGACCTCCCTGATTCGGTGGACCAGATCGTGATCGTCCTCCCCCCGCAACGCACGGAGGAAGCGGTCGAAGAAGCTGCGGAGCAGGGGGTCACCAAGGTGTGGATGCAGCCTGGGGCCGAATCGGCAGCAGCTGTGGATTTCTGCAAAGCGAAGGGTATCAACGTCGTATCGGGCCAGTGCATTCTGCGCTATATGGACCATATCGATACCACGGCCGGCGGCCGCTGAACGTACGATGGTCAGGATCACCGACACGGTCGAGATCCCCGACGGCGAACTTGCCTTTACAACGTCCCGCAGCAGCGGTCCGGGAGGGCAGAACGTCAACAAGGTCGACACGCGGGTGACTCTGCTCTTCGACGTTGCGGCTTCTCCCGGTCTCTCCCCGAAGCAGAAGACGCTCATCAACGAGCGTCTGTCCGGGCGGATCAACAAGGACGGCGTGCTGCGGGTGGTCTCACAGCGGCACCGTACTCAGTCCGCCAACCGCGAAGCGGCCGTCGGCCGTTTCGCGGAGTTGCTGAGGGAGGCTCTGACCGTGGACAAGACACGCGTGCCTGTGTCCGTGTCTGCCGCTATGAAGGAGAGGCGGCTGGAGGAAAAGAAGCGTCGCAAACGGGTCAAACAGACCCGCACCATCGACTTTGCCCAAGAGGACTGACGGTCCCGACGTCGGGCTAGGAGGCTGCTGAACAATGATGCTTCGCCGCATGAGTGCCCCGGAAGTCGCGCCCAGGCGGCCAGGGCTTCGCTCTTCAGCAGCCTGTTAGGTCCCAGCGCCGAGCTTGCCCTGGGCGACGAGGGCGAACATGGATGCGCTCAGGTCCTGCACCGTCACGGTCTCGAAGTGGGGCCGGAACAAGGCCGCGGCCTCCTCGTTGCTCACACGCACGGCCGCAGGAGGCCCGCCTTCCCAGGACTCTGGATCAGAGCGAAAATCGACTATCACCACCCGACCGGGCGAACGCAGACTCTCCAGGAGGTTCTCCATGCCCATGTCACCGCCCGTCTCGTGCAGAGTGACGATCGAGTAGGCCACATCGATACCGGCCGGTGGGAGGGACGGGGCGCGCAAATCGGCTTCGACCAGATGGACGTTGGCCGGCACGCCCCTCTGGCGGTGGTTGTCGCTCATCTCCGGTGAGAGTTCCACGGCGTACACCGTCCCGGTCGTATGTCGCGCAACGATATCGGTGTAGAAGCCGGTGCCACTGCCGAGGTCGGCCACGTCTTCGTCTCCACGGAGATCGAGGAGGCGGACGAGATCATCCTCGCTCAGGTGGACCTCCAGCCTGCGGGGATCGTTGAGCCGCTGAGCGCGCTCGGGATGGAAGCGGTGATGGGCGGTCATAAGTCTTGGTGTACCTCCGTGGCGACGTCTCAGAACATCGTGCTGCAGTAGGGCGCCGGAGCCGCAGCGAAGAGCCTGTCGGCGAGTTCGATGGCTTCCGGCCCGGAAGGCGAGACTCTGCCCGCCGCAGCCAGGGCGGCGAAGGACACCCCGCCAAGGTACGCGGCGCTGAGCGTGGCGACATCGAGCCGTAGGTGCGGTTCCAGGCTGGTGTGGACACAACGAGCGGTCCGGCCGGCCTCATCCACGGACAGAAGCAGGCGGGACTGTCTGATGAGCGGGAAGCTCTCCCGCACTTCGAGGACCAGGTCGCCGCGCGCGCCGTAGGCGCGCGCGGCCAGGGCTCTCGGCAGGTCCGACAACCGTAGCCAGAGGTAGTCGCCCACGGCCTGCACCTGCAGGGCCCGCGGGTCCGACAGCAGCCAGCGCAGGGGTTCGTCCACCCGGCCGGTCTCGAACACTACGCCGCGGGTAAGGTCGAGATTCAGAAGGTACTCCCACAACCGCGCATACACCGCAGGGTCCGGCGCCATCAGTTCGACGACTCTCACCTGGTTCGCGGCCACCCAGCCGTTCCACTCTTCCTTGACCCGATAGCTGACGTAGCCGTCGTACATGTCCTCGCTCGTGGCGTGGCCCACGTGCAGCATCGCTCCCGCATCCCCGCGCTCCGCATCGCGCAGGTGCTCTTGCCACGCCGCTGCCGAGCGATCGACCTCGCCGGGCTGTATCCTGCGCAACCTGTCGAACACGCGAGGCAGTTCCTGAGCGGCTCGGTCTGCGTCCAGTAGGTCCAGCCGCCCATCCCGGTCGGTCGGCCGGCGCAAGGCTCCACGCGCCCTCTCGACCGAGAAGGTGTGGAAGCTCGTGGCCGGACCAAAGCCGAAGCGTTCGTAGATGCTTCCCTCCGACGCGATCAGCACTGCCCCCGCTTCTCCGCGGCGACCCGCATCCTCAAGCTGGAAGCGCATGAGCCGTGTGAGGATACCGCGCCGCCTATGGGTGGGAAGCACGGCCACCCACGTGACTCCCGACACGGGAAGGAGGCCATTTCCAGGCAGTGTCAGCTCCAAGGCCAACGCGGAGGTGATACCCACCAAACGGCCTCGGTCGAAGGCGCAGTAGGAGCGTTCGAAGTCGAAGTTCTTCTTCATGCAGAGCGCGTCCGCAGGGGTGTGCTGTTCCGCAAAGGCGATCGAATCGAGTTCGACCGCCTCAGAGAACTCGTCCTCATGCAGGGGGCGGAATTCCAAGTCTGTCATGTCTGTCATGATGGCACACTTTACACGCGCTTTACGGCGCACTTGCCAACCTGGGTGCCGGCCTGTATGCTCTCGCAGACTTTGAATGAAGGTTCATTCAGGTGACCGGAGAGGCCACACAGGCGGACGTCGGAGGGTACCAGTGGCGAGGATCAGCGAGGAACAAATACGGCGCCGCAAGGAGGCCATCCTGGCCGCCGCGAAACACGTGTTCGCGCGTAAGGGCTGTGCCCAAGCGACCATGAACGACGTCGCCGGCGAGGCCGGTCTCAGCGTGGGAGCGCTCTACCTCTACTACCCCAGCAAAGACGATCTGATGCAGGCAGTTTTCGAGCGCATAAGCGAGAACACTCGGGGCTTGTTCGCCAGGGCGGCGGAGATCGAGGGAGCCGATTCGCCCGCCGGCATGCTGCGTGCCACAGGGCGGGTCCTGCAGGAGCGTTTTCAGGACCCAGGCACCCGGGACGAGACCGTTCTGGTTCTCGAGGCCGTCCTCGCCGAAGCCCGTGAAGAGGGATCGGATGGAGACGGACGGCAGCTTCGGCAACCGTATCTTCTTCTCACGGAGTGGCTGTTCAGCCAGGCTCAAGAGACCGGGGCGCTTGACCCCGATATCGACACAGAGGCATTGGCGCAGTTCTTTGTCTCTCTGATGGTGGGGATACACGTGCTCAATCTGGAATTTGGAAGTGACCTCGACGTCAAACCGGTCTTGAGAGTGGTCGACGAGATGCTGTTGCGTCTCGGTCCGCGTCCGGCCTGCGATTGCGGGGAGATGGGATGGGAGGCCGCCCCTAAGTCGGCGGTCTTCGCAGGGAGTGATGAATGAAGCTTAGGTTGTCGACGGGCGGTATCGCCGGGTTTAGCGCTCGTCATCCCTGGTGGGTGATCGGGATCTGGATGGTCTTCATGGTGATGGCTGCCGTGGCGCTGCCGGGTCTCAAGGGCGCGCTGTCGGGTGACGAGATGAAGTTCCTGAACAACCCCGACTCGGTCAAGGGCCAGACACTGCTGAGCGAACGGATGCCGGGGCTGTCGACATCTTCCGGCGCAATGGAGACCATCCTCGTCCACTCAGATGAGCTCACAGTCGATGATGCCGCCTTCCAGGAAGTGGTCGCGCAGACGTGGGCCGCGGTGGCTGCGGACAAGGCGTTGGTCGCGCAGGCCTACAACTACTATCAGGTCCTTCAGCTTCAGCCTGACTCGGCTGAGCAACTCGTGTCGGCCGACCGGCACACCACCCTGATACCGGTGAACCTCTCCAGCGGGGCGGATACCGGCGACGGCATTGCTGAGTACGTATCCCTGGTGGGAGCCCAGAGCGCACCTGGTTTCGTCGTTACCACGGTCGGTGGCGCGAGCATCCAGCACGAGTTCACCACAACGGCCGAGCAAGACCTCACCCGGGCGGAGATGATCGGTCTTCCCATCACTCTGCTCGTACTTGTGTTCGTGTTCGGCGCCGTCATGGCCGCCGGCGTGTCGATGATCTTGGCCCTCGTGGCGATCTTCGTCAGTATCGGGGTCATAGCTGCGGTGGGAGTCTTCCTTCCCCAGTCCTTCTTCATCGTCAACGTGGTCATGATGATCGGTTTGGCCGTGGGCATCGACTACGCCCTCTTCATCATCGAGCGCTACCGGGAGGAGCGGCGCCAGGGACTGCGGCGCTACGACGCCATCGTGGCCACGGGGGAGACCGCCAGCCGGGCGGTGCTCTTCTCGGGCGGCACGGTCATGCTGGCCTTGCTCGGGCTCTTCATCGTACCCATCACCACCTTCCGCAGCCTGGGCGCGGGGGCGCTGCTCGTGGTCGGCATCGCCGTGCTCGCTATGCTCACCCTGGTGCCGGCGTTGCTCAGCCTGCTGGGCGACCGGGTCAACTGGCCGTTGGGGCGCCGGCACAAGCGCAGTCACGACGGCGAGCGCGTGCACAGCGGCCTCACCGTGTACAAGGGCTTCTGGGGCGGGGTGACCAAGCGCGTCATGGCCCGACCTATCGTGGGAGTAGTGATCACGGTGGTCATCCTGCTGGCCTTCACGGTGCCCGCCTTCATGCTCCACACCGGCGCCTCCGGACAACCGGAGACCCTTCCTCCCGGTGAACGCCGGGATGCGTATCAACTCCTGGTGGACAACTTCCCCGTGGGGATGCTCTCCCCGGTGGAGGTCGTGATCGACGCCCCCAGGAGCCCGGAGATGGATGCGGCCATAGAGCGGTTACGCATGGCCATGGAGGCCTCGGGGGATTTTGCGGCCGGATCGACGGTCACATGGAATGCCGCCGGTGACCTGGCGCTGGTCAGCGCTCCCCTGGCCTACGGCACCAACTCCGAAGAGGGCTACGCGGCTGTGCGTACGCTGCGCAGTGAGTTCATCCCGGCTGCGTTCGCCAATATGGACACCACAGTGCATGTCACAGGACAGACGGCTCTCGACGGGGACTCCGTTCACCTCGTGAGCACTCTGACCCCGGCCGTCATAGCGTTCGTGCTGGGTCTGACCTTCATCCTGCTGATGCTGGTCTTTCGCTCCATCGTGGTCCCCATCACGGCCATCGCCATGAACCTTCTTTCGGTCGGGGCCGCGTATGGGTTGCTGGTGCTCGTTTTCCAGATGGGCATCGGGCATCAGTTGTTCGGCTTCCAACAGGCCCCTATCGAGTCCTGGGTGCCCCTGTTCCTATTCTGCATCCTCTTCGGCCTGAGTATGGACTATCACGTGTTCCTGCTGAGCAGGATCCGCGAGCACTTCGATCGCACCGACCGGAGTAGGGAAGCGGTGGCCGTGGGGCTTAAGGCGACCAGCCGCATCATCAGCGGAGCTGCGCTGATCATGGTGGTGGTATTCGCGACCTTTGCCGCCGGCAATCTGGCCATGCTACAGCAGGTCGGCTTCGGTTTGGCTGTGGCCGTTCTGCTGGACGCCACTCTCATCCGCTCCGTGCTCGTACCTGCGACCATGGCTCTCCTCGGACGAGCCAGCTGGTATCTGCCGCGTATGCTTCGCCGCATGCTGCCACGGATCCGTCTCGAGGGAGGCCGCGCCAAGCCCGTGCCGCCGCCGGCGTAAGCCGGCCGGCGTCGCCCGGACCGGACCGGGGCGAGATCTCCCGCGCCGGCCGATGGTTTGGTATTCGGCCGTTCTCACGATTATGAGAGTGGGAGAAGAGATCGAGAGATGCGGCACGGCGAACGTTGTGTCGCCCCACCACGGGAGGGATGACGATGCCGGGTAGAACCGCCATGATGGACGGAAACGAGGCGGTCGCGCGGATCGCCTACCAGTTCAACGGGGTCATCGCCATCTATCCGATCACACCCTCGAGCCCTATGGCGGAGCACTGCGACGCCTGGGCGGCGGCCGGGCACAGGAACGTGTGGGGCGTGGTGCCTCTCATCGCCGAGATGCAGTCGGAGGCCGGGGCGGCCGCCGCCGTACACGGCGCCCTGCAGGGCGGGGCGCTCAGCACCACTTTCACGGCCAGCCAGGGCCTGATGCTCATGATCCCCAACATGTACAAGATCGCCGGGGAGCTTTCGCCCACCTGCTGGCATGTGAGTGCCCGCTCGTTGGCCGCACAGGCGCTCAGTATCTTCGGCGACCACCAGGACGTCATGGCCGTGAGGCAGACCGGCTTCTCCCTCCTGTGCTCCAACTCCGTGCAGGAAGCCCACGACATGGCCCTGGTCGGCAGCGTTGCCACGCTCAAGGCGCGGGTGCCTTTCATCCACTTCTTCGATGGCTTTCGGACCTCGCACGAGGTGCAGAAGCTGGAACTCATCGACGACGACGTCATTATGGCCATGGTGCCCGAGGAGCAGGTGCTGGGCCACTACGAGCGTTCCATGAGCCCCGATCGCCCCACCATCCGCGGCACCAGCCAGAACCCCGACGTGTACTTCCAGGGCCGGGAATCGGTCAACTCCTACTACCTGGCCACACCCGGCATCGTGCAGGACTCCATGGATGAGTTCGCCGCGCACACTGGCCGCCAGTACCACCTCTTCGACTATGTGGGCGCTCCCGATGCCGAACGGGTCATCATCCTCATGGGCTCGGGAGCAGAAGCGGCGCACGAGACCGTGGACTACCTCACGGCCCAGGGCGAGAAGGTAGGCGTGGTCAAGGTCCGTCTCTACCGACCCTTCTCCATCGAGCACTTCCTGGCCGCCCTGCCACTCACAGCCAAGCGCGTGGCCGTACTTGATCGCACCAAGGAGCCGGGGGCGGCCGGTGAGCCTCTCTATCTCGATGTGGTCGATGCCCTGGCCGAGTCGGAGCGCGGTGCCAAGGTAATCGGCGGCCGCTACGGTCTCTCCAGCAAGGAGTTCACTCCGGCCATGGTCAAAGCCGTCTTTGACGAACTGGCCGCGCAGAGGCCCAAGAAGCACTTCACCGTGGGCATCAAAGACGACATCACCCACCTGAGCCTGGACTATGACGAGCACTTCAGCACCGAGCCCGATTCCGTGGTCCGGGCCCTCTTTTACGGCCTGGGCTCCGACGGCACCGTGGGCGCCAACAAGAACTCCATCAAGATCATCGGTGAGGACACGCCCAACTATGCCCAGGGCTACTTCGTCTACGATTCCAAGAAGGCCGGGGTCATGACGGTCAGCCATCTGCGCTTCGGGCCCCAGCCCATCCGTTCCACCTATCTCGTGCACAAGGCCGATTTCATCGCCTGTCACCTGTGGGCCTTCATGGAGAAGTTCGACATGCTCTCGGCGGCCGTGCCCGGGGCCACCTTCCTCATCAACGCCCCTTATCCCGCGGATGAGGTGTGGAGATAGGATCCCCCGCGACGTCCAGGAGCGCATCATCGAACTCGGGCTGCGAGTGCTATGCCATCAACGCCTACGAGGTGGCCAAAGAGACGGGCATGGGTGGTCGCATCAACACCATCATGCAGACCTGCTTCTTCTACCTGTCGAGCATCTTGCCCCAGGACGAGGCCATCGCCGCCATCAAGGCCGCCATCGAGAAGACCTACGGCAAGCGGGGCGAGAAGGTGGTGCAGATGAACTACGCCGCCGTGGACAGCGCCGTGGCTGCGCTGCACGAGGTCGAGGTGCCGCCGATCCCCACGGGTGACGCGCTGCGAACCCCAGTGGTGCCCCGGGAAGCTCCACAGTTCGTGCAGACGGTCACTGCTGCCATCATGGCCGGCCACGGGGACAGCCTCCCGGTGAGCGCCATGCCCGCCGACGGCGTGTGGCCCACCGACACCACCCAGTGGGAGAAGCGCAACATCGCTCTCGAGATCCCTGTATGGGAACCCGACCTGTGCATCCAGTGCGGCAAGTGCGCCTTCCACTGCCCCCATGCCACCATCCGCACCAAGGTCTACGAGCCGCTCCTCCTGGCCGAGGCCCCGCCCACCTTCAAGTCGGCAGACGCCAAAGGCAAGGACTACGCGGGCATGAGGTGGACGGTGCAGGTGGCTCCCGAGGACTGCACGGGTTGCGGGGCCTGCTCTCACATCTGTCCCGGTAAGGACAAGCAAGACCCGGAGCGCAAAGCCATCAACATGGCCTTCCAGCCGCCCCTGCGCGAGAGTGAGCGCGAGAACTACGAGTTCTTCGAGCAGATCTCCCTACCTTGAACGGGCGCGCCGTGCGTGTGAACAGCGTCAAGGGCAGCCAACTCCTGGAACCTCTGTTCGAGTACTCCGGAGCCTGTGCCGGCTGCGGTGAGACTCCCTATGTCAAGCTTCTCACCCAGCTCTACGGCGATCGCCTGCTCATCGGCAACGCCACGGGTTGCTCCAGCATCTACGGCGGCAACCTGCCCACCACCCCGTACGCCAAGAACGCCGATGGCCGCGGACCCACCTGGAACAACTCGCTCTTCGAGGACGCGGCCGAGTTCAGCTACGGACTGCGTCTGGCCGCAGACAAGCGCGCGGAGATCGCCAGGGACTACATCGTCACTATGCGTGATGTCATCGGCCCGCGACTCGTGGACGAGCTCTTGGCCTCCAAGCAGACCGACGAAGCGGAGATCGCCGCTCAACGGGCACGGGTGGTCGAACTGAAGGCGAAACTCAATACCATGCTGGACTGTGAGACCAGTCCCGGCTTCCGCTGTCGCCGGCTTCTCAATGTGGCCGACTACTTGGTCAAGAAGAGCGTCTGGGGTGTGGGCGGTGATGGTTGGGCTTATGACATCGGCTACGGTGGCCTCGACCACGTCCTTGCCTCGGGGCGCAATATCAACCTCCTGGTGCTGAACACCCAGGTCTACTCCAACACGGGCGGCCAGTGTTCCAAGGCCACCCCCATGGGCGCCGTGGCCCTCTTCGCCGCCGGGGGCAAGCTCACCGGCAAGAAGGAGTTGGGCAACATGGTCTGCACCTACGGCAACGTCTACGTGGCCCAGGTGGCCATGGGCTACAACGATGCCCAGACCGTGCGCGCCTTCGTGGAGGCCGAGTCCTACGACGGGCCCAGTCTCATCATCGCCTATAGCCATTGCATCAACATGGGCATCGACATGACCAGGGCGTACGATCAACAGAAGCTGGCTGTGGAGACGGGGGCGTGGTTCTTGTGGCGCTTCGACCCGCGTCTGGCAGCGGAGGGCAAGAACCCCTGGCAGATCGATATGAAGGAGCCTTCGCGGCCCATCACCGACTACGCATATAACGAGGGTCGCTTCAGCGCTCTCAAGAAGGAGCATCCCAAGACGGCCGCTGTTCTTCTGGCCCGAGCTCAGAACCGTGTCTGGACACGTTGGGGCATCCTCAAGCAGCGTACCGCCATCTCCTACGACATCGACTGCCCGTTCGAGACGGGCGCTGTCGATGAGGAGACCCTGCTCTCGGAAGGGGCTTCACTGACGGCCAAAGAGGTGGTGGGCGTCAAGAGCGGACAGAACTGCCCCGTCGCCTGCGATATCGAGAGCGTCCCCAAGACCACACGTAGCAAGCCCCGCGAGACCGGGAACGATGGCGCCGAGTGAACGCCCGCTCCAGCTGCGCGCGGAAGCCTGCGCGAGTCTTCCACAGGCACCCACCCCGCATTCCTGCTGGGGGCGGCCCCGCGATGAAGAGTGACCCCGAGACCACCACGAATACTCACCGCGCCTCTCGCGGGGGCCACGGTGTGCGACCTCTGAACATATCGACAGCTGGGGGGTGGCAGCCTCCCGGAAGAGTCGTGACTTCGCAGCTGGAGGGAGGCTGCCACCCCCCAGCTGCTATAATGCGCCCTGCCAAATGCCTTGCTAGGGGAGCGCACAGCTGAGAGTGTGGCCTATGCCACAGACCCTGCGAACCTGATCTGGGTAATGCCAGCGAAGGGAAGTAACGGATCCTACTGCATCCTCGCCAAGCCACTCTGAGTGATCTGTGCACTCCGGCTTTCGCGCTCCCAATATGATCGGAGGGACACGGGTGCGCGTGGTGCTGGTCGCAGGATCAGATCTGAGAGAAGCGCTTGACGTCTCTCTGTTGGCCGGCGCTGACCTCGTGGTGGCGGTAGACGGAGGCGCGGACGCGCTCGCTCGCGTAGGTGTGGTGCCGGACCTCTTGGTTGGGGACCTCGACTCCATCTCCCGCGAGGCTCGCGCCGACCTTGAGGCGCGGGGCGTTGAGGTGCTGGTTCTGCCCGTTGCCAAGGACATCACCGACACGGAAGCGGCTCTGCGCATGGCCGTGGAGCGTGGCGCGGACGATATCGTCGTACTGGGGGCGCTGGGTGGGCCCCGTCTCGACCATCTCCTGGGCAATCTGCTTCTTCTCGACTCCGAATGGCTGGCGGGAATCCGCGTGCGCCTTGTCGATGAGTGGCACGAAGCATTCTTGGCGGGAGGCGACGTGACCATGAAGGGGGCGCGGGGGGATACCGTCTCTCTGCTTCCTCTGACCGCCGATGTCGAGCACGTGCATACGGAGGGCCTGCTCTACCCCCTGGCCGGTGACTCTCTGCGGCGATCCGCGACCCGAGGGCTCAGCAACGCCATGACCGGGGACGTGGCCAGGGTGACTCACGGCACGGGGGTCCTCCTTGTCATCCACTACCGAGGAAGGTGATCTCTCATGTCCGATGAGAACTCTGTGAAAGGAACCGCCGGATACATGAGCGCCGACATCGTCGGCTGCCAGTTCTCCATCTACCCGTTGCGACAGCCCGATATCGATGGGCCGGTGCAGGACGCCATCAAGGCCGCCGCCGCTGAAGGGTGCGAAGTGCGCGTGGGGAACCTGAGCACACTGCTTTCGGGCACGGAGGATAACGTCTTCCGGGGTCTGAGGGCGGCCTTCGTGGCGGCCCGCGGACGGGGTTCGGCTGTGATGACGGCCACGTTCGCGGCAGGCATGCCCAATGACGAGTTGGTCGCCGCCATCCAGACCGATGTCGACGCCGGGGAGCAGGGGGGAAGTCGCTAGCATGTCATTCAAGGATTGGACCACTCGGGAACTGGTGGTGGGCGCGGTGCTGGCCGTTGCCGTCGGCGTGCTCTTCTGGGCCTGGGGCCTGCTGTGGTCCAGCGCGTTCGTTCTGGTGCCGTTCCCCTTCTCCTATGCCTTCGTAGGCGTGTGGATGGTGGGTGGGCTGCTGGTTCCGTATGTCATACGGCGTCCGGGTGCGGCATTGATGGGAGAGATGGTGGCCGCCTTCGTCAGCATGGCCATGGGCAACCAGTGGGGCATCCTCACCATGGCCAGCGGCCTGGTGCAGGGTGCGGGAGCCGAGATCGTGTTCGCGAGCGGCCGCTGGAAGCACTTCGACGGCATCTGGCTGTACGGGGCCGCGGCGCTGGCAGGGGCGCTCAGCATCCTGCTCGACACCTTCGTGTGGAGCTATTACTCCGCGTACACGTGGGGGAGCATCCTTCTGGCGGCCATCATCACGGTGATCAGCTCGCTCGTATTGGGCGCCGGCCTTTCCCAGGTCCTGGGCCGGGCCCTCCTGAGGACGGGTGTCCTTTCCGGATTGGGGATCGCTCGGAAGCCGCCGCAGAGGATCTGACCACGGCCGCGTCTTTACCAGCAGTACGCGTCTCCGGTCTCGGCTTCACCTACGCAACGCGGAAGAAGCCGGCGCTCGCCGATCTGAGCTTCTCCTTCCAGGCCGGGGAGACGGTGCTCGTTCTCGGTCCCAGCGGCTCGGGGAAGAGCACTCTCACCCTGTGCCTGGACGGGCTCATCCCTCACCTGATCGAGGGCGACTACGTGGGAGAGGTGGTCGTGGCGGGTCTGGTGGCGGGACAGAACCCGGTGCACCTGTTGACGCAGGAGACGGGCCTCGTCTTCCAAGATCCAGACACCCAGTTCTGCACGCTCACGGTGGAAGACGAGATCGCTTTCGGCTTGGAGAACCTGCGGAGGGAGCCGTCGGAGATCGAGGAGGCCATCGACACGTCTCTGGATGCTGTGGGTCTCGTGGGCTTCAGAGGGAGGGCTCTCGGCTCTCTTTCAGGCGGCGAGAAGCAGCGAGTGGCCATAGCCTCGGTGCTGGCGATGGGTCCGCGGGTGCTTGTGCTCGATGAACCCTCGGCGAATCTCGATCCGCAGGCCACATCAGAGCTGTTCGGTCTGTTACGCGACCTGGCCGCAGACTGCGTCCACACCCTCGTCATCATCGAGCACAAGCTCGACCAGGTGGTCGACTGGGTCGACTCGGTCCTTGTGCTTTCTCCCGAGGGCACGCTGCTCTACTCCGGTGACGCGCGTCAGGCCTTCCACGATCGCGCCGCCGACCTGGAGGCCGCGGGTGTCTGGCGGCCGCAGACCGCAGAACTGGTGCAGGCGCTGCGCAGGGCGGGCTGGGATATTGGGGGAAGACCTCTGGGAGTGCGAGAGACGGCCGTCGCGCTGGCGACCACGCCCGGGCTCCTGACTCGGCTACGGGTCGAGCGGCCGGCGCCCGCGCCGGTGTCGACGCGCACGGGAGCGGACGGCGGTGTCGGCGGCGCCGCTCTTCTCAAGGTCGAACACCTCAGCTTTCGCTATCCCGACGGTCATCTCGCTCTGGACGATGTCTCGCTGTCCATCGAGCGGGGGGAGTTCCTTGCCCTCGTGGGGGAGAACGGGGCCGGCAAGACGACGCTCGCCTCTCTGCTCAGCGGAGTCTTGGACGCGCCGGCGCGCACTGTGTTCCTGGAAGGGGCGGATGTGGCCGGGATGCCGGCCTGGGCCGTCAGCGAACAGGTGGGCTACGTGTTCCAGAACCCGGAGCATCAGTTCGTCGCCGACACTGCGTTCGGGGAACTCGCCTTCAGTCTGTCCCCGGGGCGGGGGCGCAGGCAGAGCGAGAGTCTGAACGCGGACCAGCGCGGTCTCGTGGAGAGTTGGCTCGAACGACTGGGCCTGCTCCCGCTGGCGGAAGCCAATCCCTTCTCCCTGAGCCAGGGACAGAAGCGTCGTCTGAGTGTGGCCGCCATGCTCATCAGGGGACAGGCGGCGCTCATCCTGGACGAGCCTACCCTGGGTCAGGATGAGTTGCAGTCCGACCGGCTGATGTCCATGATGCAGGGACTGCGCTCCGAGGGGCGAGCGATCGTCATGGTCACGCATGATATGCGTTTGGTGTCTGAGTACGCAGACCGGGTGCTGGTCCTGGGCGGAGGCAGCGTACTCTTCCAGGGAGTGCCCACGGATCTCTTCTCCCGGCCGGATAAGGTTAGGGAAGCAGGGCTGGAGATGCCATCGCTGGGCATGGTGGCCGCTCTTCTGCGTGAGGAGCACGGGGTCCAGCGTGATCTTCATACCATTGCTGCCTTCGTGTCGGCGGTCGGCCCCGGACCCGACGGATGGCGGGAGCAACCTACCGAGAGCGATTCCCGGAGGGCGGAGCGGTGATGGTGGGTGAAAGCCTGCTCGAGCGTCGTAACCCGGTCATCAAACTGCTTGCCGTGGTCCTCGTGGCGCTCACCCTCACCTTCGTCTTCGACCCGGTGACGCCTGCCGTCATCTTCGTGCTCATCCTCTTGTGCGGCCGGCTGTGCGGTCGCCTGTCCCTAGGCAGCCAACTCAGGCCTCTCTCCGTCTTCCTGGTGGCCGGGGTGGCCATCCTGCTGGCGAACATCTTCTTTAGCAGGGACAACGATACCGCGGAGGCGCTTTTCTACCTGGGGCCGATCAAGGTGACCGGGCCCGCGCTCTGGTCCGCGGCCACCCTGTGGCTCCGGCTGCTGTGCTTTGCGCTTCTCTCGCTGGTGTTCATCAAGACCACCGCGCCGCAGCGTCTGATCCTGAGTCTCATCCATCAACTCCACCTCAACTATCGCGTCGCCTACGGGACCATGGTGGGGTACCGGATGCTGCCGCTGTTCCAGCGCGACTATCGCACCATCCAGGCCGCTCAGAGGGTCCGCGGCGTGCGGGAACAACGAGGTTGGATGCACGGATGGTCGCGACTTCGTCGCTCGGCCATCCCCCTGCTGGCGGGGGCTGTTCGCAAGGCCGGTCGCGTGGCTGTGGCCATGGACGCGCGGGCTTTTGGGGCTTTTCCTGAGCGCAGTTATCGCGAGCGCATAGTGGTGAGGCCCGCTGACTGGCTCATGCTCGCCGCGGTCGTCTTGGTGACGGCTGCAGTGGTGCTGACGCTATGGTGGGCCGGCATTGCCCGTTTTGCCCTGGTGGCCTAGTCGGGAGGCCAGGGCTTCGCTTTTCAGCAGCCCGCTAGCGATAGAAGCGCAGTTCGGCGATGTCCACACCCCACCGGTCCTCGCCCAACTGGGCCAACTCGGTGAACCAGAGGCGCCCGTCCGTCAGCGGTTCGCGCAGAGTGATGATCTGAGATGTGTTGCCATCCAGAGTGGCGAGACGAGCCGCTGGGCCAGAGGACACCTTCTGCAGCAACTCGCCCTTCCAGCCCTCCACCGGGGAGATGATCTCCATCATGTAGGCCTCACCATCCAGGGTGAATTCCAAGCCCACGCCCGTCTTGTCGATGCTGCCGAAGGTGGCAGAGCGGTAGAACTCGGTGGTCCACCCCGAGGTGGTCTCGCCGTCGGTGAGCTTGGGTAGGAGGTCGGGATTCTCCTCGTTGTCACCCTCGGGATCGTAGTCATTGATCTCGGCGATCCTCACCGGCTCCGGCTCTCTGGCCACAGTCAGACGCAGGACGTCATCGTCACTGCTTTGGTCGGGAATAGGGTCTTGCTCCAGGACGGTCCCGGCCTCCTCGTCGAAGGTGGCCACTTGAGTCGCTACCTCCACAGTCATGCCGGCCTCCTCGGCCAACACTTGGGCTTCGTCGAGGCTGAGCCCCACCACGGCCGGGGCTCCGCCGCCGCTGAAGGCCATCCAGACCAGGATGACGACCACAAGGACGATGACCCCGACGGCGATAGCCGCCATCCAGCGCTGTCTCGTCTGCTTCTTCTGGGCCTTGATGCGGGCGTGGGTCCTGTCGGAATACACGTCGCCCCAGTCATCTGAGTTCCGGGAGCCGGAATCATAGGAGGCGCCCCCCGGCGAGTGGCTGGAGCGCCGCGCGTCCTCACCGCTTCGTTTCAGCAGCCGGCGATGTCCCGCGGTGGCCTGGGGCTCTCTCTGGATGGTGTACAGTCCGAGGCCCGTCAGCGCGCCCAGCAACTCGTTCATGGAAGCGAAACGGTCTCCAGGATCCTTCTCCAGGCAGCGCATGACCACCTTCTCGAGGCCGGGAGGCAGATCGGGGCGGAGTTCGGCCAGGGGAGGAGGAGGGGTGTGGAGGTGCTGGCGTGCTATCTCCGGCATGCTGGTGCCGTCGAATGGGGGACGCCCGGCGAGCATCTCGTACATGACCACGCCCAGAGAGTAGATGTCGGAGCGGGCGTCGACCGGTTTGCTGCGCACCTGTTCGGGCGACATATAACGGGCACTGCCGATGATCGATCCGGCTCGCGTCACCCTTGTCCAGTCCGCCCCCGTGGCGATACCGAAGTCGGTGACCTTGGCATGGCCCTGCCGGTCGATGAGGATGTTCTGAGGCTTGACGTCGCGGTGGACGATGCCGGCTAGGTGCGCTGCCGCCAACCCTTCGG
The DNA here is from genome assembly GCA_963816155.1 of uncultured Actinomycetes bacterium. Classification (GTDB taxonomy): domain Bacteria; phylum Actinomycetota; class Thermoleophilia; order RBG-16-64-13; family RBG-16-64-13; genus JAXGXJ01. The sequence continues at coordinate 192,756 of CAWFJE010000002.1, read as the reverse complement.
CCACCTGCCCCGCTATGTGACCCGCTTCGGCCACAGGTAGCGGACCGCTACGGGTCATCTCCTTGAGCGACCGTCCTTCGACGTATTCGAAGACAAGGTAGTCCTCGCTCTCCGTGGAGCCGCGGTCGATGAGCGTGACCACGTTCGGATGGGACAGTTGGGCAAGAGCCCGGCCTTCGCGGTCGAAGCGCGCCCTGGTGCGCGGATCTTCGTTGAGCGGCGGCTCCAGGCGCTTGATGGCGACGTTGCGCTCCAAGCGGGTGTCCCAGGCCTGGTAGACGATGCACATGCCGCCTCGCCCAAGAATCCGGCCCAGCCGGTAGCGATTCTTGAGGAGTGGAGCCTCTTCATTCTGTTCGTTCTGGTTCGGGTCGGTGGTATCAGCCATGGACCTACCTACGAATCGCGCTGGCGCTTTGATATGGACCGGCCACACACTATGATAGTACCTAGACGCTTTGGAGGTGGTGACGAGTTGATCTACTACGTGATCCCGCGCGAACTGGCGGAGAAGTACTACGAAGAGTTCAAGAAGCGCTTCGAGAATGTGGAAGGCGTGGAAATCATCATCGATCGCCGTGAGAGCGAACGCCGCGAGGGCTCACCGGTCGATGATCCCGCCATTGCCGAGCAGCGGTTGCTACGTGACCGCCGCCGCCGCCGGGTGAGCGGTTCGTTCCCGGACGTGTGAGCGTGTCCCCTTCCGGCTTCAAGCTGGACCTCCACAATCACACCTCGTGCTCCTCGGATGGAGTGCTGACGCCCGCCGACCTGCTCACCGCGGCCAAGGCGCGAGGCATCGATTGCCTTGCGGTGACCGACCATAACACGGTCAGCGGCGGAGCGGCGGCTCTTCGCTTGGCGCTCGCCGACAGCAGACTGCCCCGGGTTATCCCGGGTATGGAGTTGGCGACCGACGTGGGGGAGATAATCGGTCTCTACGTGCATGAGGATATACCCACCGGACTCTCTCTCGAAGAATCGGTGGCCCGCATCAGAGAACAAGGCGGTCTGGTATACCTCCCTCATCCGTTCGACCGTCTGCGCCGGGGGGCGATCTCGGCTCGGGCACGTCTGCGGGCTGCCCAACTGGCCGACATCATCGAGGTAGTTAACGGGCGCTCGCTCGGACCGCGGGTGGCGGCCAAAGCAGCGGCACTCGCGCGCGAGACGATGAAGCCTGCCGGCGCCGGCAGTGACGCACACAGGGCGCCGGAAGTGGGTATCGCGTACGTGGTCGTGGCGGAACTCCCCACTCCGGAGACGCTCGTCGCCCTCGTTGCCGAGGGGCGACTGGAGCACGGTCTGCGCTCGCGTGAGTACATGCTCAATTGGGGCTTTCAAGGCCTATCGCCCGTCACCCGTCTGCGCCGGAGACTACCGTCCCGGTCCTGATGGACGCTGTTTGCCTCTTCCCCCACCGGGTAAACAGAGGCTACACGCGAACGCGAGGGGCCAAGAGGGCCGGGCTGCAGCCGGCCGGGAGGTCGATACCGTGAGCCGTATCGGCTCGGTGGAGCCCGTGAGGGCGGTTCTGTGGGAGGAGTGGCGGACGCCCGGGCGGGTCCACTGTTTTCTTTGCGCTCACCATTGCCGCATCGATCCGGGTGACTTCGGCCTCTGCGGCGTGAGACAGAACCGGGACGGTGTCCTCTACACGCTGGTCTACGGCTGCCTCATCTCCAACGCGGTCGATCCCATCGAGAAGAAGCCGCTCTTCCATTTTCTACCCGGAAGCCTCAGCTATTCCATCGCGACGGTGGGCTGCAATCTCACGTGCCGCTTCTGCCAGAACGCGGAGATAAGTCAGATGCCCCGGGACCAAGGGCGAATCAGCGGACGCTTCAGCACACCGGAAGACGTGGTTGCGGCGGCGCTGAATAGCGGCTGTCGTAGCATCTCTTACACCTACACCGAACCCACCATCTTCTATGAATACGCGCGCGACGTGGCTCGGCTGGGCGCTGCCACGGGCCTAAAGAATGTGTTCGTGACCAATGGCTATATGACCAAAGAGATGCTGGCCGACATCGACGGCGATCTGCATGCGGCCAACGTGGACCTCAAGGCCTTCAGCGATGACTTCTACCGCACGATGGCGGGCGCCCATCTCAAGCCGGTGCTCGACTCCATCCGCCGGCTTCACCAGATGGGCGTGTGGTTGGAGGTGACCACCCTGCTTATTCCCGGCCGCAATGACGCCGAGGAGGAACTGCACGCATTGGCGGCCTTCTTGGCATCGGTGTCGCTCGACATCCCTTGGCATGTGTCGCGCTTTCACCCTATGTACCAGCTGCAGGACGTGCCCTCCACCGCCCCATCTTCGATCGAAGGAGCGCTACGCATCGGCCGCGAGGAAGGTCTGCGTTACGTGTACGGCGGCAACGTTCCCGGTCACTCGTCGGAGTGCACGGAATGCCCCGCGTGTGGAGAAGTCATCCTGGATAGGAGAGGATTCACTGTGCACGACGACCGGATCCGCGCTGGCCGGTGCCCGGCCTGCGGGAGCCCGATAGCCGGGGTGCTGGACGGAGTGTCCGGTCCATGACGGCGGCCGGCGGAGCCGTCGGCCTGACCAGGGAGGTTGAAGGATGACTCTTATCGGCTGTTTCGCAATGCCGCATCCCCCCATCGTCATTCCCGAAGTGGGGGGAGCGGAGGTACAGCACGTAGATGCGACCCTGCAGTCTATGCGCGCCCTGGGCAGGAAGGCGGCGCTTCTCGACCCCGACACCATCGTCCTTCTTTCTCCGCACAGCCCGCTTGCGCGGCACCAGATGGGCATATCTCTGGCCTCGACCTTCAGGGGCTCTCTGGCCTACTTTCGCGCGCCTCAAGTCCGTCTGGAGACCGGTGGCGACGACGACCTGGCCCGGGCTCTCATGGAAGAAACCGTGGCCCGCGGCATCCCCGCCGCGGCCACCGCGTCGCCCGGCGAGATCGTCGATCTGGACCACGGCATCATGGTGCCTCTGCACTTCCTGGCCTCCGGGCTGCAGCCCCTACCCAAGTTGGTGTCGCTATCGTTCTCCTACCTCAGCCTTGAAGAGCACATCCGCTTCGGAGAGGCCATAGGCCGGGTGCTGGAGGCGAGTCCCAAACGGGCTCTCTACGTGGCCAGCAGCGACCTCAGCCATCGCCTCCTGCGTGGTGCTCCGGCAGGGTTCGACCCTCGGGGAGCCGAGTTCGACCGGGCCGTAGCCGATGCCTTCGCAGCCGGCGACTGGGATGCCCTCCTCAGTATCGAGCCTCGCATCGTCGAAGCGGCTGGGGAGTGTGGCTACCGTTCGTTGGCCGTGCTCTCCGGGATCGTCCAGGCGGTCGAGAAGACGGGAGTCCGTACGAGGAACCACCTTCTCTCCTACGAAGGTCCCTTCGGGGTGGGATACCTGGTGGGGGAAGTCGATTTGGCGCGGGCGGACGTGGGACCCTCGACTCCCAGCCAGGCGGAGGTGACGACGTGAGCAAGGTGGTGCGGAGCTCCCCCGATCCGCTGGTCGTGCTGGCCGCCAAGGCGATCGAGGCCTATGTCACCGGCCGCAGGGTGATCGAGCCCGAAGAGATCCCCGGGCTGGAGCCGAGAAGGGCCGGCGTCTTCGTCTCGCTGCATCTCGACGATGGTTCCCTGCGGGGGTGCATCGGTACCCTGGAACCTACTCAGCCCAGCATCGAGGAGGAGATCGTCGGGAACGCCATCAGCGCTGCGACTCGCGATCCTCGCTTCATGCCCCTCGCGGCCTCGGAGCTTCCCCTCCTCGACATCTCGGTGGACGTTCTCGGCCCCGCGGAGGAGGTTCCGAGCAGCGAGTATCTCGACCCCAAGGAGTACGGTCTGATAGTGGAGGCCGCCGACGGTCGCCGCGCGCTCCTCCTGCCCGATCTCGAGGGCGTGGACACCGTCGAGCAGCAGGTGGACATCACGTGCCGCAAGGGTGGCATCGACCCGCGGCGTGATCGTTATCGTCTCCTCCGCTTCCGAGTGGAAAGACACCATTGAGGAGGCGCGTCGGGTCGGTGGCGGTCCGTCCTTTGCAGCTTCACCAAGCTGGGTTATGATGTCACCACACAGCAACTACCGTCGATGGGGGACCACCCGTGTCGAGTAACGTTTCGGGAGCAGTCGTACTGGGGTCGAGACCGCGCAGGGCGAGGTATCGGCGCTATCCTGCCACGCGCATTATCTGGAGTGGCCTGCTGCGCATCTTGCAGAGGGTCACACATGTCCGACCGAGCGATCTGCTTGATTACAAGCTGGGTTACAGCGTACGCGACCTTGTGACCGACAAGAGTCGCGTGGTCAAAGACCAGATGGAGGCTTTCGCCCTCGCCGTGCAGAAGGCGGGCTCCTATCAGGCTCGCGAAGAGGCCACGCGGGCGTTCCACGCCGTCATGGTGGCTCTTGATGATCGCGTGCCTCCTGATGTACTCATCAAGTTGAGCGAGTCGCTACCTGTGCGCGAGGCCGCTCGCCTGCGTCGCGCGGCCTCGCAGCGCCTGCGCAAGGGCTGATCCCCCGCCTTCCTGAGGCCGGTTCGGGGCGGGCCCCAGAGGCGAGCTTCCTCAGGTCATCTTGCCGTCCGGAGCCGTTTTCGCGCGTGGGGCCGCTCTCTTGGCCGTGCGAACCTTCTTGCCGTTCCGGGGCTTCTTGCTCTCGTCCATCACCTGATCGAGCACGGTGCTCACATGGTCGGCATACACGAACTCGATCCCGCTCAGCACATCGTCTCCGCGGATCTCGGCGATATCGGCCTCGTTGCGATCGGGTAGGAACACCCGGGTTATGCCGGCGGCCCGGGCGGCCAGCACCTTCTCCTTGATCCCGCCCACAGGCAATACCTGACCGGTAAGAGTCACTTCGCCGGTCATGGCCGACGCCGGGTCCACGGGGCGTCCTGAGATCATGCTGGCCAGGGCTATCGTCATAGCCACACCCGCCGAGGGGCCGTCTTTGGGTACGGCGCCCGCCGGGACGTGCACGTGGATATCGTGCTTCTGGAAGAACTCCGCGTCTGCATTCAGCTTGTCCGCGATGCTGCGTATCACCGTGAGGGCCGCTTGGGCCGATTCCTTCATGACGTCGCCCAGTTGGCCCGTGAGGATGAGACGGCCGGTGCCAGGCATGGCCCGGGCTTCGATGAAGAGGATGTCGCCTCCCGTCGGCGTCCAGGCCAGGCCTGTGGACACTCCGGGGTCGCTTGTGCGGCGCTTGGTCTCCCGGAAGACCTTCTTCTTGCCAAGGAAATCAGGGACCTGCTCGCAATCGACCACAAGGGTCTCTTTTTCTTCCTCGGCCACCATGCGTGCGAACTTGCGGGCCACGGTACCGATCTCGCGCTCGAGATTCCTGACGCCGGCCTCACGGGTGTAGTTCTCGATGACTGTTCGTAGGGCCTCGTCGGTCAACTCCAGCTGACCCTCACTCAGACCGTTACGGTCGATCTGGCGGGGTACCAGGTAGCGTCGCGCGATGTGGAGCTTGTCCTCCTGGGTGTAGCCGGCGATGGAGATGATCTCCATGCGATCGCGCAGCGGCCCGGGGATGGTGTCGAGCATGTTGGCCGTACAGACGAACATCACTCGGGAGAGGTCGAAGGGCAGGTCGAGGTAGTGGTCCCTGAAGCTGCTGTTCTGCTCGGGATCCAGGACCTCGAGCATCGCGCTCGACGGGTCGCCACGCCAGTCGGAGCCCATCTTGTCTATCTCATCGATCATGAAGACGGGGTTGCTGCTGCCGGCATCGCGCAGGGCCCGTATGATGGTGCCCGGCATCGCGCCCACGTAGGTGCGCCGGTGGCCGCGGATCTCGGACTCGTCGCGCACTCCGCCCACGCTGATGCGGATGAACTTCCTGCCCATGGCCCGGGCGATGCTCTTGCCTAGGCTGGTCTTCCCCACTCCGGGGGGGCCCGCGAAGCACAGGATGGGGCCGGAGACCCCGCTCTTGAGCTTCTGTACTGCCAAGAACTCGAGGATGCGGTCCTTGACGTCCTCCAGGTCGTAGTGGTCCTCGTCGAGGATGGTGCGGGCGTGGGGGATATCGAGGTCGTCCTCTGAGAAGGTCGACCAGGGAAGGGAGAGGATCCAGTCCAGATAGGTACGGATCACCCCGTACTCAGCTGCCGCGGGAGGTAGTTTCGCCAGACGGTCGAGCTCTCTCCGGGCCTGTTTGTCCACCTCTTCGGGAAGCTGGGCCTCCTCCAGGCGGTCGCGCAACTCGTTCGTCTCCGCTTGGGTCTCGTCTGTCTCTCCCAGCTCGTCCTGGATGGCCTTCAGCTGCTGGCGCAGGAAGTACTCGCGCTGGTTCTTGTCCATCTCTGATTGGACCTGGTCCTGGATCTTGGAGCCCAGTTGGAGTACCTCGAGCTCCCGGCTCATGAACCCGGTGAGACGGCGCAGGCGCTTGGAGACCTCCACCTCCTGGAGTAGTTCCTGCTTCTCCTCGGCCTTCAGGCGCATGGTCGAGGCGATGAAGTAGCCCAGCGCCGACGGGTCGTCGATGTTGGCCGCCGCCATCTCCAGCTCGTCGGGAAGGTTGGGGACCAACTGGATGATCTGCGTGTACACCGATACCAGGTTGCGCTGCAGAGCCTCGAGCTCAGTGCCTTCCTCGACCACGTCGGGCAGATCGCTCACCTCGGCGACGAGGTACGGCTCCTCGGCCGTGTAGCGATCGATGGTGATGCGTCTGATGCCCTGGACGATGATGCGCAGGGTCCCATCGGGGGCTTTGATCATCTTCTGGATGCTGGCCAGGACCCCCACCTGGTAGACGTCGTCGGGCATGGGGGTCTCGATGTCGGCCGACTTCGCTGCCACGAGTCCCACCTGTTTGTCTCCGCGGAGGACGTCGTCGATCAGCTGGACAGAACGAGGCTGACCCACAGCCAGAGGAAGGAGTGTGTCGGGAAAGATGACGGTGTCCTTGAGGGGGAGGATGGGCAGGCTGAGGTCCTCGAAGACGGGTTGGTCCTCCCCGTCGCCGGGGTTCTGAGACATGATCACGAAGTCTTGTGTCGCCGCCATCAGCAGCGCCTCTTCAACGGCTCTGTCATGCTCGTCGAAGGGGTCCGGTTCCAGCCGCCTGGCCGTCATCGCTGCGGCCCCCCTTCGCTTGGGGCCTGTCCGCCTTCGGCATCGCGTTGTTCGTCTTCACCCGCGGGCGCGTTCTCTTCTGTCGTAGCGATGGCTATGCGCTTGCGTCCGGAGCGCCGCCGAAGAGGAAGAACGATTTCGAGGAACCCGTTAACGTACTCTGCGGAGGCTCCGCCGACATCCACTTCCGGGGGTAGGGAGACCAGGCGCTCGAAGCGGCCGTAGCTGATCTCCATCTGCTGGTATACGGCATCGGGATGTTTCGTATCGGCGCGCGTCCCACTCACGCGCAGGACCCCGTCGTCGACCTCCAGGTCGATCTGGTTGGGATCGATGCCGGCCAGTTCCAGCTTGACGACCACGACTCCGCGGCGGCTGTCGAAGTAGACATCGGCATTCGGTCTGAGGGCGGCGCCGCCGTAGCGGCGCGCCCGTTCGCCGCGAAGCAGTTCGAGGAACATCCTGTCCACGTCGCTCTGGCGTGGCAGGCTGGGCGGATCGTTCTTACGTCTTGGTTCCACCGTGACCTCGCATGAGAGTGTTCCTGTGCCGTGGGGCTCGGCAGTAGCCGACCCCACCTAAGTGTATTGCCTCAATCCCGGTCCCGCCAAACCGCGGAGGATGCGTCTGCAGCCCACCTGGGTCTGCTGCCGACAGCGTCCACCCGGGACTGCCGGGCCGCGCGCGGCCGTTGCCGCTCTTGCTACTGCTGGAGCGCTGCCAGTGCCTCCAGGACGACGCCGAGTTGTTCGAGTTGAAGCCCGTACTCAGCCCAGTCGCCTTGCTGTTGGGCGGCGACGGCCGCCTCGTAGTGTTGGTTCGCCTGTTCGATCAGAGTCTGGGCGTCGCCGCTCAGCGTCGTCGTGGGACCCGAAGGCGACGTGGTGCTGGAGGTCGTTGTTCCGCCACCGGGTACGGTGGTGCCCGGTGTGCTGGTCGTGGTCGATCCCGAGTCGATCGGCTCACTGAAGATCTTGGTCAGAGCCTCGATGAGGGTCGGTTCCATGGCCACCTTGTCGGCGTAGCTGACTATCACGCGCGTCAGTTCCGGCAGCGGACTCTGCGAGGCCTGGAGGTACAGGGGCTCGAAATACATGACGGTGTCCTCGATGGGCACTACCAGCAGGTTGCCCCGTATCACCTCGCTGCCGGCCTGGCTCCAGAGCGTGAGTTGGGCCGAGATAGCGGGGTCGTTGGTGATGCGGGCCTCCACCTGGGAGGGCCCGAAGACGAGTTTGTCCTTCGGGAAGTCCAGCAGCGCCAACTTCCCGTAGTGCTCTCCGTCCTGTCTGGCCACGAGGAGGGAGGCCATGTTCTTCTTGCTCAACGGTGTGAAGGGCTGCAGGAGAGCGAACTCGGGCTCGGTCTGACCGGGGAGGGTCAGCACTTCGTAGTAGGGGACCACCGGGATCTCCTCGCCACTGTAGATCTCGGTGGGGATCTCCCAGACGTCCTCCTTGTTGTAGAAGATCTGGGGATCCTTCATGTGATAGATGGTGAGGACTTCGGCCTGCACCTTGTACATGTCCTCGGGGTAGCGCATGTGCCGGCGGATGTCTTCCGGCATCTCCTCGCCGGGGGTGAACAGGCCCTTGTACACTTGGCTCCAGGCGTTGGCCAGCGGGTCCTCAGGGTCGATCTGGTAGAAGGTCACGCTACCGTTGTAGGCGTCGATGACCACCTTGATGGGGTTGCGGATGTAGTTGGTGCCGTCCGCACGCGGCTGCGAGTAAGGGAAGCGACCGGATATGGTGAACGCGTCCCACATCCAGACCAGCGAGCCGTCGTCACGGACCACCAGATAGGGGTCGCCGTCGTACTCGAGGAAGGGGGCGAGCGCCTGCACACGCTCCGCTATGGTCCTCCGGTACATGATGCGGGAGTCCTCCGTGAAGGAGTCGGTGAAGAGCAGCTTCGCGGTCCCAAAGCGGAAGCTGAAGGCGATCTGACGGATCTTGTTGCCGATGGAGACGCCGCCCCCACCCTGGTAGGTCGATGAGACGTTCGTGTCGCCCTTGGGGTAGTCGAACTCAGGACTCGTGGTGCGCACGACCACGTAGTCGTTGCCCACCTCTCCGTAGTAGATCTCGGGCCGGGTGATCTTGATGTCGGTATCCGTGCGGGGCGGGATGTCCTTGACCATCAGCACGGGAAGGCCGTCGGCTCCAGCCTCGTTGACCGGGCTGAGGACGAAACCATAGCCGTGTGTATACGTGAGGTGGAGGTTAACCCAGGTGCGTGACTGCTCTTGGAGTCGGGTCTGGTCGAGTTCGCGCGCGCTCAGCAGCACCTCGCGGAACTTGCCATCGACGGTATAGCGGTCGACGTCGACATCCCGGAAGGAGTAGTAGAGGCGGATCTCTTGGATCTGGGAGTAGGTGGACAGGGCCGGCCGAGGCTCCCAGAGGCGGATGTTGCCGATGGTGTCCGCGTTCGCCCTGATGTCGTCGGCGGTCAGGTCGTCGGTGGCCCCTGAGGCGACGTTCACCATGTCGCTCAGACCGAAGGCCCAGCGCGTGGCTTCGATGTTGCTCTCGATGTACTGGGTCTCCGCCGCGATCTCGTTCGGTGACACCTTGTACTGCTGAATGAGGGCCGGGTAGACCTTGCCGCCTATGGCCCAGGTCAGGAACATGATGGCGATGGCGATCATGGGCAGACGCCAGCCCCGGTAGCGGATGTTGGCCAGAAAGATGGCCGCGGCCACGAGCGACACGATGGCCAGGAAGTGAAGGACCGGTAGGCGGGCGTGAACGTCGGTGTATCCGGCACCGAACACGGCCGCGTTCTGGGTCAGGTTGAGCGACCAGGTCTGGATCATGTAGTCGCCGGCTTTGGCCACCATCGCGGCGGCCAGGATGACCGAGAGATGGGCCTTGACGTGAGGGGCCAGGCTCGGCCGGTTCTTGGCGTTCAGGACCAAGGCTCGATCGACCACATACACGAACGCTGTTGCGATGAAGGTCAGGAGCAGCACGATACCTACGAAGTCAACGAGCATCTTCCAAAGTGGCAGTGTGAAGACGAAGAAGGACGCGTCTCTGCCGAACACCGGGTCGACGTAGCCGAAGTCGCTCCGGCCGAAGAAGAGGAAGACCTGTTCCCAACGCGAGCCGTAGGCCACACCCACTATCACCGCCATGACCACGGAAACTATGAGCATCAATCGCCCCGGCCAACGGCGTCGACTCCGGAGTTCGAAGACCTCACCGTCGCGGTCCGTGGGCACCGTCAATAGCCGGGGCGAGATCTTCCGGGCGGCGAAGAGGCTGCCGTAGAAGATGATGAAGAAGAGGGCTGCGAACGCGAGCCCCACCACGACGCCTGCCCACACCGGGGTCCAGAACACGGTGGTGTATCCCACCTCCTGATACCACAGCAGACCGGTCCAGATGCGCGATACCAGCCCTCCGACGCCGAACACCAGCACCAGGATGATGGCGATGATCACGGCCCGGCGTAGGGGGCCCGGCTTGAGGCGCAGGATCCGCCCCTTCTTGGTGGTCTTGCCCTGCTTCTTGCCCTGCGGCGCGCCCTGCTGCTTAGGCGTGGAATCAGATCCGGCTTCAGGTGAGATGGCTACGTCCCTCCGTATCGTTCAGGTCTGTGCCCGCTTGCGGGTGCCACACTTTAGCATCAGCATCCCAGACGAGTCTTTCGCGCACTCTCCGGTCCGCGTCGAGACGGTGAAGCGCCTGGAATGCCGCGCCCTCCCGAGCAAGCGTGGCGTGCGCCCTGGGCGCGTCCTCCATAGAGACCCGAAGGGCGAGTCCGCAGCCGGCGCTCAGTCCGCGCGGCGGCGGAACGACCTCCAAGGGCACACCTTCCCCCCGCAGGATATCCTCCGCCGCCATGGCCTCATGGGTGGTGGCGAAGGTGAAGACAGCCTTGTCGCTCTGAGCCGGCACCGCCCCTCAGACGGAGCTCGAGCGCCGGGTCAGAGTGACGGGGTCAGGACGACCACGCTCCGTTCGGTCGGCAAGGAATCAAATGTCACCTCCAGGGTCGAGGTGTCCTTGCGCTCCACACGCGCCTGTGTCGCGAGGAAGGGATCGACATCGGCTATGGGGAAGTCGACCTTGTCGGTCTTGTAGTGCATGGGCACCACGATGCGCGGTCGCAGCGTCTCCACGATCTCGGCTGCTACGCTGTGGTCGACGGTGAAGAAGCCGCCGACCGGTATCAGCAGTACGTCGACTCTGCCCAACATGCCGGCGGTGTCAGCATCGAGGGCGTGCCCCAGGTCGCCAAGGTGCGCTAGGCGCACCTCGCCGTCGTCGAGCACGAGCATGGTGTTCTCGCCGCGTTCGCTACCGCCACTGTCGTCGTGGCGGACGTCGACACCCGTGATGCTGAGGCCTCCGACGGTCTCCTGCTGGGGCTGGACGAACTTCACCGGGTTTCCGGCGATCGTGTCGATGCCGCAATGGTCCTCGTGGGTGTGCGAAGCGATGACCACGTCGGCAGGTTGGTCGATGGCGCCATAGCGGAGAGCGCCGTCGTAGCAGTCGGGCACGTACGGGTCGAGTATCACGCGTGTTCCGTCGCGGGTCTCGACCAGAAACGAAGCATGGCCGAAGTAGGTGAGTCTCATAAGATCGCCCCCTTGTCTCGTCCGTGGCCGGCGCATCCATGCGGCGAAGCGTCATTGTTCAGCAGCATCCTAGGTTAGCGGATTGCGGTTGAGGGTAACAATAGCCAGGCGGAACGTGGTCCATGGGTCGTGCTTCGGCTTCGAAGTGGCAGCGCTGGCGACCGTGTGTTAAGATACCCTACTGGGTATATGAGAGCGGGGTCGGCCGTGTCGCCAGCAACGAACGGATCGGTGCATGGGCCGGTCGATTCACGTACCGGATAGAATAGCGGCAGCAGGTTGGCGGGGCCATCCGAGACAAGGAGAGCGAGAATGAGCGGGGAAGTGCAGGAAGTAGACACCAAGGGTTTCGACGACATCGTCTCTGTGGCCACCGTCCCTGTGGTGGCAGATTTTTGGGCTCCGTGGTGCGGGCCTTGCCGTATGGTGGCCCCCGTGTTGGAGAAGCTGGCCGCGGATCACGGCGACAAGGTGAGCGTTGTGAAGGTGAACGTGGACGAGAACCAGGAGCTCGCCGCCCGCTTCGGCATCATGAGCATCCCCACGGTGATGATGTTCGAGGGCGGAGAGCAGAAGGCCCAGCTCATCGGCGCCCGTAGCCAGAAAGACTACGAAGCAGAGTTCGGGCTGGCCTAGCTCGACACACGCAAGGGAGAGATGTATATGGAGAAGACCGCGACCCAGTTGGTGATGGTCGGTTCACGGCGCGCCGATGCTTTGTCCAGGGGCGGTGGCTGACGACCCCGTCTATCTCTGGAAGAGGTAGTCGGCTATCTGAATCAGGACTTCGCCAGGCGCATGGATGGCATTCTGCCCCTGCGTTATGTCGACGTCGATGATGAGGAACTGCAGGAGTATCCGGAGTTGGTCGAGGCCGTGGCGGACGGGCGCATGCCGTCGGTCCTGGTGGGAGACGAAGTGAAGACCCCTGCATCCATAAGTGTCTACTGGATCGAAGAGCAACTCGCCTCTCTCGGTGTGGCTCCCTTCGCTGATGAGGCGGGAGGGCAGGACTGATGGCGTCGTATGACTTGCGCTGCTCCTCTTGCGGGAAGGATTTCGAGGTCTTCGTCATGGGCTTCCTCAAAGACGACTCCAAGGTGTGCCCGGACTGCGGCAGCCGCGAGGTGCAACAGCGGTTCACCGGCTTCGGTGGGGTGACGGGACTGGTCTCGGGAGCGTGCCTGGATACGGGTTCGTGTAGGCCCAGCAGTTCCTGCAACCCACGCTCCGGTTTCAGCTGAGCGGGTTGACGGGACCAGTTCGGTCTCTCGGCCGCTCGATAGAGTGCTTCACGGCCCACAGGCGCCTCGGCGCCTGTGGGCCTTCTCTTGGTGGGTCACCTGTCTCTACGGGAACGATCATGGGGCCGGTGGTGTCCTTCTTCGGGCACCGTGGCCAGGTGCATGAGATAATCCCCCGACACGAGCAGTCTCTTCTCGCGGGTGTCCCTGTAGGGATATCCGCTTTGAGGTGAAGGAGCGCGATGTATCCGGAACTGTTCAGCATAGGCCCCTTCACGATGCACTCCTTCGGCGTGATGATGGCTTTGGCGTTCATAAGCGCGGGTTTCGTCGCTCATTGGCAGTTCAAGCAACGTGGGGTGCGGCCCGACTTCATCTACGGTCTCTTGATAGCCGCGGTCATCGGCGGCCTGCTCGGGGCCAAGATCCACTACCTCATCATCCACCCCGACGAATGGCCGGGTAACCTCCTCAGCGGGGGAGGTCTCGTGTGGTTCGGAGGTCTCTTCGGCGCCATAGTGGCGGTGGTCATCGTCACGAAGCTCTCCAAAGAGAGACTGGCTGCCGTCATGGATTCGGGCGCGCCGGCCGTGGCGATCGGGTACGCCGTGGGCCGAATGGGCTGCTTCCTGCGCGGCGACGACTATGGGGTCCCCACCGATCTTCCCTGGGGGATGTCGTTCCCCAAAGGCCTGCCGCCGACCACTGTCGCCGTGCATCCCACCCAACTCTACGAGATAGCCGCCTCCCTTGTGATCTTCGCCCTCCTGGTTTGGGTGATAAGCCCGCGCTTCAAGCGCGAGGGACCGTTGATGTTCGCGTATCTTCTGCTGGCCGGAGTCGAACGCTTCCTTGTGGAGTTCGTGCGCACCAACGACGCGGTGGCCTGGGGCTTGACCCAGCAACAGTGGATCAGCGTGGCCCTCTTCTTCATCGGTATCGGGGGCATGTGGTACTTCGAGACCCATGGTCGCCTGCGCCCGGTGCCGACCGCGGGGACTCCCACGCCCGTGACCGTCGCCGGGGTCGGAGCGGGCAAGACGGCCAAGTCCTCCAAGACGGCTAAGTCTTCCAAGACGGCGGCCCGAACCGGCAAGGGTGGCAAGTGAACCGCGGGCGTGAACATCGGCTCGTCGCGCACCACGTGATGTGGTCCGCCGGGTTCACCCTTCTACTCCTGGCCCTGGTGCTCGGGGCCGTCGGTTGTGGTTCTTCGTCTTCCGATGGCGGCGCGGGGACCACGGTGACCACCGGAGCCGACTCGGCCCAAGCTGCCGATTTCAGCGGGGTGACGCTCGATGGGGTGGACGTATCTCTGAGCGAATACCGGGGAAAGCCGTTGGTACTCGCCTTCATTGCCAGTTGGTGAAGCGGCTGCAGGGCGGAAGCGCCCGAACTCGATAGGTTCTATCGAGAGAACAACGAAAGAGCGGGGCTTCTGGGCCTCGCGGTGCAGGATTCCGAGGAAGCCATCAGTGCTCTCATGAAAGCCGGGGGCTTCATCTTCCCGGTCATGCTCGACGTCGATGAGGTCTTCCGCGCCTATGGCGTCGATGTGCTGCCCACCACGGTCGTCATCGACAGCGAGGGGCGCATCGTGGAAACGATCCCGGGTGCTGTCACCGCCGATCAGTTGTCGGCCACGATCGACAGCCTCGTCGACTGACTGCCGCGACCGCTAGGCAGCCTCGGACATCGTCCGGAGGTGACGGCGAGTCGGAACGCCCTATCGTGCGACCACGTCTGAGGGGCCACACGGCTTCGACAGGGGGGTCATCATGAGGGGCATGAGGGCGGGGACTCATAGAGCAGCATCCACGGGGGTGGTCGTCTTGGTCCTGCTGACGCTGGCGGGACTGCTGGGGATGGTGGGCTGCTCCGCCAACGACTCTGAGGTCACCACTACGATCGCGGCCGCCACCGAGACCACGGCTGCCGCAGCTATGCCGGAAGATTGGGCGGGCTCTCCGCCTCTCGGCGACGGCTCGTTCGCCTCGGACGAGAGCGCGGCCAAGTACACAGGCGACGCGGATGTGCAGGGCGGTGCCCTTGTCGCGTTGCAGGGTACGACCGGCCAGAAGGTCATCAGCGACGCGCAGATGGAGATCGAGGTCGAGAGCGGTGCCTTCGAGAGCACGTTCAATCAGGCTCTATTACTGGCCGACCGCTACGGCGGCTACATCGTCAGTTCGGGAGCCTGGGCCGGTGGCGAAGAGGAAGGTATGAAGAGCGGTAACATCGCCATCCGCGTTCCGGCCACCTCCTTCTCCCGGGCGCTGGCCGATGCCGGCAAGTTGGGCGAAGTCAAGAACCAGCAGATCCAGACTCAGGACGTCACAGAGGAGTACGTGGACCTGGAGGCCCGCATCGCCAACTCCGAAGCGCAGGTGAAGGCCCTCCTGCTTCTCCTTGCCAAGGCGAAGACGGTCGACGATATCCTGCAGGTGCAGCAGGTGCTCACCGGTGCGCAGCAGCAACTTGAAGAACTCAAGGGCCGCCTTCGCTATCTCGATGAGCACACCAACTTCTCGACTCTGACGCTCACCATGTATGAGACGGGGACTGTGATCGCTACCACGACCGAATGGGGTTTCGTGGGGGCGCTGAAGGACGCCGTGCGCAATCTGGTGAACGCTGTGAACGCGATCGTGCGTGGATTGGGTGTGCTGGTGCCGGTGGCTATCGTGCTGGGCATCATCGCCTACATCGTGTACCGGATCTGGAGGTCGGTCACCCGTCGCCGCCGGGAACGTGACGCTGCCAGATATCAGCCCTATCCCGAAGGATGGGGGACGCCGGCCGGAGTGCCGCCGACTGCACCCCAGGCTGCAGCGGTCACAGTTGCGCGTGAGGCGGAGGCCGACGGCCGCCCGGAGCAGGAAGGCTGATCGGACGGGGGAGGGCCCGAGATCGGCGCGGCGCTGATACGAGGGTGAGGGGCGCATGGTATGGAGGCGGCGCCGGGAGCATGCTCCCGGCGCCGCCTCCATGGTGTATACTCCCCTGCTCGTGGCGCCACCCAAGGTCGCTGATCGAAAGATCCGTCCGGCGGCACGAGTACAATTCCATACCACACCCCTGCTCCGGCACTGTGGCCGGGGCCGCCTAGACCGTAGGAGGTGACCCAAACTGAACAGCTACGAGCTGGTTCTTATCCTGCGCACTGACGTTGAGGATGAAGAACGAAACGCGGTGCTCAATCGCACCAAAGAGATCATCACGGGTGACAACGGCACCATCGTGAAGATCGATGAATGGGGAAAGCGACGCTTGGCGTACGAGATCAAGGATTGTCTCGACGGCGTCTACTACATCCTCTACTTCGAGGCCCAGCCCAAGACGCTCGATGAGGTGACCCGCGTACTGGGTATCACCGACAGTGTGCTGCGCTACATGCCCCTCAAGCATGAAAAGCCCTTCAGCTTCCAGCAGCCCGCGGCGGCTCCCGCGGCCCCCGTGGCCCCTGAGTCCCCCGTGGCCGCGGAGGCTCCCGCGGCTCCTGAGGTCTCTGAGGCCCCTGAGGATCCCTGAGGTCCCTGAGGCCGCGGCCCCCGAAGAAGCCTAGGCAAAGGAGCGCATCATGGCTCGCGGTATCGCACACGTGACATTGGTGGGCAACCTTACCCGCGACCCCGAACTCCGGCAGACGCCCAGCGGCACCTCTGTCTGCCAGTTGGGAGTGGCCGTGAACTCCTCGTACAAGGACTCGTCGGGGCAGTGGCTTGAGAAGCCCAACTTCTTCGACGTGGTCGTATGGGGCACCCAGGGTGAGAATTGCGCCAAGTATCTGGCCAAGGGCCGCCAGGTGGCGGTCGACGGCCGTCTCGATCAGCGCAGCTGGGAAGCGCAGGACGGCGGCAAACGCAGCAAGGTCGAGATCGTCGCCGATACAGTGATGTTCATCGGCGGACAGGGAGGCGAGACCCGCGAACCGGCTCTCCGAGGCGGTTCGCAGAACGCTTCCACCCCGGCCGCTCAAGACGATTTTCGTGATATTGATTTTGGGGGGGACGACATCCCCTTCTAGTCGTTCTCCAAGGAGGTAGAACAAGGTGGCGAATCCCAAGAAGCAGACGCGTCGCACCAGACCGACGACCGGCAACCGGCGGCGCAAGTACTGCTTTTTCTGCAAAGAAGGCGTCGAGTGTGTCGACTACAAAGACTTCGGCACGCTGCGCAGGTTCATGTCCGAACGTGGCAAGATCCGTTCCCGGCGCACCACCGGTGCATGCCGCCGTCATCAGCGGCAGGTGGCTTTGGCCATCAAGCGGGCTCGTGAGGTCGCGCTGCTTCCTTACAGCAGCCGCTGAGAGTCGCCCCGGTCATGGATCGGCCTTCCTCGGTGGTACGAGTGCGCTTCGTCAAGGCGGCAGCCGTCACCGTCATCCTAGGTGTGTGCATGTCGTTCATGCCCCTGGGCCTGCCTGTGCTCGTCCCCTTCCTGGCTCTGCCGCCGGCTTATCTGGTGGCTATTGGAAGTCTGCGGCAGGGCTTGCTCTTGGCGCTGGTGGTCGGGGCTCTGGTGTGGTTTGCGGCCGGTCTGGGGATGGCGTCGGTGCTCGTTCTTCTTCTGCTCGGCCTCGGCGCCGTGCTGGGAGAGGCGTTGCGTCGGCACTGGTCGTTCGGGAAGACGCTGGCCGCGACCGCGTCGGGCACTCTTGCCGCTCTCGTGCTCTGGGGTGTGCTGCTGTGGCAACTGGGTCTGACTCTGAGCGTGTTGCGAGAAGACGCTCTCAACTCGATCGAGCGGGCACAGGACACGTACGCAGGCATGGGCGTATCGTCCGCCACCACGGATCTGGCGGCGGAGCAGTTGCGGCGGCTGATCGACATACTGCCCTATCTGGTCCCTGGCTTGTTGGGTATGGCAGTGATACTTCTGGCGGCGTGTTCCATCGGGCTGGCCTACGCGTTCTTTCCTCGTATGCGTACCAAGGTCGAAGTGGATATGGCGCTATCGAGGTTCCGTATCCACTGGTCCGTGGCCTACGTCTCCATCGCCGGGTTGGCGCTGCTAGTGCTGGCGCGCGGTGACGCTGTTTGGCATTCGGTCGCTCTCTTCATGGGGATCGACCTGTTGCTGGTGTCGCAGACGCTCTTCTTCCTGCAGGGGCTGGCGATCGTACGCTGGTATGTGAATACCCGGAAGGTGCAGGGCGGAGCGGGGACGGCACTCTATCTGGCTGCCGTCTTGGGCCAGGTCTTCCTCCAGCTGACAGGGTTGCTGGGGTTGTTCGATACATGGTTGGACTGTCGCCGAAGGTTCGCCCTCAAGAGCCCCCGCCCGGGCCCTTCGAGGTGACATAGTTAAGGAGTGAGATATGGAAGTGATACTGCTACAAGACGTTGACAAACTGGGACAGAAGGGCGAGGTCGCGAACGTATCCGACGGCTATGCTCGCAACTACCTGTTGCCTCGCAAGCTGGCTGAGCGGGCCACCGCCGCGCGCGTGGCCTACGTGCGCAAGGTCATGGATGAGAAGCTGGCTGCGGAGCGGCGTGAGGCCGAACGGGCCGACGAGACGCGCGACCTCCTTTCCAAGACCGTGCTCACCATTCCCGCACCGGTTGGTTCCGCCGACAGGCTGTTCGGGTCGGTCACCACTCAAGACATCGCCGATGCCATCTACGCCGCCCGGAAGATCCGCGTCGACAAGCGTAACGTGGCTCTGGAGGAACCTATAAAGACGGTGGGGACCTTCATGGTGAAAGTGTCCATCCACCACAGCGTGGATGCCGCGGACGTGAAGGTCATGGTCGTCCCGGAGGAGTCCAAAGCATAGTCGCGGCCGTTTCTGCCGGGGGAGGGCGTTCATGGAAGCACCGGCGAGCAGGGGCGGCCCGCTTGGGGCGCCCGGGGGAGAGCAGGTAGTCCCGCAGAACGTCGACGCCGAGATATCGGTGCTTGGCGCCAGCATACTCACGCCCAATGTCATCCCGGGCGTGAGTGAGATCATCCGGCCCAAGCACTTCTATCGGCAGTCGCACCAGCGCATCTTCGAGGTCATCGAGGATCTGTTCTCGCGCGGAGAGCCTGTCGATCCCATCACTGTGAGCGAAGAGCTGGCCAATAGGGCCAGTCTGGAGATGGTCGGTGGGCGGGCGTTCGTCCATAGTCTGGCGAGTTCGGTCCCGGCGGCCACCAACGCCCGTCACTACGCGGAGATCGTGCGGGAGAACTATCTGCTACGTTCTCTCATTCGCGTAGGCGGCGAGATAACGGAGATGGGCTACAGGCGCGAGCAGACGCCCGTGGATCTCATCGACAAGGCCGAGCAGATGGTGTTCGACATCTCTGAGGATCGGGTGGTCGGTGAGTTCGAGTCCATCAGCGACCTGATCGGCGCGGAGTTCGCCGAGCTCGAGCGCACCATGACCGAGGGGCACCACACCGTGGGCTGCCAGACCGGCTTCCGTGATCTCGATGGCATCATCAGCGGCTTTCAGCCCGCCAACCTCGTCATTTTGGCAGCCCGTCCTTCCATGGGCAAGACGGCTTTGGTGCTCAATATCGCCCGAAACGTGAGCGTGGACCAGGGCAAAGGGGTGGCCATCTTCAGCCTGGAGATGTCCAAGATGGAAGTGGTGCGCCGCATGATGTGCGCCGAGGCTCGGGTGAACAGTTGGCGCGTACACAGGGGGCTCTTGCAGCCTCAGGAATGGAGCAAGCTGGCCGCGGCCTGCACGCCGTTGCACGCAGCACCGATCTTCATCGACGACAGTGCCTCCCTCAATCTGATGGAGATCCGGGCCAAGGCCAGACGCCTCAAGGCGAGGGAGAAGAACCTCAGTCTGATCATTGTCGACTACCTGCAGCTGATGGTGGGCGACATGGGGGTGGAGAACCGCCAGCAGGAGATATCGCGTATCTCCCGGGGTTTGAAGATCCTGGCGCGTGAGTTGGAGGTGCCGGTCGTGGCCCTCTCGCAGCTTTCCCGGCAGGTGGAGCAGCGGGCCGGCAACCGGCCGGTGTTGTCCGACCTTAGGGAGTGTGTCACGGGAGACACACTGGTCTGCCTGGCGGACGGACGTCGTGTGCCCATCGGGGAGTTGGTGGGGGAGCAGCCCTACGTGGTGGCGGTCACAGCAGAGGGGCGTCTCACCGAAGCCAGGAGCGACCGAGTGTGGTCGGTGGGGCGTCGCTCGGTGTTCGTGCTGCGCACGGCGAGTGGCCGGCGACTGCGGGCGACTGCCGAGCATCGAGTCATGGGGGGCGACGGCTGGACCACCATCGGTGATCTCGTCGCCGGCGATAGAGTGGCGCTCGCGCGGCGGCTTCCGCAGCCGGCAAGTACCGAGCGGTGGTCCGATGGTAGAGTGGCGCTTCTCGGCCACCTGATTGGCGATGGAAGTTACCTCTCGGGGCAGCCGATGCGCTACACCACTGGTTGCGTCGAGAACGGTGAACTTGTGGCGGCGGTCGCTGAGCAGGAGTTTGGCCTGAAGGTGACCTGGTACCGCGGGCGGGGGAACTGGTTCCAGCTGCTGCTATCGGGAAATGGTGATCGTTGGCACCCTCAAGGCGTGAATCACTGGCTGCGTGAGTTGGGCATCTTCGGCCAGCGCTCACGGGAGAAGCGTCTGCCCGCGACGGCATTCTGTCTGGATGATCGGCAGATCGGCATTCTTCTGCGCCATCTGTGGGCCACGGACGGGACCATCACGCCGCGCCCCGAGGGTGCGCGTGGATCGGCGGGCGTACACTTCTCTACGGCCAGTCGAGGGTTGGCCGACGACGTGGCCGCGCTGTTGCTTCGTTTGGGCGTCGTGGCGCGCATCCGTACCGCGAGGCAGGGCGACTCCACGTGGTTCACGGTCAACGTGTCCGGTCGAGAGTCTCTGTTGTCGTTCTTGGACAAAGTGGGGGGCTTTGGGCCGTGCGCCAAAGGCGCCGCTGCGCTTAGAGCCTCCCTCGAGGGTGGCAGCTCGAACACCAATGTGGATACCCTGCCCTGCAATGTCTTCAGTCGCGCACGGGCAAGCATGGCTCGGCAGGGCGTCTCACAGCGGGCGATGGCGAGCATGCGAGGCACCTCGTATGGGGGAGGTGCTCACTTTGGCTTCTCACCGTCCCGGGCGACCGTGCTCGAGTACGCAGAACTCCTCGATGACGAGGTGCTCCGACATCAGGCGACCAGCGATCTCTTCTGGGATAGCGTCGTGGAAGTGGTGCCGGACGGAGAAGAGGAAGTCTTCGATCTCACGGTGCCCGGACCCTCCTGCTGGTTGGCCGATGGGCTTGTGACTCACAACTCCGGAGCGATCGAGCAGGATGCGGACTTGGTGATGTTCATCTATCGCGACGAGGTCTACAACCGCGACAGTCCTGATAAGGGCACGGCCGAGATCATCGTGGGCAAGCAGAGGAACGGTCCCATCGGGGATTGCAAGTTGGCCTTCATCCAGGACTACACGCGCTTCGCCGACCTGGCCGATCGGCGCGGAGGCCAGTAGGCTCGCCCCGGTTGAGCCGGTTGAGCCGGTTGAGCGGGTCAAGCGTGGCCGGTAGCCTAGTGGCGAGAGTGAGACGAACGGGGTGACGATGTCAGGGGACACTCGGCGCTACGACGCCATCATCGTCGGCGGAGGACCCGCCGGCATCTTCGCGGCCCTCGAACTATCTCGATACCCCGGACTGCGCGTGCTGCTCCTGGAGCAGGGAGCCGATATCTCCGAGCGCTCCTGTCCGGCGCGCAAGACCGGTTCCTGCGCGCATTGCCCCACCTGCGACATCACCACCGGGTGGGGAGGCGCCGGAGCCTTTTCCGACGGCAAGCTCACCTTGGGTACCGAGGTCGGCGGATGGCTGGGCGAGTATCTCGATGAGGACGCCCTGAAGGGGCTCATATCTCGGGTCGACGACACCTATCGCGAGTTCGGCGCACCCGACCGGCTCTTCGGTGACGACGCCGAGCAACTGGATCGCTGGACCGATCTGGCCTCCCCGCATGGTCTGCGTCTGGTGCGCTCACCGGTGCGGCATCTGGGCACGGAGCACGCGGCCGGTGTTCTGGCCGCCATGCGGGCGTATCTGGAGGACAAGGTGGAGATCGTCACGCAGCGCGGGGTCGCCCGGGTTCTGACTGGGCCGGTGTCGGGGGGGCCTCGAGCGACGGGTGTCGTCACCTCGGATGGGGAGACGCTGCTGAGCCAGACGGTGATCCTGGCGCCCGGACGGCAAGGTTCCTCGTGGCTGACGGACGAGGCCGGGAGACTGGGCATCCCGCTGGTCAGCAACGCCGTCGACATCGGGGTGCGGGTGGAGGTGGCGGCGGTGGTGACCGACGCCATCACCAGCGAACTCTACGAACCCAAACTGCTCTACACTTCGCGCCATTTCGAGGACCAAGTGCGCACCTTCTGCATGAACCCGCACGGCGCCGTGTGCACGGAGAGTTGGGGCGATGCCGTCACCGTCAACGGGCACAGCTACGCCGCTGCGGAGCGCAAGACCGACAACACCAACTTCGCCCTTCTCGTCTCCACCCGCTTCACCGAGCCCTTCAAGGAGCCCATCGCCTACGGCAAGTCCATCGCTCGCTTGGCCAATATGCTCGGAAAGGACATCCTCGTGCAGAGGTTGGGCGATCTGCGGGCGGGGCATCGCACCACTCCGACGAGGTTGGCGCGCAGCGTGGTGGAACCGACGCTGCGCGCCGCCACCCCCGGTGATCTCAGTTTCGCCCTTCCCTATCGCCACCTGCGCGACCTGCTGGACATGCTCGACGCTCTCGACGCCTTTCTCCCCGGCGTGGGCGGTCGGGACACGCTTCTCTATGGAGCCGAGGTCAAGTTCTACTCCTCGCGGCTGGCTCTGGACTCTCGTCTGGAGACGCCTATCGCCGGGCTCTATGCTATCGGTGACGGTGCCGGCGTGACCCGAGGACTGGTACAGGCGTCGGCGTCAGGGCTGGTGGCCGCCCGGGCCGTCGCGGAACGGGTGGGAGCAGGCCTAGTGTAAACTGTAATCGTGGCACGCCCGGAGGAAGTCCGGCGCGAAGCGCTCCGGTGGTGAAGGGCGGAGGCGGGCGGCGCCGGCGGCATGGAGCCGCCGTTTTATTTTGAGCTAGACATACGGGAGGCATGGTGCCGGTTCTCGTCGTTTTGGGTGCCCAGTGGGGCGATGAAGGTAAGGGCAAGGTCGTCGATCTGCTCTGCGAGCAGGCCGACGTGGTAGTGCGGTATCAAGGCGGCAACAATGCCGGGCACACGGTCGAGAACGAACTGGGCAAGTTCGCCCTCCACCTCGTTCCCTCGGGGATCTTCAACCCCAGGATCGTCTCCGTCATCGGCAACGGCGTGGTCATCGACCCCACCGTCCTTCGCCAGGAGATCGACGATCTGGAAGCCCGGGGCGTGTCGACCGCCGGGCTGAAGGTCTCTCCCGGGGCCCATCTCATCATGCCCTATCACATCCTCCTCGATCACGTGCAGGAGAGGCGGCTGGGCAAGGGCAAGATCGGTACCACCGGAAGGGGCATCGGCCCCGCCTACGCCGACAAAGCGGCGCGCCAGGGTGTGCGCATGCAGGACCTGGCCGACGAGGCGGGCTTCCGTGAGCGTGTGCACGGATGGAATCAGGCCATGGCGGAGATGATGGCGCGCGCTTACGACGAGGACGTCAGCGGTCTGGAAGCGGACTGCGAGCGCTACATCGAGGCCGCGCTCTCCCTCAAAGCCCATGTCGACGACACCTCTCTCTTCCTCTGGGAGTCCTTGCGTGCGGACAAGCGGGTGCTGCTCGAAGGGGCCCAGGGGACCATGCTCGACCTCGATCACGGCACCTATCCCTACGTGACCTCCTCCAACCCGGTGGCCGGCTACGCGTGCGTGGGCAGCGGCATCGGACCGGTGGAGTTGAGCGAGGTGTGGGGCGTGACCAAGGCCTATGTCACGCGGGTGGGAGAAGGTCCCTTCCCGACGGAACTGGACGACGATATCGGCCGGGCGCTCTGCGAGGTGGGCCGCGAGTACGGCACCACCACCGGCCGGCAGCGTCGCTGCGGCTGGCTGGACCTGGTGGCCCTGAGGTACGCGGCCCGGGTGAACGGACTGACCGGCCTCTGCATCACCAAGCTGGACGTGCTCAACGACGTGGAGACCATCAAGGTCTGCAACGCCTACCGTTTCGACGGCAAGGAGACGAGCGAACTGCCGGCCTCTCAGGTGGTCTTCTCTGAAGTGGAGCCCATCTACGAGGAGATGCCGGGCTGGAAGAGCGACATCTCCGGCGCCACCAGCGTGCAGGACCTTCCCCAGGAGGCCATCGACTATCTCAACTTCATAGTGAGGCAGGTACGGGTGCCCATCTCACTGATCTCCGTGGGGCCGCGGCGCGAGCAGCACATCAAGGTGCCCCACCCCAGCATCACTCAGCAGCAACAGGGGAGCTGAGGGGGTCGCCATGAGCTCAGACCGGCGGTTCAGCGTACTGGTGGTCGGAGGAGGGGCTCGCGAGCACGCTCTCGTACGCGCTCTCGCCCGCAGCCCGCGTGTGGGCCGTCTGGTGTGCGCTCCCGGTAACGCTGGCATCGCCCAGGAAGCGGAGACGGTGGCCATAGGGGCGGAGGACATCCCCGGCCTGGTGGCCTTCGTGGAGCAGGAGCAGATAGATCTGACGGTGGTGGGGCCCGAGGCCCCGCTGGTGGCGGGGTTGGCCGACCGGTTGCGCGGACGGGGTTTTGCGGTGTTCGGTCCCGGGGCCGACGGCTCCCGGCTGGAGGGCTCGAAGGCTTTCGCCAAAGAGATCATGGAGGCGGCTGGAGTGCCCACAGGCCAGGCCGCCTTCTTCACTGATCACGACGACGCGCTTGCCTTCCTCCAAGCCCACGGGGCGCCGGTGGTGGTGAAGGCCGACGGACTGGCCGCGGGCAAGGGTGTCATGGTGGCCCAGACTCTCGAGGAGGCCGAAGCCGCTCTCGCCGAGTGCTTCGTGGAAGGCCGCTTTGGGGACGCCGCGCGAACCGTCCTACTGGAGGAGTTCCTGGAAGGAGAGGAATTGTCGCTGCTCGCCATCGTGAGTGGACGGCACATCCTGCCTCTCGCTCCGGCGCAGGACTACAAGCGGGCCCTCGACGGCGACGCGGGCCCCAACACAGGTGGAATGGGTTCCTACTCGCCCGTGCCGGCCGTGGACGACGAGCTCTACGCGAGTCTGGTGGACACGGTGGTCAGGCCGACGGTGGAGGAGTTGAGCCGGCGGGGCATCGATTTTCGCGGGGTGCTGTACGCCGGGCTGATGCTCACGCCGTCGGGACCGAAGGTGCTGGAGTTCAACTGCCGCTTCGGTGACCCCGAGACGCAGGCCCTACTTCCTCGCCTGCGCTCCGATCTGTTCGAGTGCCTGTGGGCCGCCGCACAGGGTGAGGCACTGCCCGCTGCGGTCGAGTGGGGCGAAGGGGCGGCGGTGGGGGTCGTCCTCGCCTCGCGCGGCTATCCGGCAAGCAGTTCCAGAGGCGATGTGATCCGCGGTCTCGACCAGGTACGCGACCTCGACGGAGTCGAGGTCTATCACGCGGCGACAAAGAGTGCGGACGGCGAGGTGGTCACGAGCGGCGGGCGGGTGCTCACAGTCACGGGGCTGGGGGATACCTTCGCCCAGGCCCGCGCCCGCGCGTACGCAGGGGTAGCGATGGTCGCGTTCCCTGGCGCACAGCATCGCACCGACATAGCGCTCAGGGCTGAGGAGTGGGAGTCGAGACGAACGAGAAAGGCGGGCACATGAGCGGGCAGCCCCTGATAGGCATCCTGATGGGTTCGCAGTCGGACGCGGAAGTCATGGATGCGGCGGTCAAGGAACTCGAGACTAGGGGAATCTCCCACGAGGTCAACGTCATCTCAGCTCATCGGGACCCGGAGGCCGTGCGCGAATACTCCTTGGGGGCCGAAGCGCGGGGGCTCAAAGTGATCATCGCCGGGGCGGGGAAGGCGGCGGCTTTGCCGGGGGTGGTAGCGTCCATGACCGACCTCCCTGTGATCGGGGTACCCATCCGCACCTCTGACCTGGGCGGTCTCGATTCCCTGCTTTCCATGGTACAGATGCCGCCCGGCGTGCCCGTGGCGACCGTGGCTATCAACGGGGCGCGTAACGCCGCCATCCTGGCCGCGAAGATCCTGCGTGTGGGTGGTCTGGCGGGTGCCTCAGAGGGCGGAAGCGCCGCTGTCGTCGGTTCGCCAGGCGACATCTCTGCCCCCGTCGGCTAGGCTCGATAGGAAGGGGACTCGCCATGATCCTGCGCTACTCCACTCCCGAGATGTCGGCCCTCTGGACCGACGACGCGCGCATGCAGGCCTGGCTCCAGGTGGAGATGGCCGTGTGCGAGGCCTGGGCCAAGGTGGGTCGTATTCCCGAGGACGCGATGCTGGAGATCAAGCAGAAGGCCGGCTTCGACGTCGACCGCGTGAACGAGATCGAAGCGGTTACCCAACACGACGTCATCGCCTTCGTCAGTTGTGTGGCCGAAAGGGTGGGTGGTGCTTCCAAGTTCATCCATTACGGCCTGACTTCGTCGGACGTTCTCGACACAGGGTTGGCCCTGCAGTTGAAGGCGGCCGGCGACCTGCTCATCCAGGAGACCAAGGTCCTGGGCCGCATCCTGCAGCGGCGGGCGCTGGAACACCGCGACACGGTGATGATCGGCCGTACGCATGGGGTGCACGCTGAGCCCATCACGTTCGGTATGGTCCTGGGTCTGTGGGCCTTCGAGGTGCAGCGGGGGCTTGAGAGGCTACAGCGGGCCGTCGAGCAGGTGTCGGTGGGCAAGATCTCCGGCGCTGTGGGCAGCTACGCGAACGTCGATCCTGATGTGGAGCGCGTGGCGCTGTCCATGCTCGACCTCGGGGTTGCTCCCATATCCACCCAGATCGTGCAGCGCGACCGGCATGCGGAGTTCATGGCCGCCCTTGCCCTCCTGGCCAGCACGCTGGAGAAGATCGCGGTGCAGGTGCGCCACTACCAGCGCACCGAGGTCCTCGAAGCGGAGGAGTACTTCGCGCCGGGACAGAAGGGCTCTTCGGCCATGCCGCACAAGCGCAACCCCATCATCTCGGAACGGCTCTGCGGCCAGGCGCGCATCATCCGCGGCAACATGATGGCGGCCTTCGAGAACATCCCGCTGTGGCACGAGCGGGACATCAGCCATTCCAGCGCCGAGCGCATCATCTTCCCCGATAGCACCATCCTCCTTCATTACATGCTACGGAAGGCCTGCTGGCTGATCGACAAGCTCAACGTCTATCCGGAGAACATGGCTGCCAACCTGGAGAAGAGCTACGGCCTCATCTACAGTCAGCGTGTGCTCCTCGCCCTCGTCGAGGCGGGCGCGCTCCGCGACGATGCCTACCAGATCGTGCAGCGGAGCGCTATGCGGGCCTGGGAAGAGAAGACCCCCTTCCTCGGCCTGCTCAAGGACGATCCGGAGGTCACCAGCCGTCTGTCGGACGCGCAGATAGAGGGGCTGTTCGATCCCAGCGAGCAACTCCGGCATATGGGCGTCATCTTCGAGCGGGTGGCTGCGATCGACTGGTAGGGCGGCCGGCGTGGGTTGGTAGGGCGGCCGGATTCGACCGGTGGCCGAGCCTGGATCGGCAGTCGGCCGGGGCTGGGGACTCTCGGCCGGCGCGCGATTTGCGGCGGTCTTTCCGGCGAAGCTGGTAAAATCGAAGCCTGGTCCCACCACTCACCCAACACGTATACGAAGAGGGGCGGTGCGTGGCGGCCGGCGAGCAGGAAGACACTGAGATCGCCCGCATTCGGCGGGGACGGCTTTGGTGACAAACGGGAGCCGGGGAGGAAGACAGCATGACCGGCCAGATAGTGTGCCCGCGCTGCGGAGCGACCAACTCTTTCATGAAGGGATATCTGCCCCGGACCTGCGTGTGCCGGGTGTGTCAGAGCCAACTCGGTTGGCGGGAAATCGTCGGTTGCGGCCCGGACTGCAAGGCGGCCGATGGTCCCTCTCAGACGGATGACCCGTCCGGCGGCGCTGCTCCTTCGGCGCCCGAGCTCGGCGCGGACGACGACACGGCGGTCGGCGGGGCAGCCGACCGATGATGCAGGACCCCTGGCTGGATGACTCTCCCCACGATGAATGTGGGGTGTTCGGCATCTACGCTCCCGAGATGGATGTGGCCCGTCTCACCTTCTTCGCCCTCTTCGCCTTGCAGCATCGGGGCCAGGAGTCTGCGGGTATCGCCGTCACCGACGGGTCGCGCCTCATTGTGCACAAGGACGTGGGTCTGGTCTCGCAGGTCTTCTCGGAGCAGACTCTGCTCAGCCTGCCCGGGCAGTTGGCCATTGGACACGTCCGTTATTCGACCACCGGCGCCAACGAGATCCGCAACGCTCAGCCCTTCGCCCGCACGCGCAACGGCTCTTTCATAGCCTTGGCGCACAACGGCAACCTGGTGAACACCGACCAACTGCGTGAGGACCTCGTGCGTAGTGGCCACATCTTCGCCAGCACCTCGGACACGGAAGTCATCGCGGCCCTGCTGGCCGAGCATCCCTCTCACGACATCAAGGAGGCCCTCCGCGACATAATCCCCCGCCTGCGGGGGGCGTTCAGCGCCGTCCTTCTCACCCGAGAAGAAGTGGTGGGATTCCGCGACCCCTACGGTATCCGGCCCCTGGTGCTGGGCGAGGTGGACGGTCGCTATTGTCTCTCGAGCGAATCCTCAGGGCTCGACATCCTTGGGGCAAAGCTCGTCCGCGAGATCGAACCGGGTGAGATCTGCTGGATCGATGCCGATGGCTACCATATCGAGCAGGTGATCAAGCGGGAGCGGGAGTCGCTCTGCATCTTCGAGTTCATCTATTTCGCGCGCCCCGACTCGCTCATGAAGGGCCAGACCCTCTATACCGCCCGCAGCCGCATGGGGGAGGAGTTGGCCCGGGAGTCCCCCGCGGAGGCGGACTTGGTCATCCCCGTCCCGGACACGGGCAATTCGGCGGCTATCGGCTACGCGGCCGCCAGTGGGATCACCTACGGCGAGGCTCTCATCAAGAACAGGTACATCGGCCGGACTTTCATCGACCCCGACGACCGGGTGCGCAAATTGGGCATCCGCATGAAGTTCAACCCCTTGGCGACCGCCATCCGTGGCAAGCGGTTGGTGGTGGTCGACGACTCCATCGTGCGTGGGAACACCACGCGGGCCCTGGTGCGGGTGCTGTTCGAAGCCGGCGCGCGCGAGGTCCATCTGCGCATCAGTTCGCCGCCCATAGTTTTTCCGTGCTTCTACGGCATCGACATGGCCGACCAGGATGAGTTCATCGCCTTCGGCAAGAGTGTGGACGAGATCAGCGCGGAACTGGGGGCGACCTCGGTAGCCTATCTTTCCCTGGATGGTCTGCGGAAGGCCACGCGGGCGGGCACGGCTGATGATTGCTTCTGCACCGCTTGTTTCAGCGGCGACTATCCCTGTGAAGTGCCGGAAAGCCTGCGTCTCTCGAAGTTCCGCTACGAACAGGACGCCTGCGCGGCTCTGGAGAGGTAGGGTCCGCCGGGGACTGCGTGACTGCGCGGCTGCACCGCCGTCCCGAGGTCGTCCGGCCCCCTAGTCTGATGACCGCGCCAGTAGGGAGACCACCTCTGCCGTACTCGTGACCCTCACGGCCCCCGCGCTCAGCAACTCCCGCGTCAGTCGCTCCGCTTCTCCGCCTGTGAGGTCGCGCTCGGCTATGGGGGGTTGGTCCATGATTATCACAGGCTTTCCTGAGCGCTGGGCTTCGAGAGCCATGTGCAGCGGTTCCAGGTTGCCCGGGCCGAAGAAGACCGGAGCGACCGCCACCATCTCGGCTTGACTGATGTGCAGCGCCAGTTGTTGGAGGGCGTCGGGCGGGAAGGGCTGGAAGGGCGGAGCGGAGACCACCTCGAGCTCGTAGCGCTGCGCGGTGGAGTAGTCGGTATCGAACACACTCACTATGCCCACGCTGGGGGTCAATCCGCGCAGGACCAGTTCCTCGATGAGTTCGGAAGCCGCCCCACCGCCGGCGACGACATGCACGCTCGCGGACGGCTCCTCCCCCTGGCAGAGGTCTCCCCTGGACTGCGTCCACAAAGGCGTGACGTAGGGCCTCTGACCCTGCCGGTGGACCGCCACCCGCACGCGGAAGACATCGAGGATGACATGAGGATCGAGCACCGCGCTCGGCTCGCCTCGCGCGGCCGTCTGTCCGTGGTTCAGGAGCAGCAGTTCTTGGCAGTACTGGGCGGCCATGTTGAGGTCGTGCAGGACCACGGCGATGGTACGGCCTTCATCGTGGAGCCGGGCCAACAACTGCATGATCTCCAGCTGATGGTTGAGGTCGAGGTTGTTGAGCGGCTCGTCCAGGAGGAGAGTGGGAGTCTCTTGGGCCAGGGTCTGCGCGATGAGGGCGCGTTGGCGCTCGCCGCCCGAGAGCCCGGTGACCAACCTGTCAGCCAACTCCATGAGGCCGGTCTGAGCCAGCGCGGCCTCCACGGCCTCGGCGTGGTCTCCGTCGGCGGCTTCGCGCTCGTGTTTCCCTGCCCCGCGCGGGTGGGCATAGCGGCCCATACTCACCATCTCGCGAACAGTGAAGCTGAAGTCGAGGTAGAACTGCTGAGGTACTACTCCGACCCGGCGGGCCAGTTCGCTCGCCCGGTACTCGCGCAGGGGGCGGCCCTCGAGCAGTGCCGTGCCGGCCGTCGGCTTGACCGTTCCCGTGAGGGCGCGCAGCAGGGTGGTCTTGCCCGACCCGTTCGGTCCCAAGATGCCCAGGAAGCCACCCTGCTCTATCTGCAGATCGAGCGGTCCCAGTACGCGGGTCCCTCCCAGCGCGACCTCGAGCCCGCGCACATCGAAGACGTCATGACCCACGGTCACCATCAGACTCCTCTGCGGATGCGGAGCAGATACAGGAAGAAGGGGCCCCCGACGGCTGCGGTGATGATGCCCACCGGT
Source organism: uncultured Actinomycetes bacterium (assembly GCA_963816155.1). Classification (GTDB taxonomy): domain Bacteria; phylum Actinomycetota; class Thermoleophilia; order RBG-16-64-13; family RBG-16-64-13; genus JAXGXJ01. The sequence continues at coordinate 161,901 of CAWFJE010000002.1, read as the reverse complement.
ATCTCGGCCGGGGCAAGGATCGTCCGCGCGACCGTGTCGGCCAGTAGCAGGAGCAGGGCCCCGAAGAGGGCCGTGGCGGGGAGGAGGCGGCGGTGATCGGGACCCACCAGCAGGCGCATGATGTGCGGCACCATCAGCCCCACGAAGCCTATCAGCCCCGTGAAAGCCACCGCCGCCGCGGTGACGAGCGAGGCCACGATCATCAGGTTGCGGCGGGTGCGCTGGCTGTCCACACCGAGCTCGCGCGCCCGCTCCTCGCCCATGAGGAGGAGGTTCATGCGCCGCGACATCAGCATCATGTATACGAAGCCGCCGGCGACCACGGGCAGAGTGATGTAGACCTTGGTCCACGTGGCCGTCGTCAGCCCGCCCATGAGCCAGACTATGACCGTGTGTAGGTCTCTCTCCGTGGCCACCATCATGAAGGACGTGACGGCGGTGAGGGTGGAGCCAATGGCCACGCCGGAGAGCAGGAGGGAGGCGGTACCGGTGACCCCGGAGAACGTGGCCAGACGGTACACGAGGAAGGCGGCCGCGGCCCCGCCCACGAAGGCCAGGACCGGTATCCCATAGATGCCGGCACCCAAAGGCCTCCAGACGATCGCTATGGTGGCACCCAGCGCGGCGCCGGCCGACACGCCCAGCAGGTAGGGTTCGGCCAGCGGGTTGCGGAAGACGCCCTGGAACGAGGCGCCCGCTGTGGAGAGAGCGGCACCTGCGATGAGGGCCAATGCTATGCGAGGTAGGCGTAGGCTCCAGAGGAGCCGTGGGGCCCAGGCGGGAAAATCACCCTGGGCGTCGGGGCCCGAACCGATAAGGGCGAAGAGGCCCCGGAGCGCCTCGCCGACGGACATCCCGGCCGCACCCACCACCGCTGCCGTCACCACGGCGGCGATAAGGCCCGCCGCCAGGACGAGCATCACCAAACGGTAGATTCTGCGGCGGTCGGCGCCGGCGCTCATGCGCGGTCCCCAGCGGATCGCGCCCCCGCTCACCGGTCCTCCGCGCGCGGAGGACCGGTGCTGTATGTGACCGGTCGTTCATGACCGATTCGGATACCTCGCCGTCGCTAGAAGGCCTCCGGGTGCACGGCCGTGGCCAGAGCAAGGAGCCCCTGCCCGATGCGCGGTCCCGGCCGGGTGATGATCACGTCGTCGATGAGGACCACATTGCCCTCTTTGACGGCTCTGAGGTCGGCGAAACGGGGGTCGGAGACGAACTCATCCACGCTGGCATAGGCGGTGTTGGGCAGCAAGATGATGTCGGGATCGGCGGCCACCAGCTGCTCGGGAGCGAACTGGTAGTAGGGCTGCACGGCGGCGCTGTCTGCGCCTCCCATGGAGCCGACATTGGTGGCGTTGACCATGGTAAGCAGTTCATCCACGAACGAGCCCGGACCGGCCGTCCACAGCGTGTTGTCCAGCGCGTAGAAGACCTTCGGCGACGACGCGGCTCCGGCCGTAGCGTCGGTGATCGCCTTGATCTCCGTCTTCAGTCCCTCGACCAGTTCAGCGGCCTTGGCCTGGGCGCCTGTCGCCGTGCCGACCAGTTTGATGTTGGCGTAGATCTGCTCCAGGTTCACGGGATCGAGGATGAGGACGGCTGCACCGGCAGAGGTCACCGGAGCGAGGGCCTCCTCGTTGCCGGCGTAGCCCACCACGAGGTCGGGGCTCAGGGCCATGACGGCCTCGGTGTTGACCGTGAAGTCGCCCACCTTCTCGATGTCGGCGGCCTCAGGCGGGTAGTCGTCGAGCGAGGTCACGCCCACGATGCGCTCGGCGAGACCGAGGGCGAACAGCGTCTCGGTGTTGGCCGGGGCCGTGGAGACGATGCGCATGGGCTCGGCCGAGATGGTCACGCTGGTGCCCTTGTCGTCGGTGACCGTCACCGGGAAGGTGGCTGCCTCAGGCTGAGCAACAGTGGTCTCCGTGGGGGCCGAGGAGGTGGTCTGATCGGCGCCGGCGGCGGTGCTCGACGTTGCGGGGGCGGCCGTCGTCGCCGTGTCGTCGGTGCCTTCGTCCGACCCGCACCCGGTCAGGAAGAGGGCCCCGGCGAGCAGCACGGCCAGTGCGGCCACCAGGAGCAATGGTAGTAACGCGGAGTGGCGTCGGGGATACGACGCTACGGGCCCCATCTGTTGGCGATGGGGCTGTGGGTGTCCGTTCATGCGGACTCCTTTCGGTTCAGCCTATGGTCACGACCCGCAAGATGGTGGAGAGCAGGTTGGCTACTCCCCGGCCGGACCAACATGGTCGAACCGAGTGGCGCTCCGAGATATCGGAGCGGAGTGCGCTCTCTCCACGGAAAGCGACTGCTCCTCCTCTACAGCAGGTATCTGGCTCCCGGGGTCTTCGGGGGGCGGAGTGCGACCGCCTCGCGAAGCCTCGGTTACAGTGGCGGGACCGTGCCGGCTTCTCACCGGGCTTCCCTTTCGGCTCCGTTATCCGGAGCCTGACTGCAGAGGCACCATGCTTGCAGCTGGGACTCTAACATCACAAGGCGCCTTCGTCCAATGAAGGGCACTCTCGGTGAGTAGAGCGGTCCGGCCGCGTCTGGTACGCTGAGGGACGTGAAAACCTCCATCGGTATCGTGCTGTTCTTCTTGCTGAGCGCGTTCTTTCTCAGCGCCCTGCTCGGAGCCCTCGAGCGCAGCAAGCGGCTGCTCGGAGTGGCTGCGGCCTGCCTGGTGGCGGTGGTGTGCGTTATCGTCTTCCTGACCCCGGTGCAACTGCCCAGTCTGGACGCCGTGCTGGGTGTGTTCGAAGGCGATCCCTCTCCCTCGACATCCACGGAGGTTCCCGGTGGCTAACGCCAGCAGCGACGGGCGGCATCGTCCACAGCGCGCCCCATCTCACCTACAGCGAGGCTGGGGTCGACATCGAAGCCGGAGACGAGGCCGTCAGATTGATCAGGGAGGACGTCGAGAGCACGTACATTCCGGGCGTCCTGGGCTCGCTGGGCGGGTTCGCCGGGCTGTTCCAGTTGCCCCAGGGTCTCGAAGATGCAGTCCTGGTGACCGCCACCGATGGCGTGGGCACCAAGTTGCTCTTGGCTCAGGAGACAGGGCGACTCGACACGGTGGGCATCGACCTGGTGGCCATGTCGGTGAACGACGTGTTGACCATAGGGGCTCGTCCCATCCTGTTCCTCGACTATGTGGCCGTGGGACGCCTGACTCCCGCGGAGATGGTTCAGATCGTCGCGGGGGTGGCCGAGGGCTGCCGCCGGGCCGGTTGCGCCCTCATCGGGGGCGAGATGGCGGAGATGCCCGGCCTCTACGCTCCGGGCGAGTTCGATCTGGCGGGCTTCTGTGTGGGCTTGGGCGAGAGGCGGAAACTGATCGACGGATCGACTGTCGCCGAGGGCGACGTCGTCGTTGGGCTGGCTTCCAGCGGTCTGCATTCAAACGGCTACTCGCTGGTCCGCAAGGTGCTGGAGGTGAGCGGCCTCTCCTTGGGCGACGCGCTTCCCTCGCCAGCCGGGACCTCGGCCGGCGACGCATCTGTGGCCGAGGTGCTGCTCGAACCCACGCGCATCTACGTGCGCAGCGTGCTGGATCTGCTGGACGCCGGGGTGCCGGTGCGGGCGATGAGCCACATCACCGGTGGCGGCATGGCGGGCAATCTTTCCCGGGTGATCCCCGACGGGCTCACCGCGCGTCTCGACTTCGAGGAGTGGATCATTCCGCCCCTGTTCCGGGCGCTCCAGGTTCTGGGTGGCATCTCCGACCAGGAGATGTTCCGCACCTTCAACATGGGTATCGGCTACGTGCTGGTGCTTCCGCAAGAAGCCGTCGCGGAGGCGACCACCCGCCTGACGGATGCCGGCGAACACGTGATCAGGCTGGGCGAGATAACTACGCGAGCGACCGGGCCGGAAGCGGCAAAGGTCACCTTGGAGGGCGTGCTGTGAGCTTCACGAGCAACGAACCCTGGACACCCGGAGATCCCTGCACCTTCTTCAAGATAGTGGTGCTCGCATCGGGCACGGGTTCCAACTTCCTGGCCCTTGTGGAGCAACTGCAAAGGCGTATCCTGGCCGATCCCGAAGGGAAGCCCGTCCTGGCTCCGGTCTGCTGCACCGGCGACCCTCCCCTCATGGGGGCTATGGTCTTCGACATCACCCTGCTGGTGACGGACGTCCCCGGGGCTCCCGTGTTGGAGAAGGCCTGGACCCACGGAGTCCCAACAGCCGTGTTGCCCTACGAGCCGTACGACAGCGTCGAGGCGCACGACAAGCACTTGGCCGACGCCGTGAGGGAGAGCGAGGCTGATCTGGTGGTGCTGGCCGGCTACATGCGCGTGCTGTCGCCGACGTTCGTGCAGGCCTTCCCGGGCAAGATCATCAACCTGCATCCCGCGCTTCTGCCCGCGTTTCCGGGGACAACCTCCATCACAGACGCCCTGGACTACGGCGTCAAGGTGACGGGGGTGACGGTCCACTACATCGACGAGGGCGTCGATACCGGACCGATCATCGTCCAGGAGCCGGTGCGCGTGGAGGACGGGGACACGGCGGAGTCATTGGCCAGGCGTGTTCACGCGGTGGAACACACGCTCCTCCCCGACGTGGTGCGAAGGATCGCCGCCGGGAAAGTGATGGCGCCCCTGCCGGGGTCGCGAAAGGTGCGGGTAGAGGAGTAGCGTGCGGTTACCGCGACGCAGCGTGCGGGTGCGGCAATCGGGCGAAGCAGCCAGACGTGGTAGTCAGACGGGCCGGGATAGAACCGGCTCCTTGGAGGAGGAAATAGTGAAGGTCAAGCGTGCGTTGGTATCTGTGTCGGATAAGCGGGATCTCGAGCCCTTCGTCCGGGGCCTGGTGGAGCTGGGGGTAGAGATCGTCTCCACCGGGGGAACGGCCCGCTCGTTGCGGGAGGGCGGACTGCCTATCACAGGCATCTCGGAGGTCACGGGTTTCCCGGAGATCATGGACGGGCGTGTGAAGACCCTTCATCCGGCCATCCACGGTGGCATCCTCGCCGACCGCAGCCGGGCCACGCACATGAAGGCCATCGCCGAACTGGGCATCAAGCCTATCGATCTGGTGGTGGTCAACCTGTATCCCTTCGAGCAGGTCACATCCCAGCGGGGAGTCAAAGAAGAAGATGCCGTCGAGAACATCGACATCGGCGGTCCCTGCATGGTGCGGGCCGCGGCCAAGAACTTCGGCGGGGTGGGCATCGTCGTCGACCCTGCCGACTACGCGGCCATCTTGGCCGAACTCCAGGCCGGCCAGGGGGCGCTGTCGCTGGAGACGCGCAAGCGCCTCGCGGTGAAGGCCTTCCATCACACGGCCCATTACGACTCGGTCATCGCCTCCTGGTTCGCTGAGCAGGAGGACGACTTCCCCAACAACCTCATGGTGGACCTGGTCAAGGTCAAGGACCTGCGCTACGGCGAGAACCCCCACCAGCGTGCCGCCTGGTACGCGGAGGCCAGCGCCGCCGGCGCTCGGGAGGACATGCTGGAGCAGTTGCACGGCGGGGCGCTGTCCTTCAACAACCTGCTGGACCTCGATGCCGCCCGGCGCACCCTCGATGAGTACTCTCTCCCCGCCTGCGTGGTCATCAAGCACAACAACCCCTGTGGCGTCGCGCTGGCCGAGACTATCGCCGGTGCCTATGACAAGGCCTTCTCCTGCGATCCCGTGTCGGCCTTCGGTGGAGTGATAGCGGTCAACCGCACGGTGGATGAGGATATCGCCCGCCTGCTGTCGACCAACTTCGTAGAAGTATTGTGGGCGCCCGCCTACACCGGGGAGGGACTGGCCATCCTGACCCGCAAGGAGAACATCCGCATCCTCACCGGTCAGCAGAAGCGCGAGGTGTGTGGGGGCAGTTTCGATATGAAGCGCGTCCACGCGGGCATGCTGGTGCAGGATTGGGACTGCGAGTTCGACGAGCGTGAGAACATGGAGGTCGTCAGCACCCGTCACCCCACCGAGGCCGAATGGGGCGACCTGCTCTTCGCCTGGCGGGTGGCCAAGCACACCAAGTCCAACGCCATCATCCTGGCCAAGGACCTCATGACCATCGGTGTGGGAGCTGGCCAGATGAGTCGCGTGGACTCCTCCAACCTGGCTGTGAGCCGTGCCCGCTTCCCAGTGGCCGGGAGCGTGGTGGCCTCGGACGCCTTCTTCCCCTTCCCCGATGCTCTCCAGGTTGTGGCCGATGCCGGCGCCACGGCGGCCATCCACCCCGGAGGCTCCAAGCGGGACGACGAAGCGCTGGCCTTGGCCAACGAGCGGGGGATGGCCATGGTGGTCACGGGGCGGAGGCACTTCCGGCACTAAGCGGGGCGAGCCTGGCATCACCTTGCTCCGGCGCCTATGACACCATGGCGGCCGCCTGCGCAAGGCGATACCAGGCTCGCTGCTCATAGGGGAATACTTGACGGTCCGAGAGTGACCTTGCGGAAGCACGGCGCCCCGGGGCGTCGCTCGGGCACCCACTCTCACTGATTGCTGTCGTGCGGCGATCGTTGTCCCGCAGAGTCTAGATCTCTGGGCTCAAATCTCCACGCGGCTGCGTGCCCGTCCGTCGGGTGCCTGTCTCGGCCTTCTTCTGCATACGGGCTTCCCAGGCCAAGCGGCGCTCTCCTTCGTCGCGTACCTTCTCCAATTGCCGGGCCTCGCGCATCTTGCTGCGGCTCTTCCTGAACACGTTCTTGTAGTAGTTGAAGTGCCAGCTCAGGTGGAAGAGGGAGATGAGCGTCATCGCCACTCCCGCCTCCACATGCCAGAAGAGGATGTCGAACGGGATCCTGAAGGGTAGTTCGTAGTCGAGTTGGATGGTCAGGATCAAGCCGAATATGCCCGTGATGAGGAACGTCGCCGCCAGGAGGACGTTCCACACCTTGCGGTGGGTCGCCAGTCGGATGCGCTTGGTCTTGTGCAGCACGAAGCTCACCCCGTAGATGAGGAAGAAGGCGATGGCGATGGGGCTCACGTTGTAGTGGGTGAAGAGGGCGGGGCTGCTCGAGGCCTCCGCGACGCCTGCAGCGGCGCTATCGCCCGAGCCCGTCGGGGGGATGGTGGTGGAGGTGGTCGCGGAGGAATCCGCGGCAGCGAGGGCGATGGCCCCGGCGGCCAGAGCGTCGCTGCCGTACTCGTCGCCGCTCTGGGCGATCACGTCGGAAGCGGAGATGCTCGAGCCGATGCTGAGGCAGGCACCGCAGTTGGCGCAGGGGCCCAACGGGCAGTCGCCGGTGGGCGGTTCTCCGGAGGTGGTCGTCACGACGGCCGTGGTGGTGGTGACCTGCTCTTCCTTCTTCACCGCTTCGGTGGTTGTCGTCGCCCGTTGGGGGGTCGTCGCTACCACGGGCCTGGGCTGGGAGAGGTCGCAGATGTCGTCGCCGTTCGTGTCGACGTAGCGGCCACAGGCTCCGGGGTAGGGGTCGTTGACAAGACCCTTGGGGCAGTTGTCCCAGGCCAGTGCCGACGACTGCACCCCGAACGTGAAGGCGAACAGAGCCGTGCTGGCGACTAGGGCAATGGTGGCGATCCTCTTCCGCTTCAATCTCATATCGCAGAGCGTCTCCATGGTCGGGGCATCACTGTCCAGAAGCGCAGTTGCCTGCTTCTGAGCTGAGCCCACTCTACCCAGAGGGGTATAAGCTGTCTGTAAATAGCTGACCCGACCAAAGACGGAGCGGCGGGCGGTTCCCTGCTCGGGACGCCAGGGGACGTGCGCCCGCGGCGGCGGCAGTACCGTGCATCACGTTGACAGTCAACCGACCTGAGGCTACAATCTGACCTCCCATGTGGGCCGTTAGCTCAGTTGGTAGAGCACCGGACTTTTAATCCGATGGTCGTTGGTTCGAGTCCAACACGGCTCATTGCTAAAACCCCTGTTTTACAGGGGTTTTATTATGTTTGTTGGCTGGTCGAGAGGGGCCATAGACCTCATTCGGCCTTGAATGCACACGGAATGCACATGCTGCAGCGGTCGTCGATGGTTGTGGGCGGTCGCCGATGGGGGGTCCATGCAGCTCGGCACCATCGTCTATGTCCTCTATCTCTTGACAGCGGCGTACGTGTGCCTCATTGGCGCTCGGGTGCTTCTGAGCTGGCTTCGGCCCCGTCCCGGCACTTCCATCCACCGCCTCCACTGGGTGCTGCGTGTACTGACCGAGCCCTATCTGCATTCGTTCCGCCGCCTTCTTCCCATACTCAGTTTCGGCGGGGTTGTGCTCGACCTCAGCCCAGCCGTGGGTCTGATCATCCTGGTCGTCGTCCTCCAGATCCTGGGAGGGATCTCTTAGGCCCGCCGCCTCGACGTGTAGATCCGATCCGATTGAGCACGTGGCTCCGGCACCTGCTTTACACTTGCCCCCAACACGTGCCCCGTGACCTGCCGCCGGGCTGCCACAGGATATGGTCGGCGCCGTAGGACGTTGATGCTTGATACCATGACCGGCGTGTCCTCGTGCACAGGAGGCGGCGGTCATGGCCTACGCATCTGCTCGTAACGAAGAGATGTGCGCGGCCCTCGGGCCCGATGTCCTCGACGCGGTCCTGTTCGATATGGACGGCGTTCTCACGACGACCGCCCGCATGCATGCGCTCGCCTGGAAGCGCACCTTCGATGGGTTCCTCGACAGCTGGGACGCCGATAACGGCTCTGTGACCCCGCGCTTTTCTGTCGGCGAAGACTACGCAGCCACCGTAGACGGAAAGCCTCGCCAGGATGGTGTCAGCGATTTCTTGGCTTCCCGAGGCATCGAGTTACCACTGGGTACACCTGATTCACCTCCAGATGAATGGTCCATCTACGGCATCGGAAACCGAAAGCAGGGTTTCGTCGAGGAAGCCTTGCGGACCGAAGGAGTGGAGGTCTTTCCGGGATCGGTAGCCTGGCTGCGCGAGTTACGGGAGCGGGGGGTGCGGACGGCGGTAGTGACATCGAGCACGAACGCCGACGCCATCCTGAACGCCTCGGGGATCGCCGACCTCTTCGACGCAAGGGTCGACGGGGACACGGCGATCGAGTTCGGCCTGCCCGGCAAACCCGCTCCGGACACCTTCCTGGAGGCAGCCAGGCGCGTGGACGCTCATCCGTCTCGCGCAGCGGTCGTCGAGGATTCTCGCGCCGGTGTCACGGCGGCCCGAACCGGAGGCTTCAGGATAGTGATCGGGGTGGACCGCTTGGGCCAGCCCGAGGAGCTACGGCAGGCTGGAGCCGACATCGTCGTGGAGGATCTCGCAGAACTGGTCACCTGTGAGGGCGATCGCCACCATCCTCTGGGCCCGCGGACGCACCGCCTACGGGCGGGAGCGACCCGTCTGCTTGCAGCCGACGAAGACTTCCCCGTGGATGAGCACCGTCTTGTGGAGCGTCATTTCCATCGCGACTACGTTCCCCAGATGGAGAGCATATTCGCCCTTTCCAACGGCTATCTCGGTATGCGCGGCACTCAAGACGAGGGCCACCCTTTCTACGATCCTGCGCCTATGCTGAACGGCTTCTACGAGACCTGGCCCATTGAGTATCCGGAGCGGGCGCACGGTTTCGCGGAGACGGGCCAGACGATACTTGGAGTGCCGGACGGTGCCATCATCCGTCTCTACCTCGACGACGATCCCTTCACTTTGGAGACAAGCGACGTCCTTGAATACGAGCGGATTCTCGATATGAGTGCGGGTACCCTTGAGCGAAACGTCGTCTGGCGAGCCACCGATGGAAGGCGCTTCCGCATCATGAGCAGACGAATGGTCTCGCTGGTCAATCGTCACTTGGCCTGTGTGGAATACGAGGTGTCGTCGCTTGATGGAGCAGCCGACCTGACGCTCTCCTCCGACCTCAAACTCCACCCCGAAAACGGGGACACCGCCGCGCACGACCCGCGACGGAGTCCGGTATTCGGGAATGGCGTGCTGCAGAAGGTCGGGGAGCGCGACTCCGACCAGCGGGTGCTCCTTGCCTACCGAGCCCGGGCGAGTGGCCTGCGCATGGCCTGCGGCATGGATCACCGGCTGCTCTCTGGTACGCCCGTGGACCCGCCCCGCGTTCTCATCGACGAGGACTGGGCAAGGGTCGTATACCGATTCAGAGCGGAGCAGGACGAGTCTGTGAGGATGATCAAGTACGTCGCCTACAATCACGACGGCGGTGAACCGGTGCCGGAGTTGATGTTTCGCGTTGAAGAGACCCTCGATCGGGCCACTGTCCAGAGCATCGAACACCTGCTCCGGGAGCAGCGTTCATTCGTGCAGGACTTCTGGTCGCAGAGCGACGTCATCACCGAGGGCGCACCGCTGCTCCAGCAGGCGGTACGTTTCAACCTATTCCAACTGCTCCAGGCCTCAGCCAGGGTGGAGGGTCATGGCATCGCAGCCAAGGGGCTCACGGGGCGTGGCTACGAAGGGCACTATTTCTGGGACGCCGAGATTTACGTGATGCCCTTTCTCACCTATACGGCCCCCGCCGCGGCCAAGAGCCTTCTTCGCCATCGCTACGTCATGCTCGACAAGGCTCGGCGGAGAGCCCACGAGGTCAGCCAGCAAGGAGCGTTGTTTCCGTGGCGCACTATCAGCGGTGATGAGGCCTCCGCCTACTACGCCGCCAGCACCGCCCAGTACCATATAGACGCAGACATCGCCTACGCGCTCGGCCAGTATGTTCACGCTACGGGCGACACCGAATTTCTGGCCCTGCATGGTGCCGAGATCCTGGTAGAGACCGCTCGGCTCTGGGCCAGTCTCGGCTTCTTCTCCGACCGCAAAGAGGGCCGTTTTGTGATCAATGGCGTGACGGGTCCCGACGAGTACAGCGCCCTGGTCGACAACAACACGTTCACCAACCTCATGGCCCAAGAGAACATGCGGCAAGCCACGCGAGTCGTGGAGTGGCTGAAGAGTTCCCGCCCCGAGGAACACGCGCGGCTGGTAGAGCGGACCGGCCTGGACGAAGCGGAGTCGCTGTTCTGGCAGCGTGCTGCCGACCTCATGTATGTCCCTTACGACGAGGGACTGCGCCTCTACTTGCAGGACGACGGCTTCCTCGATCTCGAGCCGTGGGACTTCGAGAATACGCCGTTCGAGAACTTTCCCCTACTACTCCACTATCACCCTCTCGTGCTCTACCGGCACCAAGTGATCAAACAGGCCGATGTGGTCCTTGCAGCATTCCTCTTGGGTGACCTGTTCACCGACGATGACAAACGCAGGATCCTCGACTACTACGATCCTCTCACCACGAGCGACTCCTCCCTCTCGGAGTGCATCCAGTGCATCATGGCTGCCGAGGTAGGAGACGATCTGCGAGCGGCAGAGGAGTACTTCGTCGACGCAGCGGGTATCGACCTGGCCGACGTGGCCGGGAATTCGAGAGACGGCCTGCACATTGCCGCTGCCGGAGGGGTATGGATGGCACTCGTCTATGGCTTTGGCGGGATGCGCGATCGTGACGGACGGCTCACTTTTCGCCCCCGCCTGCCGGAGCGATTGGACCGTCTCTGCTTCAAGGTGCGGCTGACGGGTTCGATCTTGAAGGTCGATATTGCCGAGGAAGGCGTCGTTTATCGGGTGGAATCGGGCGGGGAACTGAGTATCGCGCACGGCCGCGAAGTCCTCCGCCTGCTTCCTGGAGAGACGGTACAACGCCCTCTCCAGGATCGATGACCCTTCACCCAGCATCCGGACAGTTGAGGCCTCAAGCAAGGACAGGAGTTCCCCGGCCCCAGGGGCGGAGGGATGTTTGAGACGGCCGGCGGGATCATGCTGATGGTCCCTATGTTCCTGGGGGCCAATTACTCGCGATGGATCGAGCATCACGGTGCCAAACGGCTGTTGGATCTCAGTGGTCCGCTCGTGCTCTGACCACTTCACGCGAACCCGAGGCAATCGTAGGAGCACTGGTCGATTCGCGCAGGCGCAAGACCGCGGTCGGAAGACGGTTTTCCGGCCTACGTGCAACCTACAAGAGTTGGGCAAACAGTGTGACAGCGACGGTTCGCGGATGAAGCGTGAGAACATGGCTATGGACCAGCCATCGTGAGCCAAACAGTCGCCCCCCGCGCGGGGTGTCAACGCCGGTTGAAAGCTGTACATGTATCGCCGGCGGAAGCTGGGCACCTCAGGGCGTGTCGATGCACGTGAACTTCGCGTTAACTCCCCGCTATAGACCCTGCAATAGCGCTGGTTTCATGCCGGCCATCGTTCCTGCAATCCGAGGGCCGATGGTTCGAGTCCATCACCGCTCACTTGAATCGTTAACGTGAGAAGCCTGCGAGGCGCTCGTACATCACGGCGCCCATGGCAGAAAGCTTCTCTTTGGCCCGCCCCCCAACGTCGCCCAGGACCCGGACGTCTTCAATGGAGCAGACTTCAAGCATACGGTTGAGATGGGCTTCCCTTTCCGAGTTCTCGCTCGGCCATCATGTCTCTCACCAGGCAACTTCACCGTCAATGTTCTAGGCCACAATCACCCGGCCATCAACCAAGCGATTCTCGAAGCTCTTCCCAAAGGCTTTTCCTTTGGCAATCCCACGCGGTACGAACGTCGTCTGGCGGAGTTGATATGCCAACGCGTGCCCTCCGTCCAGAGGATCAAGTTCACGTGTTCTGCCAGCGAGGCGTGCATCAGTGCAGTGCGAATCGCAAGAGGTCATACCGGCAAGAGCAAGATCGCACGGTTCGAAGGCGGGTATCACGGTTTCATCGATGACCTTCAGATCTCCGGGCACCCCTCTCCTGAGAGGTTTCCCGGCCCGGCCGACCATCCGACGCCACTTCCGGACTCCGCCGGCATTACTGCACAGGCGACCGCAAACACGGTAGTCCTGCCCCAGAACGATTTCCCCGCTTGTGAGAGGCTACTGAGGGATCATGGACATGATGTTGCATGCCTGATCATGGAACTACAGTCCGGTGCCGGTGGAGTCGTGATACTGGACAAGCAGTTCGTTGCGGACCTCCGTGCCCTGACGCAAGAACTCGGGATCGTCCATTGAAAGCCACCATGCCGTGGATGACGACTTTCCTTCAGCAGGTCTACAAACCGGACGATGATCCTTGACCGATACTACTCCGCTGGCGGGATCACCGGCAGCAGCAGGTGCGATGGGTACTCCGCGTTGTGAAAGATCTTATGGAGCACCGTCTTGCTGGAGCAGACGTGGTTCGGCATGTACTCGGCGTAAGTCTCGCCGGCGACGCCCTCGGCTAGGTCGAGGCTGGTGATCTCCAGGCAGATGCGGTGACCACGCTCGAACAGGTTGGCCGTTGAAAGGATCTCCACCTGATACTCGTTGATCTCGCCCGGCACCACCGGCTGGATGGTCTCGGGGCTCAACGTGTGCCACGGCTTCCAGGGTTTGGAGCGCTCGGGGTCGAGCCGGCGGCGGGAGGCCTTGAGCCACCCGCGGGTCAGCTCCCTCTCCGGTAGGTCTTTGGGGAGCTCGCGCTCCCCGGGCCGCGCCGTCTGTACGGAGACATCCGGGCCCACATCCTTGAGGATAACGATCCAGTTGGTGTCGTCCTCGTCCAAGGACGCCCAGAAGGTCAGCGAGATGGGCCCGACCACGAGCAGCTCGTCCGCCAGCGGCTCGGTGAGGTAGCGCAGCCGCTCGATCTTGTTGGTCTGTGTCGGGGGCATCTGCACGAACGCATCCGGCGGCTCGTTGACATAGGTGTGGGCCGCCGGCAGGTGGCCTCTGGTGCTGAGCTTCTCCCAGTTGTGCAGATAGAACTTGGTCCACTGCGTTGCGGGGACGGGCCAGCCGCCATAGGTGCGCCACCTGTTCTCGCCCTGGATCCAGACCCTCACGACGGGGTCGTCCTCGACGCCATTGTCGATCCCCTTGAGCCAGTGGTCATACCAGCGGATGATCTCATCGTGCCACTCGTGGAACGGGCGCTCCGAGTGGGCCGGCGGAGCGATCAACAGATGCTTGTGGGGCGCGTCGACTCCGTAGAAGAAGTGCTGCGCCCCCTGCCAATGCATCTTGTAGGTGTAGGCGCCCTCGAACGCCCCGGTGACAAAGGGGATCTTGATCTTCCGGAACATCTCTTCGGTGCGCTCGATGGTCCCCGGGTGCTCGAACGGAAAGAGCAGGGGATAGAACATGCCTGGGTCTCGCTGCCCGCGCATGGTGAGGATGTTGTGTAGGTTCACGTACATCATGTAGTCGGGGTTCTGCATGGCCGCCTGCCACGCTTCGTCAAGGGGCGGCGGTAACTCCGGCGGGGTGTCGATGTTCGTGTGCATGCTGTTGTTCATCCCGATATGGTAGGGCATGGTCTGGATGACGCCCCCGGGGTGCTGGTCCCTGAACCCCTCGAGACCACCGTAGCAGCCGCCGGAATCCAGCGGGAAGATGGCCTTGAGCGCCGGGTGCCCCTGGGCGGCTGCCCGCCATTGCTCGTTCGCGAACGCAGATATGCCCGTCATTCCCACGTTGCCGTCGCACCAAGGCTGGCGTGTGATCCACTCGATGGCGTCGTAGTGGTCCCAGTCATCTCCGACGCCGTACCGGCCCTCGGACTTGTGCCCGCCCCGCACCTGGCCGATCACGTGGACGTAGCCGTTGGCCACGAAACGCTTGGAGTCGCCCGCCTCGACCACTCCGTACCACTGAGTGGACCACGCGGGCTGCCCCACCTTGAGGTTCTCAGCTACCTCCACGCGTTGCAGGTCTTTGTTGTGCAAGGCGCAAGTGTAGAGTACCGGGAACTTGCCAGGGGCATCCGGGCGATAGACGTCTACCCGTAGAGTGACGCCGTCCCGCATGGGCACTGCGAGGTCGTAGTCTTTGATCATGCTGTCGTAGTACGCGCGGTCTTCGGGCATGGTGTCCTCCGGGGGCTACGGTCGGAACGGGTAAGTGTGGATGGGCACGTCCTCGGTCGAGACGAGCATCTCGCCGTCTTCGTCTTGAACAATGATCCATTTGAGCCAACCGGCATCGTCGCGACCCGGGAAGTCCTCGCGCAGATGCCAACCGCGGGATTCCGTGCGGGCTAGCGAGGCGCGATAGAACACCTCGGAGCACAGGATCATTGACCGGGCTTCGTTGGCGGCAGCCAGATGATGTGGGTCCGCGGCCGTGAGTTCGGGGACGTGATCGCGGGCCTCCAGCACGAGGGAAAGGGCCTCCTCCAGCCGCTCACGTTTCTTGTAGATCGAGTAGCCGACTGGGGCCATCGCTGCCTGAACACCTCTGATGAGGTCCATGGGGCTTATGCCTTGCGTCCGCTCCAACGGGGCATAGATCTCGGCTCTTCTCGCCACGGCCCGGTCGGGTTCCGGTCGCCCGATCGCCACCTGCCCCGCATATTCGAGCGCCGCGGCCGCCGCGGTAATCCCCATCCACACCGATGAGGTGAGGGCCTTTCCGCGCACCCGACCAGGAGAGGCCGGCACGGCGCCGGCCATGGCGCAACCGCTCGTCGCCGTATTCCCCACCGCGTAGAGACCTGGGACGGAGGTAGCCATCCGATGATCCACCCTGACCGGCGACAACTCGGCCAGCAAGCCCGGGAATACCTCCGACACCGGACCGCGCCCGTCGGCCTCCGCCGCCTTGGAGAGAAGCCGGCTCCAGAAAGCCTCCGCCTTCGGTCGTGTCCAGAGTTCGGACGCGTCATCCCCGTGGCCACCCTTCTCGGTGTGTCTGGTCGTGTGCTGCAGCAGCCAGTTCTCGTCGTTATGGGTGACCACGGGACCGCGCCCGGCCATCATCTCCCTGTACCACGCCGCGCCGGCCATCGAGTCTATGTCGGGCTCGAACTCTCCCCGCCAATCGGAGAGGAACTCGCCTTTGGCGTTATAGAGGGCATCTTCGGCGCCGAGGAGGGGCTCCTTGCTTCTCTTGTTCACGAGTTGCATGAAGGAGCCGAACTCGGCGTTCCGCATCTGGGCCCCGGCCCGATAGGCGGCTGCAATCCCATCGCCCCGGGCGCCGTTCCACATCGAGAGGATGCGGTAGCTCTGGCCGCCGGTCGCGAGGATCACGGCTTTCGCCCTGAACAGTTGGCACGAGCCGTCGAGCATGCTGAACCCGATGGCTCCCGCCGCGCGGTCACCCTCCTTGAGCACATCTATCACCGCGGTCTTCTCGAGGAACTCCACGCCAAGCCGCCTAGCGTGGCGCTGTGCCTTCATCTGTGTGTCCAACTCGGCGGCGGCCAGACGCCAGGGAAGGCCGGGCTTGAAGGTGTCGGTGGCCAGGACGCCGTCCGCCCTGCGGCAGAACGTGTGGCACCAGGAGTCCAGCTTCTCGATGGTAGCCAAGGATTCGGACGCGAACTCGCCCAGCAGCACCTGGTCCTCGATGAACATCCCGATGTTCTGCGTGTGATACTCCAGAAACCGGTCGACAGGGTCATCCGGGCCGAGGAACATGAAGATCCCCGCCCCTTTGTTCGCCTGGCCAGCCCAGCCGCTGAAGTTCTTATCCACAACCAGCACCCGCGTCGCCGAGGACTTCTCCTTGGTGGCGATGGCCGCAGCCAGTCCTGCGATGCCGCCACCGACGACGAGGACGTCTGATTCGCGGACGGCGCCCAGTCCATCCAGCGCGCTCATGCCGGGTACCTCGGCCGACCCTCCAAAGAGGAGGGGAAGGGCTTGTCCCAGTCGACGGTCACTGTGACGGCATCGGTCGGGCAGTTGAGTTCACAGAGATTGCACTGCACGCAGTCTTCCGGGTAGGTAACGATAGGCCGCTTCGCGGCCTCGTCCCAGCGAAAGACGTCCACGAAGCAGGCTCGGTAGCAGATCTGGCAGCCGTTACAGGCGGCAAGGTCGATATCAATTGTGTTCACCGATGCGCCTCCGTTTCCATGATGCCCCCCTTGATGAATGTGATTGAGACGCAACAGTTCAGAAGGAGCCACGTGGTGAACGGTCGTTTACCGAGTCAGCAAGACCAACCTAGCAGAAACAACGAAGCTGGTCAATGCAGTGGGGAGTCCTGCTTGGTGCCGCTAGGAATCGCCCTCTCGATTGCCCGAAGGGAGCGCTGCCACGTCAGCGAGCATACGCCTGAAGATCCTGTTAGACGCGCCGCTGGTGATCAATTGGTCCACTCCCATCAGCCGGGCGACATCCTCTGCCCAGGCAAACATCAGAAGGCTCCAGGCCACATCGTTGGAATCGACCTCCGCGCGGATGCTTCCCTCCCTTTTCCCTTCGTCGACGAGATTGATGAAGGCATCGAGGACTCTGAGTTGCCTCACGCCCATCTCTTTGCTGAGGCTCCCCTGTCTGCCGGCGGCGATGAACTCGAAGAGCGGATGGATAAACGTTTCGAATTCAGATGAAGCCCAGGAGGCATGGCGGTCACCCATGTCGAGGAGACGGCTGTAGACGTCGGGTCCAGATGACCCGGCCACCCAACCGGGTGGTCGCTCATCCATGAGGTCCATGGCGGCCAGAAGGACCGCTTCTCGGTTCGAATAATGCTTGTACAGAGCCCCTCGCGAGAGCCCGACGGCCGCGGCGATGCGAGAAACGGTCGTGCCGTGGACGCCGTATCTGGCGACCAACTTCAGGGTGGCCTCGGCGATCTCTCGCTGTCTTTCAGCCTTCGTCCGCCGAGTGCTGCGGGCTCTTTTCAACGGGCCTCCCTTTGGCGCAGGGCCTCACCTAGTCCCAGCGCGCACTCACCGTGTTACGCGTTACGTCTCCAGTTCCAATGGGAAATCACAGGTGCTGGGGATGTAGTCGCAAAGAGCGATCGCGATTTCCTTCCATAGATCAGGCACCCTGTCGAGCAGACCCTCGAAGTGCCTCGGCCCTACCACAAGGAGCTTCACGGCAGTCTCGGCCGTAACGGTAGCTGGGCTAGGCCTCTGCGCGATGAGGCCTATTTCTCCAAAGAAATCGTTCTGGGAGAGTCGGCCGAGCAGTCTCCCGCATTGTTCAGCCTTCGCCTGACCTTCCAGGATCATGAGGAATTCGAAGCTTCGCGTATCTTCTTTGACCAAGACCTTGCCCGCCGGCACTTCAACCACATCCGCTATTCGGACGACCTCTACCAGGTTCTTCTTGCTCAACCTGCTGAATAGGGGTACCTTCTTCAGCACATCTTCCTTGGTAAAGCTCTTCTCTGCCATTCTTCTCCCCCCGTGTTCTCGAAGGATTCTCCTCATTTGAATTGTAGTCGGCCCGGAGGCTTGGGGCGAGAGCCCGCTCATTGGCACGTACTGCCGAGCGGCAGACGGGCCACTCCAGCTTCCGGGCCGATTTCGACTATTCTGGCTCCTGCAATTCCCGGATGAGCTTGGCGCACTCTTCCCGCAGAATCGGGGCGTCATTCAGGGCGATGGTCCCCACTACCTTGTCGACGATCGCCACGCAGTCGTGAACAAACTGATTGCGAAAGCCGACGATCATTCGAGCGTGGGAGATGCGCGACGAGAGCGCGGGGTCGATCCTCGACAGTCTTTTGACGGCCTCCCCAATGACGGGGAACTCGCGCTCCACCGCCGACCGGAGCGTTCGGGTGGACTCGTAAGTGACGGTCGACGCCCTGCATAGTGGCGGCGATCGCCTCGCAGCAGTCGACGATGTCGGCGAGATGGGCGAGCGTTGTATCCGGGGCGGCCGCGAAGCTCGTCTTTCTGGTACGTGTCCATGACGGCCGAGAGATCCAGGGAGTCGACCACGTCGGAGACGAAGACGACCAGGTGACCAGCGGGCAGCCAGTCTTTCAGGCTGGGGGGAAGGAGATACTGCTGATCGAGATCATAGGGTAGAAAATCCCGGGCCACGAGCACGCCTCCTGGATCGTTTCCAGCCACACTACCCGCCCGGCCCGGGAGAGTCTAGACTTCACGTGCGTGGTTTTCCCGACACGCTCCTAGCCGCCGTGCGCTTCGGGGCTGAAGCCCTGCGGGCGGACGTCACCTACCCTTGCGTCCTACCCTAGTCCAAAATGATGCGCCACCCTGTGGGCGCCGCAACCGGCTGAATGCCGGTCCGCTTGGCCTATTCGCCCAGTGGCTCCAAGGACGGAGCCTTGCCTTGCCAGGCGGCCTCCCAGCGCTGGAGCCAAAGAACTCGCTCTTCTCCGCCGGGCGTCTCAGCAAGGATCGTGATGATGAGGTGCTCCCGAGAACGAAAGAGTTCCAAGGGGATGCGAAAGCGAAGTGTGGTCTGGGCGCCTGCCCGCAGGGAGAGGGCGGTGTCCCGACCACGAAATGAACCGATGCTGTAGTGAAAAGTGGCCTCGTCTGGCCGGCCCTCGCCTTCGATGCGAATGGGAACTCGCACGAGAACAAAGCTGCTGTTAGGAGGGAGCTCGCAAGACTCCTGTCCACTCGCTTCTACCTTGAAGATAAAGGCCTCCCTCAGTGATTGGCGTAGGTTCGCATGGTAGCAGAGCGGGGGGGCTGTCGGAATGATACTTGTTGTGCGCGATACGCCCCTGAGCCGGCCTTGGCTTCCGCCTGCCCCGACGCAGTGCTACACCGCCACAGCGTGCGTCCGAACCTCACGCTCCAGACGGGCCCCTATCTCATCCGACGCGACGTCAAGGTCGTAGTCAGACTGCAGGCCCAGCCAAAGCTGAGGCGTGGTGTCGAAGTAGCGAGCCAGGCGAAGCGCGGTCTCTGCGGTGATGCGACGCTTGCCGAGCACAATCTCACGCGCCTTGGTCAGTGTGGCGGTGAACGTTGCCCACGCCCGGCCGGAGCGAAGCGGGGTGCGCGAAGAGCCGAGGCATAGTAACCACTTTGCGAGGGAACATTCACATACCAAACCTTGCAGTGGGAGTCAGTATGGCCAGACAGAAGAGCTACCTGGGCAAACCACCGGTCTCAGCGGTCTCGCCGGGGCTTGCCACCTCCATCGAGGTGAGTCGATGACCGGCTCGGGAGGCGGTCCAGGCCCGGATGAAACGGTCGCCAGTCCATGGCCCGCTACAGGGGCGGAGTCATCATCCACAGCGCTGGGGCGGGCCCTAGTCGCTTTGGTCCGCTGCCCCGATTACGATGAGGCTGCCGTGCTCGAGGCGACCAGGCGGGGGCTGGATCTGCTCGGGGGCGCCACCCGATTTGTGCGGCCCGGTGAATACATCGTCCTTAAGCCAGGCCTTCTAGCCGCAAGCACGCCCGAAGGCCTAGTAAGTCCTCACCCGACCGTGTTTCGTGCGGTGGCCCAGCTTCTCAAGGACGCCGGCGTCCGGCTGAGCTGGGGGGACTCTCCAGGCTTTGGGCGAGCCGCGGGGGCGGCCCGCAAGGCCGGGTTGGCCGCTGTCGCTGACGAGTTTGGCATTGATGAGGCCGATTTCTCCACCGGCCGGATGGTCTCCTACCCGGACGGGCGCCTGATGAAGCAGTTCACCGTCGCCGTAGGCGCCCTCGACGCAGACGGGCTGGTGTCCATCTGCAAACTGAAGGCCCATGGGCTCACGCGCATGACAGGCGCAGTCAAGAACACCTTCGGCTGCGTTCCAGGCCTGCTCAAGGGCGAGTTTCACGTACGCATGGGTACCCCGGAGCGGCTCGCCCAGGCGATTGTGGACCTCAACCGGCTGCTGCGTCCCCGCCTCTACGCGATGGACGCTATTGTCGCCATGCAGGGCAACGGCCCTCGTAGCGGCGACGCCCGTCCCATCCACGCCCTTCTCTTCTCGGATGACCCCGTCGCCCTCGATACGGTCGCCTGCCGCATCATAGCTCTCGATGTGTCTCTGGTACCTACGATCACCTACGGCGAGGAGTTCGGCCTGGGCACGGCCTCCGATATCGAAGTCCTGGGGGATTCTGTGGACTCGTTCGTCGACGAGGGTTTCGTAGTGAACCGCAAGCGACAGTCCACCACCGGCGAGACGGAAACGACCGCGGGTCCGCTGGGCCGGTTCTTCCGGAACCGGCTGGTACCCCGGCCTGCAATCGACCCGGACCTGTGTACGGCGTGCGGCACCTGTGCGGCCGTGTGCCCGGTCAGTCCGAAGGCCGTGGAATTCGCCACTCCCGAAGCGCGCGCCCAGAAGAGGCCGCCCGTCCACGACTACGCCCTGTGTATCCGCTGCTATTGCTGTCAAGAGCTGTGCCCGGAGCGGGCCATCGCGATAAAGCAACCGTTGCTGGGGAGGATAATCCACTAACTCGGTGGTGCAGGCACTTCTAACCGCCATCGTCCGCGATGGTTCGGCCGAGGGCGTCTTTGACTGCCCGGACCCAGACGCTGCCGCCGAGGCGACGATGTGGCTGTCGATGGGCGCAACGCGCGCCATCTCGCCGCTGCTGCTCGAGTCTATCGGGGACATCGACAAGGTTTGCCTGGTGCTGGTCAAGTTGAGGGCGGTCGAAACAGCTGTGGAGCGCATCTTGGGAGCCGCCACCGGTAGTCTCCATATGTACGACTATGAACAACTGCGCCACGCGCTCGTAGACCGGTCTGAGAGCTTGGCGGCGCTCTCGTGAGTGCCGCGTGCGCTGCCCGCGGAGTGCCCCGCAAACGTCCATGGGTCCGCCCTTCAGCGGCCAACACGGAAGGAGCAGCACGTTGACCGAAGCCGCCATCAGTGTCGAAGGCCTGACCTATTCCTACGGCAAGATCCAGGCGCTCAAGGGGATCAGCTTCACGGTTCAGCCGGGAGAGATCTTGGGCTTCCTGGGGCCGAACGGTGCCGGCAAGTCCACGGCCATCAAGGTGCTTACCGGGCAACTCACGCCGCAATCCGGCATCGCCCGGGTCTTGGGGCAGGACATCAGCCAGGACAACAGCGAGATACAGGCGCAGATCGGCGTGTGCTTCGAGGAGAAGAACCTATACCTCGATATGTCGGCCAAAGAGAATCTGCGCTTCTACGCCAGCCTGTTCGGCATCAAGGATCTCGATGCTCTGGAGGTGCTGCGCCGCGTGGGGCTCGCCGACCGGGCCAACGATCGGGTGAAGACCTTCTCAAAGGGCATGCGCCAGCGCGTGATGATCGCCCGCTCGTTCATCAATGGGCCCAAGGTCCTCTTCCTCGACGAGCCCACGGACGGCTTGGACCCCACCACGTCGGCCGCCATACGCACGACCATCAAGGAGGAGGCGGCCCGTGGCGCGGCGGTTCTTCTCACCACCCACGATATGCTCGAGGCGGATATGCTGTCCGACCGGGTCGCCTTCATCAACGAAGGGCATGTCGTGGCGCTCGATACACCCGAGGCGCTCAAGCTCGAGTATGGCCGGCGATCGGTACGACTGCGCACCCGCGCCGATGGCGCCGGGGTACGCGAACAGGTACTGGAGTTGGATGATCAGGCGACCGGCGAAGCGCTCAAGCGCGCCGCGCAGTCCGACGGTCTGCTCACCATTCACACCGAAGAAGCGACGCTGGAGTCGATCTTCATCCGCGTGACAGGAAGGGGGCTGGAGGCTTGAGCCGTCCGGTTTCCCGCGCCGCCATCGTGGCGGCCATCCTTCGCAAGGACCTGCAGGAGTTCTCCCGCAATCGCTTCATCATGCTGATATCCATCCTCGGGCTCGTTGTGCTCGTGGCCGTCTTCTGGATCATGCCCAGTTCGGTCGACGAGACGCTCGTCCTTGGAATCCATCAGAAAGACATGGACCAGGTGCTCGATGCGTACGCGGGGGCTGAGGGCTTGGCGTTCGTCGAATTCGCATCCACCGACGACCTGAAGGCCGCGGTGACCGGTGATCTCGATGTCTGGAAGACCGGGGATGGGACCTTCGTGTTCGGCGGTGAGAAGCCGGACGGCGCCGACAGGGTCTCGGTGCAGATCGGTGTCGACTTTCCCGCGGATTTCGCTGCCGACACCGCGGAAGGCCTGAAGACCACGGTGGTGATCTACTCCGACTCCGAGGCGGCAGCGGCCGTGCGGGCGGCCATGACCAGTTTCGTTCGAGAGTTGGCCTATGGGCTGCGCGGCGATGAGTTACCGGTCACGCTTCCCGCGGAAACCGTGGTGGTCCTCGGCGAGGATCGAGCCGGCGCCCAGGTGTCGATGCGCGATCAGTTTCGCGCCCTCTTCGCCTTCTTCGTGTTGATGCTCGAGACCCTATCCCTCGCCGTGCTGATCTCGAATGAGGTCGGACAGCGCACGGTGATCGCCATACTCGCGACTCCCGCTCGCCTGGGGGATGTCCTGGGCGCCAAGACGGCCTACGGAGCGCTTATGGCCGCCGGCCAGGGAGTCATCATCCTGGCGGCTATGGGGGCGTTCACGCTCACGAACTGGCCCTTGCTGCTACTCACCATGATACTGGGAGGCGTGATGTTCGCCGGCGTCGCCATGATCACCGGCGCTGCATCCAAGGATTTCATCGGCACCCTGCTGTACACGATGCTCCTCATCGTGCCGCTGGCCATACCGGCGGTCGCGATCATTTTCCCCGGATCTTCCTCTTGGCTGGTGAAGGTGTTGCCCACATACGGCCTCGTAGAGGTGCTCCACAGAGTGACGGCCTACGGCGAGTCATGGGACGACGTGGCCATCTATTTCATACCGCTACTTGCCTGGTTGGTGGTCATCTACCTGCTCGGTCGCTTCACGCTCAAGAGAAAGGTCGCATCGCTGTGAGCCTTGCTCGAATCTGGAGAGTGCTGCGCAAGGACTACTCGCTGGGACCTCGCTCGCCCCTGTTCCTGGCCGCGATCATCGTGCCCTTCGCTATGACACTGTTGGTGCAGGTGGTCTTCGGCTCGTTGTTCGAGCCCACACCGCGCCTGGGGATCGTCGATGCGGGGCAGTCCCAGATCACGGCCGCCCTCTCAACTGCCGAGGACATCGAGGTGACGCGCTTTGACGACGCTGCCGCCCTCAAACGGGCCGTCCAGAACAACGATATCGATGTCGGTGTCGTCCTCGGCTCGGATTTCGATGCCGCCATAGCCGCCGAGAGCAGGCCGCCGTTGGAGATCTATGCCGGCGGAGAGAGCCTGGCGTCGAATCGCATCATTCTTGAAGTGACCACCCTGGATGCGGTCCGTGCCCTGGATGGTCAAGAGGCCCCGGTAGACGTGAAGCTGGTGACTCTCGGCGATGCCGCCGCCCTTCCCCTCGCGGAGCGACTCGTCCCCATGCTGGTGATGTATGCGCTTGTGATGGCGGGTGTTGTCGTCCCGGCTGCGAGTTTGATCGAGGAGGGGGAGAAGGGCACGATGGCGGCATTGCTGGTGACCCCCCTCAAAGCGTCCGAAGCGGTCGCCGCGAAGGCGCTGCTGGGCGTGAGCCTGGCCTTCCTCATGTCGGTGGTCACTCTGGCGCTGAACGGGGCGCTGGGCAACGCGCCGGCAATGATCATCGTTCTTCTCGTGTCTTCCGTCTTCGCGACCATTCTCGGCGTCCTTCTCGGCGTGACCGCCCGAAGCGCCGTATCCATGATGGCTGTGGCGAAGGTGGCGGGCATCTTCATCCTTGCTCCGGTGGTCTTCTATCTCTTCCCCGAGTGGCCCCAGTGGGTGGCCAAGATCTTCCCCACCTTCTGGATGATCGATCCTATCTGGCAGGTGGGTGTTCTGGGCAAGGGCCTCACCGATGTGTGGGTGGATCTCGTGGTCGCAGTGGGCGTGACCCTGGTACTGATACCCGTGGTCGTGGTGCTCGCGCGTCGCATGCAGAGCCGGGTGGCGGTGGGTTGACGGCCGCGCCGGTTTGACACAGCCGCCCCAATTCCTTAGTGTACGCTCAGTAACGTGGACGCCAGGAACGCTGACCGTGGCTCAGGCCACTCCAAGTGATTCGACCAATGAACAAGGGGGAGATCGGCATGGGTGAGTTCGTCAAGAGACCGCCGAACGCGGCCGGAGAGACGACCCTCGTTCGAGATATCAGTTGGTGCGGGGTCTTCAATGGGGCCAACGCATGCATGGTCGATGTCAAGGACGGCCGGATGATCCGTATCCGTCCCGCCCGCTACTACGAGAAGTACTCCAAGGAAGAGGTCAAGCCCTGGGTCATGCATGCCCGGGGTTCGACATTCGAGCCCAGTGACAAGAGCCTCATCCCGCCCATCAGTCTCGCGTACAAGAAGCGCGTCTATTCTCCCGGGCGGGTCCGGTATCCCATGAAACGGGTCGACTGGGACCCGAAGGGGGAGCGCAACCCCCAGAACCGGGGCGTCAGCAAGTATGTCCGCATCAGTTGGGAGGAGGCGCTCGATCTGGTCACGAGCGAGATCCTCCGTGTCCAGGAGACCTACGGTCCCACGGCCATCCTCAACCAGTCCGACCAGCACGGTGAGAACAAGGTGGTCCACGGTCCGCACGGCTGCATGCGCAAGCTGCTCACCATGCTGGGTGGCTACACCCTTCAGGTCCGCGACGCCGACAGTTGGGAAGGCTGGTGGTGGGGGGCCAAACACGTGTGGGGATGCGAGCCGGTCGGTCAGCAAATGCCGCAGAAGAACCTTCTCTACGACATCTCCAAGAACGCTGAACTGCTTCTCTTCTGGGGCTGCGATCAAGAGACGACCGTGTGGGGCTGGCAGGGTCAGCTCACCAGCCGCCTGAGCTACTGGTGGACGGAGCTGGGCATCAAGCAGATCTACATTGCTCCAGACGTGAACTACGCGAACGCGGTGCACGCCGACAAGTGGATCCCGATCCTCCCCAACACCGACGCCGCGCTCTATCTGGCCATCTGCCACCAGTGGTTCAAGAACGGCACCTACGACAAGGCCTATCTCGAGACCCACGCCTACGGCGTCGACAAGTTCGAGGACTACGTCATGGGTGCGGAAGACGGTGTGCCCAAGTCTCCGGAGTGGGCTTCGCCCATAACTGGAGTGCCGAGCCGCATCATCAAGGCGCTCGCCGATGAGTGGGCTTCCAAACGCACTACGGTCGTCATCGGGAACGGTGGCCCCGGCATCCGCGGCCCGTACGCCACCGAGCCGGCGCGCCTTCAGGTGCTCTGCCTCGCGATGCAGGGTCTGGGCCGTCCGGGCTGCAATCAATCGAAGATGATCGAGTGGGGCCTCCTCGACGACTGGGAGCAGATGTCACCCCCGGCTCCCTCGGTGCTGACCCACCTGGGCGCTGCCTACACGGGAAGCACCCCGGCTTTGACCAATCATCCCTCGTTCATCCCGAAGAGCCTCGTTCCCAAGGCTATCCTTGAGGGTGAGATCGACTGGTGGGGCAACGAATGCGAGTTCGCTATGCGCGAGAACCAGTTCGTCCACTACAAGTATCCGGCCGACGGTTGCTCGAAGATCCGCATGATCTGGACTGATTCGCCTTCCTGGATCACCTGCTGGAACAGCGGCAACGACTACGTACAGGCGGTCAGGAAGCCTGAGATCGAGTTCATGCTGTGCCAGCATCCGTGGCTCGAGAACGACGCTCTCTTCTGCGACATCATCCTTCCGGTCAACACCAAGCTGGAAGAGGACGATATCGGCAGCGACATCTTCAGCGGGCAGATGAACCTCTTGTTTCCCGAAGAAAGGTGCATCGAGCCTCTGGGGGAGTCCTTCAGCGACTACGAGATCGTCTGCAAGATCGCGGACCGGTTGGGCATGCTGGAGGAGTACACGGGCGGCAGGACCATCCCCGAGTTGATCAGGCTGGGTTATGAGACATCCCGCGTGGCGCCTCTGGTGTCCTGGGAAGATCTGTGCGAAAAGGGCTACTACGTCGTACCCACCGATCCGGACTGGGAAAGCATCCCCGCGGGGCTCATCAACTTCTACGAGGATCCGGAGAAGTACCCCTTGAGCACGCCCACCGGGAAGATCGAGTTCTTCGCCACCGGCTTGGCTGAGCACTTCCCGGACGATCTGGAGCGGCCGCCGGTGCCCAAATGGATCCCGCAGGGAATCTCCCATGAGGAGACCATCGGTACGGAGCGCTCGAAGAAGTATCCGCTTCTGGTCATGAGCAACCACCCGCGGTGGGGGGTGCATTCCCAGCACGACGATATCACCTGGCTACGCGAGATCGAGACATGCAAGGTGAGAGGTGTGGATGGATACCAGTACCATCCCCTCTGGATCAATCCTGTGGATGCTGAAGCCCGAGGGATCAAGAGCGGAGACGTGGTCTCGATCCTCAACGAGCGGGGGACGGTGTTGGCCGGCGCCTATGTCACCGAGCGCATCATCCCGGGCGCTGTGGGGATGGATCACGGAGCCAAATATGACCCGATCGTGCCCGGAGTGATCGACCGTGGCGGCGCCATCAACACCATCGTGCCGCGCAACATCACCTCCAAGAACGCCTGCGGCCATGCGGTCTCTGGGTTCCTGGCAGAGGTGGAGAAGGTCAGCCTTGAAGCGCTCACAGCCCAGTACCCGGAAGCGTTCGCTCGGGAATGTCATATCAGCGCCGGACCGTGCTTGGCCGGCTTCACGGAAGGCGGTGCCTGATGGGCAAGGTGATGATCATCGACCTTTCGATCTGCAACGGATGCCACAATTGCCAGGTGGCCTGCAAGGATGAGCACGTCGGTAACGACTGGTCTCCCATCGCCAAGCCGCAGCCGGACACGGGGCAGTTCTGGAACAAGGTCATCAACTTGGAGCGGGGCACCGTACCCAAGGTCCAGGTCACCTATCACCACTCCATCTGCCAACACTGCGAAGACGCCCCCTGCATCAGCGCCTGCAACGTGAACGCCATCTACCGCAGGTCCGACGGCATCGTCATCATCGATCCCGAGAAGTGCCGGGGCAACCAGCTCTGTATGGAGGCCTGCCCCTACGAGAACGTAATCTATTTCAACGACGACCTGGGCATCGCCCAGAAGTGCACCTTCTGCGCCCATCTCCTCGATCGGGGCTGGACCGAGACCCGATGCTCGGACGCCTGTCCCACCGGAGCGTTCACCTTCGGGGATGACGACGACCCCGCCATCAAGGAACTCATGGCCGGGGCGGAACTGCTCAAGTCCGAGCTTCCCACTCGCCCACGGGTCTACTACCTCAACCTGCCCCAGAAGTGGATCGCCGGTGCCGTCTATGACCGGGAGGCCGACGAGTGCACCATGGGTGCCACCGTAACCGCCACCAACCTGGCCACGGGGGAGAAGACCACGACCGAGACCGACAACTATGGCGACTTCTGGCTGAAGAACCTCCCCGATGGCACCTACACCCTGCTCATCGAGAAGCCCGGGTACCTTGCTCAGAAGCTCGGTCCCATCGATGCCACGGTCAAGGATCAGAACCTGGGCGACATCGAGGTTCGGAGGGCCTAGGCCCAGTTCTGGAATCGCGTGGACGATAGGAGAGACCAGTGAAGATCGTGAAGGCGCGTGAAGCCGCACGAAGCGAGAACCCACACGGCGTGGACGCCCGCGGGCTGCACAGCACCGAGCACGTCCAGGTGAGCATGATCACACTCAAACCCGGCGAAGGCCTGAAGCTACATCTCACCCCGGTGGATGCGTTCTTCTACGTCCTGGAAGGCACCGGCAAAGTGGAGATCGGGGGTGAGACCGAGGAAGTGGCCGCAGACATGCTGATCCACAGCCCGGCCCGCGTCCCTCATCGCCTGTTTAACGAGAGCGACGCCGACTTTCGCTTCTTGGTGGTCAAGACCCCACGCCAGGCGGACGCGACCAAACTACTCTGACCTGCGGACACTGTCACGGGTCAGCGGTCCGCCGACTCCCACATCTGCCGAACCATGAGGTGCTGCCGCCGGATCTGGTTCGACGCGACGAATGGCGTCCGATCCCCTTCGTACTCGCTGGAGAAGTAGTTCGAATAGCCCGCGCGAGCGAGCACTGGAACGATCTCGCTGTAGGGGATGCTGCGCTCGTCGGACAAGTCCTCGAGCACCTCCCAGAACTTGGCGTGTATATGCACGCTATAGGGGACCAGTGCGGCCAACTGCTCCGCTTCGTTCCGTTCCTTAGTCGAATACGTCAGGTGGTAGATCATGGCGGTGACGGGAATTCCCATCGGTCCGGCGCCCATCTCCATCACCTTCTTCTTCACCTCCTCTTCCGGCAGCAGGTTCTCGCGACACTCGTAGATGTAATCGACCAACTCCCTCGACATTCCGCCACCCGTCAGCGTCTCGGGGTCCAGTTGGTGAGGCGGACGCCGTGCGAAGATGCTCAGGTCGGGAACGAACCCAAGATACTCAGTACCGGTTCTGTCGATGAGTTCGATCGTCTGCTCGAGCCAATCCGACTCCATGAGGAAAGGAATGTGTAGCTCCTCTCCCATCTTCACGTCATACTTCTCCGCGAAGGGCAGCAACTTCTCGTAGATCTGGAAAGGGGTGATCCCTCCCTTCCAGTCGGTCTTTTTGCCCACGTTGGCGGAGACGTCGAGCGCGGACGGCCAGGAACTACCCAGACCCCTGTACACCGTGCACCCAAGAGTGTTGGCCAGCTTCAGGTCCTGGACGATCAAGTCGACGATCTCATCCACGTCCAGCTTGCGGCTCTTGTAGAGTTTCGTATCGGCTCCTCCGTCAAGCGCCACCGGAGTGAGCCGGTACTTGTCCATCCAACCGAACCACTGCTTCAGCCAGGATCGTGGGGGGTCCGGGTAGTCGGGAACGATGGCCTCCGGAAGGAATTCCACGCCCTCGCAACCCATCTCTGACAAGTCGGCCAGACAGTCCTCCAGCGTCATGGTGCCGGCCTGAAGATCGCCGTTGTAGCTGTAGAGCGACGCGGAGAGCTTCAACCGGGGCGCATCCACCCTCGTTGCGACGGGATCAGCGCTGGGCATGAGCACGAGCTTCTCGTGGAAGAAGAACGGGAGCGGATTGAACGGCATGTACGAGATCCTGAGCTTCACGACCACGAGCACGTCGTGTACCCCCGGTGTCAGCCCGCCAGGGTGGTCGACGATCAGCGTCGCCGGTTCCAGCCACGGCCAATGTACATCGCTCACCTGCTCCATCTCCTGGAGCCGGTATGTCCGCCCTCCCGTCTGGAAACTGATGCGGCTGCGCTCGAAACGTACGCCGTCCACACTCACCTCTACATCGTCGATGAGCGACAGCACCACGCCCCTGTAGTAGTTGGATTTCACCAGCAACTGGAAGCCTGTTGGGCTCGAGTCATTCGGGAGATTCCTGAATCCGCGCTGCAGAATGTTGTACTGGATGCCCATGATCTGTCTCCTTTGCCACCCTCTTGCCGTTCGACAACCCGCGTCTCTGCAGGAGTATTCTCTCAGGTCACAGGTTGACCGGCATGTTCTGATAGGGTATCGATATGGTCGACTCAATCCACTCCTGGGAAGCATAACGATGAACGTGCTCATTGGTGACATCGGCGGAACGAAGACGATCCTGGCGGTCTTCTCCAGCGAGAGGGGCCCGCGTGACGCGTTGGCTCGCAAGACCTATCCAAGCGCGCAGCACGAGACGCTCGAGGACATGATCGGCGAGTTCTTCGAGGAGTTCCCCATCGATACAGGCCGCGCGTGTTTTGGGGTGGCCGGCCCGGTGATAGAGCGACGCGCGCGTATCACGAACCTTTCCTGGGTGGTGGACGGGGCCGCTCTGCAGTCGTTCTTCCGTTGGTCTGAAGTGGCCCTGCTGAACGACATGCGAGCGATCGGTTGCGCGATCCCTGTGCTCGAAGAAGAGGACCTCCATACCCTGAGTGCGGGCACGCGGGTGCCCGGCGGCAGCATCGCGGTGCTCGCGCCCGGGACCGGTCTCGGGGAGGGGTACTTGACGTATGACGGTGGCGCCTATCACGCACACGGCTGCGAAGGCAGCCACGCGGCTTTCGCACCGGTGGGCCCGCTGCAGGTCGGCCTTCTCGCGTACATGAACGCCCAGGGGTTCGACCATGTGAGCTTCGAGCGGGTCTGCTCTGGAGGTCTGGGCATCCCCAACCTGTACGCGTATCTGAAGACCACCGGCCTTCCCGAGCCGGCCTGGCTGGCCGAAGAGCTAAGCGCGTCGGAAGATCCCACCCCCGCTGTCCTCGCGGCGGCGAGCGACGCCGGCCGGCCCTGCGAACTCGCCAGGGCGACCCTCGACCTGTTCGTCACCATCCTGGGCGCTGAGGCCGGCAATCTAGCGCTCAAGCTGCTTGCCACCGGTGGGATATACCTGGCCGGAGGCATTTCTCCCCGCATCCTCTCCGAATTGGAGAAGCCGGCCTTTCTCGAGGCGCTGCGCAGCAAAGGACGGTTCCGGCAGGTACTCACCGACGTGCCGGTGCATGTGATCCTGAACCCCGACGCCGGTCTGCTGGGTGCCGCCGCCTTCGGTCTGGCGATCTCGCCTGAGTGAGATAGGAGGTGCGCAGACATGTGCAGCCCATCGCCGCCTTCTACAAGGCCCTGTAGTCAAACCAGTCAAAATACGCCGGCGCGGCGGACGGCCGCCCCTTGCCGGTCGCGTACATGGCCAGATAGACTCCGGTGAAGCCGCCCGCTACTTCGGTCGAGAGATAGCGCGTCTCGCCAGAGGCCAACCAATGCGGTTCGCTCGCCCCTGTTTCTCTGTAGCCAAAGGTGTATTTGTCTTTGTCTGCACGAATACCGAGCTGCACTTGGGAGCCGCTAAACGGTACCTGGTCCGTCACCATCCGCAGACTACCAATGCTGCGGCGTACGATAATGCACGATCTGTCGGCCTGCCGGGTGACCGCGATCTCATAGTGGTGTGTTTCGTTCATGCGCATCGTCAGGCCGGCTTCTTCGCCTTCGTTCTGCGGCGCAAAGTCCAGTGCCGTCCAGGCCTCGCAGTCAAAATGCCGTTGACGCCGCCCCACCCAGGCGGGCGCGTCCTCATCATCCAGCGTTATCGCGGAGCCGGTCAAGCGCAGCCACCCCGGCCGTTCGGTGAGTGACCAGTCCTGCGCATGAGGGTTGCGCAAGAAATTCCAGCCCAGGTGCAAATCGGGCGTGTCGAAGTCATCGCGCACCGGTTCCTGTTCCCACTGTTGCTCCGGCCAACCTGCGACTTCCATTTCCAAACCGAGTCGCCCGTCTTGCCCAACCACCGGCCAGCCTGCGTCGTCCCACGTGACCGGCGCAAGAAAGGTCTCGCGCCCGAGATGATGGCACGGCGGATACCCGTTTGGGCGCACACCCAGGCATACCGCCCACCAGCGCCCATCGTGAGCCTGCACCAAATCCGCATGGCCCACAGATTGAATCGGAAGTACACCGTTACTACGATGCGTCAGCACTGGATTACGCGGGCAGCCTTCAAACGGTCCCCAAGGGCTGGTGCTGCGCGCAATGGTTTCCATGTGGCCGTATTCGGTGCCGCCTTCGGCAATCATCAGGTAGTACAAACCATTGATGTTGTATAGATGCGGCCCTTCGGGGAAAGCACCGCCGGTGCCAGGCCAAATCAGCTGCAGCGGAGCACGCAATTTGCCGGTCTCCAGGTCAAGCGTGCTCTGCATAACGCCGGCATGACTCGGGCAAGTGAAGTAGACCTGACCATCCTCATCAAAAAGCAGGGAAGGGTCAATGCCGACATCTCCCAACCATACCGGCTCCGACCATGCGCCCGCCGGGTCGCGTGCCGTCACAAAGAAGGTTTCCCGCGCCGAAACATTGGTGGTTATCATGTAGAACAGACCAGCGTGATAGCGCAGGGTGGGTGCAAAGATCCCCTGTGAACTTACACATCGTTCCAAGACAGCCTGGCTGGAGCGGGTCAGGCAATGCCCAATCTGCCGCCAGTGGACCAAATCGCGGCTATGGTAGATGGGCACACCGGGGAAGTACTCCATGGAACTGTTGACCAGGTAATAATCGGCGCCGACACGGCAAACACTGGGATCAGGATGGAAGCCGGGAAGCACGGGATTGGCGTATGTGATCGCGGACTCCGCGTTTTGGGTTTCCATCGCCATGTGGTTATCCTTCAATAGAGGGATAAGAAGGAGGGCTGCCGGGATCTCATCGTTGGCTGTGGGCCCCCGCTATCAGCCGGTTGATCATGGCGAACTGTCGGCGGATCTGATCACTTCCCGCGTAGAAGTCGCGCGGCCCCTCGTACTCGCTGCTCAGGTATCCGTCGTACCCGCCTTCGATCAGGGCGCTCACGACCTTGTCGTAGGGGATGCTTCCTTCCTCCAGATCGTCCGAGATTCCCCAGAACTTCGCATGCATGTGAAACACGTGCGGCAGGTAGGGGATGAGGTCGCGTGGATCGATGGCCAGGATGGGATCCGCCCACTCTCCGGGCTCCAGCTTGCGTCCTTCGCGTGTCTTGAAGATGCCGGTGTCGATGAGTAGGCCGAAGTGCCGGGTGCCCGTTTTGGCGATAAGGTCGAGATAGTCGTCCACGGTCTTGGATTTCAAAGGCGTCGGCGAATGGATCTCGGGCGCGATGCGCACGTCGAACTCTTCCGCATAGGGGAGAGCCCGCTCCACCATCTCCCGCCAGACCGGATCGGGAACCAGATCGTCTGTCACCACGCCCAGTTTGGGCCTCATGGTCTTGAAGCCCAACCGGTTGGCGAGCTTCATGTCTCTCAGCAGGAAGTCGAGGGACTCCTGCACGGTCAAGGTGCGACCTTTCCGCAGCCTCGAATCCACCCAGCAGTCGTAGCAGGTCGGTTCCACCCCGTACTTCGCCATCAGTCCGTGCCAGTGCTCGATCCAGGCGTCGGTGGGATCCGGGTAGCCGGGGACGTGCGTCTCCCCCAGGATCTCTATGCCCTGCGCCCCGGCATCGGCTGCGTCCGCGATACAGTCTTCGAGAGTCATCGTGACCCCGAAGTCACCGGTGTAGCTGTATAGGGTCACGCCGAGTTTGAATGGTGCCGTCATTGGTTGTCTCCCTCGCTGTGATGGGGTTCGTCAGTGAGTCAACGCCAGCTTCCTCTCGGCGCGAGTGATCCAAGGTCCCATGTCGGGCGGCATGTAGGAGGCTCGGAAGGCCAGTTGTAGGCGGATGTCGTGCAGACCGACCGCCAACCCCCCCATCTTGGGTATGGTGAGGACGGCGGGCTCGTCGAACGGCCAGCGCACGTCGGAAGCGGCCTCCAACTCGGGCAGAGTGAAGGTCTTGTCTCCCAGGGTCCAGAGGATGGTATCGCGAGAGAACTCCTCTCCATCCACCGTGAGATCGGCGCCCTCGACAAGCGATGCCCAGACGCCACGGTAGTAGGGGATGCGGATCCTGAGCCGGAACCCGGTGGCTATGCCATCCTCCGATACGTTCCCGAAACCGTGTGACTGAATCGTGTCCTTTTCCAGCATGTCACCCTCCTACGCGAGTCTCGTGTGGTCGATGTCGCAGAAAGCCGATCACAATCAAGGTGCTTTGTATCCGACCAGCCGGTTGATGTCCTCCGCAGCCTGCCGGATGCGCGGCAGATACTGCTCGATCGAGTTCTGAGTCGAGATTGTGGAGAGCGGACTGAGCACCGACATGCCGGCGATGACGCGTCCCTGAGCATCCAGGAGGGGCACCGCGATCTCGGAGAAGTCCTGTTCGGGCACCGAGCGAAGCGACCACCCCTGCCGTCGATCCTGGATCACGCGCTCCCGAAGTGACGGGATAGAAACCTCCTTGTCGTGGGCGGTGCAGGCCAGCAAGGCACGGTTGAGGTCCTGTCCTGCGAGTGCGCCGAGCAGCACGATGCCCGGAGCGACCGTGTGACTTGGCGCCCGGCGGCCGACGTCGGGGGGGTCAAAGAGCATCCGCGCGCCGGGGGGGCGTATGGACGAGACCACCACCACATGGTCGTAGCTGCGATCGGTAGTGGCAATCAGGCAGAAGCTCTGGAGGGAATCGGCCAGCTCCTTGAGCACATCGTTGGCCACGCTCCAAAACGGCAGACTCGACAAGTAGGCGAACCCAAGCTCGAGCACCAGGGGCGTCAGTGAGAACAGCCTGCCGTCATGACGCAGGTAGCCAAGCTCCTCCAGCGTGAGCAGAACGCGACGCGCAGTGGCCCTGTCAAGGTTGGTTCTCGCCGCGACCTGAGCCACCGTCTGCGACGGAGTCTCCGCACCGAAACTGCCGATGACTTTGAGAGCGCGCGCGACTGAGCGGACGAACGTACCGCTGCTCACGTTGGGGTCGGTCGACTCCAAGTCGTTCTGGGCGGTCGTGCTCAATCGTGTCCCTTCCATGGATCCTCGCAGAGAGAAGTACCGGTCAATACCTACAGTGGCGTGTCACGAGGCTTTCGGCGAGTTCCTGGCGGCCCGAGCGCGGCTGCGGGTCCAGACCCGCCGCGATGGCATGCTCAGCCAAGTCGCCCAGGCTGAACTCGCCTGACTCGATGCCGCGGCCCAGGTCGGTGTTCCAGTCCTGGTAGCGTTCGTCGCGGAGGCGCCTGAGTTCGCCAGCTTGCACGATATCGGCGGCAGCCAGCAACGCGCGCGCCAGAGTATCGATGCCGCCGATGTGGGCCAGATACAGATCGGCTGGGTCCACCGACTGGCGCCGCAGCTTGGCATCGAAGTTGAAGCCGCCCGTGCCCAACCCGCCGTTCTCGATCAGTTGGAGCATCGCCGGAACGAGGTCCTGCGCGTTGTTGGGGAACTGGTCGGTATCCCAGCCGCTGCGGGGGTCGCCACGGTTGATGTCGAGCGACCCGAGGATATCGTAGGCCCGCGCGGCGGCGACCTCATGCTCGAAATCGAGGCCCGCGAGTGTGGCGTGGTTGACCTCGATATTCACCTTGACTTCGCCGGCCAGGTCGTAGCGCTGGAGGAACGCATACACGGAGGCGACGTCGCGATCGTACTGGTGCTTGGTGGGCTCGAACGGCTTCGGCTCGAGCAGGATCGCGCCCTTGAACCCGATGCGATGCTTGTGCTCCACCACCATCGAGATGAAGCGGGCGTGGCGGTCGACTTCGCGCGCGAGATCGGTGGTGAGCAGGGTGTCGTAGCCTTCGCGGCCACCCCAGAGTACGTAGTTTTCGCCGCCGAGGCGATGTGTGGTTTCCAGGCAGTAGCGCACCTGAGCGGCGGCGTACGCGAATACCTCGGGGTCGGGGTTCGTGGCCGCGCCGGCGGCATAACGGGGATGGTTGAACAGGTTGGCAGTGCCCCATAACAGCCCGATGCCGGTCGAGCGCATCCGCTCGGCGACGTTCTCCTCGATGTCGCGGAGGTTCTGCTCGTGCTCCTGTATGTTGTGCCCGGTCGCCATCACATCGGCGTCGTGGAACGTGAAATAGGGGAGGCCAAGCCGCGACATGAAGTCGAAGGCCGCCTCGAGCTTCTGCAGCGCCATGTCCGGAGTGATCTCTGAAGCCTGCCAGGGGCGCAGCAGCGTGCCGCTGCCGAACATGTCGGCGCCGGCCGAACTGAAGGAATGCCAGTAACAGACGGCGGGGCGGAGCCATTCTTCCATCCGTTTGCCCAGGACCAGGCGATCCTTGTCATAGACCCGAAAGGCGAATTCGTTCGCGGTGCCGGGCCCTTCGTATCGGATCGGGGGAACGTTTGCAAAGATACTCATCTGACCGCTCCTATTGCCCCACCGCTGCTCCCAATATGCCAGTCTGTGCGCTGAGCGCACATCATGTGACTGCACGATACAGCGCCGGTCAAGGCATGTCAACGCCGGACGCGTTTATGAGTATCGGCGCGATTTGCGGCGAAAAAGGCCGCAAAGAGCTATGGGCGGTACCTCCCAGGATATGTTGACATGTGGAGCGGCAGGGTGATAGCGTGCGTATTGTGAACGGGGCGTGCGCATATCGCACAGCATGCGGTGGGACTGTGGGGAACCGGGACCATGGGGAGATCAGAGCGATGAGAATCGGGATTTTCACGGCACTACTGGCCGGCCTGAGCTTGGATGAGGTTCTACGGAAACTCAGGAAGCTGGGAATCGACACGATCGAGCTTGGCACGGGCAACTACCCAGGCGACCCTCACTGCAAGCTGGACATGCTCGATTCCAGGCCGGGCCTCGAGACCTTCAAGAAGAAGCTCGATGACGAGGGCTTCACTATCAGCGCTTTGAGCTGCCACGGTAACCCTCTTCATCCGAATGCGGAGATCGCCAAGCAGCACCGGGAAGTGCACCGCAGGACGGTCCTGCTTGCCGAGGCGCTGGGTGTTCCCGTTGTGGTTGACTTCAGCGGCTGCCCCGGCGATTCACCCGGCGCAAAGGCACCGAATTGGGTGACGTGCCCCTGGCCGCCCGACTTCCTCGACATACTTCGCTGGCAGTGGGAGGAGGTCGTCGCCCCCTATTGGATCGAAAGCGCCCGATTCGCGTCCGACCACGGCATCAAGATCGCCATTGAGATGCATCCCGGTTTCGTCGTCCATAGCCCAGAAACGATGCTGAAGCTGCGGGACATTGCCGGCCCACAGATCGGATGCAACCTGGATCCAAGTCACCTCTTCTGGCAGGGGATCGACCCCATCGCCGCCATCCGGGTGCTTGGCGACGCCATCCACTATGTACACGCCAAAGACACTCAGATGTTTGCCTCGAACCTGCCCAAGACGGGCGTCTTGGACACGAAGCCTTACACCGAGGAGCGCGATCGGGGCTGGATCTTCCGCACATGCGGATATGGCCACAGTGAGGCGTGGTGGCGTGAGTTCGTGTCGACGCTGCGCCTCTTTGGCTATGACTACGTGCTCTCAGTCGAACACGAGGACAGCCTACTCTCCGCCGAGGAGGGACTCACAAAGGCGGTGTCGTTCTTGAACGGCATCGTGCTCAAGGAGCAGCCGGGCGCGGCATGGTGGGTGTAGGGACTGGCTTTGGGAAGCGCGGAGGAATTGATGCCTGAAAAGAAGTATGACGCGATCGTCGTTGGCTCCGGTGCCACCGGAGGCTTCGCGGCCAAGGAATTGGCGGAGCGAGGGCTTGAGGTCTTGGTGCTGGAGGCAGGACCGTATCTGAAAGAGAAGTGGTTTCACACTCCGGCTCACATGAAGGC
Organism: uncultured Actinomycetes bacterium; assembly: GCA_963816155.1. Lineage (GTDB taxonomy): Bacteria > Actinomycetota > Thermoleophilia > RBG-16-64-13 > RBG-16-64-13 > JAXGXJ01. The sequence goes on along the minus strand of CAWFJE010000002.1, from coordinate 124,182 downwards.
GGTCGGTTCGCTGTCGCGCGTAATCGCGGGCCTGAAGGGACAGCACAACCAGGCGAGGGGGTCGTGGTTCGCTCCCGAAAACGCCTTCTTGTTCGTGAACGACAGAAAGAACCCCTACACGTTCCCCCGGGACGCCTACTATCTCTGGCTTCGCGGACGCAACGTGGGCGGCAGGTTCCTTTCCTGGGGCCGCGTGGCTGTCCGCATGTCGGACTCCGACTTCAAAGCGGCGAGCGGGGATGGATTCGGCGAAGACTGGCCGATCTGCTACGAGGATCTCATTCGCTACTACGAACAGGTCGAGGAGTTCCTCGGCATCATCGGCACCAGCGACGGCATCCCCAACCTGCCCGACGGCAAATACGTGAAGACGGCGGGTCTGTCGCGCCTGGAGCGGAAACTCAAAGAGACGGTCGAGTCGACCTGGCCGGAGCGGAAGGTTGTACCGTGGCGGTACGCCGTACCGGAAGCCACACCCACCGACGAGTCGGGCGAGAACCGCACGTCGTCCCCGCTACTCGCCGCCCAGAGAACCGGGCGCATGGAGCTCAGGCCGAACGCCATCGCCAAGCAACTCGACATCGATCCGAACACCGGCAGGGCCACTGGAGTCACGTATGTCGACGCAATGACGAAGCAGAACCACCATGTCTCCGCCAACGTGGTCGTGATCTGCGCGTCGACGATCGAGACGATCCGTCTGCTTCTCAACTCGGCGTGCGCGAAGCACCCCAATGGGGTGGGGAACTCCTCGGGCACGCTCGGTCGCTATTTCATGGATCAGTGTCCGTGCCTTGTCTTTGGCACTGTGCCGGGTAATGACGGTTGGGAGTTGGTGGACGGAACGTCACCCGAAGACAATCATGGCGGCGTCTACATCCCGCGTTTCCAGAACCTCGACCGGGTCACGCACCCGGATTTCAAGCGGGGCTTCAACATCCAGGGCATGGCCGGAAGGGGATGGGTACCCGAGGGGGGCCGGGCCGTCTGGGGCTTCATGGGACAGGGAGAGATGCTGGCGCACCCCGAGAACAGCGTCACCGTAGACCGCAAGAGGCGTGACGCGTGGGGTATCCCTGCTCCTCACGTCGCCATCCGCATGACGGAGAACGAGCACAAGGTCATGAGTTGTGAGGTCGATACCATCCTGGAGATGGCCAAGGCCATGGGCTGGGAGATCGATTTCGCCGCGTGTGCGCTGGGACTTCGCAATGACGACAAGCTGCTGCCAAACGCCGGATGGATCGAGCGGTCGCTGTTCCGCATGTCGTACAGGAGAAGCCTCGGTCTCGGCGCCGCGATCCACGAGTGCGGCGGGGCGAGGATGGGTGAAGACCCGACCAAATCGGTGCTCAACGCCTACAACCAGATGTGGGACGCGAAGAACGTGTTCGTCACGGACTCGAGTTGTTTTGTTTCGGGTGGCACCTGCGGCCCGACCCTCACGACGATGGCCCTGACAGTTAGGGCGTGTGAGTACATCGCCCAAGAGTACGCAAGGAGCGACAGTCTCGACTGAGCAGCCTCGCGAGAGATCTGGGGGGAGTATGAAGAGGAGACTGAAAGCCGCGATCATCGGAGCCGGATTCATCGGCCGCGTGCACCTGGAGGCTCTGTGCAGGTTGGGTTTCGTCGATGTATGCGCCTTGGTGGCCAGAGAACGCGATCACGCCGAGCATTTGGCTCGGGCCTACGGTGTCGAGGGAGTCGAGACTGACTACCGGCGCGTGCTGGACGACCCGGACGTCCAAGTGATTCACGTCTGCACGCCCACCGCTCTGCACGCGCAGATGGTGAGGGATGCGCTCCTCGCCGGGAAGCACGTGCTGAGTGAAAAACCACTCGCCACGTCGGTGGTCGAAGCGGCGGAGCTTGTTGAGCTCGCCAGGAAGCAGGGTGTCCGCAACTGCACCAATCACAACCTGCGGTACTACCCCTTGGTGCAGCACATGCGCAGGATGCGCGAGCACGGGGACCTGGGCGAGATCCTCGTCGTCCAGGGCACCTACACGCAGGACTACCTGCTCTACGACACCGACTGGAATTGGCGGCTGGATTCGAAGGACTCGGGCCCGTCCTGCGCCATGGCCGACATCGGCTCGCACTTCTGCGACATGGCGGAGCATGTCACCGGGCTGGGCATCACCGAGCTCTGCGCGGACCTGAATACGTTCCACGCCACCCGCAAGCGCCCCACAGGCTGGGTCGAGAGTTTCGCCGGCAAGCTGCGGCAGGGGGAGCAGGAGTACGAAGAGCGCTCGGTCGACACTGAGGACTACGGTGCGGTCCTGCTGCGCATAGGCGACCGCGCGCGGGGCAGCTTCAGCGCAGGGCAGGTGTTCGCCGGAAGGAAGAACGGTCTGAGCATCGAGATCTTCGGCAGCAAGGCGGCTGTGGCGTGGAACCAGGAGCGTCCCGAGGAGTTGTGGATCGGCAACAGGAGTTCCTACAACCAGATCCTTCTCAAAGACCCGGCCCTTCTCGATCCGGCAGCCCGGGCGTACGCAGACCTGCCTGCGGGACACGCCGAAGGGTACGCCGACACCTTCAAAAACGTCTTCCACCGCTTCTACCAAGCGGTGGAAGACCCCGCCGTCGTGCCCGAGTATCCGCAGTTCGAAGATGGGCTTCGCCAGCTGGTCATCATCCAGGCGGAGCTTGCCAGCAGCAAGAAACGCGCCTGGGTCGACGTGCCCGCGGATACTCTCCCGGGCGCAACCGGGGTGTAGGGAGGAGTAAGCGATGGATCAGTCTCAGCCCGCCGGTGCCCCCGCGGTGCCCAATCTCAAGTGGTCCTACATGGACCACTGGTCGATGCTCACACCCCGAGGCTTCGTTGCGCCCCAACTCGGTCCCCAGTACCTGGATCGCTTCTACAAGGCGCTGGCCGGAGTTGGCTTCCAAGGCGTCGACCCTTTCGAGTTCCGGCTGAACGCCCTCATCCAGCACTTCGGTTCCGCGAAGAAGGCTGAGGAGTTCGCCCAAGATCGAGGCATAGAGCGCTTCGTCAACGTGTTCTGTGTGTTCTACAACGACATGGTCCACGTGCGCGAGTTCCACGACGGGGTCGTCGCGGCGTTCGAAGCGAAGCTGAAGCAGTACGAGGACATCAAGATCGACAACTTTGTCGTCATGCCGGCCGCCCGCTACTGGATGGTGGAGCCTGTCACCGACGAGAAGATCAAGCTCATGGCCGAATGCTGGAACCACGTGGGCAAGCTCACGAAGGAGCACGGGGTGCAGCTCACCTGCCACCACGAGTTCTACTGCGCCCTACATCATCGCGAAGAGCTCGACAAATTCTACGCCTGGACCGATCCCGAGTACGTGGGGCTGTTCCTCGACACGGCGCAGCACGTCATCGCCGGAGTCGATCCGGTCGACCTCTATACGAAGCACCGGGACCGCGTCACCGGATTCCACTTCAAGGACACCCATCACGTTGACCTGCGCGACGACTACCGTACGCCGCCCGACCCCGAGCGCGTAGCGGCGACCACGCCCCGTTGGTTCTGGGAGATGGGCACCGAAGGGGGGCTCGTCGACTTTCCCCGGGTGATGAACGCCATGAAAGACTTCAAGTACACCGGCTGGGCCTCGGTCGAGCACGACAAGGCCGACGTCGGCGGCAACTACGCTGAAAGCACCTGCAGGACCAAGTGGTACATCGACAACGTTCTCTCCAAGATCTACGCGTAGCGAGGTGATCCGTCTTGGCCGGGATTGAATGGGGATACGCCGTCAACCAATGGCGGAATCTGGAGGTCGATCTGGTCCGCAAAGACCAGATGGAAAGCGCCTTCAAGGTCGTCTCGGTGTGCGGTTTCAGCGGCGTGGAGATCACAGACACCGCAATCGGCGGTCATGACTACATCCCGGGACTGTTCGGGTCGGTCCGCAGGTTCATGGACTTCTTGAACGACTGCGGGGTGGAGCGGGTCTGCAGCTTCTTTTCCGGCTATTACCAGGGCTCGCCTCTCGACCCGGCCGATCACGACAAGCTGGCCGAGCAGGCCGGCCGCGCAGCCGATTTCATCGCCGGTCTGGGTGCGTCGCGTTTCGTCGTCAGACCGATGGGCCCCTACTGGAGAGAAGCGCCTATCAACGACGAAAAGCTCAAGACGCTCGGTGAGTGCTGGAGCAGGGTGGGGGAGGCGACCAAGGTCGCCGGCGTCGAGACCGCCATGCACTCAGACTTTCTCTGCGGGGTGCGGAACGAGAGCGAGATCCGCAGGCTGCTGGAGTGGTCGGATCCCCAGAGTGTCGGATTCGCCATGGACACGGCCGAACTCACGATCGCCGGTATCGACGTGGTGAAGTTCTACGAGCAGCATCACGACCGGGTCAACCACATGCATTTCAAGGACGCCACGACGACCGACACCCTCGACGAGTACAAAGATATGAACGCCGAGATCGAGTACTGGCCCATGCACCTCTGTGCGGCGGGTGCAAAACGGGGAATAGAGCGTTGGTACTACGAAATGGGTACCCCGGGCGGGTTGGTCGATTTCCCGGCCCTGGTGCGATCGATGACCACACACCACTACGACGGCTGGGTAGTCGTCGAAAGCGATCAGAGTCCTCACGTCGAGGAAAGCGTGATGCTGAATGGCTGGTACCTCAAACACGTTCTCTCGCAGGAGCTGAACCATGGCTGACCAGGGATCGTCGACCAACCGTCTGAAGCAGTGCGTGGCCCCGTTCGTCTTCGGGGGGATACCCAACCACGAGGAAGGGTTCCAGATACTTGGCGACTTCCGTTTCAAGTTCGACGCGGGGCGGACCTTCGAGGACACGTGTCGCATCGCGGCCGAGATCGGGTTCGAGGGATACGACCTCGTCAGTCCGCACGGTTGGCCGACGCTTAAGAAGTATGGCCTGACGCCGACGATGTCCCACCTTGGGGCCGCCGGCACCCCTGACGCGGGCATTTCAAGGAAAGAACTTCACGACGAACTGGAGAAGACCACCAGGCTGGCGCTGCAGGAATGCGCCGAGTTCGGAGCTCCGAACATCGTGGCCATGGTCGGGCCGCGGACCGAGACGAGCATGGAGGAATGCGCGGACAACGCGGCGGCCTTCCTGAATGGCCTGAAGGGCCAGGCGGAGGACCTTGGCGTGACCATCTGCCTGGAGAACCTGAACAGCAAGGTCGATCACAAGGGCTACATGTTCGACGTCACGCCCTGGGGCTTCGAGATCGTGAAGCGAGTCGACTCGCCGCGGGTGAAGGTCCTCTTCGACGTTTACCATGCGCAGGTGCAGGAGGGGGATGTCACACGCACACTCCGCGAGAACATCGACTTGATCGGGCATATCCATTTCGCGGGGAATCCGGGGCGCTGCCAGATCGACGAGGACCAGGAGCTGAACTACCCCTTCATAGTGGGAGAGATCGCGCGGCTCGGCTACACCGGGTATGTGGGACTGGAGTACATGCCGAAAGTGGGCGCCGACGCGATCGCCTGTCTCAAGCGGGGGTTCGACATCGTCGCCACTCAGAGCTGGTGAACGGCAGGGAGTTGGGGCGTGGGTAGGGCGGCAGGGGCACAGGCGAAGGGGCTCAGGCAATGCCGCCTCAGATAGTCATCGGTCTCGACGTGGGCACGACGAGCCTGAAGGCGGTTGCGATCACAGCCGATGGTGAGGTGGCGGGCAAGGCTGTGGAGCAGTACCGACTTCGGATGCCCAGGTCAGGTTGGGCCGAGCAGGACCCCGAAGCCTGGTGGCGTGCGACCAAGCGCGCTCTGGCTCGCCTGGTCGGCGAGCCCGCGGCGATCGGTCTCACGGGCCAGATGCACGGACTTGTCTGTCTTGGCCCCGATGATCGTGTGCTGCGCCCGGCGATCCTGTGGAACGATCAGCGCACCCAAGCAGAATGCGCGGAGATCGAGAGGAAGCTTGGACTTGAACGATTGGTGGAGCTGACCGGGAACCGCGCCCTTACCGGGTTCACCGCTCCGAAACTGCTCTGGCTGCGTGCACACGAGCCCGATACCTACCACCGGATCTCTCATATCTGTCTTCCAAAGGACTACGTGCGGCTGAAGCTCACCGGTCGGTACGCGACGGACGTGAGCGACGCCTCGGGCACCCTCCTTTTCGATGTAGCTCGCAGGAAGTGGAGCGACGAACTCATGGACGCTCTCGAGTTGCCCGCCGGCTGGGTTCCGCAGACTCTCGAGTCGCAGGAGATCTCCGGACACACGCAGACCGGGGTGCCAGTGGCGGCCGGTGCCGGCGACCAGGCAGCGGGTGCTCTGGGAGTGGGCGTGGTTCGTTCCGGACCGCTGTCCGTGGTGCTCGGCACTTCAGGCGTTGTCTTCTCGGCCCTTCCCGACTTCATCTGCGATCGGCAAGCGCGGCTGCACGTCTTTTGTCACGCCGTTCCTGATACCTGGCACGCGATGGGAGTCATGCTTTCGGCGGCCGGCTCGCTTCACTGGCTCAGAGATGTTCTCGGCGGCTCCTTCGCCAAGCTGCTTGCCGCAGCCGAGGAATGGTCGCCCGGTTGTGAAGGCCTGTCCTTCGCGCCCTATCTCTCGGGTGAGCGCACTCCGTACGCGGACCCGGACATCAGGGGTGCTTTCTGCGGTCTTGATCTCCGTCACGACCGGGGGGCGCTCTGCCGCTCGGTGCTGGAGGGGGTCGCCTTTGGGCTGCGCGACTCTCTTGAGTTGATGCGCTCCCTGGGCGTGGAGCCCACATCGGCCCGGATTTCTGGGGGAGGGGCCAATAGTGAGCTCTGGCTCAGGATCGTCGCCTCGATCCTACGGCTACCGCTCGAGCGGACCGCGAACTCGGAAGGCGCCGCTTTCGGAGCAGCGTTGCTCGGGGGCATCTCGGCAGGCGTCTTCGTCGATGCCGAGGATGCCGTGTCCCGCTGCGTGCGCGTGACCGGGACGGTGGAGCCTGATAGAGAATGGGCGGATCGTTACGACGAACTCTACGGGCGCTTTCGAAGCCTGTATCCGGCCCTGCGCCAAGTCGTCAACGGCGCAGACGGCGCGCGATGAGATCGAGAAACCGACACATTGGTATGTGGTTCTCTTCAGCATGGCCCGCTGTCTGGCAGATTGCCTATTGACAGCGCTGACATGTTGAAGCTATTGTATTGACAGCGCTGTCTGACAGCGCTGTCAGCCACGGTCAGGAGACGGGGGGGAACGTGTCTCCAGCAACGCTAGAAGATGTAGCTAAGATCGCGGGGGTCTCTACCAAGACCGTCTCGCGGGTCATCAACAATGAAGCGAACGTAGCTTCCGAGACCAGCGAGCGAGTCAAGCAGGCCATCGCGATTCTCAGCTACGTTCCGAACTGCGCGGCCCGCAGCCTTTCTCGGGGTAGGGCCATGGCGATCGCGTTCGTGGCCGGATGGTCGGTAAACACTGCGTATTCGAGCATGCTGATCGACAGTCTGCTCCACGACACCATGCACAACGACCACAGTCTCATGCTGTTCCCGAGTGGTGCCGGCACCGCCGCGCGGGTGGGCGCCGCCTTTCTCGGCCAGCAGATCGACAGCATCGTGTTGGATTCCATGGCTGCGGACAATTCGGGTCTCGTCGATCGGTTAGATGCTCTGAAAGCGCCGTATGTCGTCCTCCACCCGAACTACCTCGATCGATATGAGAACGGGTCGTATGTCCGCGTCGACAACTTCCAGGCAGCCAAGCAGGCGACCGATTACTTGATCGGGCTGGGACACCGGGCGATCGGCTTCGTGTCGTTTCCGTCGAACGCGCCCGGAACTGAGCGACTGAGCGGCTATCGCGCTGCGCTTGAACAGGCGGGCATCGGCTTTCAGCCCGGCTACGTCCATGAATCGATGGACGTTCCCGTCAAGATCGGATACCGGGGTGCACTGCAACTGATTTCCGATCATCCTGAGATCACTGCGGTGTTCGCGGCCACGGATGAGATCGCGATAGGAACTCTCACCGCCATCTGGCAACTGGGTTTGACGGTGCCGGATGACATCTCGGTCATCGGTTTCGACGATATCTCCCTGGCGTCGCTCATTACCCCGCCGCTCACCACCATCCGTCAGCGCATCGGCGATATCTCGCGCGCTCTGGTCGCCACGGCTATCGACATGGTCGAGAACCCGCACCGTGAGAGGACGGACGTGGTCCTCCCCACCCAACTCATCGTCCGCAAGTCCTGTCAGCCACCAAGGGGGCGGCCGTGAGCGATTTCGTGGCCAGGCCCGCAGATGTCGACATGTGGCCGCTTGGCGGACACGTGGGTGTCGAATCGGGACTCCTGGTGGATGGTACGAACATGACCGTTCTTCTCTCCCAGTGGGCGCCGGGCGCCATCGCGCCTGAGCACCTTCACCCACACGAGCAGGTGGGCATCTGTCTGCGGGGGCATGTGATCGTCACCATCGCAGGGGAGGACTATCCAGTCGGGCCAGGCGAGTTTTACCATATTCCGAGCGGGGCTCCGCATGCTGAGCGAAACGAAGGTGAGGAGGTGGTGGTCCTTGCCGACTTCTTCTCTCCTATCCGCGGCGATCTGCTGCGAAAGCAGTTCGAAGCGCTGCTCGTCTGACAAGAGGGCGCGAAATCTCACGGGGGGAAAGGAGGGCGACCGGTTTTGGGAATGGCTGCAGAGTTCGGAGATGTAGGGCGTTCGATGGATCTCTACGAATCAAGCTACCTGGGTGAACGGATCACTCTCTAAGGAGGAGGGGCCATGAAGGATCGTAGGTTATTGTTGTTTCTATCGGTTCTCTCGATTTTGCTGATCACACTTGTGCTGGTCGGCTGCGGCGGTGACGAAACCACTACCACCGCGGCGTCTGAAACCACCACGTCCGCTTCCACACCCGCTTCTTCGGACACCACAGCTTCGACGGAGGCGACGAGTACGACGGAAGCCGCAGTCGGCGATCCCAACAGGGTATTGAACGCCTCGGTGCTCATCAATGCGATAGTGGTGAACTTCAATCCGTTCGCCAACAACCCAGCCTGGCCGACGGTCAACGGCATCTTTGAACCGATGATGGTCTACAACCTGCTCAAAGGGGAGATGGTCCCGTGGCTGGCTGACAGTTACGAGTGGAGCCCAGACTTCTTGACCCTCACTCTCAAACTACACCCAGGAGTCAAGTGGTCTGACGGCCAACCTTTCACGGCAAAAGACGTGCTATTCACGTTCAACTTGCTCAAGAACACACCTGGCCTGACTGGACCCGCTTTGAGCGCGTTGAACGGGGCGGTGGCTTCGTTCGCCGCTCCGGACGATTCGACCGTGGTGTTCACGATGAAGGCTGTGAACACCATGGCGCTCTATGACATCGTCAACCAGGGCATCGTCCCAGAACACATCTGGAAGGATGTCGCCGACCCGGCGAAGTTCCCGAACGACAAGCCGGTCGGCACGGGACCCTTCACCGAACTCGTTGACTTCGCGGCGCAGTCCTACCAGTTGGACAAGAATCCCAACTACTGGCAGGAAGGCCAGCCTACGTACAAAGGCATTCGCGTCACGGCCTATTCCGGGAACGACGCGCAGGCCGCCGCCCTCGTCGACGGCCAGCTCGACTGGACCGGATCGGTGCTCCCCAACATCGAAGAAGCAGTCATAGCCAAGAACCCCGATATCTCGTACAACCCCAATCCCGCCGCATTGGTCACGCAGATGAACCTTAACCTCAACACCAAGCCCCTGGACGATGTGCTCGTGCGGAAGGCCATGAGCATGGCCCTCAATCGCGAGCAGATACTCCAGGTGGCTTTCAACGGCAAGGCATACAACGTCGATGTGACGGGTCTCAGCGACGTATACAAAGAGTGGAAAGTCGCCGATCCGAGTTCATTGGGGGACTGGACGACCTACAACGCCGACAAAGCCAACCAGATGCTGGACGAAGCCGGCTACAAGAAGGGCGCTGACGGCATGCGCACCCTGCCGGACGGCACACCGATCAATCTCAAACTGACCATGGTGCAGGGATTCACCGACTGGATCTCGGCGGGTGAGATCATGGTGCAGAACTGGAAAGACGTCGGCATCGCTGTGGAAACCGTCATGATCGACCCGGGCGCTTTCTTCGGCGCCGTGCCGATGGGCGACTTCGAGATCGCCCTGTGGTTCGGCTACAGCAGTCCCACCCCCTATGGCCAGTATATGAACATGATGGGGTCTGCAACGGTGGCTCCGCCGGGCGCGTTCACAATGGTGAACTTCAACCGCTACGGCAGTCCCGCCGCTGACGCTCTGCTCGCCGAAATGGCATCCACGGACGACAAAGCGAAGCAGATCGAAGCCTGCCAGAAGCTGCAGAAGGTCTTCGCGGACGAGTGGCCTGTGGTGCCGCTATGGAACGGGCTGGACTGGGGCATCTTCAACAACGCGAGCTTCAACAACTGGCCGTCGCCGGACAACAACTACTCGCTGGCCTTCCCGCAGGGAGCAGTGACGCCGGAGCAACTCATACCCATGCTGGCCATTACGCCTAAATAGGAGGTTCCCCCCGGCGGGGTATGCGTCGAAAGACGCATACCCCGCTATCTCGCTTGTCGTTTGCGCTTCACTTGTCTGAACTGTCTTTGTGCTGGAGGCGATGGTGCGGTATATCTCGCGGCGGCTGGGGTTCTATCTAGCGGCCTTGGCGGCTGCCGTCGTGATCAATTTCCTTCTGCCCCGGTTGCTGCCCGGCGACCCGGCTGCCATCATCCTGGGGACGTCGGCGAGCAAGCTCTCCGCGTCGGACTTGGAGGCCGTGCGTGAAGCCCTGGGGCTGAGCGACGCGTCGTTACCCCAGCAGTTCGTCACGTACCTTTCGCATTTGTTCCGAGGGGATCTGGGGATCTCCTATTCGTACTTCCCCGCCCCGGTGACCCAGGTGATCAGGACCGGCCTGGTCTGGACCCTACTGCTCGGTTCGATCGCCTTGATTATCAGTTTCGTCGTGGGCACGTTGATTGGGATCTTCGGTGCCTGGCGGAGGGGAGGCGTGGTTGACACGGTCGCTCCGCCCCTCTTGATCCTGATCGGATCATTTCCTGCCTTCTTCCTGGCTCTGATCCTTCTATACATCTTTGGGGTGAGACTGGACATCTTCCCCATCAGCCACGCCTTCACCGTGGGGTTGGACCAAGGGTTCAATCTTGAGTACATAGGTAGTGTGCTCAACCACTTGATCCTGCCGGTCACCGCGGCCGTCTTGCTTACCATGGGGGGATGGGCGCTCGGCATGCGCAACGTCATGGTCAGCGTGCTGGCCGAGGACCACGTGACCATGGCGGAAGCCAAAGGCCTCAAGCAGAACCGGGTCATGTTCAGGTATGCGGCTCGCAACGCCATGCTTCCGAGTGTGACCGGGTTCGGCATCGCCCTGGGGGCCATTCTCAGCGGGCTGATCCTCATCGAGACGGTCTTCTCCTATCCCGGCTTGGGTTTCCTGCTCATCAATGCGGTGAACGGCCGGGACTATCCTCTGATGCAGGGGCTGTTTTTGATGATTACCGTAGCCGTGCTGGCGGCCAACTTCGTTGTGGACATTCTCTACACCCGGCTGGACCCGCGGGTGCGGGCGGGATGAGGGGCGCTGACCGATGAATGACGTCAAGGAACAGCCCACAGTCGACCCCGCAGCAGGGGGCAAGGGACGCCGCTCCCTCCGGATCCCCGGCGCGGTCGCCCTGCGCATCCTCCTGGGCAGTCCGAAGGCCAGGATCGGGTTTGCCATTGTCATGGTCTTCGTGCTGGCGGCTATCTTCGCGCCGCTTATCGCTCCAGGTGATCCCAAGGAGTTCGTTGGCATGACAAATCAGCCACCCTCCAAGGAGTTCATCCTGGGGACCAGTCCTCAGGGCAAGGACGTCTTCAGTCAACTGGTATGGGGGGGGCGACAGTCCCTGCTCATCGGCTTTGTGGCAGGCGCGCTGATGATAGCGACGGCCACGATCGTCGGGATGATCGCAGGCTACTACCGAGGCGTCATCGACAGCATCTTGAACTTCATAATGAATCTGTTCCTAGTGATTCCGGGGTTGGTCTTGCTGGTGCTGCTCTCGGCGTACCTGAAGCCGAGCTCGGCGACCGTCATCTTTGCCCTGGCGATCACCGGTTGGGCCTTCAACGCACGCATCATCCGAGCGCAGACCATGTCCCTGCGCGAGAAGGATTTCGCCGCCGCCGCGGTGGTGAGCGGGGAGCACTCACTCAAAGTGATCTTCCTGCACATCATGCCGAACATGGTGAACATCATCGTTGGCGGGTTCATCGGCGCAGTGATCTACGCGATCATGGCGTCCACCGGCCTGGCGTTTCTCGGAATGGCCAGCACGCAGGACGTGACCTGGGGAACCAACCTCTTTTGGGCGCAGAACGGTGGTGCGATGATGATAGGTGCCTGGTGGGCTTTCGTACCGTCGGGTCTGGCGGTGGCCCTCGTCGCCTTCGGGTTGGCGTTGATCAACTATGGCATGGATGAGATCACCAATCCGCGGTTGATCGCGGAGAGGGACGTCAAATCGGTGCTCAGGAAGGCGAAGCTTCCTCGTCGCAGGCGGGCTACCCCGGTGGTGCCTCGTGACCACTGAGCCGCAGGCCCCGATCGAAGCACGCGATACGGCGACAGGCGAGTCGCCCCTGCTGGAGGTCAGTAATCTGTACGTTGAATACCTAACTCCGCGGGGCCCTGCCCTGGCCGTGCACGACGTCTCGTTCAGCATCGCAAGGGGGCAGGTGTTCGGCCTGGCGGGCGAATCGGGATGCGGGAAGTCGACCATAGCCCACACGCTCCTGAGAGTCCTGCGTCCACCCGCGGTCATCCGAGGCGGCCAGATCGTCTTCGAGGGAGAAGACGTCCTGAAGATGAGTGAAAGCCAACTGGAGGACTTCCGGTGGGCCAAAGTATCGATGGTCTTTCAGAGCGCGATGAACTCGCTCAACCCGGTGATCACTATAGGAGAGCAGATCGAAGACGTGCTGGCCAGGCACAACAAATCAAAGTCAAAAGAGGCCCGCGAGCGTGCGGCGGAACTGCTCGAGATCGTGGGCATCGAGAGCGCGCGCCTCAAGTCCTTTCCTCACGAGCTGTCCGGGGGGATGCGGCAGAGGGTGGTGATCGCTATCGCTCTGGCCTTGAACCCTCAGTTGATGATCATGGACGAGCCCACCACCGCGTTGGATGTGGTCGTGCAGAAGGACATCCTGCAGCAGATCCAGGCTCTCAAGGAAGCGATGGGGTTCTCGATCCTCTTTATCACCCACGATGTGTCTCTAATGGTGGAGTTCTCCGATGTCATGGGGATCATGTATGCGGGCGAGATCGTGGAAATGGCTCCCGCGAAGGAGATCTTCGCCACACCGATCCATCCCTATACCCAGGGATTGCTGAGTTCGTTCCCGTCCCTCACCGGGAAGAAGCGCAAGCTCACGGGAATCCCCGGCTCTCCACCGGACCTGATAGATCCGCCCCGAGGCTGCAAGTTCCACCCTCGCTGCACCGTCTGCACCCACAAGGAGACCGAAGAGCAGCCTCGATTCACTGAGGTGCTGCCGGGCCACTGGGTGGCCGTTCACGAAGGCATGCCGTTGCCGGGCCCAGTCTCGGGCCAGGGTCGATAGCGAGGTATTGATGGCTCAGTCTACGGCCGATCTCGAACAGGCATCAAAGCCATTGGATGAAAGTGTGATCCTCGAGGTCCGTCATCTCACCAAGCAGTTCGCGATCGGACAGACGGCGCGGCCCAAGCACGTGCACGCCTTGACCGACGCATCGTTCACAGTCGGTCGAGGCGAGGTGGTGGCGCTCGTAGGTGAATCGGGCAGCGGCAAGTCCACCACGGCCCGATTGATCGCGCGGCTCATCGAGCCGACTAGCGGCGAGATACTCCTGCGGGGTCGAAACGTACTGAAGGACGAGCCGCGTCGGGCCTCGCTGAAATACCGGCGGGCGGTGCAGATGATCTTCCAGGATCCCTATGGATCTCTCAATCCCGCCCGCACTATCGGCTTTCACCTCGAGCGTCCGATCCGGATCCACAAGAAGACGCGGCGCGTTGAGCAGAGCGTCCTTGGCCTGCTTGCCTCCGTCGGGCTCAACCCGCCCGAGGAGTTCGCCCGGAAATACCCCCATCAATTGTCGGGCGGCCAGCGCCAGCGGGTGTCTGTGGCCCGCGCCCTGGCGGTCGATCCCGAGATCATCTTGGCGGATGAGCCGATCTCGATGCTGGATGTCTCCATCCGCATGGGCGTCCTGAACCTGATCGAGCAGTTGAAAGAGCAACGTCAAATCGGTTTCCTCTACATAACCCACGACTTGGCCAGCGCGAGGTATATCGGAGATCGCACCATCGTGCTCTATGCCGGACACATGGTGGAGGGGGCCGAGTCGGTCGTGTTGATGGACCAGCCCGCCCATCCCTACACCAAGCTGTTGCTCTCGGCAGTTCCCAATCCAGAGGGGGGCCTCAGCACGAAAGTCGTCCAGGCGCGCGGCGAGATCCCGTCCTTGATCGACCCGCCGCCCGGATGCCCGTTCGTGCCGCGATGCCCGCACGCTATGGATATCTGTCGGAAGTCGATGCCGGATAGCCAGGATGTTTCACCGGGCCACTGGGTGCGTTGCCACCTGTGTGGTGGCAACTAGGATGTGGGGCGACCTCGTGAAGCGCTCCGGGGAACCAGAGCCCGTCTGCCCGGACGATTTCCCCGAGATCCGCTGGCGGGGCCACTGGATGTGGGTGCCCGAAGAACCCGTGGTGCCAAGTGGGGGGTTCGCCGCTGCCATCGATCCGCATGCCCCTGAGTCGAACGGGCTGTTCCGTAGGACCTTCATGTTGGACGAAGCACCTGACCGCGCCCCGGCCCGTATCACCGCCGACTCGCGCTACGTCTTGTTCGTCAACGGCAAAGAGTTGGGTCGCGGTCCGATCCGCAGCCAGTTCCGGCGCCTCCACTACGACATGTACGACCTCGCCCCCTACCTTGTGACGGGTGAGAACGTCATCGCCGCGCACGTCAAGTACTACGGACAAGAAAAGGCCTTCTGGATGCCGGCCACTCCGAACCGTACCCTGGGACGAGGCGGCGTCGTGGTCTTCGAATGCGACCTGGGCGAGTCGGGCTGGCTGGTCAGTGATGAAGCCTGGAGGGCACGCCGGGCCGAAGCCTGGGATCACCAGTCCGCCGATGAGCGCGACTACGCCGCCGGCGGCGTGCCGATGGAGATCTTCGACGCCCGGCGCTTCCCCTACGACTGGAAGGCCGTAGACTTCGACGACAGCTCTTGGGGTAAGGCCCAGATCGTCCATGCGATGATGAGCGGCTCATACCGCGCGCAACCTCCCACCCATCCCTACGGCCCGCTCTTCCCGCGTTCGATCGCGATGCTTACCGGCGAGGTAAGGAAGCCGGCCTCTGTCAAGGTGGAAACCATCTCGAGCCTTGCCATCCGACCCGGCCTTTCGCCTATGGACCGGGTGGACCAGGCTTTCACGACTCCTGGCAAGGGTCGGCCGCAGGAGGTCGAACCGCCGGTTCGGGTGGATGTACCTGACGGAGGTGCGGTCTGGATCGAGATCGACATGGGGCGGATCGTCTCCGGTCTGGTGGAGTTCAGCCTGCAGGCTGAGGCGGGTGCGGAATTCGACCTTTCGTATCTTGAAGAGCCGATCCGCGAGATCTCGCATTTTGGCCTGATGCGGGCCGGGACACGCTACATCGCCCGCGGTGAACATGATGACTTCGGGCTGTTCGACGCGATCGGCTTTCGCTACGCGTACATCCTGGCGCATTCCGCGCCGGACGGCGTCGTTCTCGAGGACTTCGGGGTGCGGGAGCATCTGCATCCTTGGCAAGAACCGGCAGGCTTCGAGTGCTCGGATCCGCGTCTGGAGCAGATCTTCCAAGCGGGGATACGCACGGTGCAACTCTGCTCCTCGGATGCCTTCGTCGACTGCCCTACACGTGAGCAAAGAGCCTGGTCCGGCGATGGGGTGGTGGATCAGATGGTGACTCTGGCCGCCAACCGTGATTGGCGCCTGGCCGAGCGCTACATCGAGCTGGCGAATTCGCCCCGTTCGGACGGCATCCTGCCGATGTTCACGGTCAGCATGGTGGAGTTGACCGGGAGCTTCACCCTTCCGGATTGGTCCCTTCATTGGGTCCATGGTGTCTACAACTGGTTCCGCTATGCGGGTGATCGTGAAGGGATCCTCTCCTGGCTGCCAACGGTCGCCCGGATCCTCCGCTGGTATATGCCGTACCAAACGTCGTCGGGTGTGCTCAAGGATGTGGGTGAGTGGAATCTGGTGGATTGGTCGAGCGTTTCGACCACGGATACCAGTTCGTTGCTCACTGCCGAGTGGGCGCGGGGTCTGCGCGAGTTCGCCGAAATGGCCGCCTGGTTGGGGGAGACCGCGAGTCAGCACTGGGCGGAGGAGCTGCACCAAAAGGCGAGGGTCGGTTTCGAGATCTTCTGGGGCGAGAAGCGCGGTTCCTACATCGATCACATCGTGGACGGCGTTGCCCAGCCCGAGATGAGCCAGATCGCGGGAGCGTTGGCGATTGTCTCCGGGCTGGCCCCTCGAGCCCGGTGGGATCGTATCGTCGATACGATCACCGATGACGCACGCTTGGTGGTGCGTTCGTGGGCGGGCGGCGGGCAGAGCGAGGAGAAGTTCGAGAAACAGCAGCGCGGGATCTACGAGATCGACTGGGATGTGGAAAACCAGATCGTCATGTCGGAGCCGTTCATGAGCTATGTGGTTCATGACGCAGTGGCGCTGGCCGGCAGGGCCGAGCTCCTGCCCGACCTGCACCTGCGCTGGATGGGGTTCCTGAATGACGGCTATGACACGGTCGGAGAGATTTGGGGCGGCGGCACGCACGCGCATGGCTGGAGCTGCGCGCCGACCCGCGACATGCTGATCTACACACTCGGCGTCTCACCCGCAGAGCCGGGCTTCGCCCGAGCTCGCATCTCTCCACGGATAGGTCGGTTGGAGTGGGCCAAGGGGCGAGTGCCGACGCCCAGCGGGCCGATCCTGGTGGAGATGTCCGGGCAGGCCCTTGAGATTGATTCCCCGATACCGTTCGAGATGGATCTGGAAGGGCAGCCCCTCAGCGAGCTCCCGGCCGGACGGCACACCTTTGCGATTCAGAATCCCGACCTACCCCGAGAGGCGAGTGACCATGAACGTTGACGAATTGCTGAGCGAAATGACCCTCACCGAGAAGGTGGGTCAACTTGTGCTGGAAAACGCCTTTGCCCCCATCGACTGGATGGAGGTGGGAAGGCAGCGGAAGCTGGCGGACGAGCAGGGGCTGCCCTACGAGATCCCTCTTCAGCTCAGCGGCACCATCGAGGAGCGCATCCGCGGCGGATACGTCAGCGGGATCAATTCCGCCGACTTGCGTATCAACAACCGCCTGCAACGCATCGCGGTCAGGGAGAGCCGTCTGGGCATCCCGCTCCTCGTGAGCCAAGACGTCCTTCACGGCCTCCGGACCGTCTTTCCCATCCCGCTGGCGGGGGCCTGCTCCTGGAACCCCGATCTGATCGAACGGGCGTCTCGAGTGGCCGCCGTCGAGGCGTCCACCGCGGGGATCAACTGGTTCTTCGCGCCCATGGTCGACATCGCGCGCGACCCGCGCTGGGGCCGGATCGCCGAAGGCGCGGGGGAGGATCCCTTCCTGGGAAGGGCCATGGCTGAGGCGCAAGTGCGCGGCTTCCAGGGCGCCGACCTGCCGACGCGATTCCGGATCGCCGCCTGTCCGAAGCACTACGCCGGCTATGGAGCAGCGGAAGCCGGCCGCGACTACAACACGGTGGATATCTCGGAACGGACCCTGAGAGACGTCTACCTGCCTCCGTTCAGGGCCGCTTTCGATGCCGGGGCGGATAGCACGATGAGCTCGTTCAACGAGATCGGCGGCGTGCCGGGCACCTGCAATGCCTTCCTGCTTCGTACGGTTCTGCGGGATGAGTGGGGCTGGCCCGGGCCTGTGGTGTGCGACTTCAACGCCATCGCCGAACTGGTGGAACACGGCGTAGCTCGAGACCCGAAGGACGCCGCCAGGCTGAGCATCCTGGCGGGTGTCGACATCGACTTGGACAGCGGGGCATACGCCGGCCATCTCGAAGAGCTGGTGCAGGAGGGGCTAGTGCCGGTCGGCGTGGTGGACGATGCCGTTCGCCGCGTGCTTCGTCTCAAGTCCAGTCTGGGCCTTTTCGACGATGCCTACGCCGACGAGAATCTGTGCGAACGGCACGTATTGACGGCTGAATATCGTGAGCTGGCGCTCGAGGTGGCCACGCAGTCGATCGTGCTTCTCAAGAATGAGGGTCCGATCCTGCCCCTGCGGCAAGAGGGAGTGAAGGTCGCTCTGATCGGACCGCTGGCAGACAACCGCTCCGATCTTCTGGGGACCTGGGTCACCGCAGGCCAGGCATCGGACGTTGAGTCAGTGCTGGCCGGGATGGGGAGATACCTCAAGCAAGGGGACCTGATGTTCCATCAGGGCTGCTCCCTTGAAGACACGGGTGATGCCGACTTCACGGCAGCGTTGGCCGCCGCCCAGGCCTCTGACGTCGTCGTGGTCGCCATCGGTGAGGGCGCCGGTATGAGCGGTGAGGCCCACTCGCGCGCCCATCTGGGCCTGCCCGGCAGGCAGCAGGACCTGGTGGACGCTCTGGCGGCGACGGGAAAGCCGCTGGTCGCCGTACTGATCTGCGGGAGGCCGCTGGTGGTACCAAGGCTGGCGGAGCTGGCGGATGCTGTGCTGGTGGCCTGGCATGGTGGCATCCAAGCGGGCCGCGCCGTGGCCGATGTTCTCTTTGGAGCCTCGAACCCATCCGGGAAGTTGGCCGCCAGTTGGCCGCGTACCGAGGGACAGATCCCCGTGTACTACGCTCACAAGCCGACCGGACGACCGGCCGAAGGCGCCGGAACGACCCAGTACGACGCCCCTTTCCGATCGACCTACATGGACGAGCCGAATTCGCCGCTGTTCTCCTTTGGACAAGGGCTGAGCTACTCGACATTCGCGTACCGGGAGTTGAAGGTGCTGACCCCCGTCGTCCCCGCGGGGGGCGTCTTGAAAGTCTCCGCCGTCATCCAGAACACGGGCGAGGAGGCGGGGGTGGAAGTCGTCCAGCTCTATGTGCGCGACGTGGTCTGTTCGGTGACGCGCCCGGTCAAGGAACTCAAGGGCTTCCGACGCGTCGCGTTGGGCGCCGGCGAAGAGCGGGAGGTGGTCTTCGAGGTGCCCGTCCGGGAACTGGGATGCCACGGCCCGGAGATGCGCCATATCGTCGAGCCGGGTGGGTTCAAGGTGTGGATAGGGCCGGATTCGACGCGCGGTCTGGAAGGGGAGTTTGAGGTGCAGGGGTGACGATGCGGGTGCGAAAGGCGGGTGAGTAGATGCAATTGTTCGAGCAGGACGTAGCTGCGAGCGGCCTACGGCTGCATGTCTACCGCACCGGCACCGACAAACCCCCGTTGGTGTTCGCCCACGGCATAACCGACAACGGACTCTGCTTCCTCCCCATCGCCGAGGAACTCTCAGATGAAGTCGAGATCATTCTGTACGACGCGCGCGGACACGGCCGGTCCGACCCCTTGCCCCCCGGGTCGACACCTCTCGATCGTGCCCGCGACCTGGGCGCGCTTATCGAAGTTCTGGAGCTGCACAAGCCGGGATTGCTGGGTCATTCCATGGGCGGGGCCACTGTCGCTTTTTTTGCCGGCCTGTCCCCTACGGTGCCCGGCTACATCATCCTGGAGGACCCGCAGCCCTTCGAGACCCTCGTGCCTGCCGGCGACCAAGCCACCGAAATGCGGGCCCGGTGGCGCGATCTGACCGCCGCGAACAAGCGGAAGAGCGTCGAGGAGCTCGTAGAGATCAGTCGACTGCAGGACCCGAACTGGCCCGAAGTTGAGAGGCTCCCCTGGGCGCAGGCTAAGCAGCAGGTGAGCCTCACTGTGTTCGAGGAAGGGTTCATGGACGATCTCGAATCGGTCGAACAGATCGTGTCTCAGATCGTCTGCCCGACTCTGCTCATCACCGCCGATCCTCAAATGGGCTCGCTGTTTTCCGCCGCTGCGGCAGAGGATCTCGTAGCCGGCCTGCCCCGGGCCGGGCACGTCAGCATCCCCGGCGCCGGGCACAACATCCGGCGCGATCAGCCGGGTCTCTATCTGGAAGCGGTTCGCGATTTCTTGAAACAACACTCATGAGGAGGAGGAATGGATAACCACGAAGCGACTCTCATCAAACGAGGCGTCAGCCTCTACAGTTTCCAGGAGGAGTACTTCCTGCGGAAGATGAGCCTGGAAGACATCATCGCGACGACCGAGAAGCTCGATATTCCGGGAGTCGAGGTGATCCCCGACCAGATGATCCCGGGCTATCCGAACATCTCGGACGATTTCCTCAAGCAGTGGCACGGCTGGATGGACAAGTACGGCCGCACTCCGGTCTGCATCGACATGTTCCTCGACTGGAACAAGTTCAAGGGCCGGGTCATGACGGAGGACGAACGGGTCGATTCGATCGCCTTGGACATCGTCAACGCCCACAAGCTCGGCTGTGGCGTCATCAGGGTGATCCACGACGTCGAGCCGGCGATCCTCGAAAGACTCGCGCCGACGGCCGAGAAGTACGGGGTCAAGCTGGCGCTCGAGATCCATGCGCCAAGCTACTATGACAGCGACCTCGAGCAGCGGCTCATCGCCATGTTCCAGAGGGTGCAGTCACCCTATCTCTGCTTCACGCTCGACCTCGGGGTGTTCGTGAAGCGCCTGCCGCGGGTGATCACCGAACGCTTCCTGCGCGACGGCATGAAGCGGGAGATGGTCGACCGGGTGGCTGCCGAGTTCGAGAGCGGCGAGCTGCGCCTGAGTGACGATCCCGGCGGCCCTGAGGCACTGATCGGGAAGATCATCGCCATGGGCGGCACCAAGGAAGACATCTACAGAGTCATGATGGGCGCGCACATGATCTACAGGAATCCTCGCACCATGCTCGAGTACCTGCCGTACACTTCGCACATCCACGGCAAGTTCTACGAGATGCTGCCGGACTGCACGGAGTACAGCATCCCGTACGAGGAGATCATCCCCGTACTCATAGAGGGCGCCTACGCCGGCTACATCAACAGCGAGTACGAAGGCCAACGCTGGATCCAGGACGCTTTCGAGGATGACAGTGTCGAGCAGGTCCGCCGGCACCACGTCATGCTGAAACGCCTGCTGGGCGAGGAATGACCACGGGGATAACGGCAAAGGAGCCGCAGAGATGTATGACAAGTACATGATCGTCGGAGATGTCTTCCGCAATGTGGAGGAGGAAGGGGAGGTCACCGGCTTTCAATTGGGCATGCGCCTGCCGTACTACCGCGGTGTGGTGCTCTCGCTGGTGGGCGAAACGACGCTGACGGTGGACGGGGAGCGGATCCCCTTGGAGCGGATGAAGGTGACAGTAGGAGGTGGGACTTTTGCGCTGACCGAACTCGAGAACGAGCCGGTGGCGAAATGGGAGTTCGGTGAGGTTGGAATCGTCACCGTCGACAGGGCTGGCGGTTTGGCGCCTGGCGAGCACGTGGTCGACCTGAAACAGCACATGAAGATCTCGTACGTTCCCGGGGGATTCCTCGGCGAGGATATGAAGACGCTCACTCTGATCGCTTAGGAGGGACAGCGTGGCCGCCCGATCAAAAAACACGGACAAGAGGTAGACACAAATGAAGAAGATCAAGGTGGGCATCATCGGCTGTGGCTTCATCGCCAACGGCAAACATCTGGCCAGCATGGATCGGCGTGACGATGTGGAAGTGGTCGCCTTCTGCGACCTCGAACTGGAGAAGGCGCAGGCCCTAGCCACGCAGTCCGGCACCTCGGATGCCCTCGTGTGCACCGACTACCGTGACCTTCTCGCCCGGTCCGAGATCGACGTCGTGCATGTGTGTACGCCGAACAGCTCGCATGCCGAGATCTCGATCGCGGCCCTGGAGAGCGGCAAGCACGTCATGTGCGAGAAGCCCATGGCCAAGACGGCCGCTGAAGCCAAAGCCATGCTGGATGCATCCAGGGCTACCGGGAAACTGCTCACCGTCGGCTACCAGAACCGTTTCCGTGAAGACTCGCTGTTCATGAAGAACCTCTGCGCGAAAGGGGACTTGGGCGATATTTACTTCGCCAAGGCCTTCGCCACCAGGCGGCGCGGGGTGCCGGTGTGGGGCGTGTTCATGGACAAGGAGAAGCAAGGTGGCGGCCCACTGATCGATCTTGCCACCCACGCCCTCGACCTGACTCTGTGGATGATGGACAACTATGAACCTGTCACGGCGCTGGGCTCCACCTTCGACAAGATCGCCAAGATCGGCAGTTCCGCCAACATCATGGGCCCGTGGGACCCGGCCAAGTTCGAGGTCGAAGACAGCGCTTTCGGCCTGGTCAAGTTCAGGAACGGCGCGAGCGTGATGGTGGAGTCCTCTTGGGCCCTCAATATGATCGTCTCCAACGAAGGGATGACCCTGTTGTGCGGCACCAAGGCGGGCGCCGACATGTTCCCGCCCACCGGTCCCGTGGTGAGGACCTCCGACTGGCAGGCGGCCCCGGCCTATCACGTGCGCGTCAACGGTGAGAACAACGGCAAGCTCTTCGTCCAGAACTACACCATGGGCGGGACCTTCTTGGCCGACGGCGGCAAACCCGAGCAGTTCGTAGGCGGCATGAAGGAGCTGGATGTCTGGCTCAAGGCCGTGCGCGGCGAGGACGAACTGGTGGTGAAGCCCGAGCAGGCCTATGCGGTCACGCGCGTTCTCGAGGCTATCTATCAGTCCGCTCAGGCCGGCGACGTCGTCCACATGGAGTAGAGGAGACGCGGACCGTGTGCTGCCTTCAAATAGGAGTGGAAGATGAGTGCAATCAACGTCATCGAGGACGACAGCCTGCGGGCGACCGAGGCCGGTTTCGAGATCAAGCTGCGGTTCAAGTGGTACCGGTCCTTGCCGCTGTCCTGCCTTGAGGAGCTCCAACTGTCGGTCGATGGACAACCGGTCGATCCAAGCGCGATCAGGTTTGGCATCAACGGTCATGTCTACCGGTTGGACGAGTTGGCCGACAAGGTGGAGGAGTTCTGGTTCATTCTTGATTCAGCGATCGTGAGCGTAGACCAGCCGGGAAGGGTCAAGTCCGGTGAATCCCATCAGCTCGACGTGATGTTCGGCATGCGCGCCCCCTACATCGCCATCGGTCCAAGCAAGTTCCTGACCGTGCTCAACACGCAGTCGACGACTCAGATCGCCGCGTGAGGCGGGGGAGGGAGATCATGGACAACAAGAAGCCGATTTTGGGAACGACGATCTACAGCTTCACCAACGAGTGGGTGCGAAGGATGTACACGCTCGAAGAGGCAGTGCAGAAGGTCGCTGAACTGGACCTGGGCCCGGCCGTGGAGATCGTGGGATTCCAGAGTCTTCGGGAGTACCCGGATGTAAGTGATGAATACGCGGACCGTTTCCGCCGGTTGCTCGATCACCACGGATTGATCCCCAGCTGCCTGGGGGGCAACTGCGACGTGGGCCGCGACCCGAAACGTCTCATGACCGATGACGAGACTGTCGCCTATGTGGAGCGACAGATCGTAAGCTCTCAGAAGCTCGGGTTCCCGGTGCTTCGCATCCAGGGCTTCGTGGGCCCCAAGGTCTTTGAGAGGCTCGCTCCTGCTGCGGAAAGAGCCGGCGTGCAGGTCGCGAGTGAGGTGCATTCACCGCTTTCGGCGTACCATCCCGAGATCATGGAGTTGCGGGAGTGCTTTGACCGGATCGGCCCCGAACTGGTCGGCTTCGTCCCGGACTTCAGCAGCTCGATGAGCGCCCCGCCCGATCTCCACTGGGAACGACTGCGCGAGCTGGGTGCCCCGGAAGATGCTATCGAAGTCGCCAAGGACGTCTGGCTCTCGGACAAGCCGGTTCCCGAGAAGTTCGGGGCTCTCGCGGAAGCCGCGGGGCGCTTCGGACTGGGCGCCGCAGCCCGGGCTCAGCTGAATATGACCCTGACCATGTTCGGCCGGGCTCCGGTGGAACAGTTGACCAAACTGCTCCCCTACACGAAGCACATCCACGGCAAGTTCTACGGGATCGACGCGTCGGGCACCGACCCCTCGCTGCCCTATCCTGAGCTGATGTCTCTGCTCTTGCGCGAGAACTACGGCGGGACGATCTCGGCGGAATGGGAAGGCCATGCGTTCACCGAGGAGCCTGTCGGCTTCCAGCAGGTGCAGGCCTGGAAGGCTATGTGCGCTCGATTGCTGGGAGACCGGGCTTGATGCCAGAGGTGGCGACGCGCTCGGGGACGGAACGCAGCGTGCGTCCACCCTCTTTCGCCGTGCGGGAGAAGCGGTTGCAGGACGCAGCCGGTCTATGCTGTCCAGATCGGGTGCCGATCGCACCGCTCGTCCATTACTACGCGAACATCTCGCACGGCGTGAGCAACGCCGACATGCACTACGACCTAGAGCTGCGTAACCGGGTCTTTCGCGAGACGACGATAGTACACGATTGGGATGCTGCCGCTCCCATCGGGGCCATTCCTGAGGGGCGGCCGCTCGAGTTGCTCGGTGCCACCCAGTACCGGTGGCCAGGCGGCGGCCTCGAGGCCCAGCAGCCGTTCCAGTTCGTCGAGGCCGAGTACATGCTGCAGGACGAGTACGACGAGATGCTGGCAGGTCCGGCCGCATTTGCCCTGCGGAAGCTCTGGCCCCGCGTGGCGACCTCCTTGGCGCCGGTTGCCGCGCTTGCTCGCGAGCCGCTGCCGCCGATACTCTATTCCGCTGATGCGCGGGGGCTTGGCGGCCTGCTGGGGAGCCTGCTCTCCGGTCCCGAGGCCGTGTCCATGCTCGAGAAGTTGCTGGCCTTCGCAAAGGAATCGGCCACCAGCGGGGAGCTCATGGCCGGTTACGCCGACGAGATGGCGGGACTCGGGTTCCCGATGCTGTTCGGCGCCACCGCTCTGACCGCGTTCGACTACGTGAGCGACTTCTTGCGAGGGCTACGCGGCACCATGCTGGATATGTTCCAGGTGCCGGACAAGCTGCTCGCCGCTGTCGATCTGTTCATCCCGTGGACCATCGAGCAAACGGTCGCGCTGGCGCGGCATATTGACAACCCCCGTGTGTTCATCGCTCTGCACCGTGGAGCCGGCAGCTTCATGTCCAACGAGCAGTTCGCCAAGTTCTACTGGCCCAGCCTCAAGAAGCTCGTTCTGGGTCTCATCGATGCCGGTTTGACTCCCATGACTTTCTTCGAGGGAGACTACACCTCGCGACTTCCGTTCCTGGCCGAGCTACCACCCGGTAAGATCATTGGTCACTTTGACCGCATCGACCGCAAGAAGGCCAAGCAAGTCCTTGGGGACGTGATGTGCTTCTGGGGTAACGTCCCCGCCTCGCTTCTTTGCACTGGAACGGTCGATGAAGTCAAGCGTGACGTCTATGAGCTGATCGACACGTTCGCCGGCAACGGCGGACTCATCCTGGACGGGACCATCGGGATCCCCGACGAGGCGAGGCGGGAGAACGTCGTTGCGCTGACGGAAGCGGTCCGGGACTTCAGTGGGGCACGTTGACCGGAAGAAAGCCGGCTACGGTGTACACGTGAGACCAAGGGGCGAGAGAAATGTGTGATCCGGTTCATCTGCAGCGAGTCACCGAGAACACGGTGGCTGCGATCGATCCGAGGCTGGTATCGAACGCGGCGGCAGTCGTTCTGGGTGACTTCGTCGTTGCGGTCGACGCAGGCATGCGTCCGTACGCCTCCCGGCTGTTCCGGGCGGCGCTGGAAGAGACCTTCCAGCGCCCGGTGAAGTTCGTCTGCGTGACCCACTACCATGCGGACCACACCTTTGGACTTCGCTCGTTCGAGGACGTGGTCCTGTTCGCCTCGGGGCAGATCGCCGATACGCTTGGCCAGAGTCCCGATTGGAGTCCGGAGGCGCGCGAGAGATGGAAGCAGGACGACCCGGACGGAGGCGCATGGCTGGACGAAGTCGAACTCGTGATGCCGCAGTTGCTGTTTCAGCAGAAACTGGAGATCGTAGGCGGCGGCGACCTCGTTGAATTCCACCACCGCGGTGGACACACGAGTTGTTCCGTCTATGGCTACTATCCCCGCGAGAGGGTCCTGCTGGCAGGTGACCTCATTTTCGCGGGTAGGTTCCCCTTCGCCGGCGACGAGACCACGGACCCCGAGACCTGGATGTCCATCCTGAGGACCTGGCTTGAGATGGACATCGAGCACGTGATCCCAGGTCACGGACCGGTGTCGGGCATGGATGAGATCAGCAGGCAGCTCGAGTTCTTCGAGATCCTGAAGCGGAACACCCTTCAAGCTATCAGAACGGGCGAAGACCATCGGGACATCGTCCTGCCGACCGTGTACCCGCCTGCGGCGGAGGATGAGTGGTTCACGGGGAAGACACTTGAGCGTTGGTACACCTACTACCGGAGCAGGACTTGACGGGTCCCGGGGGCGCTGAACGCTACCAGGACGCGCCGTCGGAGGCGGCTAACAGACGAGAACTGACCCTCGTGGTCGGGGCGCTGTTCGTCACCACCCTGCTTGCGGCCCTCGACCAGACCATCTTCTCGACCGCGCTCCCCACGATCGTGGGTGACCTGAACGGGGTGGACCAGATGCTGTGGGTGACTACGGCATATCTTCTTGCCGCCACCGTGACGATGCCGGTCTACGGGAAGTTCGGCGACCTCTTGGGGCATAAGCCCCTTCTGCTGGTTGCGTTTGTTCTCTTTCTGACGGGCTCAGTGCTTGGTGGGCTTGCGGGCTCCATGCCGGTGCTCATCACTGCGCGCGCCGTACAGGGCCTCGGCGGGGGAGGCATGATGATCCTCTCGCAGGCCATCATTGCCGACATCATCCCGCCGCGCCGCAGGGGTACCTATCTCGGCATTCTGGGTGGTGCCTGGGCCTTCGCTTCCGTGCTCGGCCCGATACTCGGCGGTTGGTTTGTCGACACGATCGGATGGCGCTGGGCTTTCTGGTTCAATCTGCCCCTCGGGATCCTGGCGTTTATCGCCGCCGGCGTGTTTCTGAAGATGCCTGCACGCAGAACGGAAGCCCCGCGGGTCGACGGTCTGGGCATGGCTACGCTGGCCGTCGTGACTACGGCCGTCATCTTCGTCGCTTCGTTGGGCGGGCGCCAGTACGCCTGGGGATCACCCATCGTCCTCGGTCTGGTGAGCCTGGCGATCGTGGGAAGTGCGCTGTTCGTCCTTGTGGAGAGAAGAGCTGCCGAACCGATCATTCCGTTGTTTGTCTTCCGGGACCGCAACTTCAACCTCGTGACCGCCGCCGGCCTTCTGAGTTCGATAGCCTTTCTGGGAGTGATCATCTACATGCCCAGCTATCTGCAGATGGTCAGCGGGCTGAGCGCCACCAAGTCGGGCCTGCTGCTCGTACCCCTAACCGCCGGCATCCTGCTTGCCTCCGTCGGCTCGGGAGTCAGGGTCAGCAGGACCGGAAAGTACAGGTGGATGCCCGCCGCCGGCGCGCTTCTCAGTACCGTGAGCCTCTATCTTCTTTCCACCCTGACCATTGACACCGAGGTGTGGGTCATTTGCCTGTATCTGTTTGTTTGCGGTCTTGGCACCGGGATCGGCTTCCAGATCCTGATCGTCATGGTGCAGAACTCCTTCCCCCTCACCATGGTCGGTACCGCCACCGGCGCGCACAACTTCTTCCGGCAGATCGGAGCCACGCTCGGCTCGGCGATCGTCGGCACTCTGTTCGCCAGCCGGCTTCTGGGCCTTCTGGGCGAAAGGTTGGCCCCTATCGGAACCGGCTCCGCTGGAGTCGTCGACCCGAACTCCCTCACCCCATCGAGCGTCGCCCAGATGTCGGAGCCTCTGAAGACCGCGGTCATCTCTTCGTACAACGACGCCCTCGCGCCGATCTACCTCTATCTGGTACCGATGATGCTCGTGGCCTTTGTATTGCTCCTGTTCGTACGGGAGAAGCCACTGGCCTTCACGAACGAGTAGGGACTACCGCGAGGTGGAGCACGCGCACCGAAACTCTCGGTCAGCGGTCCGCCGACGCTTGGCGGCTCGAGGGGCGACAGATACAGTCAGCCGGTCCCGGGGGACGACGCTGCCGGTGTTCTCGATGGAGGCTTCGTGTCGCTGCACTTGACGCTACTGCCTGGCCGATTCGCCATATGCCGTCTGCCCGCGGGTAGCGCGCTTCCTGAGTCGAGGGCACCGCGCTCACCGGAGCCCAGTTCGCGGCCCTAGATCCGCCTGGTATCCATGCTGCAGAAGACCGGCAACATCGTGGCCATGACCGGTGACGGCGTGAACGACGCCCCGGCGCTCAAGAAGGCCGACATCGGCGTCGCGATGGGGATCACCGGCACCGAAG
The DNA here is from genome assembly GCA_963816155.1 of uncultured Actinomycetes bacterium. Lineage (GTDB taxonomy): Bacteria > Actinomycetota > Thermoleophilia > RBG-16-64-13 > RBG-16-64-13 > JAXGXJ01. Next base: position 95,774 of record CAWFJE010000002.1, on the reverse strand, counting down.
TCTCCAAAGAGGCGGCGGTCATGATCCTTGCGGACGACAACTTCTCCACCATCGTCAAGGCGGTGGAATACGGCCGGGCCATCTACGACAACCTCTCCAAGTACATCCGCTTCCAGATGACGGCTTTGGTGGCGTTCATCGTCAGCTACTTGGGCGCCGCGCTCTTCACGATCCTCGGTGGCGCGCCCTTCCAGCCTCTCACGGTCCTCTACATCAACTTCGCGGTGCAGGTTCCGCTTGCCATCGCTCTCGGCTTCGACAAGCCTTCCGAGGGCCTCATGGAGCGCAGGCCCCGGCCCCTGAGCCGGCCCGTGTTGACGACCTGGCAGTGGACCCGCATCGCGTTCATCGGGCTGCTCATGGCCGTCGGCACCCTCGTGGTGGAGGACTATTTCGACGCCACCGATCCCGCAGTAGCAGCGACCATGGGCTTCGTGCTCTTCTCGCTGCTTAACATCATCATCGGGGTAAGCTGCCGCAGCGAGATCCGGACGGCCCTGCGCGCCGACACCTTCGGCGATCGCCGGGCAGCTGAAACTGCTGGGTCTCGCGCTGCTGGTGACGGTCCTCGCCACGGAACTGGGCTTTCTGCAGCGTATCTTCGGATTGACCCATCTGGATGGGTGGCGCTGGCTGGTGTGCATCATCTTCGCGCTGGGCCTGCTCATCGTCGATGAGCTGATCAAGGTCTTCCTGCGCCGGGGAGAGCGATAGGCCGGAGCCCTCGATGCTCGACGGTCTCACGCGGTGATCGGGGGATCGTCGCCTCGGTGATAGAGTGAGTCATTGCAGCAAACGGGGAAACCACGAGGTGGAAACGCACGATGTCCGCCGCCCGGAGGCGTCAACCCGACATGCCTGAACCTCGTGACGAACACGCGCGGCCGGGCGACTCGCCGCCCGAGAAGCAAAGCGACCCGACGTCCGATAGGCCGGGTGACTCGTTGGCCGCAGTGATAGGCATCGACCTGGACCGGGCGGCCGCGCTACTCAAGCGTGAGCTGGGCCGGTTCGACGCTGATCACCCTCGCTCCGCAACCCTCTACGCCCGCGGCCGCGAGCACTTCCTCTACGGAGCTCCGATGCACTGGATGCAGCAGTGGCCGGGCAGCAATCCCATCTATGTCGAGAGAGCCGAGGGGGCCCGCGTGATCGACGTAGATGGTAACGAATACGTGGACTTCGCCCTGGGCGACACCGGGGCTATGTTTGGTCATGCCAACCCCGCCGTGGTGGAAGCCATCGAAGCTCAGCTCCGGCGGGGGTCAACCACCATGCTGCCCACCGAGGACTCTGTCTGGGTGGGGGAGGAGTTGGCACGCCGCTTCGGCCTTCCCTTCTGGCAGGTCACGACCTCCGCCACGGACGCCAACCGCTTCATCATCAGACTGTGCCGCATGATCACCGGCCGGGACAAGATCATCACCTTCAATGGCAACTATCACGGCAGCGTGGACGAGACTCAAGTGGAGCTGGATCACGAGCTGATGATGGTGCCGAGGACGGGCGTGCATCCGAACGCCATGCGTCACGAACAAACCACGCGCTGCGTCGAATTCAACGACGAGGACGGCCTCGAAGACGCTCTCGCCTCCGGGGACGTGGCCTGTGTCCTCACCGAGCCCATGTTGACCAACATCGGCATGGTCCCGGCACTGCCCGGCTACCATGACGTCCTTCGGTGCCTCACCCGGGAGCATGGGGTTCCACTGGTCATCGACGAGACCCATACCATCTCCACCGGCCCGGGCGGCTACACGCGGGCCTATGGTCTGCACCCGGACTTCTTCGTCCTGGGCAAGAGTATCGCCGGAGGTGTGCCGGTGGCGGTCTGGGGTAGTTCTATGGAGATGGCCGAACAGATCTGGTCCGTCCTTCCGCACTTCAAGCCGGGTGAGCCCATCAATCACTTTGGCTTTGGCGGGACGCTGGCCGGCAGCGCCCTGCAGATGGCCGCCGTCCGGGCTACGTTGGACAAAGTCATGACCGAGGACAACTATGCGCACATGGTCGCTCTGGCCGAAGCGCTCGCACAGGGCATAGCGGCCGTTCTGGGGCGGCACAAGCTACCCTGGCACGTCAGTCGCGTAGGCGCGCGGGTGGAGTACTTGTTCAACCCTGAGCCGCCGCGCACAGGCGGCGAGGCCCATGAGGTCCGGAACCCCTTACTTGAGGCCTACATCCACCTGTATCTGCTCAATCGGGGCGTGCTCCTCACCCCCTTCCACAACATGGCGCTTGCGTGTCCCTTCACAACCGCCGAGAACGTCGACCTTCACTGCCGACTTCTCGATGAGTGTCTGGCGGTTCTGACTTCGCCTGAATGAGGCCCGGCGGTCGGTCCCGGCTCGTTCACCACGCTTGTGGGAGCGGATGCAATTGGTTCTGACAGGATGCAGGGCCTCTGACGAGATTGCTTGAGCGCATCGTGCGCGGCCGCTAGTATGGAGCGGGTTGCCGGGACCGAGATCAATCACGACTCGGGCGAGGTGGGGATGAGATATAAGGTTGGGGTCGACGTCGGCGGCACCTTCACCGACCTGGTGGCTATCGACGAGCGCGGCGGTATCACTGTCGCCAAGGCGTCCACGACGCCTCTCGATGAATCGGCCGGAGTGTACGAGGCGATCAAGAAGGCGGGCATCGATCTGAGCGCGGTGAGCTTCTTCTCACACGGCACGACGGTGGGTGTGAACGCCGTCATCGAGAACAAGGGCGCCAGAGTGGCCGTGATCACCACCAAAGGCTTCCGGGACATACTGGAGCTGCGCCGAGGCCAACGGGTCATCGACAACCCCGACGACATGTACAACCTGCAAATGGATCTGCCGCAGGACTACGTGGGCGGCCATGATCCCTTGGTGAGACGGCCGCTCAGATTCGAAGTACCCGAGCGCCTCGACTATCGGGGTGACGTGTTGACGCCTTTGGATGAAGACGCAGTGCGGGAAGCTGTAGCGCAGATGAAGCGCCTTGAGGTTGAAGCCGTCGTGATCTGCTACCTCTTCTCGTTCATGAATCCTGCTCATGAGCAACGTACGGCCGAGATCGTCCGTGAGCTGCTTCCAGGAGTGCATCTCTCGGTCTCCAGCGAGATCCTTCCCATCATCCGGGAGTACGAGCGCCTCAGTACGGCGACCGTCAATGCCTACGTTATGCCCATCATGCAGTCCTACTTGGGCAAATTGCGTGACCTCTTGAAGGCCGAGGGCTTCCAGAAGGAGCTGTACCTGATGCAATCCAGCGGCGGCATCATGTCGTCCCAGGTCGCCGCGCATCGTCCTGTCTATACCATCGACTCCGGCCCCGCCGGCGGCGTGACGGCTGCGGCTCAGCTGGGGGTGTCTCTGGGATACTCGGACGTCATCTCCTTCGACATGGGGGGTACGACGGCCAAGGTCTGCGTGGTGCGAGACGGTACTCCCGAGGTGACCAGTCGTTTCTGGGTGGGATCCCGGTACTTCATCGGGGCGCCGGTGATGGACATGGCGGAGATCGGCGCGGGAGGCGGAAGCATCGCCTGGATCGACAAGGGGGGCGGCGTCCATGTGGGTCCGCGGAGCGCGGGTTCGGTCCCCGGCCCGGCCTGCTACGGGAAAGGCGGCACCGAGCCCACGGTCAGCGATGCGGATCTGGTGCTCGGGTATATCAACGCCGACTACTATCTGGGCGGGGAGATGACTGTGGACGTCGAGGCTGCCCGTCTGGCCATCAAGAAGAAGATCGCAGACCCCTTGGGGATGGGCCTGGCCGAGGCGGCCCACGGCATCTACAGGCTGGTGAACGCGAACATGATCGGGGCCACTCGGGTCATCACCATACAGCGGGGACACGACCCACGCGACTTCAGCATGGTGGTGTCGGGAGGAACGGCCGCCATCCACGCAGTTCACATGGCCCAGGAGCTGCGCATACCAAGGGTGATCGTGCCTCTCAACGCCGGTGTCTTCTCCGCCGTGGGTCTGATCACCGCCGACGCGCGCTATGACGTGCACCGCTCCTATGTCGCGCGGGGTAGCCTGGCGGATCCCTCTCGCATGCAGGCGATCTTCACAGAGATCGAGCAGGAGGCCGTCGCTCAGATACAGGAACTCGGCTTCACGTCCGACCAGATCATCATGCGGCACGAGATCGATATGAGGTACCTCGGCCAGGCTCACGAGGTGCCCGTGGAGATACCCTGCGAACTGGCTCAGGATATGAACGACGAGACCCTCAGGAAGCTCATCGACCTTTTCCACGACAAACACCTGCACTTGTTCGGGCACGCATCGCGCGAGTCGGAGATCGAATTCATGACCCTCACGGTGGCGGCCATCGGGCCCCTGCCGCGGGAGAGCATGCTGGAGATCGAGGTTGGGACGCCCGATCCAAGCTCAGCCTACAAAGGCACCAGGCAGGTATTCTTCGAGGAAGCCGGTGGATACATCGACTGCAATACCTACGAACGGTCGCGGCTCAAGGCGAACAACATCCTCGTCGGCCCGGCCATCGTCGAACAGATGGATACCACCACGGTGCTGCCGCCGGGGGAGACGGCGGAGGTCGACAAACACGGCACTCTGATCGTGGAGTTGGCCGTGCAGGGTGAAGCAGGCGACACGACCAGGGAGGTGTGACGTGGCCGGATTGAGCGGAAGCCATGACGCCTTCACCCTCGGGGTCTTGCGCAGCCTGATGGAATCCGTCCCCTTGGAGATGGCTGAGGTGCTCAAACGTACCTCTTACCACCCCATCTTCAACGAGGTTCTCGACTTCTCCACGGCCCTCCTGGATGGCGAGGGACGGCTGATCGCCTCTTCTATGGGGGTGGCCGTCCACTTGGGGGCACTCGAGCTGAGCGCCCGGGCCATCATCGATCGTTTCGGAAGGGAGAACCTGAAGAGGGGCGATGTGATGATCCACAACAACCCGTTTCCGGGAGGCACTCACCTACCGGATGTGGATATTATCGCGCCCATCCACCACGAGGGTGAACTGGTGGCCTACTCCGTGTCCCGCGGCCATCACGGCGACATCGGCGGCATGCATCCGGGCAGCTTCGCCGGCGACACGGTGAGCATCTTCCAAGAGGGGGTGCGGCTCCCACCGATCAAACTCTACGATCAGGGCGTCCTGAACGAGGGCGTCAAGGACCTCTTCCTGGCCAATGTGCGGGTGCCTCAGTTCTCGTGGGGTGATCTTCAGGCGCAGGTCGCCGGCTGCCGACTGGGAGAAAGACGGATCGAGGAGTTATTCCACAAGCATGGCGCGCCGGTGATGCAGGCGGCTATGGAGTGGGCTATGGACTACTCGGAACAGCTGATGCGGGCCGAGATTGAGAGAATCCCCGATGGCGTCTACAGTTTCGAGGACTATCTGGACAATGATGGTATCGACAAGGATCGCCCGGTCAAGATCCACGTGCGCATCACGGTGGAGGGCAGCGACATCACTATGGACTTCAGCGGGTCAGATGCGCAGGTGAAGGGACCGGCCAACTGCGTTCTTGGAGTGGTGCATTCGGCCACCTATTGCGCCATGTTCAACCTGACGGATCCCTCTATTCCCAAGAACCATGGGTGCTACCGCCCGATCAAGATCATCGCTCCCGAGGGCCGGGTCGTGAACGCGCGCTTCCCTGCGCCGGTGGTGAGCGGCAACACGGAGACGTCTCTGCGCATCATCGACACGCTCAGCTGCGCTTTGGCCCGGGTGATCCCGGAGAGGGTCATCGCGGCGGACTCCGGGACCGCTACCGCTCACATCGCCGGCGGTTTCGATCCGCGGACAGGCGAGTACTACGCGTGGTACCTGGGCTCTGACCCCACCGCTTGGGGAGCCAGAGCTACGAAAGACGGCTTCGAGCTCGCGGGTGGTCCCCGCATCGGCGGTAGCGTCTCGCAGGTGGCCATGGAGGTCTTCGAGACCAGGTTTCCGTTCTTGGTAGAGGAGTACGCCTTCTACCCCGATTCGGGTGGGCCGGGGCGCTTCAGAGGTGGGATGTCGGGGATCACCGTCATGCGTCCGGTGGGTCACGAATGCGAGGTGGGTGGCGCGAACGACCGCTGCGTGATCCCGCCCTACGGCATATTCGGGGGCATGCCCGGGCTCCACGGTGAGAACAAGATCATCCACGCGGATGGTACCGAGACGCCGATAGACCGTGCCGGCGGCGAGGTGGCCCGCGAGGGTGACGTCCTCTATTTTCGAGCGCCGGGCGGCGGGGGGTATGGTGACCCGCTGGAACGTGATCTCGACCATCTTCAGCACGACCTGGACATCGGCTTGGTATCGGCGCAGAGTGCTGAGAGAGACTACGGAGCCGTCCTCGATCCGGCCACAGGGCTGGTCGATCGTGTAGCCACCGAGGGAGAATCGCGCCGGGCTCAAGAAGGAGTGGAAGCGAGAGGGCATATTCATCGACCAGATGACAGAGCCGTTCGCCCGCAGGGCGTTCCGAATCGTCGGCATCGATCAGCAGATACCCTGAGGAGGAAGCGTACATGAAGAAGAAGACCTATCCCCTGTACTATGCCGGGGAGAAACAGCGTTTCGCGAAGTCCGTGGTCGTGGGAGACCTGGTGTTTCTATCCGGCATGAGCGGCCGCACCATGGAGACCGGCGGTGTGTCCTCCGCCGACGTGAAGGATCAGATACTCGTCGCGTTGGACAAGGTGCGGGCCGCGCTCGAAGAAGCCGGTAGCGACATGGACCACATCGTCAAGACGGTGATCTACCTCAAGGACGTAAGTGACTACTCCATCATGAGGTCCACGGAGTGGGAATACTGGCAGAAGCACGCGCCGGGACTGATAGAGGAACCACCCGCCAGCACGTTCATGATGCCGGTCTCTCTTTCCCATGACGACATGCTGGTGGAATTCGACGTGGTCGCGGTTCGCAAAGACTGACGGAGGGCGCATGATGAAGCTGTACGTCTTGGATTGTGGGCAGTTGTGGACGGAAAGAGGGTTTCTACAGCACTTCGGCACTGAGGCCGACACGGGTCAGGAGTACACGGCGGCACCGTTCGGTATCCGCAATTGCCAGTACTTCATCGATCATCCCAAGGCCAAGATCGTCTTCGACCTGGGCTTCACGTTGCAGGATTTCCGCCAGTTCGTGGGCTTCCCCCATCGAAGGGGACCGGAAGGGATCCACGTTAAGCAGGCGCCCGACCAGAACCCCGTCGAGCAACTGGCCAAGATCGGGGTGAAGCCTGAGGACATCGACTACGTGGTCATTTCTCACCTCATGAGTGAGCACGTGGGCTATCTGCCGGCGTTTGCCGGTACCAAGGCCAAGATCGTGGTCCAAGAGACTGAGCAGGACTACGCGAGCCGCATAGGCGTTCCCCCCCGGCCGGGAGACGAGCCGGCCGTGGAGCAGTTCCATTCCTGGATGTACGTACGCAAGCTCTTCGAGGTGCCCGGTCTGGACTACCTCTACATCAAGGGTGACTACGAACTGGTGGGCCGGGATGTGGAGATCCTGTCGCTCCCCGGGCACACCCCGGGCTTCCAGAACCTTATGGTCCGCCTACCGAAGACGGGCCCGGTCTTCCTGTCGGCCTGCGAGACAAGGGGCATGTACTACGACGTTCCGGTGAATGGCTACGCGGCCGGGATCCCGCATGCCTTCACGTGGTCCGCAGCCGGAGAACTGCACAGCTTCAAACGAGTGCGCGATTTGGTGGAGAAGGAGGAAGGGCAGATCTTCTTCGGCCACGACCAGGAACAGTTCCTCACTCTGAAGGCGGCGCCCCAGTACTACGACTGAGCTCGAGGGTCCCGGCTGTTCCGACGGCCCAGTATGTACACGCGTAGAAGGATGGAGTGAATGCACCGAGTATTGTTGCCGTTCGAGTTCGTGGAGCCCACGACGGTGGGCGAAGCGGTGGAGATGATCGACGGACAGAAGGCAAGAGCCCTTGCCGGGGGCGTCGACCTCGTGCTCAAGATGAGGTTGCGCCAAGTGCTGCCTGAGAAGGTGGTCAGTCTTCAGAGGATACCCGGCCTGGATCATGTGCGCCGGGATGACTCCGGCCTGAGGTTCGGGGCCTTGGCGAGCCTCCGGCAGGTCGAGTCGGATCCCGAGACCAGAGAAGAATGGTCTTTGCTCTCTGAAGCGATCGGCTCCATCGTGTCTGTGCAGACCAAGGTCATGGGCACGGCCGTCGGCAATCTCTGTGTGGGCACGCCCGCCTCGGATGTGGCTCCGGCCCTGTTCGCGCTTGGAGCCCGTGTCGTGATCACCGGAACAGGCCCGCAACGAGAGGTGCCCATCGAGGAGTTCTTCGTAGGCCCCGGTCAGACGGCGGTGAAACCGCATGAGATCGTCACAGAAGTCCTGCTGCCTTTGCCGGCGCCGGGCTCCGGGGGCGCCTTCGGGAAACTCTCGAAAACCTCGGAGGACATCGCTAAGGTCAATGCCGCCGTCCTGGTGCAGATGGCCGACGGCGTCTGCACAGACGCCAGGATCGCCTTGGGCGCCGTGGCCCCCACGCCTGTCCGAGCGGGCGAAGCCGAGCTTCTGCTGCTGGGCAGCCAGATGGACGCGGAAACGATCGCGGGTGCGGCGGAGGCGGCCATGCAGGCCGCCACTCCCATCTCCGACGTACGCTCGACGGCCGAGTACCGCAGGGAGATGGTAAGGGTCCTCGTCAAAGACGCACTCGAGCGGGCGGTCCAGCGGGCTTCGGGCGAAGGAGGTCGACAATGACGAAGCAGATCGCCACGTTCACCGTGAACGGCAACGACCACGAGGTCATCCTCGAGCCGCACATGCTTCTCATCGATGTGTTGAGGGACAAGTTGGGCCTTACCGGCACGAAGTACGCGTGCGGAGCCGGAGACTGCGGTGCCTGCACGGTCTTGATCGATGGCAAACCGTCCTTCTCCTGCCTCACCTTGGCGGTCACGGTCATCGGGAAGAGCATAGTGACCATCGAGGGATTGTCTGACGGTCTGGAGCTACATCCCATCCAGCAGGCCTTCGTGGAGAAGGGAGCCATACAATGCGGCTTCTGCACGCCGGGCATGATCCTCTCCAGCAAAGCCCTGCTGGATGACAACCCGGAGCCCACACGGGATGAGATCAAGAGTGCTCTGGCCGGCAATCTCTGTCGCTGTACAGGCTATGTGAAGATCATCGACGCGGTGGAATCCGCGGCCGCCACCATGCGAAAGGAGGGCTGAGGCCATGGCCGACCTCTTCTCCTGCATCGGCAGATCAGTCCCCAGGCCCGATGTGGCCGCCAAGGCGACCGGTGCCGCCGTCTATGGTGCCGACGTCTCCCTGCCGGGCATGCTCGTCGGCAGGATCTTGACAAGTCCGTATGCGCACGCCCGCGTGGTCAAGATAGACACCGCGGCGGCCAAGGGTCTTCCAGGGGTCGCGGCGGTCATCACCCACGCCGATGTGCCCAAGTTGAGCTTCACGCGGTCGGTGATGGCCGAAGGCCTGCCGCCGTTCGCCTACGAAGGCGAGAATCAGGACCAGTACATACTCTCCGACAAGGCCCGCTGCTTCGGCGATTGGATAGCGGCTGTGGCTGCCGTCGACGTCTACACGGCGGAGCAGGCCCTTGACTTAATCGAAGTGGAGTACGAGGAACTCCCGACGGTGTTCGACCCCGAGGAGGCTCTTCAACCTGGGGCTCCGGTGGTGCAGGAGAGATGGAAGGACAACATCGCCGGAATCATCGACCACCCCTTCAACCGGGGAGAGCTGGAGAAGGCCCTCGCGGACTCCGACTACGTGGTCGAGTTCACGGGGCGCAATTCGAGGCAGAAACAGGCCCACATGGAACCCGACGTGGCGGTGGCCCGCTGGGATGAAGCGGGACGTCTCACCGTCTGGTCGCCCAACCAGAACGCGCATCTCGCCAAGAAGACCATGGCCCAGAGGATCTTCGGCATCCCAGAGGGTGACGTCCGGTGGATCACCACCGTCGTGGGGGGCGGTTTCGGAGCCCGCTTGAGCCTGGGAGTGGAGCCGCTGGCCGCCCTGCTGGCCAGGGTCACGGGCAGGCCCGTGAAGGTGTTCGTCACTCGAGAAGAGGACTTCAACGGCTGGAGCAGTCGCACCGAACAACGCCAGACCATCAAGATGGGCTTGACGAAGGACGGCACGATCACTGCCATTTCCCAGGACATCCTCTCCGATTCGGGCGCCTACTTCTCGCACAGCGGCACCATCAGTGCGGTGAACATGCAGGCGACCCTCGGGGTCATGCGTTCGCCGGTGATCGCGGGCAAGGCGACCATCGTGTACACGAACAACCCCGCCTCGAGCGGCATGAGGGGCTACGGCAACCCGGAGGGGTCCTTCATCCTTCAGCAGGCCATAGACATGGCCGCTGAGAAGTGCGGCATGGACCCCGTGGAGTTCCGGCTCAAGAACGCCAAGGGGGTGGACGAGCCCAGCATGTGGGAGCCTGTCGCGATCTCGACCTGCGCCCTGCCGTCCTGCATCACACTCGGAGCTGAGCGAATAGCTTGGAAAGACAAGTGGCAGGGATGGGGCGGCAAGAAGGAGGGCCGCTTTCGGCGGGGGGTGGGCATGTCCATCATGACCCACGCCAGCGGCGCCGGTGGATTCCTGCTGGAACACTCCAGTGCGATCATCAAGCTCGATGACGATGGCTCTGCTTTGCTCACCGTAAGTCCCTGTGAGATGGGCCAGGGCATCCTTGGCGCGCTCAGTCAGATCGCCGCTGAGGCCATGGGACTTAGATATGAGGACATCCGGGTGATCACCGGTGACACCGACGTGACGCTGTTCGACATCGGCACCCACGCCAGTCGGTCTACCTATGCCATCGGCAACGCCGTGCTGGATGCCGGAGGCAAGATCAGGGTGATCGTCCTTGAACGCGCTGCGCAGAAGCTGCACACAACCCCGGATGGGCTGGACATCATAGAGGGACGGGTCTTCGTGAAGGCCGATCCTCAGCAGTCTGTCACTGTGGCCGAGATCTCAAGCGCCGGCATCTACGACTACGGCATGGACGGGCGACATATCACAGCCACCGGCAAACACCAGGGTCTGACCCATTGCCCGAACTTCCAAGCCGGATTCGCTGAGATCGAGGTTGACACCCAAACGGGCGAGATACGGGTCCTCAAGTTCGTCGTCGCCCACGACATCGGCAGAGCGATCAACCCTTTGACCGTCGAAGCGTGCTTGGAAGGCGGGGCCGCTCAGGGGTTCGGCTACGCGCTCACCGAGGATCTCATCATCGACAACAAGACGGGCAGGGTTCTCACAGACAGCTTTGCGACATACAAGATGCCCTCCACTCTGGATATGCCCGAAGTGGACGTGATCCTGGTGGAAGAGCCCGATCCGACCGGACCCTTCGGAGCCAAAGGGGTGGGAGAGACGGGGATCACCAATGTCGCCCCTGCCATCGCCAACGCCTTGTACGACGCGGTTGGAATCAGAATCCGCTCACTGCCGATGACGCCGGAGAAGGTGCTCGAGGCTTTCGCGGCACAGAGGGCCTAGGAAAGGAGCCTGGTCGGGTCGCCCATCGGCCCGTATGCGAACGTGGGGTAGCCCGAGTGCACCCCCCAGGCCGCGGAACCTACGGCGTACGGCCCGCCGGCCGATAGCACTCGCCGGGGGTCGGCGTGTCCGGCCAGTCCGCGGTCTCGTCCTCGTACTCCTGCCTGTAGTCGTCCCACCCCCGCACGTTCTCCACGGCGATGTTACCCTCCAGCATGCAGTCCCCGTACGCGCAACGCAGCTTGATCTCCAGATCGTCGTCCACGAGGCAGTCGCCTTGTTCCATGGCCCTTCCGCAATTGGTGCAGTAGACGCTTGACTCATCTGCGGCGTCCGCGGTGACGCTGTGAGAGACCTTCTGCTCTTCTTCAAGGTCACGGAAGTGCTGGGCCATCCTTGCCCCCTTCAATCGTCGCCGATAATCCTTACCTACTTGGCTTGTTTCCCTGGATATCGTTCCGGCATTCATCGCCTTGTCAAGGTGGTCGTTCCCGGCTATGGGACGGCTACTACCAGAGTCGGCTGCCCTGACTCCTCAGCGTCATGATCCGGGCTGAGGGTCAGAGCGACTATGGCCACATCATCTCGTAGCCGCCCTTCGGAGAACAGAAGAACCTTGTCCAAGAGGGCCTGGGGCAGCTGTTCCGGCGGGAGATCACTCAGGCTCCTGAACGCTTTCATGAGGCCCTCCTCTCCGAAGAAGAGCCCGTCCCGCCTTGCCTCTGTGACCCCGTCGGTGTACACGAGCAGGGTGTCCGAGCTGTTCATCTGGGCCCGGCCATCGGCCCAGGAACAATGTGGGAAGACACCCACCGGCGGAGAGCCGGCCTGCAAAGACCGCACCTCTCCGTCCTGACTGCCGATGAGAGCCTGAGGGTGTCCGGCTGATGAGTAGGCCAACGAGCCTGAAGCGGGGTCCAAGACCCCGACAAAGACCGTGACGAACCCCGGCGTATTCCTATCCAGCAGGAGGCGGTTCAGTCTGTGGAGGATCGACCCGGGTTCACTGTCCTGACGAGCATATGCGTGAACGACGTCCTTGACCAGCGTGGCCGTTCGGGCCGCTTCCACCCCGTGGCCGCAAACATCACCCACGACGATGACCACACGGTCATCCGCCCCGGCGAAGACGTCGTAGAAGTCGCCCCCAACGAGCGCCTGCTCAGTGGCTGAGCGGTACAGATGACCGAGTCGAACCCCCGTGTCGGCCAGCGGTAGGTCAAGAAGGCTCTCCTGAAGCGTCTGGGCGATGTACCTCTGCCTATCGTACATCCAGGCATTCTCGATACTGATCGACATCAGAGACGACAACCGGCGCGCGAGCCTCATGTGGTCCTCGCTGGGTCTGCGCGGTTCGGGGTACGCGAACCCTGCCCACCCGGTTACCCTCTTGTGGACGAGGAGCGGTACGAGCATAAGAACACCACACCCAAGCCAGGGGATATCGTTGCCGTCCAGCAAGATTGGGTCGTTGCCTTCTCGCCCATCTTCGGCAAGCGTTCGCACCAGCGGTTCGAGGCGTGGTGCTCCATCTTCGCGTCTGGCTCCAACACGGTAGCTCTGCTCCGCACCGTCGGAGGCGACGAAGACGCAATGGGCCGAATCGGCCGACAGCACTTCCATGACCTCGGTCAGGAAGCCTTCCAGGACCTCTTCGTCCAGCCCGGTAACGGCGGCGTTGGCGAGGTCGGCTAGGGCGGCACCCAGTCGCTCTTCCCTTTCCGATTCCTCGAGGAGAGTGCTCAGCCGCTCGGTCTTCGAGCGCAACTCCTCCACCAGGTGCCGCCGCTCCTCTTCCGCCCTCTTTCGGTTGGTGATGTCCGTTGAGATGCCCAGAACGTAGTCGATCTCCCCGGGCCCCGCGAAGGTCTCGGGGGCGAGTCTGAGAAGATACGCTCGAAGACTACCGTCTGGCCCGGAGAGTTCGAACTCTAGGTCCTCGACTTCGCCGGTGTCAAAAACTCTCTGGATAGCTGTCTCCCAAAGATCACACAGTTGTTCAGGCATACCCATTTCACGGTTCGTCCGGCCGATGAAGTGATGAGCGGGGATTCCCGTTGCGGCTTCCGCTTGAGGGCTCAGATACTGGACGCGGAACTCCCGGTCGTATCGCATGAGGACCGAGGGGATATTGGCGACCAGAGACCTGAAGCGTTCTTCGCTCTCACGCAGGCTTCGTTCCACGCGCCGTCGCTCGGTGATATCGCGAACGATGATTTGGAGCGACGAAGCACCGTCGAACGACGTGCGTGCGCTGGCTGCTTCGACTCTGAGGGAGCCGCCGTCCAGGCGCAGCATCGTGATCTCCTGGATGGGGGCCGAGCTTTCGCTTCCTGCCTCGGCCGTGTGTCGGGCCATGAGGTCACGATCCGTCTGCTGGATCAGATCCGCAACGGCCTTGCCCAGCAGTTCGTCGGGCGAGTGCGCCCCCAGCAGCTGCACGGCGGCTGGATTGACGTACGACACCAAGCCCTCGGTATCCACCAAGATCGCCTCTGGGCTGAGATTCACCAGTCCTCGATACCGTTCCTGGCTCTCGCGCAGCGCTCCCTCGAGCATCAACGCATGGGCAGATGATCCTCTGATCGAGGGGGTCACTGCCACGAGCAGATAGATGGCACCCATGTACTGCGCCGATCGTCCCACCCAGTTAAGGGGGTCTCCGACGCTGTTCTGTAGCGAGACGGCCACCAGACCCACCACCACCAGCCCCAGGCCCAGACCGTACCAATACGTGAATCGCGACCCAGTCCTCCGATAGCTGATGCCCAGTGAGACTGCCGATACAGCGAAGAAACCGATAGCGGTCACCAGGATGGCAAAGCCGAAGGTGGTTTGGCCCGTGCCCTGGACCAGTTGGGTCGGCCACAACTGACCCCGGATGAGCAACAGCAACGCAAAGATGATGAGAGTGATAGCGAGGATGCCAAGCACGAGAATCGGTCGGGCGGCGCGTCGACTCGCCCGCCACGCCGACAGGTTCGAAGTGGTCCCCAGCACATGGCACAGGCCCGCCAGTAGGGCGGACGTGTTGTAAATGGATATCGCCTGGTTGGGTTCGGGACCACCTGCCTCCAGGGCGGCGAGCGCTGAGCCCAGTGCGAGAGACAGGGCCCCCATGCCCATAAGAAGCACGCCTACCGACCGCCTGGTAATGAAGGCTCGTCCGGCAAGGAAAGAGACAACAAGCAGGATGACCGTGAGGAACAAGAGATTCAGTACTCTGAAGAGCACACTGGAATAATAGAGCCGCTCTACCCCCACGGCCGACAGAACGACGATGGCGACGGCGAAAACAGGAATCGGCAGCCAGTACACCGACCGTGCCCAAGAGTAATCGCGACCATGATCGCCAAGGGAACTGGAAGCCGGCACCACAGGAGTCGGGCTGCTCACACCTCGTACCTGCTCTTTCTCGGCCACATGTTGGTCTGGAACCCCATGCTAGCAGATTCGGAAAGTGTCAAAAAAGGTCGGCTCAGTTCGGCTCAGGCTTGGTTTGCTCGAAGGAGACCGCGGGGACAACCGGCGACGTGAGAGATGGGGGGGACTGATGAAGGGGCAAAGAAGTTCTGTCGACCACAAGCCCTTGCTCCGCGTGCTGGGGGATCTCGACCACACCGGTGGTCCCGTGCTTGTACGCGAGGGGAAAGAAGAGCTTGGGCCGGGTGGCGTTCTGGCGCTTGTCGGGGTGAGACCCAATGTCCGTCGGGTCATGGAGGTCGTTGGGATACCCGGTATTCCCGGCCTGCGCCTTTTCACTACTCAGGACGAGGCGATCGCCGGCCTGTAAGAACAGGGGTAGAGGGTTTCAGTGACATCGCCGCCGCCGGAGCGGGGCTTGACCCGCCGGCGATTCTCGTACCCAGTCGTCGTGAACACGTGTCCCGGTCCGCGGGGCCACCAAGATTTCCAGGGGCGGTCGGCCCGCCTGTGCCGCCGCTTGCACGTGAGAATTCTCTCCCCGTCACCAACGAGGGCGAACGAGGGCGAACTACAGCGATAGCAGGCATGTGCCGATAGCACGCACAGTTGTGACACCCTTGTTTGCTAGCAGGTATGACTGATGAAGAATTCCCCCCGAGGTGGACGGTTTCAGGCTGGCCCGCTTACTCTGATGGTTGCTACGTCTCTCGCCATCCTCCTTGGTGCGGTGGGGATGTACTTCTACCAGGGGGACACTGCCCATCTACTCTATTTCTTCTACATTCCCGTGGCCGGGGTCGGCGTGGTCCTGGGCAGGAAGATAGGGGTGTCCATGGCGGCCTTGGCGGTGGCCGCCGTCTCCGTGTCTGTTGTGCTTCGCGACCACACCTTCATGATCGCGGCTGGAGCGCAAACTGACGAGAAGATAGCCGCCCTGGTGACATGGGCGGTCTTCCTGCTGGCTATGGGCTGGCTGGTGGGATGGGTATCCGAGAGAGGCGGAAGTATGAGTCTGACGCACGGACTGGGGACTAGAGCCATCCAGGCTATCGAGAGGGAGCGGCGACGCACCGGTCAGGATATCCACGACGGAATAGCGCAGTATGCCGCCGCCGCCTTCCTGGAGACTGAGGTCCTTGGGTCAATGGCGGTCGAGAAGGCGCCCGAACTGCAGACGCAAATCGAGCGGGTGAGAGAACCTCTCAGTCATCTCATCGACGAAGCGCGCAGCATGGTAGGTAGTCTCCGTCCCCCGACTCTGGCACCCGATGAGTTCCCTACCACCGTGACCCGACTGGTGGAGTGCTTCGAATCCCGGACCGGTATCCGAGCCCACGTGGAGTTGGAGGGGGACTTCACCATCCACAGCGACTCCATGCGCATATGTGTCTATCGCATCGTTCAGGAAGCCCTAGCCAATGCGGAGCGGCATTCGGAGGCCACGACGGTCCAGGTGTGGGCCCGGTCGGCCAAAGGGAGCGTCGATCTCATAGTCAGGGACAACGGGAAAGGGTTTACGCACAAAGAGCGCGAAAAGGGTAACGGCAACGGTCACTACGGATTGCAGGGCATGGAAGAGCGGGCAGGCTATCTGGGCGGTCGCCTGGTGGTTCGCAGCGCTCCCGGCAAGGGTGCGAGCGTCGTCGTGCATGTCCCTGCCTATCGAGGGTAGAGCAATGGTTCCGAAAGGCAGTCACGCGATAGACGGGACAATTGAGACGGAGGCGGACATCCGTGTAGCAGTGGTCGACGATCACGCGCTCGTGCGTTCGGGCATCTGCCGCGCCTTGGAGTTGGACCCGAAGATCGAGGTTGCCGGCGAGGCGGGCGACGGCTTGGCCGCGATCGAACTGCTGGAGCAAGAGGCGGTCGATGTCATCCTGCTGGATCTCCGCATGCCCCTGCTCGATGGATTGGGTTGCCTCGATGTCCTGGTCAAACGCTGGCCGGACAAGCCCGTGATCATTCTCACCGTGGACGAGGACAGGGAGACGGCCCTCGAGGCTATGCGCCGGGGCGCTGCCGCCTACGTGCCGAAGTTCGTTCGGCCTGCCGACCTGGCTTCAATCGTCAGGCAGGTTGTGGGTGGCTCGATCCTTATGGGAGGCCCACGGTTGCTCGACAAGGTGGTCGGCGGCGGCGAATCGGCCGAGGCTGGACCGGCCGAGACCAGCGGGCTCACCAAGCGGGAATTGGAGGTGCTCGCTCTCGTAGCCCAGGGCAAGGCCAACGCTGAGATTGCCAAGGCTCTTTTCATCACCACCAAGACGGTGAAATATCACCTCCACGGTATCTTCACCACCCTGGGGACGAAGAATCGTACGGAAGCGGCAGCCTACGCCATCACCCAGGGGCTCGTTCTCCCCTCGGGATCCGTCGGAGGGGGGCCGCCGACCCCGTGAGTTCGCCGGTGGTCCTTGCCGGAGCTATCGTAGGATCGGTGCTGCTCGGACTGGCGGTGGGCTGGTTTCTTGACACTGTCGTCGCCCGTTGGGCCGGGCTGGCTTCGGAAGCCGCTCATCCCAAGCGTAGGTCGCGCACGTGGCCGGTGATGGCCTTGACCGCGGCGGGCTTCGCTTTCGCGTATGTGCGGTTCGACGCCACGGGTAGTCTAGTCTTGGCTTGGTGGTTCATCGCAGTGATGATCCTCATCGCGTTCATCGACCTGGAACTCATGATCATCCCCAACAAGATCGTTCTTCCCAGCACCCTCGTGGGCTTGGGGGCCGCGATTGCCATCGAACCTCAAAGGTGGTGGGTGCACCTGGCGGCCGCCGTGGGCGCCGCTCTCGTCCTACTGGTCCTGGCTCTCCTTTGGCGGGGAGGCATGGGGGCTGGGGACGTCAAGATGGCTCTGTTGATGGGAGCGGTCCTGGGGAGCCTGGTGGTCGTAGCGCTCTTCCTGGCCTTCATATTGAGCGCGATCATCGGGATCGTGCTGATCGCCGCGAAACGAAAGACGCCGCAAGGACATGATTCCTTTTGGGCCTTATCTGGCGCTGGGTTCGGTCCTCGCCTTGCTGTTCGGGCCGACGATGGTCGACGGGTACCTGAGCCTTCTGGGCTAGGCCGGAGCATCACGCGTCCGCACGGCCCCCTGGACCTTTGGCTAGGGCGGCTCACCCACAGACTAGACCTCTGACCGCCAACGACTGGACCTCCGTATCGTGTCGTTTGCGTCGAGAGCGCTCTACGCTGAGTGCAACAAACCAAAAGCATCCGGGCCCCGGGGTGATCAAACCCCGCAAAGCGGTAGCCCGGGGGCATAGATGCAGGGAGAGGAGGTGATTCGAATGTTGGATAGATTCTATAGCTTCATCCTGGCCCACATGAATCGGGAAGAGGGCGCGACGGCAGTCGAGTACGGGCTGATCGTGGCCTTGATCGCGGCCGTCATCGTGACCGTCGTGGCGACCTTGGGCGGGCAGATCGCGGCGGCGTTCCAGACCGTGGTGACAGCTCTCGGTGGCTGAGCAAGAGGAGGTGATCTGAATGCTGTCCCAGTTCTGCAGTGACGTTCTTTCCCGCGTCAGACAGGAAGAGGGTGCGACGGCAGTCGAGTACGGGCTCATCGTGGCCATGATCGCGGCAGTCGTCGCAGGCGTGGTTCTGGCGTTGGGCACGCAGGTCGCGGCGGCATTCGAGGGCGCGGTCGGTAAGTTCTAAGCGGGATCGTGCCGATTCACCTTCAAGTAGAGAATGTGCGCTGGCCCGGACACTCGGACAAGTGTCCGGGCCAGCGGTAATGAGGAAAGCGGCAATTCTATGTGGCGGGTGCGCAACAGGCATGTCGGAGGAGGGACTCGTAACGGGGTCGCGGAAGAACGGGGCGCCGCCCTGGTGGAGTTCGCCCTCGTGCTGCCGATCCTGCTCGTCATCCTCCTGGGTATTCTCGACTTCGGCCTCTACTACTACAACGACCTCCAACTGACCCACGTGGCTCGCGATGCTGCTCGCTACCTTTCTGTCGGCAGGGTCGCCGAAGCGAACGACGCCATCGACGGCGCGTCGCTGGTTTCGACGACCATCACCTCGCAATCGGTCGATGCCGGATCCTCGGGCAATGAGGCCACCGTGACGCTAACCGCCACGTACAACTTCCTCACCCCACTGCCGAACCTCCTACCCGGTATAGGTGGCGGGTCACTGGACATCGATGCCTCTGCGACGATGCGGCGAGAGTAGCTGCGGCGGATGATCAAGATGAACGACCGCGACAAAGACACTCGAGAGAGCAGAGAAGCGCCCAGGCGGATCTGCACATGGCACATGCTTCGCGATGAATCGGGTGCCGTGGCAGTCATCGTGGCCCTGGTGATGGTGCTTCTTCTCTCGGTCGTCGCCCTGGTGGTCGACTTAGGCTCTCTCTACGACCACGATCGTGAGTTGCAGACCGCCGCGGATGCGGCTGCGCTGGCCGGTGCGCAGGAGCTGATACGTTCCCGCGGGGACTTCGGCTCGGTTGAGGACGTGGCTCGCCAGTACGTCTCCACGAACAGCGCCCCGAATTCGAGCGTGGCAGAGGGTCACCTGACCCCTTGGAGTCCTGTAATCGACGCGAGATCGGTCACCGTCGATCTGCGCGAGGAGCAGGTCGCCTTCACTTTTGCCCGTGTGTTCGGGAGAAACGAGGGAGCTGTCACCGCCCATGCCCAGGCAGAAGTCAAGTATCTGACCGGGGTGGAGACGCTCTTCCCCGTTGCACTGCTGATCATGAACCCCGAGAAGTTCCGCTTCGTGTTCCGGGCAGGCAATACGGTCGTTGGGAGCTTCGATATCACCGACGAGGACGATGACGGGAGTTTCGGCGAGGGCGGGACCGAGGGCGGCGGCACGCTGCCCGGGGTCTCCGCCGGCCTATATGAAGTCGATCTGCAGGCGATCACAAGAGACGTTGACGGGGCTGAGATCGTGGCTCTCGAGCTACCCGATATCGGCTACTGGTGGGTGTCGAATCCCTCTGATCCAGAAGAGAAGCTCTATCGAGTGGGGATGAGTCAAGGCGGTGGAACCATCTCGGTGGAGGCGGAGGTAGCTTCAACGGTCATCGCCGATACTCTGGACGGCAGTCTAGGGAGCAACCGGTTCTCATTGACGCGACAGTCCGGCAACACGTTCGCCGGTTCCGTCACCGCCCCGACCGGCACGGACAACAACACCGGCTACGGTGTGCACGAACTCACTATCACGTTCCCGAAAGTGGACAAGAAGGATAAGGAGATCACCGTCACCTGCGGGCGTTACGTCGCTTTTGAAGAGGACGTCCCGCTCAAATATCTCATGATGGAACCTTCTTTCTATACCGGATACTCCCGGAAGTCCCCAGAGCGCGAGTTCCAGTGGGCGGAGATCGTGACTGACCACCCGGATATGTGGGACCCCTACACGATGAAGCTTAGCGCTCAGGCCGGGAGTGGGCTGTACGCGGGCAACTGGCGTCTTGCCGACATCTACGCGAATCAGAACACCCGGGACGAACTCGCGCAGGCCGACCCAGCAGTACTCGATAGCTGGAAACTCAACACGCCACTCTTCATCGGCGGTCCCTTGTGGCCGCAGCCCGGCGCCGCCGTGGGCCAGGTGTGGCAGGGACTCGATGATCGCAAGGCGAGTTGGCGGGCCAGGTTCCCTGACGACCCTAATGGCTGGCGTTACGTCACCGTGCCCTTCGTGAACTACGATCCTGATCTCGCCGGCTCGAGCAGGAAGTATGTCATCCAGATGTTTGCCACGTTCCGCATCGAAAGCTACTCGAAGAAGGGGCAGGACAAGGGCGAGATAGTCGGTCAGTTCATCGAATGGGTGGCTCCAGGATCATGGAGTGACGAACCCAGCGGTCCGCTCTACGTGATGACGGCGGTGCTGACTGAATGAAGACGTTGCAGAATCTACGCCTCTCATCCGATAACAAGTACGTGCAGGGACAGGTCAGGCAACAATAGAAGGAGGATCTCGTGCGCCGGAGGACGATCGCAATAATCATCGCCGTGGTACTGGCGCTCGCGGCTGCCGGCCTCGTGGTGTGGTACGTCTCGTCGCTCCGGGAGGAGAGGACTACTGTGGAGCAGATGCAGACGGTGCTTGTGGCCAAAGAGGACATCCCGGCACTCACGACCGGTGAGGCCATGATCGAGAACGGGCTCGTGGAGCGCCAGCAGGTGGCGGTCAGCTCGGTAGTCCCTGGGGCACTGAGCGACGAGACCGGTCTGCAGGGCATGGTACTGACCATTCCTGCAGCAAAGGGGCAGCAGATACTGAGGGGCCAACTGGGCGCGCCCGAAGAGCAGAGCCTTTCCTTTGAGATCAAGCAAGGCATGCGGGCCATCACGGTCCCCGTGGATCGCGACAACGGAGTCGGTGGCGCAATCAAGAAGGGCGACAGAGTGGACGTGATCGCCACCTTTGAGGTAGAGGACTTCCAGCAAGTCTTGCTGCCGATAGGGACCCTGCTGCCGGCGGCCGATGTGCAGCGCATCCTTCTGTCGACAGGCATCGACCTGACCCAGACGGTGTCCCCCGTGAGCAAGATGCTGTTGCAGCAGGTGGAGGTGCTGGCCATGGACCCGCTGGTGGAAACCACAACCTCCGGCGGTGGGGCCTTCAGCCAGAGTGAAGCCGGCCAGGAAGTGCCCAATCTGCCGGTGATCACACTCATGGTGACGCCCGCGGACGCCGAGAAGCTCGTCTTCGCCCAGCAGTTCGGCAACGTGTGGTTCACACTTGTGCCGGCCGAGGACACGACCTCTGTCAGCACACCTGGCCAAGCCCTGCCCAATCTCTTTCGGTGATGATGGTGAAGGTACTACTCGCCATAGCGAGTGAACCTATCCGCTCGAGTCTGGTCCGGGAGTTACAGGGCCACAAGGGCATCGAGGGACTCTACCAGTGTGCCGACTCTGAATCGGCGCTCCGTCAGGCGGAGGAACTACGTCCAAATGTGATTCTGGTAGGCGCCGACCTCAAGCCGGACGACGGTTTCGCCACCATCCAGAAGCTGGTGGCGCAAGTACCGGGGGTGAGCGCCGTGCTGGTGGCGGTCAATCCCGCGCCCGCCGACTTCAAGAAGGCTCTCAGAGCCGGGGCGCGCGATCTGCTCGAGGTGCCGGTCGACAACAAGGAACTGATGGCTGCCCTTGAGGCTGCAGCCGAGGTTAGCAGGGGCAAGCGCTCGGCGCTAGAAGGGATCGCGGCGTATGCAGTGGCACAGAATGAGCCCAAGGTGGCGAAGCGGATCGTGGTCTTCAGCACCAAGGGAGGAACGGGGAAGACCTTTGTAGCCACCAACCTGGCTGCAGGCTTGGCGGCCAGCGGTCGGCGGGTGGCTCTGGTAGACCTCGACCTGCAATTCGGCGACGCGGCTGTAGCCCTTGGTCTGGTGCCTCAACGGACCCTGTTCGATCTGGTCCAGGGCTACTCGGAGTTCGACGCCGCGCTACTCGAAGACTTCATGGTGAAGCATGCCTCCGGGTTGAACGTCCTTCCCGCGCCCTTGTATCCCGATGAGGCTGAGAGAATCACCACCGAGGACGTCGAGAAGATCCTCCAGGTGGTGCAGTCCAACTACGAATACGTCGTCGTGGATACCCCGCCCTTCTTCGAGGAGCGCGTGCTGGTGGCTCTCGACTGGGCCGACCACGTATTGCTGATAGCGAGCCTGGATATCCCCAGCGTCAAGAACTTGAAAACCGTTTTCAGGACCATGGGCTTGATGGACTATCCCGAGGAGAAGATTCTGATCCTCATGAACAGGGCCGGCTCGAAGGTCGGGCTAGAACTCGGGGATGTGGAGAAACACCTGGGCCGCACGGTCAAGGTAGGCATTTCCAGTTCCATCGAGGTCCCCAGAGCCCTCAACTCGGGGGAGGTGCTGATGCTCGCCAAACCGGGCAACAAGGTCTCCCAAGAGCTTGCCAAACTGGTGCAGTCCTTCCAGTTCGACAGCAATGGGTCCGCCTCCGCTCACTCCGCCGATCCCTCTCGAAGGCAGGGCAGACGTCGTGGAAAGTAGGACGCGATGCGACCGGTGTCAACAGGAGGAGGCGCTATGGGTCTGAACGATCGCATCAACGGCAACGGCCGTAGTGGAGACGGGAAAGAACCCGAGCGCCCGCTCGAACAGGCGGGTGGGGCTCCACGGAGTCAGGATCGCTTGGACGCCGCCTACGACCGTCAGAGCGAGCTGAAGGGCGGCATCCACGCCCTCGTGATCCGAGATCTGGGCTCTCGGATCTATAGTGAGTCGATCCCCGAGTCCGAACTGCAGCGGATGGTGCGAAGCAAGGTGGAGGAGGGGCTGGCTGCCCAGCACGAACCGATGCCGCGGGCGGAGCGCCAGCAGATGGTGGACGAGCTGGTCGCGGAAGTCCTGGGATACGGCCCGATCGAGGAATTCCTTCGCGACCCCGCGGTCACCGAAGTCATGGTCAACGGCTTTCGGAACATCTACGTCGAGCGCGCTGGCAAGATCTTCAAGACCGAAAAGCGCTTCCGTGACGAGGGACATTTCGAGCGCATCATCCAGAAGATCGTGGGCCAGGTGGGGCGGCGGGTGGACGAGTCTTCACCGTATGTCGACGCTCGCCTGCCCGATGGGTCCCGGGTCAACGTCATCCTGCCACCGCTGTCGGTGCGGGGTCCGGCCCTGACCATACGGAGGTTTTCCGCAGATCCTTACACTACAGCCGACCTCGTCGGATTCCAGACGCTGACCCAGAGTGCCAGCGACTTCCTCAAGGCGTGTGTCCTCGGCCGGTTGAACATCCTGGTCAGTGGAGGCACCGGTGTGGGCAAGACCACTACTCTCAACGTGCTCTCCAGTTTCATCCCGGCCGATGAACGCGTGGTGACCATCGAAGACGCCGCCGAACTCAAATTGGACCACGAGCATATAGTCAGCCTCGAATATCGCCCCCCGAACATCGAGGGCAAAGGAGAGGTGACTATCCGCGATCTGGTACGGAACGCGCTGCGCATGCGCCCCGACCGGATCATCGTCGGGGAGATCCGCGGCGGGGAGGCGCTGGACATGCTCCAGGCAATGAACACCGGTCACGACGGCTCCCTCTCCACCGTGCACGCCAACTCTCCCCGCGACGTTCTCTCCCGAGTGGAGACCATGGTCCTCATGGCGGGGATGGATCTGCCCATCCGGGCGATACGCGAACAGGTCTCGCGTGCCATCAACCTGATGGTGCATCAGGGCCGGTTGGCCGACGGTTCACGCAGGATCACCCACATCACGGAGATCCAGGGCATGGAGGGCGACATGATAACCCTCCAGAACCTGTTCGTCTTCGACTTCGCCGCCGGCACCGACAAGGACGGTCGCCATCTGGGGCGGTTGAAGAGCACCGGTATTCGGCCGAGTTTCCTGCCGATCCTCAAGAACCACGGGGTCGCTGTTCCCGACGATATCTTCGCCTTCGAGACCTATGACAACTCCATCGTATAGCAGCCTCGAGAGACTGAAGGGGAGCCGTATGCGACGACACGGCCTGATTGCGCTGATCGTGCTTGCTCTGGCGCTGACTCTGTTCGTCGTGCTTTCCCCGGCGACCGTAGTTGTGGCCGCACCGGGAGATCTGACCCTGACCATCACCGGGACGGACCTCTCCGCTTTCCCCATGGCGTCCGTAGTGGTGCAACTGGGAGGTCCGCTGGCCGCGGGTCTGGGCACGCTCGGCAGCGATGCCTTCAACATCAAGGTGGACGGAACGCAGGTCGACGCGGAGGTGACCGAGGCCGCGCCTGGCACGCCTCTTCCCGTACGCACGGCCCTGCTCATCGACGAGTCGGGTAGCATGAAGGGCGAAGCGGTGGGAGCCGCGGCAGTAGCGGCCCAGCGTTTTCTGGAAACCATGCGGCCTGGAGACACCGTTGCCGTTCAGGCGTTCAACACAAGCTTTCGGACCCTCGACGCGTTCTCCGCCGACCGGGCTGCGCTGACTGATTCGCTGGCTGGGCTCGCGCCGCAGAAGGAGACCGCACTCTATGATGCCCTGCTGCAAAGCCTGGCCTCCTTTGGGGCGACGACGGGAGATTCGGCGGAAGCGGGATCTCGCTATCTCATCCTCCTCTCGGATGGCGGCGATACGGCGAGTGTGGCCAGCCTGGAGGACGCGATAGCCGCGGTGCGCTCGAGCGGAATCCAGGTCTACGCCATCGGCCTCAAGACCGAGGAGTTCGACTCCCGGCCGTTGGCGAGTATCGCCGAAGCCTCCGGCGGCCGCTACCTGGAGACGCCTGACCCGGCAGCGCTCACAGAGTTGTACGAGACGCTGGCCAAGGAGATTCGGAATCAGTACCTGCTGACGTTCACTACCCCCGCTGCCGCGTCAGGAGCCGGGCACCTGCTTGTCGAGGTTGTCGCCGGCGGGACGTCGGCCCAGGCAGAGCGGGGCTTCTTCTATCCCGAATCGGCCACCACTACTTCGACCATTATGTCCTCCACGACAACCGTGGTCCCTGCGGTAGTGGGCCTGACCGAGCCCACTGGGACGAGTCTTACCAGCCGGTTCCTGGCTTGGGGAGGCAGCGACTACACCGTGGGTGTCGTCATCTTCGCTCTCATCTTCGCCCTGCTCTACCTGATCTCCGGGGTCCTCTTCCCCAAACGAGACGTGCTGCGGGAGTACGGAGACGTGCTGGACAATCGTCGGGATCTAGGTCCCCGGGCGGCTGATGAGACGGAGACACCGCCTGGTCGCGGTCAGCGGGCGACACGACGCTTGTTGGCTGTGCGGGGCTACGAACAACCCCTGCAGAGGCTCATCGATGATGCTGGACTGAAATTCCGAGCCTCAGAATTCGCCCTGCTGCACCTGGTGGGCACAGTGGTCGCGGCCATTGTCGTCCGACTGGTCGGAGGCTCGCTGGCGGTGGTCGTGGCGGCCGTGGTCGTGGTGGTCATCGTTCCTCTGTTCTATCTGGACAGGAAGGGGGTGGCGCGTCGCCGGGCCTTCGAGTCTCAGGTACCCAACACACTTGCCCTGCTGGCCGGTGCTCTCAGGGCCGGACAAGGCTTCGAACAGGCCATAACCGTGGCTGCTTCCGAAGCTTCGGAGCCCACGGCCTCCGAGTTCCGGCGTGTTCTTGCCCAGCAACGGTTGGGAGTGGCCCCAGAGGTGGCCCTGAGGGACATCGCCGATCGCATGAGATCCGAGGCCTTCGACTGGGTGGTCATGGCCACGATCATCCAGAGACAGGTGGGTGGGAACCTGGCCGAGGTGTATGAGTCTATCGCGGCGACGCTTCGAGAGAGGGCGAAGCTGCAGAGGCAGATCGGGGTCCTGACGGCAGAGGTCAGGCTGAGCGCGGTGATCCTGGTTTTGCTCCCCTTCGGTGTCGCCGCGGTTCTGGGGGTCGTCAATCGCGACTATCTGGGGCTGCTCTGGCAGACGACGGCAGGACAGGCGATGATGGGGCTTGCCCTCGCTCTCCTGCTCGTCGGTATTCTGTGGCTTCGTAAGATCGCACGAGTGGACGTTTGAGAGGACCGACCATGGAATATGCTGTCTACGCAGGGGTTCTTGTCCTTCTCCTCTCAGCGGTGTGGTTCGTTGTCTGGGGCACCAGAGCGAGCGGAAGAGGGGCCAAGGTGCAGGCTGCCCTCGACCATCTCGACACCTATGACTCAGCCGCGTTTCGGCGCGCTGAATTGGCCCAGCCGGCCAGCCAACGCCTGGTGAAGCCGGCCATGGCCAGAATGGCTGCTGCGTCGAAAGTGATCACGCCCTCCGGGCGGATCAACAGGCTCGAAACCAAGGTGGAGCGTGCCGGTCGGCCCTGGAATCTGGACGTCAACGGCTTGCTTGTAGTGAAGCTGGTCTCGCTGGTGGTTGGCCTGCTGATCCTGATCATTCTGGCGTCGCTGAAACTTCTGCCGTTCATCTGGTTCGTCGTGCTGGCGGCGGTGGTGGTGGTGCTGACCTACTATCTCCCCGACATCATCCTTCACTTCTCCGCCAACTCACGCAAACGTCTCATCGCCCGGTCGCTCCCCGACTTCCTCGACCTGCTCACCGTAACCGTCGAGGCGGGACTGGGGCTCGATTCGGCCCTGGCCAAGATCGCAGAGAAGCTTCGCGACCCTCTGCGCGAGGAGATCCTCATAACTCTTCACCATATCCGCATGGGCGAGAGCCGAGAGAAGGCCTTGCGCGAGTTCGCCTACCGCTGCGACGTGGAGGATCTGAACAATTTCGTGAGTGCTCTGATCCAGTCACAGAAACTGGGTATCAGCCTGGGATCGGTGTTGCGGGTTCAGTCTGAGACCATTCGTACGGTCCAGCGGCAGCGCATCGAAGAAGCGGCACAGAAGGCCCCCGTGAAGATGCTCATCCCCCTGATCCTCTTCATCTTCCCCGTGCTGTTCATCGTGATCCTGGGCCCGGCGGCGATCAAGGTCTTCGAGGCCCTATTCAGCTGATGTCGGTGCCGCCATTGGTTCTATAAGAGGCCGGTCGGCTGGTCCTGCGGTCCATCAGCGGGTCCACGGCGGCTGAAGGCAGGGCCGGACTTTGGCGACAACGCGCACACCATGCGCACGCCTCTCTTCCTTGGCTCCGCCAGCTGTGTGATACTTCGGGACGCGGGATTGCTCTGCGCTGTGATCGAGACATAGTCGGAGTGGTGGCCCGCGAGGATCGAGGAGCCCGCGGGGACCGAGGAGTCGATCGCTCCGCTGGAAGCCACACAAGGGGAGGACCATGAGACGGTACGGCGAGAACAACCGGATGGGCATCGAGGGCAAGGTGGCGGTGGTGACCGGGGCGGCCTCGGGCATCGGTCGGGGCGCTGCCATCGTGTTCGCCCGCGAAGGGGCCAAGGTGGTTGTCACCGATGGGGTCAACATCGAGGGTGGGCATGAGACGGTCGAGCCTCATCCGGGAAGCAGGGGGAGAGGCCACCTTCGTCAAGTGCGACGTCTCGGTAGAGAGCGACGTCGAGGCGATGGTGGTCAAGACGGTCGAACTCTATGGCTCGCTCGATTTCGCCTATAACAACGCGGGTATCGGTCCGGACGGCGTACGCGTCCCCATAGAGATCATCACCGAATCATCCACCGAACTGTGGCTCAAGCACTTGGACGTGAACCTCACCGGCGTGTACTTCTGTCTGAAGTATGAGATGCGGCAGATGATGGAGCAGGGGAAGGGCGCCATCGTCAACTGCGCGTCGGCCCAAGCGTTGCGCCAGATCCCAGGATTCGCAGGCTATGGTTCCACCAAGACCGCCCTCGTGGCCCTCACCAAGATAGCGGCCCTCGAGGGAGCCAAGTCCGGTATCCGGGTCAACTGTGTGTGCCCAGGCCCCATCGCCAACACCATGCTCTCCGACAACATCACCTCGTCTATGGAAGGCATGAAGGAGCGCATGATCGCGGGCGTGCCTCTGGGTCGGATGGGTGATCCCCAAGATGACATGGGCGAGACCGTGCTGTGGCTGTGCTCCGACGCGGCTTCGTTCATCACCGGGGCCATCGTCCCCGTGGATGGAGGCCTGGCGATCTAGGGCTGGGCGTTAGGCGGGGTCAGCGCCGCCGCGCAAGACCTTCCCGGAATCTCTGGAGCCGGTGAAGAGCCCCAGAGGGCGGGATCGTCCTGTGCGCGCCCCAGGCGCCATCAGACCGATGCAACGATAACCGAAGTCAATGATAATCGAATCGGACGCTCCGGGCACACCTGCTCACCTCTGAGCCGCTGCGTCACGAATACGTCGGAGTTGGTGCAGCACCTCAGAATCGCGCCCGAAGTAGTCGTGCATTCGGACGTACTGCTCGTAGAGCGCGTCATAGGTATCGGCGTTTGACGCTTCCGGAACGTATGCGGCCTTCTCGACCCCTCCCATGGCCGCAGAAGCGGCGAATATGTCCGGATATGCTCCCGCCGCAACCGCCGCGTGGATGGCCGAGCCAAGGGCGGGTCCCTGATTGGACCGAACGATGCTGAGCGGGCGGCGGGTCACGTCGGCGTATATCTGCATAAGAAGGGCGTTCTTGACCAGCCCGCCGGCTACGACCAGTTCTTCGACCGGAACACCCTGCATCTCGAAAGCCTCGACTATGGTCCGCGTACCGAAAGCGGTCGACTCCAGCAAGGCGCGGTACACGTCCTCGGGGCGGGTGGCCAGAGTGAGGCCGGCGATCACTCCGCTCAGATGGTGGTCGACGAGAACAGAGCGATTGCCGTTATGCCAGTCCAGTGCGACCAGTCCATGCGCGCCGACGGCTTGAGCGGCAGCCAGATTCGTCAAATAGTCGTGGAGGCTCGCGTCGCTCGCCTCCGCGGCCTGTACGTATGACGCGGGAACACTGGTTTCGAGGAACCAGGCAAAGATGTCTCCCACAGCGCTTTGGCCCGCTTCGTAACCCCAGAACCCCGGCACGATGCCGTCGCGGACGACCCCGCACATGCCGGGCACTTCGGCGAGCACGTCGCTGTTCATGACATGGCATGTGGACGTACCCATGACGGCAAGCATCTGCCCCGGTCTCACTGCCTGGGCAGCCGCCGCGGTCACGTGTGCGTCGACATTTCCCACCGCCACAGCGATGCCTTCAGGAAGTCCTGTCCACTTGGCTGCCTGGGCCGTGAGCGCACCTGCACGGCCTCCGAGCGGTGACAAGGTGTGGGCCAGCTTCTCGTCAACGAAGCCGGCGAACCCTGGTGACAGTGCCGCCAGGTAGTCACGCGAAGGCCGCACCCCGTCTTGGTAGATACCTTTGTAGCCTGCGGTGCAGACGTTGCGCGTTTCCCTGCCGCAGAGTTGCCAGATGATCCAGTCGGCGGCCTCGATCCACCGCTGGGTACGGTCATAGACACCCGGATCCTCCTCGAGGACCTGCAGCGCCTTGGCAAACTCCCATTCCGAGGAGATCCTGCCGCCGTAGCGCCCGATCCAGGGCTCGCCGCGCTCGTGTGCGATGTTGGTGATCAAGTCCGCCCACGGCTGAGCTGAGTGATGTTTCCAGAGTTTGGGATAGGCGTGCGGTCGATCCCGCAGATCGACGAGTTCGCATAACGGCGTGCCGTCCCGCAGAGTGGGCATGACT
Organism: uncultured Actinomycetes bacterium; assembly: GCA_963816155.1. Classification (GTDB taxonomy): domain Bacteria; phylum Actinomycetota; class Thermoleophilia; order RBG-16-64-13; family RBG-16-64-13; genus JAXGXJ01. The sequence continues at coordinate 65,803 of CAWFJE010000002.1, read as the reverse complement.
GTGCATGCGGTGAAGTCCGTTCCCACGCCGATGACGTCGCGCGGATCGATGCCGGCCTCCCTCAGAGCCGCCGGAACAGCCCTGCGGAACGCTTCCCGCCAGTCTTCTGGGATCTGCAGTGCCCAGTCCGGAGGCAAGGGCTTGCCTGTCGACGGGAGCGCCTGGTCGACCACCCCGTGCGGGTACTCCCAGACGGCAGTGCCCATCTCGGCCCCGTCGTGGACACGTACGACCAAGGCCCTCGCCGACAAGGTACCGAAGTCGACCCCGACAGCGTAGGCGGGACTAGTACTATGGGCGCACACGATCTTCTGCCTCCCTCAAAGCCGGACTCGTTTCGCCGTCGGCTGGCCGGGGAGGGCCGGTGCTGGCGCGGACGACAAGCGTGGGGGGGATCACCGAGCGCGAGACGGGGACCCCCGTGTGGTCGATCATGCGCAGGAGCAGTTCGATGCTCGTCCGGCCTACCGCTTGGAAGTCCTGCACCACCGTTGTCAAGGGAGGCGCGAAGAACTCCGACTCGGGCATGCAATCGAATCCGACCACGCTGAGGTCCTCGGGAACCTGCACCCCGGCCTCGCGGCAGGCCATCAGCAGACCGAGGGCCATCTGGTCGTTCGCAGCGAACACCGCGGTGATGTCCGGCTGCTTGAGCAGCTCCACACCGGCCTCGTAGCCGGAGCGTGAAGTCCAGTCTCCCCGCACCACCGGAGGCGGCGATATCCCGGCGGCCTTGAGGCAAGAGCGCCACCCTCTCATGCGCGCTTCAGCCTCGAGCCAGTCGACAGGTCCCGCGAGGTGATGGACCGTGGAGTGGCCGAGGGTGAGCAGATGTTCTGTTGCGAGACGCGCCCCGTCTTCCTGGTCGACGCACACCACGGGTAGGTCGGGTGTTCCCTGCCCACCTTCCACAGCCACCGTCGGAGTACCCAATGCCATCTCCCTGAGTTCGTCACTCACGCTACGTTTGGGGGTGATGACAACGATGCCGTCGGGCGAGTACTCCGTGAGAACGTCGAGGGCCCGCTTCACGTTGCCGTGCGTCAGCTTGTCGAGATCGACGACCGTGACGAAGTAGCGGGCGTCGCGTGCCGCCTGCTGGATTCCGTGAAGGGTGTTCGCCGGTCCGTACCACGAGGTTCCATATACCACCACGCCCAGCAGCCCTGTCCGCCTGGTGACCAGCGCGCGCGCAAACCCGTTCCGGCGATACCCGAGCTCGTCTATGGCCGCAAGGACGCGTTCCCGGGTCTCTGGTATCACTCCAGGCTGATCGTTCAGCACGCGAGAGACTGTCTGGTGGGATAGCCCGGCTAGGCGAGCGACGTCCACCATGGTGGGGCGGCGCTCACTCTTCGACACGTTCACTCCTCGCTGAGAGACGCAGCTCGCGCTCCCGATGACGTTAGGACACGATATTAACGCTAACATCATGACGAAAGAAAGGGAACTCCCTTCGCGTCCCTCTCGTTCGCGGACGGGCTTCTGGAAGCATCCGGTCGCGCCAACAAGCATCTACCAAACCATCGGACGATATGTTAGCGTGAACAAATGTTAACGCCAACATTCGGGGTTGCGGTCTAGGTTCTGACGGAGTCGATCTTGGGGATCGAGCATTACGGAGCAGAGTTCTATCGAGCAGACGGCGTGAAGATGGTCGAGATCGTCTGCGTGACCAACCTTCCCCATTGGCCGGGCCCCGGCTTCGCGCAACTGGCATGGGACTTCATGAGCAGATTCTCGAGAGGCACTGATGGCATGCTGGTCGTCACCCAATAACTGAGTGGAAGTGTGTCGAACATGAAGCAACAGGAGATCTGGTTCGTCGTGGGCTCGCAGGCCATGTATGGCCCCGAGGTGCTGGAGACCGTGGCTGCGCGCGGGGTGGAGATGGCCGCATTCATCGACGAATGCGCGCATATCCCCTGCACGTTCGTCTACAAGGGGACGATCAAGTCCGCCCGGGAAGTCACGGAAGTCGTCAAAGAGGCCAACTACGATGATGCCTGCTGCGGCGTCGTCACGTGGGCGCATACGTTCTCCCCGAGCAAGATGTGGATCAACGGTCTTACGCTGCTGCAGAAGCCGTGGTGCCACTTCGCCACGCAGTACAATCGGTCGATTCCTGACAAGCAGATCGACATGGACTTCATGAACCTCAACCAGGCTGCGCACGGAGACCGCGAGCACGGCTTCATCGGGGCGAGGATGCGGTTGCCGCGCAAGGTGGTCGTAGGTTTCTGGCAGGACGAAGAGCCGCTCAAGGAGTTGGGCCAGTGGATGCGCGCGGCGGTCGGATGCAAGGTGAGCCGCGATCTGCGCGTGGTGCGCTTCGGGGACAACATGCGCGAGGTGGCGGTTACCGAAGGCGACAAGGTCGAAGCGCAGATCAAGTTGGGCTGGCAGGTGAACACTTGGCCGGTTGGTGATCTCGTTGAGGAGATCGGCAAGCTGACCGAAGCAGACGTCGACGCCTTGCTCGACGAGCATAGGGACAAGTACGTCCTTGCTACGGACGACCTGGCCGCGGTGCGCTACCAGGCCAAGGCAGAACTGGCGATGGAGCGCATCCTCGTGCGCGAAAGCGCAGGCGCGTTTTCCAACAGTTTTCAGGACCTGTGGGGCATGGAACAGCTTCCGGGTCTCGCCTCGCAGCGGCTGATGGAGAAGGGCTACGGCTACGGTGCCGAAGGCGACTGGAAGACCGCGGCCATGACCCATATCGTGAAAGCGATGACACAGGGGCTCGACGGTGGCAGCACCTTCATGGAGGACTACACCTATCATTTCGAGCAGGGCCGCGAGTACGAACTAGGTTCGCACATGCTGGAGGTATGCCCGACCGTAGCTTCGGCAAAGCCGCGTATCGAGGTGCATCCGCTGGGCATCGGCGGCAAGGACGGGCCCGCGAGGCTGGTGTTCGAGGGGCACGCAGGCGATGCGATCACCATCTCGCTGGTTGACATGGGCGGCAGGCTCCGCCTGATCGTGCAGGACATCGAGTGTGTGAAGCCCATCTTCGAGATGCCGAATCTGCCCGTTGCGCGGGTCATGTGGCGGCCGAAGTCGGGTCTCGTGGAGGGCATCCGCCAATGGATCTGCGCGGGCGGCGCGCACCATACCGTATTGACCTACGCTGCCAGCGCGCAGATGCTGGCGGACTGGGCGGACATCATGGGGATCGAGTTCGTGCACCTGACGGCTGAAACGCGGGCGAATGAGCTGAAGACTCGTCTCGCGCTTTCGGACGCGTTGTGGAGACTGAAGAGCCTCTAGCATGCTGGAAAGACTCAAAGAGCAGGTACTGGCAGCCAACCTGATGCTGCCCAAATATGGGTTGGTCGCGTTCACCTGGGGCAACGTGTCGGGCATCGACAGAGAGCGTGGCATCATCGCGATCAAGCCGTCGGGTGTGGCGTACGAGGCCCTTTCCGTGGAGGACATCGTACTGGTCGGTCTCGACGGCGCCATCGTCGAGGGTAGGTTGAAGCCTTCGTCTGACACACCGACACACCTTGTGCTCTACAAGGAGTTCCCCGACATCGGTGGCCTCGTGCACACACATTCGCGGTGGGCTACCGTGTTCGCGCAGGCGGGCATGAGCATCCCGGCGCTGGGTACGACGCACGCGGACTACTTCTACGGGGAGATCCCGTGCACGCGTCCGATGACCGAGGGCGAGATCCTCGACAGCTATGAGCGAAGCACGGGGGAAGTGATCGTAGAACGCTTCCAAAGCGTAGATCACAAGCAGATCCCCGGCGCGCTGGTCCACAGTCATGGAGCGTTCTGCTGGGGAGACTCGCCATTGTGGGCGGCGGAGATCGCCGTCATGATGGAAGAGATCGCCTTCATGGCCTGGCATGCGCTTACGCTTGATAGGAACATCCCGTCGATGCAGCAGACGCTGCTGGATAAGCATTATCTGCGCAAACACGGCGAGCACGCCTACTACGGGCAATAGGAACAGGCGGTCGACTCGAGTATGAAGAAGCAGTTGTTTGACGCGGGTTGGGAGTACACAGATGAGGTGTGCGCGTTCCCCTATCTGCCCAAGAAATGGCAACCTGTCACCCTGCCGCACGGTGCCTCGATCGACAGGCCGCGCGCTCAGCAGAACCCCACCGGTCTGGGTGGCGGGTTCGCCTGGAGCGGGCTGGTCACCTATCGCAAGAGACTACAGGTCCCCGCAAGTTGGAGTGCTGCAGCATCCAACTGGATGTTGTCGCCTGCGGCGTGTCTTGCCGGTCGCAGATCACCATGGGAACCGGGCGGAAAGTGATGCACCCGGTGGAGGTGCTGGCTCGAGCGATGCAGCTCTCTGAGGAATAGCCACCGAGGCGAGGAGACGATATGCTCAACGATCCAAGAGTCGAACCGTCACTTCGGCTGCTCTACGTCTCCAGGATCGGTGTAGGCGAACCACTCGTTGTCGGAAACGCTCCCCATGGGCTAAGAAGGACGATCCCCATCCTCGGGGGCACCTTCACCGGCCCAAGACTATCCGGCAAGGTTCTGTCCGGCGGCGCTGATTATCAGGTCATACGGCCTGATGGGATAACGGAAGTAGAGGCGCGCTACACGCTCGAAACGGATGACGGCGCCCTGATCTATGTGCTCAATACCGGAATACGCACGGGGCCCCAAGACGTGATGGAGCGCTTGGCCAACGGCGAGGCGTGTAACCCCAGCGAATACTACTTCAGGACGAGACCTGTATTCGAAACCGGCGCACTGCAGTATCAGTGGTTGCACGCGATAGTTGCTGTTGCCACTGGTGAACGACTTGCCGACGAAGTCATCATCACCGTCTATGAGGTCACCTAGAAGCCGAGCGACCGGGGCTCCTATCTGGGGCTCTGAGCGCCGGCCAGAACCACCGGCCCCGGGGGAGGAGGTGGGAGCCCCCATTCTGGTTCGGCGGCCCGGCTATACTACGACTCGGCTTCGTTCATCACCGGGGCTATCGTCCCCGTGGATGGAGGTCTGGCGATCTAGGGCCGGGCGGCAGGCCGGGATAGTCGATCGATCGGCAACAAGGGGGCGAGACCATGGACAGCTCAGCAAGGGCGCGAGTCACCCTCTCTCTGGGCGAACTGGAGGGTGTCTACCAGGATGGGCTCTACTGTTTCAAAGGCGTACCGTTCGCCGCGCCCCCGGTGGGTGACCTGCGTTGGTTGCCGCCTCAGCCGCCTGCGCCCTGGGACGGGGTGCGCAAGGCGGACCGTTTCGGCGCGACGGCTCCGCAGAACCCCATGCCCGGGGGTCCCAGCGCAACGGAGGAACCGGAGCCTCAGAGTGAGGATTGTCTGTTTCTGAATATCTGGACCAACGGGCTGGGCGACAAGCGCCGGCCCGTGATGGTGTGGATCCATGGAGGCGCTTTCACCATCGGCTCGGGTTCGATCCCCGTGCACGACGGCGGCGCCTTGGCCCGTCGCCAGGATGTGGTGGTTATCACCCTCAACTACAGGTTGAATCTTCTGGGATTCCTCAACCTGGATGAGGCCACAGGCGGCAAGATACCGTCTACCGGCAACGAAGGCCTGCTCGATCAGGCGGCGGCCCTGAGGTGGGTGAAGGAACACATCGGCGCCTTTGGTGGCGATCCGGACAATGTCACCGTCATGGGTGAATCGGCCGGCTCCATGAGTGTCGCCTGTCTCCTGGCCATGCCGAGCGCCGAAGGGCTCTTTGACAAGGCCATCCTGGAGAGCGGTGTGGGCACCGTCACGGTGCCCTTGGCCGACGCCGCGGCTGTGGGGCGTCTGTTCCTGGAGGTCGCCGGGGTCGGTCCCGATGCCGCCGCCGGCGCGGGCGCGGCTGTCGATGCGGCCGGGGTTGGTTCAGATGACGTCGACGTCGTGCGCTCGCTCACTCCAGGGAGGTTGTTGGAGATCGAGATGGAGATGCGCCGGCGCCTGGCCGAGCCATGGGAGGAGTTGCGCATCACGGCTACCACGCCAGTCCTGGACGGCCGAGTGATAGCCCGCATGCCCACCCAGGCCGTCGCCGAGGGCGCTTCCCGGGACGTTCCCATCCTCATAGGCTCCAACCTGGAGGAATGGAAGTTCTTCACTATGATGGACCACGATAGAGCGAGCATCAGCCGTGCCCAGGTGATCGAGCGCTTGGGCCATTTCATCCCGTCGGAGCACGCCGAGCGCATCTACGATCGTTACGCCGACGCCCGCACGCAGAGGGGCGAAGACACCAGCCCCTTCGAGATCCTCGTGGCCCTCAATTCTGACCTCATGTTCCGCATCCCGTCGCTGCAACTGGCGGAGGCCAAAGCCAAGCATAATCCTGCGGTCTTCGACTACCTCTTCACCTACAAGTCGCCGGTCTTCGGTGGAGCCTTGGGGGCATGTCATGCCCTAGAGATGGGCTTCGTCTTCGCCACCCACGACGACACCTTCTGCGGCACCGGACCGGAGGCCGACAAAATGGCGGCCATCATGCAGGACGCCTGGGCCTCCTTCGCCCGCACCGGAGATCCCAGTTGCGCATCGCTCGGCGAGTGGCCGCCGTACGGCGAACGGCGCACCACTATGATCCTGGACATCGACAGCCGCCTCGAAGACGCGCCCTACGAGCCCGAGCGCCAAGCCTGGGATGTCCTGGGAGTGCTGTCCAACATCCTGATGTGATCTGCGCGCCCGCGAAAGCAAGGGAGGACATCCATGACCGAGGAGAGGCTGTTCACCGACCAGGAACTTGAAGAGATGGGGATACCGACCCTGGACCTCGTTCTCGCGGCCATCGACGCCGGAGACAAGGAGAAGGCCAAGGCTCTGGCCAAGCGGATGAAGCAGGAGTACAACTACCTCCACGACGGCTACATGTTCTGGGTCACCGGTCTCCAGTCGTACATCTATAGGAACTACGGCATCGACGCGGTGGAAGAGGCGGAGCGCGAAGCCCACACGGCCGAGGCCAAAGTCGTCTTCACTCCTCCTGAGAAGACCGACCTCCGTTCACGCGTCGAGCACCTGGCCGGCGGTCTGCGCGGCCACATGCAGCCTATGACCATCGTGGAAACCGACAAGACCATCAGCATCAGCATGAAGCCCTGCGGTTCCGGAGAGCGGCTCGTGCAGAAGGGGGCCTACGGCCCCGACGTGGGTCTGGCCACGGTCGAGGAGGCGCACCGCATCACCTGGGGCAAAGGTGACCTTCCCGTCTACTGCGTGCACTGTCCGGTGATGGAAGCCCTGGGCATGGAGAGCACAGGGCATCTCGGGGTAGTGCACGTCGTGACCGACCCGATCTACCACGGGGCTTGCGAGTTTGTCTTCTATAAGGACCCCGAGGACATACCCGAGGAGTTCTACACGCGCATCGGCAAGGAGAAGCCCTAGCCGACGGATTCGCTCCTCTCTTACGACCACACAAAAAAGCCCCGCCGAAGCGGGGCTTTTCATGCCGGGGGGCGGAGTCGCCCGAATAGGGGCGTCTCAGACGGACCTCAGAACTCGATCACCCGCGGGGGATCGGTGAAGGATGCGAAGGTGGCGACCGCGTCCGTCAGATACAGCACCTGCATGTTGTCGTCCGTGGCCGAGTACCTGCCTTCCAGGCTGGGATAGGCTTCCATCATGCTCACTTTGGCCTCGAGGCGGGGGTCGTCGACCATGGTGGCCTGTACTCGGACCCATTCCCCGCCGCTGGCGGCGCAGATCTCGACCTTGGGATTGGCGGCTATCTGCTCGGAGACGGGCTTGACCTTGCCCGTCTGGATATAGAGCCTTCCCTCGAACACATGGATGGTCCCGAACGGCCGGACTCGCGGCTGGTCTCCTTCCATCGTGGCAATGTAGTAGCTGCCGCACTTCTTCAAGAAATCGTAGACTTCCTGCACGGTGTGGTTCCTCCGGTCCTTCGTCTTGCGTGTCGGCTCGAGCCGCGTGTTCTTTGCGCGGCCACAGCGTTCCATGATAAGGCGGCCGCCGGGCTCAGTCAACGGCACGAAGTTCTAACGAGGATCCAGTTCGACGATCTCCAGGTTATCGATAAGATCGATGCAGCCTTGGACGCTCATGGCCGCCGGACAACCCTTGATATAGTCGGCGAACACCTCTCGCGCCTCGTCGGCTTTGCCGGCGGGCACCTTGAGCGCGTAGTCGACCCGGATGCGGGTGATGCGCAGCACCCCGTCGACGTCTTCGATGTCGCCCTCGACATGGGCGGAGTAGAGGTCGGTGTGCGTGGGTATCTTGCGGCCGGCCAACCCCGTGGCCAGTGTGCCCATCATTCAGCCACCCACCGCCGCTACGATGTGGTCGAGGGTTGCAGCGTGCTCCACTTCGGGTTCGACACGGTAGAATTTCTTGATCCCTCCATGCACGCCGTAGTAGATGGGATCGCAGAAGCCCTCGATGATGGCCTTGCGTACAGGGCCGTTCTCCCGCGTGATGTCGATACGTGAGGTGTGTACTACTGCACCCATGGTGTCGGTCTCCCGTCGTTGACGTTTCCCCTATGTGGGCGGTTGGTTAATGGAAACCAACTTATGGTATTGTGGCCTTCACCATGCAGCATTGTCAACCGAGCAAAGGGTGGCCGTGTCAGGAGAAGTCGTGACCTTCGGTGTTTGCTCCTGCGAGTGGTCCTCGGCCGCGTGAGCGCCGGAGCGCAGACAAAGGTGGCTGGCGGCCGTCTGCCGGGAGCGGAACGCAGGGTGCAGATCGTGCAGGCCGCCCTCGGGTTGATCGCGCAGTACGGGTTGGTGGGCGCCAGCATGTCGCGCATAGCAGAGGAAGTGGGCATCTCCAACGCCGCTCTCTACCGGCACTTCCAGAGCCGGGAGGACATCCTCATCGCGGCCCACGACTCCCTCATCGAGCGGGTCTTCACCTGGCTCAGGTCCTCACAGGCGCCCGACGTCATCGATCGTCTGCGGGAATTGGGCCGCACGCACGCCCTCATCTTCTCCCAAGATATAGAAGGCTTCAACGCTCCCATGTTCCAGTTCATCTCCTGGCTCCCCAAAGACCGGGTGCGCGAGCACGTGGTCGGCCGTCGGGTCGAGATGTTCCACTGGTACGCGGAACTCGTGGACGAAGGGAAGGCGCAAGGCAGCATCCGCGCCGACATCGACACCGATCTCATAGTGGCGGAGCTCTTCGCGTGGATCTGGTGGGAGGATCTCAGCTACCTCGAGGGCCTCGATACCAAAGTCACCCTCAAAGGGTCCGCCGATATGTTGGCGCGACTCCTCGACCGCATCGACAGCCGCACGCGCGCGCACGACGAGTAGGAGGTACGTACCATGCCCAAGTCCCTCGTGGCCATCTCCAAGGGCGACGATCCCGAGAAGATGGTGGCCGAGGTGTTCGCACTCCTGGGTGGGGTGGAGAACCTCGTCAGGCCTCGGAGCACTGTGGTGCTCAAACCCAACGCCGGACATCCCGCCGCGGCCGAGACCTCTGTCAACACCAGCCCCGGTCTGGTGGCCGCGGTGATCAAGGAAGTGATGAAGGCCAAACCCAAGGAGGTGATCGTGGCCGAGGCCGCCGCCATCGGCTGCGATTCGCTCCATGTGCTCGACGTGAGCGGTATTGGCGCTGCGGCCGAAGCGGCCGGCGCGCGGCTCATCGACATCAAGCGGGAGAAGGATCTCATCAACATCCCCATCCGGGATGCCCACTCCGATCTCAAGAAGGTGAAGCTGCCCCGCTTTCTCCTCGAGGCCGAGCACCTGATCAACCTTCCCATCTTCAAGAGTCACGCCAGTATGGTGTTCACCTGCGCCCTCAAGAACATGAAGGGAGTGGTGCAGGACATCACCCATCAGCAGATGCACATGACCGACTTGGCCGCTGCCATGATGGACGTGTGGTCGGTGATCCGGGCCGATCTCACCATCGCCGATCTCATCCGTCCGGCCGAAGGCTTCGGGCCCCACACCACCGTCCCCGTGGACTTCGGTTGCGTGGTGGGGAGCAAGGACCCGGTCGCCCTGGACGCCACCGCCTGCCGCATGGTGGGTCTGGCCACCGAGAAGGTGAAGTATTTCGAGGCCGCCGCCGAGCGCAATCTGGGCAACTTCGCGGAGGAAGACATCGAGGTGGTGGGTAAAACAGTCGCCGAGGTGCAGAAAGACCTCTGGTTCCCCTATTTGGAGGGCTTCGACACTTGGCCCGAGTACACGTTCTACGGCAGCAACGCCTGTTCGAGCTGCGAGTCGCTGGTGGCCTTCACCATGGAGAAGCTCAAGGCGCTGGGCCAGTACGACAAGAACGCCGGCTGCCACGTGATCTTCGGCTCCAAGAAGGACGAGGAGATGCCCCAGGGCGTCGACCCGGACAAGGTGATCCTCATCGGCGACTGCGTGAAGCGCTTCCGGGGCAAGGGAGTGGGGCATTGGTCGGCCGGTTGTCCGCCGCTGGAGCCGCACCCCCTGTGGGTCTTCATGGATCGGGAGGACCACTTCGAGATGGAGCCGTACTTCCGGGCGCGGATGGCTGAGGACGAAGGACCCTGGGTGGCGTACATCGACACGATGCGCGAGGAGAAGAGCGCGGGCGGGAAGTAGGCGACCGCGGGGCGCCTGGGAGGGCGGCTCCCGCGTAGGAGGGCACATTCGTGAAAGCAGTCGTCTTCGATAGTTTTGGCGGGCCGGAGGTTCTTCGGTACACCGATCTTCCCATGCCGGATCCCGGCGAGGGCCAGGTGCTCGTGAAGATGATGTCCGCGGGCGTATGCAAGGCAGACTGGCGCGTACGCACCGGTCGCTGCCAGTGGCTGACCTGCCCGTTTCCCGTGACCTTGGGCTATGAAGGAGCCGGCGTCATAGCCGCCCTCGGCCCCGGCGTCACCGGGCTCACCGTGGGCCGACCGGTCCACGTGCTGCACATGGCCTGCTACGGCACGTACACCGAGTACATGGCGGTGACGGCGGACGACGTGGTGGAGATGCCTGAGGGGCTCGACTTCGATGCCGCTGCCTCCGCGTTCAACTACTTCGTGGCCTGGGGTCTGCTGCACCAGATCGTTGATGCGAAAGAGGGGCAGAGCCTCTACATAGGGGGAGCGGCGGGCGGAGTGGGAACCGCCGTCATCCAACTGGCACAACTACTGAACATGCACATCATCGCCAGTGCGAGCACCAACGAGAAATGCGACTACCTGCGCGGCCTCGGGGTGACGGACGTGTTCAACTACAAGGAGCGGGACGACGTCGAGGCTGTGAAGGAACTCTCCGGCGGGCGTGGGGTGGACTACGTGTACGACCAGGTGGCCGGCCCGGAGTTCTGCCGTCAGTTCGACATGCTGGCCACCTACGGGCAGATCGTCCTCTACAACTACCTGGGCGGATATCCCGAGGACAAAGAGATCATCCACATCCTGCAGAGCCGCTGCGAGTACTGCTACGGCGTGCGCTACTTCTCCATCCACGTGCACGACACGGATCCTGAAGGATTCAAGACGGTGAAGAGACAAGTTCTGGCGCTCATGGCCGAAGGCAAGGTGAAGCCGCCCATCTACAGAGTGCTGCCCCTGTCCGAGGCCGGCACGGCCCATGACATGATCGATTCCGGTGAGGTGCTGGGGAAGTTGCTGCTGCGCCCCTAGAGAGCCTCAGGCCTGGTCGTCAGCCTCCGGGACAGGCTCCTCGTCAGTTCCGGGCCGCGGGCCCTCGAGCGGAGTCTCCGCCTGATCCGATCCTGCGATCAGCGGCGTGCCCACGACCTGCTTGAGCGCCGACGAAGCGTCGGCCAAGATCGTCTGCCAGCCGCGCAAAGCATCGAGGCCGAGCGAGTCCGCCAGACTCATGACGGTGTTCTGGAGGCTTTGGTCGGTGATGTCGAACAGGCGGGCCGTCTCCGGATGTAGGCGGATGAGGATGGCCCTCCGGTCGTTCTTGGAGCGGGTCCGCCTGAGCATCCTCTTCTTGACCAGGAGTTCGACCATCACCGAGGCGGCCGCCGGCGTGACGCCGATGGTTTCGGAGAGCTTCTTGAGCGTGACCCCTTCAGGCTGCTTCTCGCACAGATTCTTCACCGCGATGACCGTGTTGGCCTGAGTCCGCGTCACGTCGTCGATCCAGAGTACATCCGGTCTCTTCTGCCGCTGCACCTCAGTGCTCGCCTGGGTGCGGAGGAGTTCGAGGATCTCCTCGGTCAGGTGCCAGATGGATACCGAGAGCTCCTCGATGGTCGACGGGGCACTGCCATCGGGCTCCCCGGTGTCGAGCGCTTGGGTCTCTGTTGCGTCCGTGAGGTCCATTTCTCTCCTGGTTGAAGCAGTCTCGCGACCGTACTTTTCCCCAACAATTAGTTCATTCTAACAAGAACGGGGATTATCATCCAAAGATGACGTTTCGGTGCCTGCCGTCATTCGCAGGCGCGCGCACCGGTGGGCGCGCGGCCCGGCGGTCATACTCGGCCGGCTGAGGGGCTATTGACTTTCGTCTTTCGGAGCGGTAGGTTAGCGAGGCTTCGTATACGAACTCTGATACGAAGGTAGGGAGCCACTCACTACACCCGTAGTCAGGCAACCAGGATGGGCAACCGCTGAACAGGAGCTAGTGAAATGGCAGAACAAGACTACGTGCACATGCCCACGCTCGAAGAGTATTCGGAGCGATTCAAGAACTTCTTCAAGTTCAACCGGTCGGACGACGGCATCCTCGAAGTGCGTATGCACACCTTCGATGGCCCCGTGCACTGGAGCTACCAGATGCACCACGCGCTGTCCGAGTTGTGGACCACCGTCGGCCACGATACCAATAACGAAGTCCTCATATTCACCGCCACCGATGATAAGTGGATAAGCGAAGTGGATGCCTCTTCCTTCAAGGAAGTGGAGCAGTCCCCGGACGATGACCAGCGCTTCAACGTCCAGATCTATGACACGCTCAAGGTGGTGGAGAACTTCGTCAACGACATCGAGATCCCCACGATCTGCGCCGTCAACGGCCGGGGTATCCACTGGGAGATGGCCATGATGAGCGACATCACCATCTGCACCCCCGACTTCATATTGCAGGACGATCACTTCGGCATGAAGGGGGGCCACGTTCCCGGTGACGGCATGACCATGGCGCTGCAGAAGGTCCTCGGCGTCAAGCGGGGCAACTATATGTCCTACACCCTGCAGGGCATCGACGCCGAGACCTGCCTCAAACTGGGTGCTGTGAACGAGATCGTCGAGCGCGACAAGATCCTGGAGAGAGCCTGGGAGTTGGCGCGCATGATCATGAAGACCAACCGCTCCACCCGGCGGTTGACCCACCACATCGCGGCGCGCCCGTGGCGCGAACTTGTGGAGCAGAACCTGCGCCAGCACGTCTACGCGGAGATGTACTCGTTCAACCTGGTGAAGTCGGCGCATGACTTCGAGTACATCGAATACGGCGACGACAAAATGGCCCAGATGTAGGTGCCACTGGGCACCCCCTACCGCTGCCTGGAGCCGCTTGACTTGCGGGCAGATACGGAACCGTCTCCCCCATCGTACAGCCCCTCACCCTTCCCCCCGACGGGTGGGGGGCTGTCTCCCCTCTGCACCAGTCCGTCGGCTCGTGGGTCGAGGGCTCGCGGGATACGGCAGTCTCGGCCCTGAGCGATGCTGAGCAAGCGTTTGGGCACGTTCGAGGGAGGGGAACTCCGCATACGAAGCCATCAGCTCGACTTCGACGGCGGCTCGTAAGGCGCCGCTTCATTCGCGGAATGGACCCGAGGGATAGATCAGAGAGAGGGAGGCCACCATGCTACGCAACGTAGATACGCTACTTGGCTCGGCGCTGGGCGCGAGCGACGGGGAGATCGGCAAGGTCGGCGATCTCTATTTCGACGACCAGGGCTGGGCCGTCCGGTACCTGGTCGTGCAGACAGGTGGCCTCTTCAAGAATAGGAAGGTCCTGATCACGCCGTGGAGGGTCAGCCGCGTGGACGCCGAGCGAAGAGTCCTGGAGGCGGACTTGACGCAGGCCGAGGTTGCAGCCAGTCCTGACGCGGAGTCCGACAAGCCGCTGTCGGAGTGCATGGAGATCCTCTACTACCCCCACCACTTCTGGCCCCCCTCGTACGAGGACGAGCGCTGCGGCGATGATGCGGATGTGCACCTGCGCAGCATGGACGAGGTGCGACGCTACGCGGTGGCCGCCACCGACGGAGACATCGGCCACGTAGCCGGCTTTGTCGTTGACGACAGCGACTGGATGGTCCGCTATCTGATCGTCGACACCCGGACGCTTTGGCCGGGCAAGCATGTGCTGGTATCACAGCAGTGGATCGAGGAAGCCGACTGGAACGCCGACAGATTGCGGGTGAACCTTACTCGGGCGGCCATCAAGGAGTCGCCTGCGTACGACACCCATGCGGCCGTGACTCGTGAGTACGAGACCGACCTCTGCCGTTTCTACAACCGGGAGGGCTACTGGACCCAGGAGCCCTGTGCGGACGACGAGTCGGGGGCAGATCAAGGGACCGGCTAGTAGGACCGCCGAGGCGCCCCACCTCGGTGGGGCGCCTCGGCGTTTGGGGGGCACGAGTACGTGATCTCCTGGATCTGGGTCGTGACCTTGGCGTCCCAATAGTATGGGGCCCGGAAGCCCGGCAGTATTGACTTTCTCCTGCCCTCGCGGTACGTTGGCACAACTTCGTATACGAACTCGCATACGATACACCAGGTGCCGCGCTAGCCGGGAGCGACGAATGAGTACAGAGAAGATACTGGTCGTGGGGACAGGAACGATGGGCGAGGGCATTGCACAGACCTTCGCCCAGAATGGTTTCGATGTACGCCTTGTGGCTCGCCGTGAGGAACCGCTCACCCGGGCTCTGGGACAGATCGATCAGAACGTGCGGCAGTTCATCGAGTTCGGCCTCATCGAAGAGAGCGCCGAAACGGTGACGGGTCGTATCGAGGGCATGGTGACCACCGACATGGCCGTGGCCGTCGAGGGATGCAACTACGTCGTGGAGACCGTCCGCGAGAACCTGGACGACAAGCGGGCGCTCATGGGCTCTATCCAGGCGGTCGATCCCGATCTGGTCATCGGGAGCAATACCGGGAGTATGACGGTCGATTCGCTGGCCGAAGGAATGCCCAAGCCGGAGAACATCATCGGCATCCACTACTTCAATCCCGCGCACATCATCCCCTTGGTGGAGGTCCACCGGGGCAGCCGGACCTCGGACGCCGCCCACGAGTTGACTCAGCGCTTGATGGAGCAATCGGGTAAGAAGACCGCACTCGTCCGCAAAGAACTCCCGGGATTCATCGTCAACCGTGTCATGGGCGCCATCACGCGCGAGATACATTTCCTGCTCGACGAGGGGGTCTGCACTCCCGAGGACCTGAACACCGCCATCAAGTCCAGCACCGGTTTCCGCTTCGCCTGCCTGGGCCCTATGGAAGTGGATGACATGATCGGTCTCGACATCTGCGCGACGGTATCGGGCCGCGTTTTTCCGGGACTGAGCAACGCCACGGGGCCATCGAGGTTGGTGGTGGAGAAGGTGGAGAAGGGTGAACTGGGCATCAAGTCGGGCAAGGGCTGGTACGACTACAGCGGTCGGACGCGCGCCGAAGTACTGGAAGAGAAGAACCGTGCCCTTCTGCCCCAGCTCAAGCTGTTTCTGAGCGGTCAATAAGGGCGACCAGAAGATGAGACCGTCCTCGCCAAGCAGAAGGAGATCCCATGTTTGATCTGACCGACAAGATAGCTATCGTGACCGGCGGAGGCGGCGGCTTGGGGCGCCCCTTCGCCAGGGCTCTGGCCGGGCGCGGAGCGGATGTGGTGGTCACCAGCCGGGACATGACCCACTTGGAGCCGGTGGTCAAGGACATCGAGGCCTTGGGCGGGAAGGCCCTGGCCATCTCCACCGATGTGACCGACCCGGCGTCGGTAGAGGCCATGGCCGCCCAGGTGTTGAAGGAGTTCGGCAAGATCGACATCCTGGTGAACGTAGCGGGGACCAACACCCGTTACGACGCGGAAGCCATGCCGCCGGAGGAGTTCGAGAGAGTCCTCCTGTTCAATGTCTACGGCACTTTCCTGGCCTGTCAGGCCGTGGGCAAGGTGATGATCGAGCAGAAATACGGCAAGATCATCAACATGTCTTCCGTGCGCGGCCGCTTCGCGCCGCCCATGGGTGGTTCGGCGTACGCGTCCAGCAAGGGCGCCGTGGACTCACTCACCCGCACGCTGGCGGTGGAATGGGCCAAGTACAACATCAACGTAAACGCTCTCGCGCCGGCATTGGTGATGACCGACATGACCCACGACTTCCTGTCGCAGCCGGAGGTCTACAAGAAGGTCACGGCGGAGATCCCGCTGGCCCGTCTGGGCGTGCCCGAAGACATCGTCGGTCCTCTCATCCTGCTGGCCTCAGAGCAGTCCGACTTCATGACCGGGCAGATTATCTACGTCGACGGCGGTCTGGGCGCTCCGTGATCCGACGGCCGCATTCGTGGGACGATGGGCTCCTGTAGCAGCGACGTGCCCGAAGAGCAGGAGCCGCAGGTGGAGTCAGTGACGCGGTTCACGAATCTCACCACCGGTGGGCCGGTGCATGTGGACGTGCAGGCGGGCAAGATCCTGCGCATCATCCCTCTCGAACTGGACGAAAGTGACGGCCTCTCGTGGACCATCCACGCGCGGGGGCGTGATTTCACGCCCCCGCGCCGGACCACCCTGTCACCCTACACGGTGGCCCAGAAGTCGACCATCTACTCGCCCAAGCGCATCCTGACCCCGCTGAAGAGGGTGGACTTCGACCCGTCCGGCGCCCCCGGTTCCACCGGCCCCGGCGGGCGCAACGTCCAGAATCGCGGCACCTCGGAGTATGAGCCCATCAGTTGGGACGAGGCCCTCGATATCGTCGCCGAGGAGATAGTCCGGGTCCACCGGCAACTGGGGCCGGCCGCCATCCTCACATCACCCGGCTCGCACCATCTCTGGGGCATCGTGGGCTACCGCACCAGCGCCTACTACCGCTTCATGAACCTGGTGGGCTTCACCTATGGGGAACACAACCCCGACAGCTGGGAAGGTTGGCACTGGGGCGGCATGCACATGTGGGGCTTCAGTCATAGGCTGGGCATCCCCGAGCAGTACGATCTGCTGGAGGACGGGCTGCAGAACACCGAGATGCTCGTCTTCTGGTCGTCAGACCCGGAGAGCACCGGCGGAGGCATCTACACGGCCTTTGAGAGCACTCCCCGCCGCTACTGGTTCAAAGAGTTGGGCGTGAAGATGGTCTTCATCGACCCCTACTTCAACCACACCGCCGGTCTGTTCGCCGACAAGTGGTTCGCTCCCCGCCTGGGCACCGATGTGGCACTCGGCCTGGCCATCGCCCACACGTGGCTCACCGAGGGCACCTACGACAAGGACTACGTGGCGTCGCGTACGCTCGGTTTCGAGGAGTGGAAGGACTACGTGCTCGGCGAGACCGACGGCTGCCCCAAGACTCCGGAGTGGGCAGAGGGCGAGAGCGGCGTCCCCGCCCGCGAGATCCGAGCCCTGGCCCGAGAATGGGGCTCCAAGAAGACCATGCTGGCCGCGGGCGGGAAAGGTGGTTTCGGCGGTGCCTGCCGTTCCGCCTCCGGTAATGAATGGGCCCGGACCATGATCGCTCTGGCCGCCATGCAGGGCCTGGGCAAGCCGGGCGTCAACATATGGTCGACGACGCAGGGCGCGCCCTGCGACACCACCTTCTGGTTCCCCGGCTACAACGAGGGGGGCATCTCCGGAGACTCCACGACCGCGGCGAGCTTCCGCCTGGCGAACCGTCTCTGGCCCAACGGCGGTCCTCCGGGGAATCCTCAGCATTCCGCCGAGGGTCAGACCGTCTCCCGTCTCCTCATCCCCGAGGCCATGATGGGGGAGCATCTTGAGTGGCGGGGCAAGGGCTTCTGCGGCTCTTCAATCGAGTCGCAGTTCCAGAAATACGAGTACCCGGCGCCCGGCTACTCGCCCGTGGGCATGTACTACAAGTACGGCGGCTCCTTCATCGGCACCATGACGGAGACCAATCGCTACGTCAGGGCCTATCGCGAGGGAAACATCCCCTTCGTGGTCAACCAGTCGGTCTGGTTTGAAGGAGAAGCGAGGTTCGCCGACGTCATCCTGCCCGCCTGCACCAACTTCGAGCGCTGGGACATAGGGGAGTGGGCCTGTCCTACCGGAGCCGGAGGGTCGGCCGCCGACGCCTGCAATCACCGTCTCATCGTCCTTGAGCAGAAGTGCATCGAGCCGCTGGGCGAGTCAAAGTCGGACTACGAGATCTTCTCGCTTCTGGCTGATCGCCTCGGTCTGGGATCCATCTACACCGAAGGGGGCCACACCGACCTCGACTGGGTCAAGCGCCTCTTCCACGCCAGTGACCTGCCCGAGCGCATCTCCTGGGATGAGTTCGAGAAGAAGGGCTACTACATGGTGCCCGTCCCTCCCGACCGGGAGAGGACCCCCGCGCTGCGCTGGTTCGCGGAACACCGGCGCCGCGACACTCCGGACCTAGGACCCAAACCCTGGGACACGGTGGGTCTCAAGGGTCTCCAGACGGCTTCGGGCAAGATCGAGTTCGTCGCCTCCAGTCTCGAACGTTTCTACGCCGGCGGCGCGGCCGATCCCGAGCGCCCGGCCATGGGCCCGCAGTACATGCCCAGCTGGGAAGGGCATCACACGGCCGAACTCGTGGAGAAGTACCCACTCCAGCTGGTGACACCCCACCCTCGCTTCTCCCTCCACACCATGGGCGACGGCAAGGAGAGCTGGTCTGACGAAGTCAAGGACCACCGCGTCCTCGTCAACGGTTACTACTACTGGATCCTGCGGCTGAACACGAAGGACGCCGCGGCTCGAGGCCTCAAAGACGGGGACCTCATCCGCGCCTTCAACGATCGCGGGGATGTCGTCCTCGCCGTTCAGGTGACGGAGCGCGTTGGCCCCGGCACCGCGCACTGCTACGAGTCGGTCGCGGACTATCTCCCGCTGGGCGAACCCGGCCATTCACCCGATACGGCGGGATGCATCAACATCCTCACGCCCAAACGCTTCGTCACTCCCACCTCCACGGGCATGGCCCCCAACTCCTGCCTCATCCAGGTGGAGAAGTGGCCACTCGATACAAACGCATACAACCCCAGACCAGGAGGCATCGCATCGTGAATCCCATCATCACCGCTTCGCTCACCGGACCGGCTGCCACCAAGAAGGACACCCCTGCCATGCCGGGCTCGCCGGAGGAGATCGCTGAGGCCGCGAAGGGCGCGTACGAGGCGGGCGCCGCCGTCATCCACATCCACCTGCGCGAGAACGGTGAGTTCACAGCCGACCTCGACGTGGCTCGGCGCACGGTGGAGGCCGTGCGCGAGAAGTGCCCCGGCATCGTGCAGCTCTCCACCGGCGGCGGGTTCGCCTACGAAGACCGCATGAGGCTCGTCGAGGCCAAGCCTGCCATGGCCACCCTCAATCCCGCCACCATGACTATCGGCCCCCACGAGTTCCGCAACCCGCCCAAGCAGATGCTGCAGCTGGCCGAGCGCATGCTCGAGTTGGGCGTCAAGGCTGAGGTGGAGATCTACGACACGGGCCATCTGGGCCTGATGCTCGATCTGCTGAAGCAGGGCCTGCTCACGGAGCCGCTCCAGGTGTCGTTCGTCATGGGCGTCAAGGGTGGCATGCCCGCCGACCCCATGCTGCTGTCCTACTGCGTGCGCGAGTTGCCTCCGAACACGAGTTGGCAGGTCATCGCCATCTCCAAGGCCAATCTGCCCTTGACCACCATCGGCTTGGCTATGGGCGGCAACGCCCGCACCGGCCTGGAAGACACGCTGTACGTGAGGCCGAAGGAGCTGGCGTCCTCCAACGCCCAGCTGGTGGAGCAACTGGTGGGCGTAGCCCGGTCGATGAACCTGGAGCCTGCCACTGTAGACGAAGTTGTGGAGCGGTTGAAGCTTTTCCCCGAATTGGTGGGATGATAGTCGGCGGCCTGTCCACCGTTGTCCCGAGCACCCAGGCATATCGAGGTTAGACGTGACCAGCGCGACTGAGATCATAGAGAAGGCCCGAGCGGAGGGCCGCGAGGTCCTGACGGAGATCGAGTCAAAGCAACTTCTGAAGGGATTGGGGATCAGCACCACCGAGATGAGGCTGGCGACCACCAAACAGGAGACTGTGGAGTTCAGCCGGGACATCGGATATCCATGCGTGCTCAAGGTCTCTTCCGCTGACATCACCCACAAGAGCGACGCCGGCGGGGTCAGAGTGGGCCTCGCGAACGAGCAGGAGGTCGCGCAGGCCTACGAAGGCATCATGGCCTCATGCCGTGAGAAATACCCCGATGCCCTCATCGAAGGGGTGACCGTGCAGAACATGGCTCCTCCCGGGCTTGAAGTCATAGTGGGCATGGCCACCGACCCACAGTTCGGCCCCGTGCTCATGTTCGGGCTGGGTGGGGTGTGGGTGGAGGTCCTCGAGGACGTCAGCTTCAAGATAGCCCCTTTGACCAAAGCGGATGCTGCCAAAGCAGTGCGGGAGATCCGCGCCGCCCGGCTCCTGGACGGCTACCGCGGCTCGGAGCCGGTGGATACGGGCGCACTCGAAGACATACTTCTGCGGGTCTCGGAGTTCGTGCACGCCACGCCCGCGATCAAGGAGATGGACCTCAATCCCATCTTCGCCTACGGCACTGGGGCTACCGCCGTCGACGCCCGCATCATCCTGGGAGAGTAGCGTTATGCCGTCTGAGACCGTCGAACAGCTGTCGCACATATTCAACGCCGAGTCGGTGGCGCTCGTGGGCGCCAGCGATAAGGAAGGCAGCTTCGGCCGCCTCTTCCTCGAAGGCCTGAGAGACGCCGGCTGTCGCAAGATCTTCCCGGTCAACCCCAAGCGCGAGGAGATCCTGGGGATCAAGGCCTATCCGAGCATCAGCGCCGTGCCCGAGCGGTTGGATGCAGCTATCCTTCTCACGCCGCCCGACTCGGTGATGGGATTGGTCAAGGAATGCGTCGAGAACAAGGTCCGCGGCGCGGTTGTGTTCGCCTCAGGCTTTGGTGAACTAGGGGCCGAAGGCAAAGAGATCGAGCAAGAGATAGGTCGCATCGGCCGTGAGGGCGGTACGCGCATCATCGGGCCCAACTGCCTGGGTTTCTTCAATCCTCGCTCCGGTGTGATCACCTATCCCCAAGTGCTCATGAAAGGCACTCCCAAAGAGCCTGGTTCCGTGGGCGGCTTCAGCCAGAGCGGCTCGTTCGTGGACTATCTGGTCTGGTTCCTGGCCACCAAAGGGCTACGCTTCAGCACCATCGTGAGTTGCGGCAACGAATGCGACCTGGCGGCCGAGGACTATCTCGAGTACTTCGGCGAGGACGAGCAGACCAAGACCGTACTGGCCTACATGGAGGGAGTCAAGGACGGCCGGCGCTTCTTTGAGGTGGCCCGGGAGGTGGGGCGCAAGAAGCCCATCATCCTGTGGAAGGGCGGCAGCAGCGAGCAAGGGGCTAAGGCAGCGGCTTCGCACACAGGCAAGCTGGCGGGCTCTGCCGAGATCTGGAAGGCCATGTTCAAGCAGACGGGCATCATCGACGTCACCAGCGTGGAAGAGGTGGTCGACCTGGCTGTGGCCTTCGAGCGTCTGCCTTTGCCCAAGGGCGACGGGGTCGCGATCATCACGGGCCAGGGAGGGACGGGCGTGGGCACGGCCGACAACTGCTGGGCCATGGGCTTGGAACTGCCGCGCCTGTCCGAAACTACGACGGCCCGTCTTCGCGAGGTACTGCCTCCGGTCGGGACCTCAGTCGGCAATCCCACGGACACCGGTGTGGCCTCGCTCTTGGACCCCGGCCTATACGCCAAAGCCATCGCGATCGTGGCCGAAGATCCCGGCGTCGACATGATCCTGGTGATCTCGACCCCGGTCCAGGCCTGTCTGGAGAACGTCGCTCTAGCAGTCAAGACCCTGGACAAGCCGCTGGCCGTATCGGTCTACGCACTGCCCGAGTCCGAGCCGGAAATCTACGACTACCTCGCCGCAGAGGGTGTGGCCGCCTACCCAGATCCCAAGCGCGCGGTGCGCGCACTGGCGCGCATGGCCGAGTACGCGAGGTTCCTGCGGGATCAGTAGGGCCCGGTTCTCGCGAGAGGGGGCGTGCTTTCAGACCTTCGCGTCCGCGCGAGCCTAGCAGGCCGCGCGGGCCTAGACTGCGTGGTAGGGACAGGCGCGACAGTCGCCGAGGCACTCGGCCGAGCCGCCGCGCTTGGGGCAGCCCTGGCCTGGGGCATGCGACGTCGCGCGCTCCGAGCGAGTGTCCGCAGCCCGGATGCCGGGGGTAGAGGAGTCGGGGGCAGAAAAGTCGGCCTGCCACGCCGGTGCTTCGTGACGGCCGTGCTCGTGGCGGGAACTCTTGCCATGACCACGATGGTTCGAGCCATGGCGGCCGTTATCGGGCGAGGAGTCACCTCTATGATGCTCGTGTTTCGGGTGCTTTCCGTGATGAGGCATGGCAACCGTCTCAGGACGTAGATGGGCTCTGCATATAGAAGTCAGTGTACAGCACTGGCGCGGACCGCGAGACGTCAGTCAGATTGTTCCGCTACGCGGGCGATAGTGGGGGCGACGCCGTCTTCATCAGAGCCGGCTGTCTCGCCGTCGGCGGTCGCAGCGCTGACCGGGGCGATCGGAAAGCGCAGTTGCCACTCGGGGATGCCCAGATCCTCCAGGGCGCGGCTTCTTACCCTGCTCAGGTACGAGGCCAGCCGCTCCCGCTCCTTCTTGGTGAGAGCGGAGAAGATCCTCTGGTCGGTTTCGTTGTGCAGCGAATGCTCGAAGACGTCGAGGCCCTTCTCTGTGAGGGTGACCTCGACTTTGGACCTCCCCGCCCCCTTGTGCCTGGTGATGAGGTCGTCCTTCTCCATCCTCTTCAGCATCTCCGTCACCGAGTGGAGTTCCCGGAACAGAGCTCTAGAGATCTCCACGGGTGTGGCGCGGCCGCCGTTGTTCTGGATGCTAAAGAGGACGGCCCGCCGGTCGTTGCCGATACCGAAACGAGAGTAGTCACGCTCTCGCGCGCGAAGGATGGCGTCCTTCGTCTGCGCGATAAGCACCCACAGTATGAAGTACTCGTTGGATAGCGGCGGTTGATCAGTAGCGGGCATTCCCTCATCTCCTCGGTTCGAGCAGTCCAGATACCGGCTCGCCCCAGACGCATATTCTTTTCACAACCTATCACACGCGCCGGTGGGCCGTCCGCGTCCGCCCATGGGCTTTCTCTAAACTGTGCGCTGCTGAAATGATACCTCGTATACGAACTCTTACACGACATCTTACGGCGAGGATCTTCCGGATCGAAGGTCAAGAGGCGGCTGAGAGCGGGTAGAGACGGCACTGCAGACGAGCAGGCAGACAAGAGTGTCCACACCTCGCGGAAGCTCGGGACCCAAATCCCTGGGGTGGAAATACCTGCTTGACTTTCCCTCCGACTGGCGGTACGCTGCAAATCGACTTCGTATACGAAGTCTGATACGAAGCGGTAGGACTAGATAGGTCACAACGGTTCGTTCAAGGTGAAGGCTCGTCCTCAGGGGCCATACTGCGGGTAGCGTCGACAGAAGAGGCCGAGATGCCTGATGAAGCTGGTGAAACGGTACCGGACAAGGACTTCGCGCTTTGGGTTCTGGTCGCCCAGACCAAGGACGCCATCCTGAGGGCCCGGCAGACCCAATACGCACATTTTGGCATCAGCAACGAGAGGCGGACTGTCCTTTGGATCATCCAGAGCTACGGCGGCCATGCCACTCCTGTGGAGATAGCGCGCCGGTTCTTCAGGGAGCTTCAGTCCATCACTGAGATGCTGAAGCGGATGGAGCTAGACGGCCTCGTGAGTAGACACAAAGGTTCCGGGCGCTCGAAGACGGAGGTCAGGCTCACCGACAAAGGCCGGGACATACTCCACCAGTCGCTTCGGAACGAGGTCGACAAGAAGATCTTCTCGGTATTGACCCCCGAGGAGCAGGAGCAGCTGGCAGCTTCTCTCTGGAAGCTGAGGACGAGGGCGCTCGAGGAGCTTGGCGTCCGGGACATGGAACTCAGTGTCCCCTATACCCCTACGACGTGGGCTCAGGGCCGCGCCGGAGACGTGTGAACCGCGAGATACCGGGGGTGCAGATGCTCGGGATATGCATTGACACAGGGGGCACCTTCATCGACAGCAGCTGAATAGTCATTCCTCATCTTAGTTAGAGGTTACAAGGATCGCCTATACTATACTATTAGAAAGGCTAGGAATCGTGAGTTGTCAACTAGGTATTCCCAAGGCGGCGCTTGACTCGCTCATCCAATTGGTGGATCACAACGCCCAGGTCAAGCCGGGTATGGAGGTCCTCGTCGGGGCCCATGTAGACGGTGTCTATGGTAGTGAGAACTTGGTCGAACCGACCGTGGTCAATTGGGTCCAGACGATGGTCCAGTCGCGCGGCGCCAATTGCTCGGTCCTATGGATCGACGAGATCATGAAGAAGCATGAGTGGCGCGTGCCGCCCATCCTCAAGGGTGCCATCGCCAACGCCGATCTGTTCATCAATTTCTCCCTCGATTTGGCCATCGAAGAGAATGCCGAGTTCCGGAAGTACATCGAAGACACGAAGACCTGGTACGTGCGCATGTTCCCCGTCACCACTTCGCTCCTGATGACCGATTGGGCCCGGACGCCGCATGAGCTCGTGATCATGGTCCGCCACGTCAGCTCCGATCCGTTCATGAACCACATGGCCAAGTTCGTCATGACCGACACCAACGGCACGGAGCTCGAGGGCAACATCCTCGACCCGGTGAAGCGCGAGGGCATCCCGGGCATGCCCTACAACTCGTGGCGCAGGGACGCCAGCCACTACATTCCTTGGCCTGAGTGGGTCCATCCACCGGTCAACTGCAAGAACGTCAACGGCGTTCTGTTCTTCGACTGCATGCTCCCCTATTGGGCGCGCTACATGGGCATATGCCCGGCCTGGGATGAGCCGGTCCGCGTGGACGTTGAGGATAACAAGATGGTCAAGATCTCCGGCGGCAAGGAGGCCGACGCGATTACCCGCGCTCTGAAAGACCTGGAAAGCAAGGTCGGTGACGGTATATGGAAGTTCGACACCTTCCACTTCGGCATCCATCCGAACGCAAAGGTCACGAAAGACCAGTGCCCGAACGACATCTACAGGCGGATTATCGACCACTCGCACCCCTCCAACATGCATTGGCACCTCGGTTCGGCGCCGGCCAATGAGAAGTACAACTTCTATCCCCACGTCACCGCCGACATCCGCAACTGCACCCTCAAGATCGCCGACAAGGTCGTTTGGGACAACGGCTACATGATGTGCCTGCAGGATCCCAGGGTCCTCGAGGTCGCTGCCAAGTACCCCGATCTTCCCGGCATCCCTGAGCGAGTGTAGGCGAGCGAGCGACATACAGGAGGGAAGGCATGAGCAGGCTGATCGCGTACGTGGGGCGCAACCACGTTGACAAGTTTGCGGGCGGAGGCATCTCGGTCTTTGAAGTGAGCCGGGATGGGAGCAGCATCACCCCGCTTGCCGGTGGTGTGGAGGACATGCCCAAGAGAGCGGGGTATCTGACGTACGCACCGAAGGCGAACGTCCTCTATTCGGTCGACGAACGGAAGACCGATGGACGAGGACCGAAGAAGCCGGCCTCGGGTGTGTTGTCGTTCAAGGTGGATCCAGAGTCCGGAAAGCTGACCTTTCTGAACAAGCAACCCACTGTGGGAGCGATGCCCGCTTCCATCATCGTTGACGAAGAGAGGAAGCTCCTCTTCACTGCGAACCACGGCTTCTTCGATTACGTGGTCAAGGCGGTCGAGACTGCTGACGGCAAGTGGGTGGAGAAGTTCGAGTATGACGATTCCACGGTCGTCCAGTATGGCCTCGAAGCCGATGGTTCCATCGGCGAAGTCCAGGACGTACATGTACTGACCGGATATGGCACGGATCCTAACGATTCCCCGCAGGGCGGAGGCCACGCCCAGGCCAGTCCTCACGCGCACATCGTCGTGATCGACCCGTCAGGCACGTTCCTCGTGGCGTGCGAGAAGGCGGGGGAGCGGATCTACGTCTACCGAATCGGTGGAAAGCGACTGCAGCTCGCCTCCGTCTACCAGTGCCCGGCGGGGACTGGCCCCAGGCACGCCGCCTTTGACAACAAAGGTCGCATGTTCATGACGTGCGAGTTCTCCTCTGAGCTCTGGTCGTTCGACTTTGACGCTGTCTCCGGGGTGTTGACCTTCATCGACAAGCAGTCGACGCTGTCAGGGTTCACGGGACGTAACGAGACGGCCACGCTGCAGGTGCATCCGAACGGCCGTTTCGTGTACATGAACAACCGGGGACAGGACGACGTCGTCTGGTACAGCATCTCTGATGATGGTCATCTCAAGAAAGCCGGACGGGTCGAGCTCAGCAAGTCTGAGGATCCCAAGGATGCAACCCGCTGCATGACGCTTTCGCCGGACGGAGCATTCCTGCTCGTCCCGGATCGTCCGGCGGATGTGATCCGGTCATATGCAGTCGATGCAAACGACGGCAGTCTGAAGGTCCTGACGGAAGTTCCTGTTGAGAACCCGGTCTTCATCCAGTTTGTCGAACTATGACCCGACCGACCACTTCGCCTTTGGCCCCTGCGGGGGCCAGGGGCGAAACACACTGTTTCACCCGCGGACTATCTACACGTTCTCTTGGGGGTGGCCATCGGAGATGCGCATTGAATGATGTGTCCAACCACGGTAGTGAATCACGGCAGCGCAATGACGGGGTTACAGGAGGATTGAGATGAATATGCGTAAATGGGGCGTTGTCTTCTTGGTCGCGGCGTTGATGGTGGCCCTCGGGCTGCTCGCCGTTGCGTGCGGCGAAGAGGAAACCACGACCACAATGGCGCCCGAGACCACGACCACAATGGCGCCCGAGACCACGACCACAATGGCGCCCGAGACCACGACCACGATGGCGGAAACGACCACGACCATGGCTCCGGCCGCGGCTCCCATCCCTTGGAACGAGGCCATCGACCATGAGGGCGAGACCGGCACGGTCACCGGACCGGTGGTTGCTGTTGTGGACAAAGGCGCCGGCATCGACAAAGTCCTCGTCTTCCTGGGCAGTGAAGAAGACGGCTTCGTCGCCATGTTCAACTACGCAGACCTCGACAAGTTCGGCGGCCTGGACGGTTTGAACGCCTTGATGGGCAAGACCATCCTTGTCACAGGCGAGATCTACATGAACCAGTTCGAACTCAAGGCAGAGATCGAGGTCAAGGACCCGTCTCAGCTGGCGATGGCCGCACCCACGGCCGTCATCGACTGGAAACTGGCCATGGACTTTGAGGGCCAGACGGCCACGGTCACCGGACCGGTGGGTGCGGTGGTCGACAAGGGCGCCGGCATCGACAAAGTCCTCGTCTTCCTGGGCAGTGAAGACGACGGCTTCATCGCCATGATCAACTACGCCGACCTTGACAAGTTCGGCGGCCTGGACGGCTTGAACGCTCTGCTGGACAACTGGATCAATGTCACAGGCGAGATCTACGTGAACCAGTTCGAACTCAAGGGTGAGATCGAGGTCAAGGACCCGGCTCAGATCGTAGGCGTGGTCCACTGGTCAGCTGCCATGGACCTTGAAGGCGAGACGGCCACAGTAGCTGGAGATGTGGGTGCGGTGGTCGACAAAGGCGCCGGCATCGACAAAGTCCTCGTCTTCCTGGGCAGTGAAGACGACGGCTTCATCGCCATGATCAACTACGCCGACCTTGACAAGTTCGGCGGCCTGGACGCGTTGAACGCTTTGGTCGGCAAGAAGGTGCAGGTCACCGGCGAGATCTACATGAACCAGTTCGAACTCAAGGGTGAGATCGAGGTCAAGGACCCGGCTCAGCTCATGATGGTGATGGAATAGGCGGATAGTCTGAGACTCAACCACATGTAGGTTAGACCGACGAGTGCCCTATCAACGAAGCAGGCGGCGGGGTAGGGGGCGCAGCGCAAGGGATGGCTGCGCCCCCTGCGCATCCTGTGCGGGGGCACTCACTGGGTGTGCCGCTAATCCCCGTTGCCGCATCCCTCGAGGCCAACGGGCCCTCTTGACTTTCCCCCCACCCGGCGGTACGCTCTATCGACTTCGTATACGAACTCTTATACGTAGGCGGGCACTTCAGGATATGTGCAAACGTCGCAGAGTGTGCAAGGTCAACGCCTTCGGCAACTGAATCGTCATGGCGGAGGAGTGAACACACCTAGTCTTGGGGGTGGTATTCAAGGATCGTTGTGTTGTTCTCGCGAGGGAAGTTGCGGTTCTACGAACTTTGAGACGGGGTTCAGGAGGAGTGAGATGAAGAAGGGCAAATGGGCTGTGGCTCTCTTGGTCTTCGCGCTCGTATTGGGTCTGGTCGCCACCCTAACTGCTTGTGGGGGAGATGAGACCGACACGACTGCGGCGACAGGGACCGAAACGACCGGGACCGACACGACTGCGGCGACTGAGACGACCGCGCCCCCAGTCGAAGACACCGGCCAGACATGGGATCTGAAGTTCTCCTACGGCGTGCCCAGCGCGGCCAGTCTGTCGGTAGCCTGTCTGCTGCCCTGGGCGGCTGCGGTGGAAGAAGCCACCGGCGGTCGGGTCCAGATCGAGCACTATTCCGACGGGACTCTGGCCAAGGACGACCAGCAGTATGACTTCTTGCTCTCGGGCGCGAGCGATCTCTCTGTGATTGAGCCCGAGTACACAGCGGGTGCCTTCCCGGTCTTCGAGATGGGCTCTCTGCCCAAGTTGTTCAAGGATCCTGCTGTGACTTCGGCTGCGATGTGGGACGTCGCGAGCCAGTTTGGCGCCGACTTGAATGAGGTCGAGGTCCTGGGTGTCGCCACCATCGCGGGGGCCCAGTACATCGGCAACAAGGCGGTGAAGGTGCCGGCGGACATCGCGGGAGTCAAGATGCGCTCCGGTGGCAAAATCGAGTCCTGGATCCTCGACGAGTTGGGCGCTGAGGCTATCGACATCCAGCTTGGCGATCTGGGGACTTCGCTGGAGAGAGGACTTGCCGACGGCGCCTTCCTCAGTTGGTCGCTGACCTTCATCGCGGGCGCGGTGAGGTACACCACCGATCGTACCGAACTGAACCTCATGTATCGTCCCTGGCTCGTCTGCATGAACAAAGACGTCTGGGATTCCATGCCTCCCAACATCCAGGAAGCCATCATGTCCGTGAGCGGCCGGGAACCGTTCGTCGTGTACGCGATAGCGAACGAGATGATAACCAACGAGAGCAAGGTTGGCCTGGAGAAGGCCGACCAGAAGCAGGGCAATCCTCCCATCTACGTCCCCACCGACGAAGAAATGGCCATGTGGACTGAGGCAGTGATGCCGGTCTGGCAGAAGTGGGTTGATGAGCTGGCGACCACTAACAGTCCCTACGCCGCAGAGGGTCAGGAGATCTTGGACTTCGTGGGCGCCAAGAACACGGAGTACGCCACGATCTATGCCGACCACGAGGCGGAAGCGCAGGCGATCCTCGACGCGAGGTTTGAGAAGTAGCACAGTGATGATGATGGTCGGCCTCGGTCGTTCTGACCGAGGCCGACCATTTTGATGAAAGGACTACGATGGTTGGACACGCACCACCTGAAGCAGAGGCGATGGTGCCCGCTTCGGGTCTGGGCAGATTCGCCTATTCTCTTGAGGCGGCCCTGAAGCCCTTCTACACGTGGCTGGGTTACATCGGCGCTGCCGTTCTGGGCCTGTTGGTCCTGGCCATCCTTTACTCGATCGTCGGGCGACAGTTTGGCGCCCCATTGCCGGGCATGCGCGAGATCACAGAGCAGTCGCTCGTGGTCATCGTGTTCATGGTCATGGGTCTGGAGCACATGGGTCACGAGAAGATGGCTGTGGACATCCTTGTGAGCCATCTGCCCGAGAGAGCCCAGAAGATCATCGCACCCATCATCTATGCCATCGCCGTTGCCATCCTGCTGATTGCGGTCTGGCAACTGGTGGTCTGGGGCATCAAGGTCCAGGATCGGGGGCAAACGACCATGGGTACGCTCAGCCTGCCCCTATGGCCTTTCGCCTACCTGTCTGCGTTCGGCATGGCCACGCTTGTCCCCATATGGTTTGCACGTTTCTTGGCCTCTATCGATAGGGCGGTGAAGAAATGACCGATCTTCCCTTGTGGACCAGCGCCACGATCGGCACGGTCGTCTTCTTCACCCTCATGTTCCTGCGCCTGCACGTGGGGTTGGCCCTCATGGTGGGCGGGTTTGTGGGCTTCTCCCTGACCCGAGGCCTTCCGGCTGCATACACAGCTTTGTCTACCACCATTTATGAGGTCGCCTCCTCCCCTATCCTGGTGATCATCCCCCTGTTCATCGTCATGGGCGTTGTAGCCGGCCGGGGGGGGATCATCAAAGCGGCCTTTGACACCTTCAACAAATGGCTGGGGCACTACCGGGGCGGTCTGGCCATGGCCACCGTGGGTTCCTGTGCAGCTTTCGGGGCTGTGTGCGGGGACAATATCGCCACGGCGGCAGTGATGAACCAGGCCGCGCTCCCGGAGATGAGGCGCTACGGCTACGATGATAAGCTCAGCTTCGGGTCTATCGCGGCGGGCGGCAATCTGGGCATCCTCATCCCGCCCAGCGCTGCTTTCGTGGTCTTCGGTTTCATCACCGAGACTCCCATCTCAGACCTCTTCATCGCCGGCATCGTCCCGGGCCTTCTTCTCACGCTCATGTTCATGGGCCAGATCGCCCTCCAGTGCAAGCTCAAACCCAGCCTATCCTCGTCACACGAACCCGTGAGCTTGAAAGAGAGGGTCTTATCGCTCAAGGGACTGATCGGAATCGTCGTCGTGTTCGGGTTGGTGATGGGCGGCCTCATGACCGGGTTGTTCACCCCCACTGAGGCCGGCGCTGCCGGTACGGCCGCCGTAGTGATCGTGAGCCTCTTCTACCGCCAGCTGACTCCCAAGGTTCTGGGTCGGGCCTTCCTGGATTCGGCCAAGACGGCGGCCATGATCTTCCTGCTTATCATGGGCGCGCGGTACTTCAGCTACTTCTTGACGTCGACCGAGGTGGCCAACACTCTATCCAGCGCTCTGGTGGAGGCGAATCTTAACAAGTACGTGGTCCTGATCATGGTCTGCATCCTCTACTTGATCTTGGGCGCTCTCATGGACATATGGTCGGTCATGATCATCACCTTGCCCATCTTCTTCAGTCTCTTGACTGTGGACCTGGGCTTCTCTCCCCTCCAACTCGGTGTGATCACGGTGCTCTGCATCATGATCGGTTGCGTCACTCCGCCGGTCGGGGTGGTGGTGTTCACCTTGGCAGGCATGAACAGGGATGTGCCCATGTATACGATATTTCGCGGCGTGTGGCCGTTCGTGGGCACCATGATTATCCTGCTTCTGTTGCTTATCTTCCTGCCGTGGATAAGCACCTGGTTGCCCAGCTTGACAGCGGGGATGTGATCGTTGCCGGTCAGGAGACTTTCGAGGTTGATCGGGGCGGGATCGCCGGACTGCGCAATGCGGGCTCAGGCCGGCCCTTCGGGCTGGATGAGATCGAGCACGACGTGTATCGGGAGGGAATAAGTGTCTGAAGAGAAGGTCAAGATGCAGTGCACGGTCGGCGGACCGGTGCGGGTCTACGTCAACGACGGGGTCATCACCCGTATGAGGCCCATCGTGTTCGACGACAGCGATGCTGCGTCGTGGACCATCGACGCCCGGGGACGCACGTTCAGCCCGCCCCGCAAGACCACCCTGCAGTCCTATGAAGTGCCGGAGCGGCAGCGCGTCTACGAGAATCGGATCCACTACCCGCTAAAGCGGAAGCATTTCGACCCCAAGGGCGACCGGCATCCGGAACTGCGGGGCAAGGACGAATACGAGCGCATCTCCTGGGATGAGGCTCTCGACATCGTCTCCGGTGAGATCACTCGGATACGGTCCGAATACGGCCCGGCCGCCATCACTGCTATGACCTCCTCGCATCACAACTGGGGCTTCTTGCACTACAAGCTGGGTCCCCTGGGGCGCTTCTTCAACATCCTGGGCTACAGCATGTGCCTCGACAATCCGGACAGCTGGGAAGGCTGGCACTGGGGAGCCACCCACACCTGGGGCTACTGGTGGCGGTTGGGTCACTGCGAGCAGTCTGAGCTGCTGCAGGACGCGCTGAAGAACACCGAGCAGGTCATCTTCTGGTCGGTCGATCCCAACAGCACCTCCTACATGTATAGCGGCCAAGACAATCTCATCTGGCGCGTGTGGATGAAGGAACTGGGCATCCAGTTCGTGGTCGTCGACCCCTACTGCAACTGTACGGCCGGCAGCATGGGCGACAAGTGGCTGGCGCCGCGGCCCGGCACCGACGCCGCGCTGGCCGAGGCCATCGGCCACGTGTGGCTCACCGAAGACACCTACGACCACTTCTTCGTGGAGAACCGCACCTTCGGCTTCGAGGAGTGGAAGAAGCACATCCTGGGCCAGGACGGCAGCACGCCCCGCACCCCCGAATGGGCGGCTGAGATCTGCGACATCCCGGCGCACACCATCCGCTCGCTGGCCCGCGAGTGGGCGGCCAAGAAGACCATGTTGGCCGTGGGCAGCATCTTCGGCGCCACCGGCGCCTGCCGCCAAGCATTTGCCACCGAGTGGGCCAGGCTGTGCATCTACCTCATGGCCATGCAGGGCTTCGGCAGGCCGGGCGTCAACTTCTGGGGCGGCACCGCCGGTGCGGCCCCCATCGACTACCGCTTCAGGATGTTCGGATATTCCGACAACGGCTGGGACGCTTTCGGCACCGTGGCTGAGAAGTCGTACTTCCCGCACGGCAACCCGGTAACGCAGAAGACCTACCGTATCCTGCTGCCCGAGATCGTGATGGACCCACCGGTGAGCTGGATCGGCGAGGGCTTCTGCGGCAACTCCATCGAGCAGCAGTACCATCGCTTCACCTGCCCGGAGCCCGGGCCCGACGGCGCCCCCATCAAGATGATCCACCGCCACGGCGGCTCGTTCATCAGCACCATGACCGACACCAACAAGTGGGTGCGGATGTACCAGCACGAGAACCTCGAGTTCGTGGTCATGCAGGACTGCCACTGGCAGAGCGAGACCATGTTCGGGGACGTGATCCTGCCTGCCTCCACCAACTTCGAGCACTCCGACCTTTCCGAGTGGGGTGCGGCCGGTGGCTATGGGTTCAACGACTTCAACAGCAACCACAGGGTCTGCATCTACCAGCAGAAATGCATCGAGCCCCTGTGGGAGTCGAAGCCCGACTACGACATCTACACGCTCTTGGCCGAGCGGCTGGGCTTCAAGGACGAGTACACCGAGGGCCACTCCATCGACGACTGGAACCGCATCGTCTTCGACAAGTCCGACCTGCCCAAGTACGTCACCTGGGAGGAATTCACCGAGAAGGGCTACTTCGTCGTTCCGGCCATGCCCGCCGATGAGGAGCCCAGGGTGTCCTTCCGCTGGTTCTATGAGGGCCGCGAGAGCGATGTGTATTCCGAGGACAGGACTCCCCCCGGACCGCCCAAGACGGGTAGCGGTCTGGCCACGCCCTCGGGCAAGGTGGAGTTCGTGAGCCAGACCCTCACGGCTTTCGATCCCGATGACGAAGAGCGGCCACCCATGGCGCGCTACATCCCCAGTTGGGAGGGCTACGACACGCCGGGGCTGGCCGATGAGTATCCGCTGCAGTTGATCAGCCCTCACCCGCGCTTCTCGTATCACACTCACCATGACAACAAGAGCCACTGGCTGGATGACATCCCCGCCCACCGCGTGAAGAAGGATGGCTACGCTTGGTGGCCGATGCGCATCAACCCGCATGATGCTGCGCCCCGCGGCATCAGCGAGGGAGACATAGTCAAGCTCTTCAACGACCGCGCCACGGTGCTGTGCATAGCGCATGTCACCGAACGGGTGCGACCCGGAACCATCCATTCCTATGAGGCCGCGGCCAACTACGATCCCTTGGAGCCCGGCAAGGCGGGCAGCCCCGACAGAGGCGGCTGCGTCAACCTGCTGACTCCCTCCAGAATGGTGTCGAAGAACGCGCCCGGCGAAGCCAACAACTCATGTCTGATCGACGTAGCAAAGTGGGAGGCCTAGCAGATGGCAGAGCAAGAATTCATCAACTGTTGCATAGGGGGCATGGTCAAGGTCACCGTGGACGACGGGGTCATCACCCGCATGCGCCCACTGCGGCTGACGGAGGAGGACGGCGGCCGCTGGACCATCGAGGCCAGGGGCAAGAAGTTCTCCGATCCGCGCAAGACCACCATCAACTCCTTCAACATAGCAGAGCGCATGCGCGTCTACTCGGACCAACGCATCAAGTACCCCATGAAGCGCAAGAACTTCGACCCCAACGGCGAGCGGCACCCCGAACTCCGGGGCAAGGACGAGTACGTGCGCATCAGTTGGGACGAGGCGCTCGACATCGTCGCGAGTGAGACCAAGCGCATCCAGGGGACCTACGGGAAGGCCGCCGTCACCGCCTTCGTCTCCTCCCATCACAACTACGGGCTGCTCTACTACAAGATGGGCCCCATGCCCCGCTTCTACAACATCCTGGGCTACACCCAGCTTCTGGACAACCCCGACAGCTGGGAAGGCTGGCACTGGGGCAGCATGCATACATGGGGTTGGTACTGGCGCTTCGGTCAGTCCGATGCCTTCGACATGCTGGCCGAGGCCCTGAAGCACACCGAGCAGGTGATGTACTGGTCGGTCGATCCCAATACTTCCGCCGGCGGCTATGGTGGCCAGGAGACAGTCATTTGGAGGGAGTGGCTCCGCGAACTGGGGGTCACGGGCATCTTCATCGACCCCTACTGCAACGCCACCGCCGCGCACATGGCCGACAAGTGGCTGGCTCCGCGCCCCGGCACCGACGCCGCCCTGGCCCAGGCCATCGCCTACCAGTGGATCGTGGACGACACCTACGACCACTGGTTCATCGAGAACCGCACTGTCCACTTCGACGAGTGGAAGGCCTACATCCTGGGCGAGACCGACGGCATTCCCAAGTCCCCCGACTGGGCGGCCGCCATCTGTGACATCCCCGCTCACACCATCAAAGCCTTGGCTCAGCAGTGGGCTTCCAAGAAGACCATGATCGCCACCGGCACCCAGTACGGCACTGCCGGCGCCTGCCGCAACTCGTATGCCACTGAATGGTGCAGCCTCATGATCCACTTGGCCGCCATGACGGGCATCGGCAAGGACGGGGTCAACCTCTGGGGCGGGACCGCTCACGGCGCGCCGCTCGACATGAGCTTCAAGAGCGCCGGTTACTCCGACGTGGGCTGGGACGTGTTCGGGCTCGTCGCCGAGCAACCCACCTTCCCGGACCGCAACGAGGTCACCCAGAAGGTCTACCGCATCATGCTGCCCGAGGCCATCCTGGATGGGCACATCGAATGGCTGGGCGAAGGCTTCTGCGTGCAGTATGCCGAGCAGCAGTTCAAGCCCATGCAGTACCCCGAGCCCGGCCCGAACGGCGCCGAGATCCGGATGATCCACCGCCATGGCGGTTCCTTCATCTCCACCATGACCGACACCAGCAAGTGGGTGCGCATGTACCAGTCGCCCAAGTTGGAGTTCGTGGTCATGCAGGATTGCCACTGGCAGAGCGAGACCACCTTCGGCGACGTCATCCTGCCCGCAAGCACCAACTTCGAGCACGAAGACATCTCCGAGTGGGCCCAGCCGGGCGGCTACGGCAACGGCAACGTCAACTGCAACCACCGCATCCTCATGTATCAGCAGAAGTGCATCGAGCCATTGTGGGAGTCCAAGCCCGACTACCAGATCTACTGCGAACTGGCGGAGCGCCTGGGCTTCCTGGAGGAGTACACCGAGGGCAACTCAGAGGAAGACTGGATCCGCAAGGTCTTCGACTACACCGACCTGCCCAAGCACGTCTCCTATGAGGAGTTCAAGAAGAAGGGCTACTTCGTGGTGCCCTCGCTGCCCGAAGACTATCAGCCCACCGTGTCCAACAAGTGGTACTACGAGGGTCGGCCGGTGGACACCCCCGACCGCTTCAACCCGCTCCAGGGTACCGACAAGGCGACGGAGTTGGCCACGCCCTCGGGCAAGATCGAGTTCATACGGACGAGACTCCAGGAGCACTTCCCCGACGACGAGGAACGGCCGCCCATGCCTCGCTACATCCCTCTCTACGAGGGCCACGAGACCAAGGGCCTGGTGGACAAGTATCCCCTTATCCTCATGACGCCGCACGCCAAGCACTCCTACCACACCCATCAGGACAACAAGATCGAGTGGCTGAACGACATGCGCCAGCACCGCATCGTCAAGGACGGCTACGCCTACTGGCCCATGCGTTTGAATCCCGACGACGCCGAAGCGCGGGGCATCAAGGACGGCGACCTCGTCATGGTGTACAACGACCGCGCAAGAGTGCTGGGCGTGGCGCTGGTGACCGAGCGCTGCCGGCCGGGCCTGGTCCATTCCTACCAGGCCGCGGCCAAGTACGATCCGCTGGAGCCGGGCAACGCGGATAGCATCGACAGAGGTGGGTGCGTGAACCTGTTGTCGCATTCGCGCATGACCAGCAAGAACGCCTACGGCGAAGCCAACATGTCCTTTCTCGTTGAAGTCTGCAAGTGGGAGGCGTAAGAAGTGACTAGATTCGGAATAGCGATCGATATCGATCGGTGCGTGGGATGCTACAACTGCTTCCTCACCTGCCGGGACGAATTCGCCGGTAACGACTATCCCGGCTACTCGGCCCCTCAGCCCATGAGCGGCGGCAACTGGATGAAGGTCAACGAGCTCGAGCGCGGCAAGTACCCGCACGTCAAGGTGGACCACGTCCCGGTCACGTGTAGCCACTGCGACTCGGCCGCCTGCATCAAACTCGACCAGACCGGGGCCATCTACCGGCGCGCGGACGGCATCGTCCTCATCGACCCGGAGAAGGCCAAGGGCAACAAGGAACTGGTGAAGACCTGCCCCTACCGCAGGATCGAGTGGAACGAGGAGCTCCAGCTGGCCCAGAAGTGCACCATGTGCGCCCATCTCCTGGACAAGGGTGAGCCCGAGCCTCGCTGCGTGGAGTCCTGCCCCAGCGGAGCGCTTGTCTTCGGTGACCTGGACGACCCTGCCAGCGCAGTGGCGCGGCTGGTGGCGGCCGGTGCCACCGAGGTCCTCGGCCCGGAATACGCCATGGGTGAGAAGGTCACCTATAGAGGCCTTCCCAAGAAGTTCGTGGCCGGCACCATCATCTACGGCGACGTGGACGAGGTGGCGAAAGACACTGAGGTGGTTCTCAGCGGCGACGGCGACAGCCGGAGCACCAAGACGAACGGTTTCGGTGACTTCGAGTTCGAAGGGCTGCCGGCCAACACTGAGTTCACCGTCACCATCCAGGTTCCAGGCTACGGTGCCGAGACCGTGACCACCAAGACGTCGAAGGACATCTACCTCGGCGAGATCGTCCTACAGAAGTAGGGTCGGCATGGCGGGAATATCTTCCTACGGAGCATACATACCCCTCTTCCGACTGAGCCGGGCAGAGATCGCCCGGGCGTGGTCCTGTTCGGCGCCACCCGGGGAGCGGGCGGTCGCCAGCTACGATGAGGACAGTCTGACTATGGCCGTGGCCGCCGCGCGCGACTGCCTGCAAGGCGTGGACCGCGTGTCGATCGACGGCCTGTACTTCGCGTCGACCACCGCGCCCTACCGGGAGAAGCAGACCGCGGCCACCATCGCCGCCGTGCTTGGTCTGCCCTCGGAGGTCTTCACTGTCGACTTCGGGGGCTCGCTGAGGGCCGGGACGAATGCTCTCAAAGCGGCTCTCGATGGCGTCACGAGCGGAAGTGCGGACCGTATCCTCGTTTGTGCCGCGGATGCACGGATGGGGTATCCGTCCGGACCCGCGGAGATGAACCTCGGGGACGGAGCCGTGGCTCTGTTGGTGAGCCGCGACGACACCATCGCCGAGGTGACACGCTTCGATAGCAGGTACTACGAGATCCAGGACACCTGGCGTTCGGACAAGGACACGTTCGTCCGCTCGGCCGAGGATCGCTTCGCCATGGAGGAAGGCTACGTTGACGTGATGGTGCACGGCGTGTCCGCCGCGCTGGAGAAGTACGGCATGGCCGTCACCGACATCGCTCACGTGGCGCTGAACTCCCCCAACGCACGCCAACTGCGCAACGTGGCCAAGAAGTTGCGCATCAACGAAGAGACGCAGATCAAGGACCTGTTGCACGCTTCGGTGGGGGACACCGGTTGCGCCATGAGCCTCATGAGCCTCGTTGCCACCCTGGAACAGGCGGGTAGCGGCGAGACCATCCTCTTGGCCTGCTACGGCAACGGCTGCGACACGGCCATCCTGGAGACCACAGAGCGGGTCGGCAGTATCGCGGACTGCTGGGGTGTACGCAAACACGTGGCGTCCAAAGCCCTGCTGCGCAACTACGAGCAGTATCTGCGCTGGCGCGAACTGCTGCCACTGCAGCCCGCCGCACGGCCGCCTCTCGAACTGCGCATGCCTTCGCCCGCGGCCCAGTGGCGCGAAGTCTCGTATGAGATGAGGCTAACGGGCACGCGCTGCCTACGTTGCGGCACGCCCCAGTATCCGCCGCAGCGGGTGTGCGTGAACTGTCACGCCAAGGACGAGCGCGAATCGTACCCGTTTGCCGACGTGCCTGCGAAGGTCTTCTCCTTCTCCCACGACCATGTGATGCAGACGGTCGATCCCCCGGTGACGGTCACCTTCGTCGACTTCGAGGGAGGCGGTCGTCTCATGTGCGACATGACGGACCGCGACCCGGCGGCGGTGACCGTGGGCATGCCCGTGGAGATGACCTTCCGCCTGCTGTACTACGTGGGGGGTATCTACAACTACTGGTGGAAGTGCATGCCGGTCAGGTGTATGCCCTCCACCGAAGAGGGATGAGCCGTGAATAGCATCAAGGACAGAGTCGCCATCGTGGGCATGGGCTGCGTCAAGTTCGGCGAGAACTGGGGCCAGAGCCTGGAAGACATGATCATAGATGCCGCGTACGAGGCCTTCGAAGACGCCTGCATCGGGCCTGAGGACATCCAAGCCGCCTGGTGGGGCAGCGTCTTCGCGGGTGAGTCGGGATCGATCATGTCGACCCCGCTGAAGCTGGCGTACATCCCCGTGACTCACGTGGAGAACCAGTGCGCCACCGGATCGGAAGCGATCCGGGGGGCCGCGTACGCCGTGGCCGCCGGCATCTACGACGTCGTGCTCGCGGTCGGGGCCGAGAAGCTCAAGGACACGGGGTACTCCGGTCTACCGCAGACCCGGCCTGTCTGCACCTGGAGCTATCGACTCACCACCCAGACCCCGGCGGCCGGATTCGCCATGATGGCCACAGCCTACTTCGCCAAGTACGGAATGGACTTCGATGAAGGCAAGAGGCTCTTGGCCCAGATCGCAGTCAAGAACCACCATAACGGATCGCTCAACCCTAAGGCTCACTTTCAGCGTGAGATCACTCTGGAGCAGGCGCTAAAGGCTCCCATCATCGCCTATCCGTTGGGGCTGTACGACGCCTGCGGAGTGAGCGACGGCGCGGCTGCCGCCATCATCACGCGCGCCGACCTGGCCAAGAACTTCCGCTCCGATCCCATCTACATCAAAGCCGCCACCATCTGCCAGGGAGGGCGTGAGGGTTGGCTGAGCCAGGTGTACGACCTTGCTCACGTGGAGGAGACGTATCGCGGTGGCATCGCGGCCTACGAGGAAGCCGGCATCAAGGACCCGCGCAAGGAAATCAGCATCGCTGAGGTGCACGACTGCTTCTCCATTACCGAACTGACCATCATGGAAGACTTGCAGTTCAGTCCCCGCGGTCGGGTGAAAGAGGACATTGAGGCCGGTACGTTCGCCCTGGAGGGGGAACTGCCCGTGAACACCGACGGCGGCCTCAAATGCTTCGGGCACCCTATCGGCGCCACGGGTCTGAGGATGCTCTATGAGGTCTACAAACAGCTCCAGGGCAAGGCCGGCCCGCGGCAGGTGAAGGACCCGCGCCTTGGCCTGACTCATAACCAAGGTGGGGAGCCCGGTTCTGCGACTGTCAGCGTGCTTATCGCCGGAAACGAGCTGGGATAGGCATCGGTCCAAGCGCCGTTTCCAGCGCTGGGAATCAGCCTGGCTCAGGTGGAATCTGTCTACGTAAGGAGTGCTCATGATCGTCGATATCAACATGCATCATCTGCCCACGCAACTGTTCGAGGACGAGACGATCCTGGACCAGTTCCTCAGCACGGCCCCCCGCGGCTTCGGCGAGATCGCCTACGTGAAGACCATGGATTCGGGCAAACAGCAGCTCGTCCTCGAAAAGCCCAAGGGCTATCAGAACCTCAACTACGTAGCCGGCGACTATTCGCTGGAGGCCAAGCTCCAGGCCATGGACGACGCCGGCGTCGATATCGGCATCCTCCGCGTCCCCGTGTGGCAGGAATGGCTTCGGCTCGACGCGTGCCGGATCGTCAACGACGAGGCCGCCGAGATGTGCAGGCGCTCCAACGGTCGCTTGTATACGTGCGCCGCGGTGCCGCCCTGGGGAGGAAAGGAGAGTCTATACGAGCTGGAACGTTGTCTGAAGGAACTGGGCATGGTCGGCGTGCAGATGGCCTGCCACTACGGCCAACTCTATCTTGACGACGAGGTCTTCAAGCCCTATCTGAAGGTCCTCAACGATCTGGGCGTGCCGGTGATCGTGCATCACACCCCGCTGCCCGTCTACTGGCAGTCCATCATCGACTTCACCAACCTGCGCCGCGAGTTCGGTCGCATCGTCGATCAGGCCACGGCAGTGGGCCGCGAGCTGTTCAGCGGAATGTTCGACGAGTTCCCGAACCTCAAGTTCATCCACACCATGTTCGGAGGCAACTGGTTCGCCAACCAGAGGCTGCTGACGCCAAAACTGGGCGCCAAGAAGGAAGCCATGCTGCGCCTGGATATGAACGAAGGCGAGAGGGTAACGAGGTATCTGCAGAACAACATCTTCTTCGACACCACGCATCCGGCGTCGTGGGGCAAAGACCAGGTGGAATGCGCCGTTGCGGTCTCCGGCGCCGACCACATCCTCTTCGGCACGTCCTTCCCGGTGTTCTACAACTGGATGTCGGACGGCGTTGAGTTCATGAAGACTCTGGACATCTCCGACGCGGAGCGCACGGCGATCATGAGCGAGAACGCTATCCGCATGTTCAACCTGAAGGTGTAGGAACGCGGGGCGACCGAGGGCGCAGCCGCCCCGGTGCCCTTCAGCGGGCGGGTACGCTGCATGCAGGTACGACCGACGTCGGAGGCGTACATGAGACTGGGAGGAAAGACTGCACTGATTACCGGGGCAGGCAGGGGCATCGGTCGGGCCACGGCCCTGCTCTTCGCCGAGGAGGGCGCCGCCGCGGTCGCCGCCGATCTCGACCTCCGGGACGCTGAGGAGACGGCGGCGGCCGTCAGGAGTAGAGGCGGCAGGGCCGTGGCCATCTCCGCCGACCTATCGATACCCGCCGAGACCTACGCCATGGTCGACGAGGCCATCGCCGCCTTCAACGGTCTCGACATATTGGTGAACAACGCCGGCACGGGCAAGGTGCTTGCTCCCACGCTCGAGCTGGAGGACATGACGGCTTGGGATAGAGTGTGGGCCATCAACGTGCGGGCCGTCTTTCAGTGCAGTCAGAGGGCGGCGCGGTGGATGAAGGACCACGGCGGCGGCAAGATCGTCAACGTGGCTTCGCGGACGGGCATTTCGGGCGTTCCCAACATCAACGCCTATGGTCCCTCCAAAGCCGCGGTCATCAACATGACGCGTTCCCAAGCCGTGGAGTGGGCCAAGCACGGCATCAACGTGAACTGCGTAGCCCCCATCTGGACCCGGACCCCTCGTTTCGACGCCGCCATCGAGAAGGGCATCGTGTCCCTGGAGGCGATCGAGAGGCAGTGCCCCTTCGGACGCCCGGCGGACCCGGAGGAGGTGGCGAAGGCCATACTCTTCCTGGCTTCCGACGACGCCTGTTTCATCACCGGGGTGACCTTGCCGGTGGACGGGGGATGGCTCGCAGCCGGATACATGGCGTAGGATAACCTCCCGCGTCTTGGGCCGCGCCCCGGCGGGGCGCGGCCCGGCGGCCCTACTCGGCCAGGTGGATGCCCGCCTTCTGGATGTTGAGGTGGGTCATGGAGGAGTCTTCGCACGCTCCGTGCCAGTGGTTCTCACCGGCAGGGATGTAGATGAGAGTGCCCGGCGTCACCACGTACTCCCGCTCCTTGGTGGCGACGATCCCTCGACCCTCGGTGATGTAGAGGATCTGCTCGGAGTCATGCGTGTGCCAGTTGAGCCT
Source organism: uncultured Actinomycetes bacterium (assembly GCA_963816155.1). GTDB lineage: Bacteria > Actinomycetota > Thermoleophilia > RBG-16-64-13 > RBG-16-64-13 > JAXGXJ01. The sequence goes on along the minus strand of CAWFJE010000002.1, from coordinate 23,396 downwards.
GCCGCCGATGCCGAAGGTGGTGAGCGCCGCGGCCCAGCCCTCGGTATCGGTCATGTTGAACAGCCGGCGGCCGCTCACCGGGGCTTTCACCCACGATGATGTCGTCCTCGGGGGCCATGAGCGCGGTCGGAGTGGTGCTGCCTTCGATGACTATCATGGGTCCTCCCTGATCGTTTCCGGGTAACGGTATCACCGGGCGGTTCCGTGGTCCCGTACGTCTCTCAGCGCGGCAGCACCCGGTCGTCGACCTGCTCCATGTCCAGCCACCACTTGAGACTGGGGTCCTCCTCGCCGTAACCCATGGCATCGTCGAGCCATATGAGCCCACGACGCGCCAGCCCCGAACGAGCGGCGAGGCGGGTGGCAAGTTCGTGATACCAACTGTTGGCCTTGTTCCAAGGGCACACCTTGATGCATCTGCCGCAGCTCGAGCCGCGGGAGTTGGTGACCCGGAAGCGCGCGCACGAGTCGACATCGTTCCGCCAGATCTCGTAGCCGTTGTATACGGTCTTGGGTCCGTCGGTGATCGAGCCGGAAGGGCACTCGCGGGCGCACTTCTTGCAGGAGTCGCAGAAGGGTTGGAGACCGAAGTCGATAGGTTTGTCGGGTGCGAGTGGCAGGTCGGTCGTGACCACCGCCGCCTTGAAGCGAGGTCCCATGAAGGGGTGGATGACGATCCCACCGATGCGGGAGATCTCCCCCAGTCCGGCCATCATGAGGATGGGGGGGACGACCACTTTGTAGTCCATGGAGTGGTGCGCTCTTGCGGAGTAGCCAAGGCGCCTGATGTACTCGGCCAGCATGCACGAGATCAAGGCCGTGGCCGAATAGGAACGGAAGCTCTGCGAGTTGCTGATCCAATCGCGTCCGCTCGCCGCCGCGAAGGTGGAGTAGCCCTGATCGACCAGGACGGCGATGGCGTGCGTGTGGCCCAACTCGACAGCCTGACCGTTCTTGTCGTGAGAGTAGACGGCGTAGGGAGGTAGCTCGCAGACACCGACATCGTCCGCCCGCATGAAGAGCGCAGTCTGCTTGATGTGGTTGCTGAGGGCCGCGGGGTCGTCGGGCAGCGGAGCACGTTCTGGGGCGATCGGACCGTCCACCGCATCCACCAGATGATGCTCGACTGCCATCATCGCTCCGGACAGGGGGTACTTGGCCACGAAGCGCTGGAACTCCCGTTGTGGCACCGGTCCGTAGCATCCCCGCAGAGCCTGCTGAAAGCCATGCTCTCTTTCGTCGAAGCGTTGGACCTCGCCGGTTATGCGCGTAGTGGGCTGCTCCACGCGGCGAAGGCGGTGAGTGGGATAGGGCCGATTGAGGTCGTCCCGGCGGAGTCCCTCCGGGAAGGCGATGCTCTCAGGCAGGCTGCTGGTCACCGGTGTATCCTCCTGGGCGTCTCGGCGCGCGGTCGTCCCAGTCTACCCCAACAGTGCGCGCGGATGCCTACTCGGCGATCTCCTTCAGGATGGAGTCGAAGACTCGGGTGGAGAAGCCGTCCATCACCACATCCTCCAGCCCGTGCAGCCGCGCGGTCGCTTCCAGCCAGAAGAAGGCCATGATGCGCCACGCCGCTTCCCAAGAGTCCACATCCTTCCGCACGCTGCCGTCCACCTTGCCCTCGTCGATGATGTCCATGAGGTGCTGCACATCGCGGAGATGCTGCTCCCTCAGGTGCTCCCGCAGGCCCAGGCTCGGGGGAGATACGGCCATCTCGTAGAGGAACTCGGCCACGCGCGACCTCTGGATGCCTCTGGTGTGATGCTCACCTATGGTGCGCAGGCGTTCGATGGCGTCCGCGCCCTCAGCGGAATCGAGGTCGTCCCGCCGCATCTGCCACATGGCATCCGCCGCCGCCAGAAGCATCTCCTGCCTGTTGCGGAAGAGGCGATACAGCGTCGGTTCCGAGACCCCAACCGTGGCCGCGATGCGCGCCGTCGTTGTTCCCTGCAGGCCATGCTTCCCTATGAGAAGCAGAACGGCGTCGACGATGCGCTGTCTCTTCTCGGTGTCAGTCATGTGTTTCCAGCGGGTGGACATCGGTTCCAGGGCACGCTCCCCGTCGACGGTCTTCATAGCCTCCACTTTCAAGGACTCGAATGTCAAAGTAGTGTCTGCTACTAGGGTACCCTACTACTGCTGGGGGAGTCGAGAATCGGACGTGCTGCTCATCCGAAGGCTGAGGTTGAGGTCAAGTTCACCGATGGCGCAGGAGAGGGAGGAACGATGCGGCTTCTGCTGAGTGCCGCCCACAGTCTGACCGATGACAGGAGGTAGGTGCGAGTATGAGCGAGAGACTGAGCGCGGTCCAGGCGCAGATGGCCCGGCTGCAGGCGGAGCACCGGCTGCGGGAGGTGGAGCCGCTCTTGCGGGAGTCGGTTGAACTGATCCGCGAGCAGGCGGGCGACGATTCCCGGGAATACGTGGCTGCTCTCAACGAGTTGGGTTCACTGCTGCGGGCTCTCAAGGAACTGGACGACTCCGAGGTCGCCTTCCTCGAGGCCGCGCGGATCGAAGCCGCGGCGAGGGGTACCGACAACGCGGACTACGCGACCACCATCAACAACCTCGCGGGAACCTATCGGCTCAAGGGAGACTTCGAGAAGGCCGAGTCGCTGTTCCGGGAGGCCAGGGGTATCTACGAGGCCCAGGTGGGGACCGAGCACTTTCTCTATCTCAGCGTGCTCAACAATCTGGGCCTCGTCTATCAGGACCTGAAGAGGTACGACGAGGCGGAGGAGTTGCACCTCGGGGCTCTTGCCGTGCTCGAGAAGCAGGGCAAGCAGGGGGTGGTGCGGGCCACCACGCTCAACAACCTCGCTGCGATCGCGATGGCCGCCGGGCGGCACGAGAAGGCGCGAGAGTACTTCCAGGAGACCCTCGACACCTATGAGCAGACAGACGGTAAGGAGTCCGTGCTGTATCTGACGGGGCTGAACAACTTGGCGGTGCTCGACTACCTCATGGGCGACTTCACCCGGGCCGAAGAGGGCTTCGCTGAGGCGCTGAGCATCATCGAGAGAGTGCTGGGGAACGAACATCCGGACTGGGCCAAGACCAACAAGCATCTGGCCATGGCGCGGGAGAAGCTCCGGTCCTCCCAAGGGTCAGAGGAGGGCGGTGGGTGACGCCATGAGGGGTCTGGAACTCTCCGAGTCGTACTTCCAGGCGTATGGCCGTCCCCTCATCGCCGGGCACTTCTCAGCCTACGAGGATAGGATCGCGGCCGGCTTGGTGGGCGAGGGCTCGCAGTGTTTCGGGTTCGATGATGAACTTTCCCGAGACCACGACTGGGGACCGGGCTTCTGCCTCTGGCTGGCGATGGAAGACCACGCGGAGATAGGGGAGGAACTGCAGCGTCGCTACGACGAACTGCCGAACGACTATCGCGGCTTCAAGCGAGCTGTCGAGGGTCCGCATAGCGGGAAGCGGACCGGGGTGTTCGAGGTCGCCGACTTCTACCACCGGTTTGTCGGCCTTGCTCATGCGCCCGCGAGTCTCGCCGAGTGGCGCTCCCTACCCGAGACTTACCTGGCCACCGCCACCAACGGGAGGGTATTCGCGGATCCGCTGGGCGAGTTCACGGCTTTCCGGGATGGGCTACTGGCCTTCTATCCCGAGGATGTGCGGCTGAAGAAGATGGCCGCGCGCTGCGCCGCGGCCGGGCAGGCGGGACAGTACAACTTCCCCCGCTGCCTCGCCAGAGGCGAGCCTGTGGCTGCCTGGTGTGCCCTCGGCCTCTTCATCGAGGCGGCCGCGTCTCTAGTCTATCTTCTCAACAAGAGATACAGACCGTTCTACAAATGGATGCACAGGGGCATGACGGATCTGCCGTTGTTGGGCGCCGATTGCCACCGGCTGCTGACCCACCTGTGCCAGGTCGACGACGCCGGCCTTGACGTCGGTGGCTGGGGCGAGCACCGACGGGAGATCGTCGAACAGATCAGCGCCCTCATCGTGGCCGAACTCAAGCGGCAGGGCCTGAGTGACTCGGAGAGCGACTTCCTACTGGACCATGCGTTTGAGCTGCAGATGCGCATCGAGGACCGGGATCTGAGGCGCCTGCACGTAATGCTGGAGTAGCACCGGAAACGTGCACTGCTCGCCCCCGACGGGAGGCGGCAGCCTACAGGGCCAGCAGCCTCGCGTTGGTCTCGTCGAAATCGAACCGCTCTGGATCGAAGTCGTCTCCGGCCCAGCGCCTGCACTCGTCGTGCTCTGGGTGTGCGGGGTCGGAGAGGGCCTCGATAAGGTCCGCATAGCCCTCGGCTCCTCCCGAGTCTTCCGGAGGGAAGGCCCGGGCCCCGTCGAGCAAGAGGGGAGAGGAGCCGCCGGTGTCTCGAGGGAGCACGCCTTCAACGGTCAACTCGATCTCCCAGTGGTCGCCGAAGTCGTAGACGTAGGTGAAGCCATGCCCCTGGGTCAGGCCGAGGCTGTGCAGTCTATAGAGAGCCTCGTTGCGAACGGGCACGACCTCGTGCGGCGCCGGTCGTCCAAACCGCTGCTCCGCGATGGCGAACTCGTGCGGGTGTTGGTCGCTCCAACCCGCGACCGCTTGGATGATCTCGTGCAGTTTGGCGAGCGAGGCCTGGTTGGAGACGTAGAGGCGGCGCCAGACCGGTGGCCTGACGCCGGCCAGCGTGAGCTTCAGTTGCAGAAGGGGCGCAGACACGAGAATCGCCTACTCGGCCCCGGTCATCGTCGAATCAGTGGTGACGTATATGGCGGCGTCGGCTCGCGACATGTTCGCTTTCCCCTATCCCTTGGCGGGAGCAAGCCCGGGGGGCGGGGTGATGATGGGCTCGCCTGTCACCGGATGTACGCAGTGGAAGGGAAGCACCTCGTGCTCGGGCCACCGTAGCGGCGGTTGGTCGATGAGTTCGTCGGGCCCGAGGGGATCATCGGGGTAGGTGGTCTTAAGGAGGGGCACGAAGTCGGGTGGGGTGAAGGCCCACCCGTTCTCGAAGGTACAGATCCACACCGGCCGGTAGTCGAGCCTCTTGATCTTCCACACCCCGCCGCGCTTGATGTAGTCGTTCTCGTAGAGCGCGCCTTCCCACCACTGCCGGGCCACGGCGGTGGGATTGGGGTTCCTCTCGTAGTGATTGCCCGACTGCATCATGCAGCGGAATCTCGCAGAAGCCGTCTGCCGGTCGGGGCCCACATCGACGACGTCCTGCATCTGCGGATGATCGAGGATGAAGCCGAACACAGGACCGTTCTTGCCGTCGGTGAAGCGGTTGCGGAACCCGTCGCAGTACATGCGGCGGGCTCCGGCGAGGCCGCGGAAGATGCCGCCGAAGAACTGGATCTCACACTCTTCGTCATAGCAGGCGATGGCCTCGTCGTACATGCACTTGTCGATGAAGTAGCCGTAGAGATGATGTAGACGACGGACGGCGTGCACGTCCTCGAGCATTCCCAGCCTGTTCTCCAGGTCCTCTACTCGCTTCAGCAGATCATCGCTCACGCTCGACTCCTTTGTCCGCTGCTTATCGGGTCACTGTCCGGCGCTGCCTCGCGGAGATTGCCGGGGGCGTCAGTCCGCGTATGGCTCGGGCGGCGGCGGCTCGAACACGTTGATGCGGTAGCGGCTGTAGGGCATGTAGTGGGTGGGCGGCTTGTCCGGGATGTTCTGGGGAGACCCTGCGATGCTTGCTGCCACCGGCTCCTTGACCCAGCCCTCTTCGTACGAACACATGAAGGCCTGACGATAGGCGAACTTCAGTATCTTCCACCGCCCGTCCTCTTTGACGTACTCCATGTCGTACTTACCCAGGCAGAGGAACTGCTTGAGCGCCCCCTCCACGGGGAGGGAGCAATAGCCGTGGGAGTGCCACACGCCTTTGGCCTTCGAGCGGTCGCCGTTGATCTCGATCAGCGGGTTCACCGTCATGTGGATGGCCAGGTGCCCAGCGGCGATCTTCTTGTCGTCGAAGATGGTGTTCCAGAAACGCGTGACACTCTCCAGCCCTTCGTAGACGCCGCTGTCCTCCATCTCCAGGCTGACGCCGGGCGTCTTCTGGGCGAAGAGAGCGGGGACCTCCGCCCTCCTGCCCATGTAGTACAGGTGCGAATAGAGCGACTGCAGCTTCCAGATCTCGAGGTAGTCCTTGGCAGAGGCCGCCTCGGCCACCTGCGACTTCAGACTCTCGATCTCGGCTTCAAGCTCTTCCAAGGTCTTGACCATCACACCTGCCCCCCTCGAGTGTCTGTCCGAATCGCGCGCAGGTCTCTCGGCCGCGGCACCGCGACCGGGAGACCGGTCGCCGCCTATCTTCCGCCCGGATACCTCTCGATACCGAGGCCCATGGGCCACGACATCATGAAGAACATCTGCTTTGTGACATTGCGGATCACCATGGGACCCTGGGCCACGTTCGGCGGTATGTAGGCCCAGAAGCTCTCGCTGATGAGGTGCTTCTCGCCGCCGATCCAGAGTTCGACCTCGGCGGAGAGGTCGGTGATGTCGTCGTAGTTCATGGCCACGCAGGCGATGGACGTGCCGTGGGGGAGTGTATGCGCATCCATGATTACTTGGCCGTCCTTGGACTTGTCGCCAGGCAGGAACCATCTTGTGTCGCACCCGAACTCGGCGTCCGGGATGACCGTCTGGTCGATATAGGCCATGGGGCGGGTGTATTCGGGGTCGAGGGGGCGCATGAACTCCGGCCTCACGATGTCCGCCGGCGTCCCGAAGACCATGTACTTCGCGTACTTTGATTCGGCGGGGTCGACTTCCCTGGCTACAGGGGGAGCCTTCTCTTCGGCCTCGGCCTTCTTAGTCTCGTCGTCCTTCTCTCTGGTGTACACGCCTCCCGGACCCGACACCCAATGCAGCGTGGGGCGCGTGTAGATCTGACTGCGCACGCCGGTGCGGAACACGGGCATGTGCGGCAGGTTGGCCGGTATGTACGCCACCCAGCTCGACTGCAGCGGGATGATCTCGTCGTCCATCTGCATGCCCATGGGGTCGGTGTCTCCGAAGTCGTCGGGGTTGGTGCCCCACCAGGACAGCAGTTCCGGAAAGCCGTGGACGTGCGGGAACATGCCCGGGGTGGCGAACCCCACCTTGGCCAGATCTTCCCAAGTCACCTGGTTGGGGAACGTGGGGGGCCATATCCACGTGGTCTCACCGTAGTAAGCGCCGGGGATGACCTCTTCGTCGATCCAGTGCATGTGCTCCATGCTGATGCGTTTACCCTCGGCAGCGAGCTGGTCGCGCTGCTCCGGGGTCGGCCCCGGGAGCAGGTGACGCTTCTGAAGCGTGGTGCATATGTATTTGTCGTAGGTACCCATCGCCGTCACTATTCCTTGTACGGGATGGTCTCGAAGTTCATGACCTTGTGGGAGTCGAAGTCCATGTCGGCTTCGAAATAGGGCTCCCTGGTGCCTTCGGCGCCGGCCAGCATGATCTCGATCTGGATGATGGGACTGTCGACACGGGTGATCTCCAGCGGACAATGGGGGATGCCCGGGGGCAGATAGACCATGGTGGGGCGGGTGAAGACGTGCTTCTCCATCTCCGCGCCCATGTGGAGGACCACCTCACCGCCGAAGTCATCCGGATCGTTGGGGTTTCCGCCGTACCAAGCCAGTATCTCGTGGAAGTTGTGCGTGTGGCAGGGGTTGTCGCCCTTGAAGGGCTTGAGGACGAACTGATGTCCCATCATGAACGGATACCCGAGCTGCTGATGTCCGATCATGAGACCGTCGAAGACCGGGCTGCCATCTGCCTTCATGGTCAGCCGCAGATGCGGCGGGTGATGGATGTACTTGTCGTACTGACCGCTCACGTCGACCTCCTTCCTACATGACCGAGCCGCCGGACACATGGAACACCTGTCCGGTGGCGTAACTGGTGATATCTGAGGCGAGGATCAGGGTGGCGTTGGCGATGTCTCTGGCTGTGCCGATCCGTCCCAGGGGGAACGCACCGAGGAAGGCGGCCCGTCTGGCCTCGGCCGCCTCGGGGGAAAGTTCGGGTTCGCCTTCGTGCAGGATGGCGCCGAAGTTCGTCGCTGCCGGGCCGGGGGCGACGCAGTTGACGCGGATGCCGCTGGGGCCCTCGACGTAGGCCAGTTGTTTGGTGAAGAGGTCCAGGGCGTACTTGGACATGGCGTACGTGCCCACACCCATGGCGTATTGGCGCGTGCTGCCCGAACCGATGTTGACGATCACTCCGTAGTTCTGCGCGCGCATCGCGGGGAGGACCGCCTGACTGACGTTCATGGTACCGCTTACGTTGAGCTTGAACTGCCTGTCCCACACCGCGGGGTCTTGCTCGTCGAGGGGGACACGGTCCTTGTGCAGGATGGCCCCGGCGACGTTGCAGAGTATGTCGATGCGGCCGAACTCGTCCAGCACCTTACCGACCATGGCTTTCACGGCGGCGTTGTCGGTGATGTCGGCCTGGAAGGCGGCACAGCGGCAGCCCAGTTCGCGTACAGCAGCTGCCGTCTGTTCAGTGCCTGCCAGATCGACGTCGGTGACGGCCACCGCATCGATGCCCTCCGCGGCCAGGAGCAGCGCGATCTCTTTTCCGAAGCCCACCTGGCTGCCGGCGCCCGTGACCAATGCCGTCTTTGCCTGAAAGCCCAGATCCATGGATACCTTCCTAGTCTGTGTGTTTCCTGTGAGTGCCCAGCCCGGCCGGCGCATCCATGCGGCGAAGCATCATTGTTCAGCAGCCTCGTGGGGCCAGAGCACCTCAGCGATGTCGTCAAGGCCGAGTTGCAGGAGCTTGGCTTTGCTGGGCTTGGCGGTCTCGGTGTCCCAGTCCATGAGTTCGAGGTACTCGTTGTAGACCTCTTCGTGGGTGAAGGTCGTACCGGCTCTGGGGCCGACCGTCTTGGGCGGCACGCCGCGCATCCTGTCGGGGTACTTGAAGGGACCGGTAACGCCCTCGCGCATGTTGAAGGCCTGACGCACATTGGTGATCCGCTCGCCGGTCTCCACCAGTTCCTCGCTGGTGATGTCCTCCCAGCCGGTGATCATCTTGAGCGCCTCCACCAACTGGTCGGCGTGCGGATAGGAGCCGATGACGAACTGGCACAGCCCAAGGCCGCTCGCCGCATGAAAATAGTTGGTGCTGATCTTGTGATAGAGCCCGCGACCGGCGAGTTGGCTGCGTCCCACCTTGGGGATGTCGAGTCCCGGCGGATGGTTGCCGCCGCTCTGGTTGTGTCGCCCGGGGGTGGGGTCGGCGCCGTAGCCGATGGCGAAGCCCCAGCCACCTCTGGGATCGTGGGCGGCGATCTCCTGTCCTCCCACGTGCATGGCGTACTTCTCGGAACCCCTGCCGATCCTCTCCGCGGCGATCTTCACGCCGTCGGCGATGATGTCTCCGAAGCCCTCGCGCCTCACCAACTTCTCGGTCATGGCGATGATGGCCTTGGCGTCGCCCCAATGCATCGCGAGGCCGTCCGTGTCTTCCGCCGTGATGAGACCGTTCTCGAAACACTCGATGGTGAAGGCTACGGCGGCTCCGGCCGAGATGGTGTCCACGCCCTGGCGGTTGCAGATGTCGCTGGCCAGGACGAGAGAGTCGAGGTCGTCGTTGCAGCAGTTGCTGCCGAACATGGCCATGGTCTCGTACTCAGGCTTGTGCGATCCGTCCGCGAACGCGAACTCTCCCGTGCCTTCCTTCATGATCCCGCCGCAGGCGATGGCGCAGCGCCAGCAACCGTAGCGGCGCTTCTGCATGGCGATTACGTTGGCGCCCCGACAGTCTTCGTAGTTGGGCGAGTCGATCGAGGCGACGCCGGCCCAGTTCTTGGTCGGGGCATCGTCGATCTTGCAGCAGATGTCGTAGATACCCGGCGTGCCCATGGCGTGCAGTTGATCCTTGTGCCCAGCGAGGGCGGCCACGTGCCGCTTCCTCATCTGGCGCAGGTCTTCGGCCGACGACGCCGTCGGTACTTCCAGGTTACCTTGGACGGCTATTGCCTTGAGCCTCTTGGAGCCCATGACGGCGCCCAGGCCGGAGCGTCCGGCGGCGCGGCCCTTGTTGTTCATCACGCAGGCGATGAGAGACACCTTCTCGCCCGCGGGACCGATGCAGGCCACCTGGAGGTCTTTGCCGTGCTCCTCCCTGAGGATGTCTTGGGTCTCGAAGGTGTCCTTCCCCCACACGGGGGCGGCATCTCTCAGTTCGGCCTTGCCGTTATTGATGTGCAGATAGACCGGGGTCTCCGAGACACCGGTGACGAACACCGCGTCGTAGCCGGAGAACTTGAGGTAGGGGCCGAAGTCACCGCCTGAGTTGGCGTCTCCCCAGCCTCCTGTCAGCGGTGACTTGCCCACCACCACGTATCTCGAACCTCCCACCCCGTCGGTGCCGGTCAGCAGGCCAGTGACGAAGCCGAGTGTGGCCTCGGGGCCCAGGGGATCGACACCCGGCTTCTGCCGGTCGAACAGGATGCGCGCGCCCAGACCGTAGCCCCCCAGATACTGACGGGCCGTCAGCTCATCGAGAGGCTCTTCTCGTATCTCCTTCGTGGACAGATCCACCCAGAGGACCTTTCCCATCGCTCCAAAACCCAACTCGTTCCTCCTAACTAGAACCTATGCTTGATTCTCCCATCGTCAATCGCCGGACAGGCCTGGAAGCCAGGTGGCGATATCGGGGAATATGAAGATGAGGACCATGAGGAGGAAGCCTATCAGCATGTAGGGGATCGATGATCGGAACACCGTCCCCAGACTCACATCCTTTGGTGCAACGGCTTTCATGGTGTATACGTCCAGCCCGAACGGCGGTGAGATCAGCCCCAACTGGATGTTGAGCAACGAAAGCACGGCGAACCAGAGCGGATCATAGCCCAGTTCCTTGGCCAAGGGGAAGAAGATGGGGGCGGTGATCATCACAATGCTGGCAGGATCCATGAACATGCCCAGGAAGAACAAGACGACCTGCGTGAAGATAATGACCATGATGGGGGAGATGTCGGCCGTGGTAGCCAGTTGGATCAACTCCGTGATGGCACCGGTCGTGGCCAGGATGCGGCTGAAGCTGATGGAGCCGACGACGATGAAGAACACCATCACGGAGACCCGCACCGTGTTCATGCCGGATGTGAAGACCGTCTTCCAGGTCAACTTCCTATAGAGGGCGGCCAGCAGGAGGCACGCGACGACGCCGAGGGCGGCGGCTTCGCTGGGGGTGGCGACACCCGCGAACACGCTGCCGATGACGGCGAGGATGACGATGATGATGGGCACGATGTAGTACACGAACGAACGGAACTTCTCACCCAGAGAGACCTTGGCGACCTCATAGGTGGGGGCCAGCGAGGGGTCCAGCTTGCAGCGGATGATGATGTAGGCGCAGAACATAGCCGCCAACAAAAGGCCGGGAACCAGGATGGCCATGAGCAGACTGCCGACCGACACACTGCCGATGGCGCCGATGAACACCGCCATGGCGCTCGGGGGTATGAGGACGGCAAGGGTGCCGCTGGAGACGATGGGCCCATAGATCATCGGGGGCTTGTAGCCTCGACCTACCATCTCGGGAGCAAGGGTCCGTCCGAGGATACCGATCGACCCGCCGCTGATGCCGATCATGGTGCCGAGGAGCACGCCCGAGCCGATGGCGAGGAGGCTAAGCCGGCCCGGCAATCTGCCCATGAGTTTGTCCACCGCGCCCACGATCTGGGTACCGACCCCCGACGCGAAGATGACGTCGCCCATGAGGACGAACAGGGGGATGGGCAGAAAGACATAGTTGGCCACGGAACTGTAGAAGCTCATGGCCAGCTGATCCAGCCCGCTCCAGCCGCCCCAGAACACCGCGGCCCCCATGATGCAGGTGAACATGAAGGCGAAAGAGATCGGCATGCCCGTCACCATGATGCCGATGAGGCAGCCGAACATGAGAATGAGGGCCTCGAACCATTCCAATGGTGATCCTCTCTATTCGGCGGGCTCTGTGACCTCTCCAGACCGGTAGGTCTTGAAGTAAGTCACCGAGTGTCTGACGGCTTGGATGGACAGCATCAAGAACGATAAGGGGATGATGATCTCGATCGGCCACTTGGGAGGATTCAGGATGGTGGCCAGCCGGAAGTCGTTCAGAAAGTCGTTGACGTTCAGTCGCGCCGTGAGAAACAGTAGGAACAGGCATAGCACCACAACGGCGCACGAGGTGATCAAATTGACCAGGGTCTGCTTTCTCTGGGAAAGCAACTGCAGGAAGGAGTCCAGCTTCACGTGACCGTTGTCGCGGTAGATGGCGGTGGTGCCCAGAAAGGTCATCCACACCAGTGAGTAGGTGAGGATCTCGTAGAGAGGGGCCCAGGTGAAGTCGAACGCCTTGCGGATGATGACATCCTGGACTACCGCAATCGTGTCGAGGACGACGATGATGCCCGATATGAGCAGCATGACGTCCATCATCTTGTCAAAGGCTCTTTCTGTTCTGCGCAGAAACTCCATGTCAACCCTTTTCCGATGACTCGCGGATGTTTGTCGGGCACGGAGTGGGTGGTCGATGCGTCGCTCCGTGCCCGGCATTAGGCTCTGTCATGTTCGTCGGAGCCCGCGGACGAGCGTCCGCGGGCTCCGACGGTTCTGTGCTCGGTGTCTAGTTGGCCCGCGGGAAGTCGGGGTTGACCAGCCACTCTTTGAGTTGCGGAGCGATGTCCGGCCACCTGGCGATGTCTTCCGCCCACATGCTGTCGCGGTACGCGATGTAGAAGGCCTTCGCATCCTCGGGGGAGAGCTTGATCTCCTTCACACCCTCGCCGGTTATCGTAGCGACGACCTCTTCCACCGTTTTGGTGAACATGGCGGCGCCGTCGATCTCAGTCTGGATGATGGCCTTGTTGATGACGTCCTGCTGGGCAGGGGTCAGGCTGTTCCACTTCTCCATGTTCATCAGCATCAGCCCACCGCAGGAGCTGAAGGGCTCGTTCAGCATGGCCTTGGTGACGGGGGTGAGCCCGAAGTCAAGGATGGCGGGAATGCCGGCGTTGTACCCGTCGACCGTGCCGCGCTCCATGGCGGTGAAGTACTCGGTGAAGTCGATCGGGATGGTAGTGGCGCCCAGGGAATCGATGAAGGCTTTGTTGGAGCCACCCACGGAGGCGATCTTCATGCCTTTGATGTCCTCCAGGCCGGTGATCTCCTTGCCCAGATAGAGAACGGTCTGGACCTGAGCCTCGGAGGAGACGGACGCACCCAGGTACAGGATGCCGTTCTCAGCGAATCCGTCAGAGAGATACTTGAAGTAGGTCTGAGACGCCCTGAGTTCCATCGGGTTGTATTCCGCGCGGCCGGAGCAACTCGAACCTGCAACCAGGGTATCGGCGAACGGGCTGAGCACGCTCGCGATGTCGATGGTGCCGCGCTGCACGGCGGATACCTGGTCCGGCGCGGGAATGGCTTCGGGACCGCTGAGTTTGACGGTCATCGCGCCGCCCGAGTACTCCTCGATCTTGTCGGTGAAGTCACGAGCCCAGTTGCCGCCCGGAGGCATGTCGGGGATGAAGCTCACCATCGAGAGCTCGATGGGCTCGACGGTCATGGCGGCGGTGGTCTCGGTGGGAGCGGCAGTGGTCTCGGTCGGTGCCGCAGTGGTCTCGGTCGGTGCCGTAGTCTCAGTCGGAGCCGCGGTGGTCGCCGGCAGTGTGTCCGCCGTGGGCGCGTCATCACCACACCCGGCCGCCACGAATGACAGAGCTAGAACAAGGCAAACGCTCAGAATCACCAGTCTTTTCACGTGGATACCCCCAGTCCTGAACACCCTGAATCAACAGCATTGTTCACTACTTGTTCGGATGAATCCGATCCCGCTCCCGAGAACCTCCTTCCCAGTATCCGAGGAACATGGCCATACTAGCACCGGGTCCGTTCCCAAAGTAAATGTCCGCAAACTTAATAGTTCGGACAGGACCCCGAGGCCGTCCGTTGAGGCTGACGGGCTCTTCAGCTTGCTGATAAGTTAGCGTATACTACGTTTGCGAGATACGCAATCGGATTTTGGGTATCCGGCTGTCGCGTTGGGGTAGCAAGTCCGGAAGGACGGCGCGTTCTTCAGGTATTTTCACGGTTCCGCGGGTGTTCAGGTGAAGCCAGTACACGAAGGAGCACGGGGGATGACACGGGGGGAAGAGAGAGCACGGCGCATCACCGATGCCATGCAACTCAAACAGCCGGACAGGGTCCCGCTGATCATGTCCATAGGCTACATGCTGGCGGACCTGGGGGGCATCACCAAGCAGGAACTCCTCGAAGACCCCGACAAGGCCCAGTCGCTCCTCGAGAAGGCTGCGCTGGAGTTCGACCCGGACTCCATCCACGGTCCCTCACCCTCCGACCCGATCCCGCATCTCATCCTTGGCGACCGCATGACCGTGTGGCCCGGTCATGGGGTCGACGAGCACACGCAGTTCCAGTTCGTAGAGAGCGAGTTCATGAGGGAGGACGAGTACGACGCCTTCCTGGACGATCCGACCGATTGGGTCATCCGCAAGTATCTGCCCCGCGCTTTCTCGGCCCTGGAAGCGTTCGCCTACATGCCCCCGCTCCACCTGTTCGTCTCCGGTAGCTACTTCATGGGGACCATGGGTCGTCTGGCCTCCGGTGAGCTGGCCGACTCTCTGAGGGCCTACGCGCGGGCCGTCCAGGCCGTGGCGGACGGCACGGAACGGCTCAAGAAGAATCACGAGCGTATGGTCGCCCTGGGCTTCCCCGATCCCTTCCTCGCCGGACCGGTGATAACCGCCCCCTTCGACATGCTGTCGGATGCTCTTAGGGGCATGCGGGGGATCATGATGGACATCATCCGCCAGCCGGAGAAACTCATCGCCGCTCAGGAGAAGCTGATCAGGTTCGAGCTCGAGTTCGCCATCGATGCCTGCAAAGCCATGGGCATCAACAGGGCCTTCCTGCCTCTGCACCGCGGGTCCGACGGCTTCATGTCGATCAAGCAGTTCGAGGTCCTCTACTGGAAGCAGCTCAAGGAAGTCCTCGTGACGCTGGTGGAGAACGACATCATCCCGATCGTCTTCTACGAGGGATGTTGGGACCAGCGCCTGGAGTATCTGGCCGAGCTCCCCAAGGGCAAGACCGTGGGCATGTTCCAGGCCAGCGACATCTTCAAGGTTAAGGAGGTCGTCGGCGACACAATGTGCATCGTGGGGGGCATGCCGAACTCACTGCTCAAAGGCGGTACTCCCGACGAGATCCGCGCCCTCACCAAGCGGCTGTGCGAGGTAGTTGGCAAAGGCGGAGGGTTCATGATGTCCACGGCAGTCGGCGAGTTGGCCGGCAGCGATCCCGATCTCGTCAGGGTCTGGGTCGATGCGACCAGGGAGTTCGGGACGTACTGATTGCACCAACAATGGTGGCTGACGGAGCGCCGGAGACCGGCGCGACGGTCACATCGACAGAGGAGGAGCGGTAGAGTGGAAGCCAAGTACGACAAGTGGTTCTGCAAGAACCCCATCGTCCCGGGTAAGTACGGCGACCGTCTCGTCTACTTTGCCGGCGAGCACGTGGGGGAGAAGGACTACTCGGTGCTCTGGAATTGCATCACGGAGCCCTTCCTCATGGTCAAAGACCCCCACACCCACGACTTCGATCAATTCCTTCACTTCTTCAATGCCGATTCTCTCAACATCGCCGAGTTCCCCGCCGTGGTGGAGTTCACGTTGGGTGAAGAGCTCGAAACGCACGTGATCACCGAACCGACCGTGATCCATGTTCCCGCGGGAGTGCTCCACGGTCCGCTGGAATTCAAGAAGGTCGACGGGCCCGTGGTCTTCATGAACGTCGCGTTCACTCCGCAGTATATGAAGCCGGGCGAGCATCCTCAGTGATGGACCTCGGACGCTCGATGGACCGCGGACGTTCTGCGATAAGGAGGAATGTTGGACCTCAAGCTACGTGACAAGATCGCGCTGGTGACGGGGAGTGGTAGCCCTATCGGTTACGGGCGGGCCATTGCTCTGACGCTGGCGAAGGAAGGTTGCGACCTCGTGTGCGCCGACCTGAATCCGGAGTGGGCCGAAGACACGGCCGATCTGGTCAGGGCCACCGGTCGTGAAGCCATCGCCCTCGCGGCCGATGTGGCCGACCGTCCTTCGGTGGACGCGATGGTCAAGGCGGCCATAGACCGGTTCGGCCACATCGACATCCTGGTGAACAACGCCGGCGCGAGCAGCCCGGACAAGCCTTTCATGCACAAGACCAAGTCCGACTGGGATCTCGACATCGGGGTGAACCTCTACGGACAGATGAACGTGGCCCAGGCGGTCATCCCCTTCATGGCCGAGCAGGGCTACGGCCGCGTCATCAACACTTCGGGGGGACAGGGCATCCCCACCATCTCCACCTACGGGGCGGCCAAGGCCGGTGTGGAGGCCTTCACTCATTCGTTGGCCCTCGAAGTAGCGCGGCTGGGGATCGTCGTCAACGGCATATCGCCGGGTCTCGGTGAGACCGGGCTCATCATCACCGCCACCGACGAGCACAAGGACGGCTTCCGAGGGATGTCGGCCCTCAGGCGTCTCTGCACTCCCGAGGATGTGGCTCCGGCTGTGGCTTTCTTGGCCTCCGACGTCTGCAGCTACATGGTCGGTCAATGGATCCGGCTAAGTACCTCCTAAGGAGCGATAGGCATGGCGATACGAAGCTTCAATCGCGAGGAGTGCTCGGGGTGCGGGAATTGCGTCGCCGCCTGCCCCATGGATGTCTTTCGCATGGATGAGGAGGAAGGCAAGGCTGTGGTCACCTATCCGGACGACTGTCTCGCCTGCTGGGGCTGCGAATCGTTCTGTCCACAAGGCTGCATAGACATCTCGCCCGAGCGTGCTCGGGGCGAGTTGGTCGCGCCGTACTAAGGGAGGCTGAGATGAGTGATCCTAGCCCGGCGCGCACCGTTATCACCACCGATGTGCTCGTGCTCGGCGCGGGAGGGGCGGGCATGTGTGCCGCCCTCAAGGCCAAGGAGAGCGGTGCGGACGTCTTGATGATCGACAAGTGCGGCATAGGCTGGAACGGGCAGGTGCCCATCGGAGGCGGGATCCTCGCCTACGTATATCCCGAGAAGGTGGACGGTTGGGTGGAGCATGTCACCCGCGCGAGCAACTTCTTCAACAACCAGGAGTGGACCCGCCTATTCGGCAGCCAGATGCACCAGGCGACGAATGACCTGGCCGACCTGGGGCTCAAGTTCCTCAGGAAGGACGGAGAGATCGACGTTCTCTCCTGGGGGCCCACCAATGTGACGCTCTTCGACGCTCCTCAGTCGCTGGTGGCACTGAAGAGGACGGCAAAGGCTCGAGGCGTCCGGATGATGGACAAGATCTACGCTATCGACCTGCTGAAGAACGGCGACCGGGTAGTGGGTGCGGTCGCCCTGGGGCTCGTCGACGGTCAGATCTATGTCTTCAACGCCAAAGCGGTCATCGTGGCCACCGGCAACTGCGGATACCTCCACGAGAAGACCTACGCGTCGGTACAAGGCGAAGGACCCGCCATGGGCTTCCGGGCCGGGGCGCAGATCGTGAACGCCGAGTTCAACAGCCTGTACGTGTGGGGAATCAAGCTCCTGGGCAAGGAGCTCATGGGCATCCACTTCTATCTATATCTGGAGAATGCCCTGGGCGAGAAGATCATGGGCAAGTACTACCCGGAGTTGATGGAGGGCGAGCACGCGGTCTACACCTTCGATCCCCGGGTGATCCACGCCATGTACGAGGAGGTCAAGGCCGGCCGGGGGCCGATCTACCTAGACCTGCGCGGGCTGACCTCGGACGAAGTCGCCGGCTTGGCAGAGGAATTCGTCGAGGATCTCTCTCACATCATGGCCAACGACACGATGCTGCTCCTTGCTGAGAAGGCCGGCGTCGATCCCACCAAAGAGAAGATGGAGATGTGGCCCCGCCTGCTCTACACCGGCGGGGGGCTGCGCATCGACATCCACGGAAGGACGACGCTGCCGGGGCTCTGGGCGGCGGGTGGCGCCTGCAGCAACTGTTGGACCAACGGTGGCGGCGGCCAGGCGGGGTTGGGAGTCCAGTCTGCCGCCATCACGGGGTTCGTGGCCGGCGAGAGTGCGGCCGCCTATGCCGCGGGGGCCGCACTGGGTGAGGTCGATGCCGCCTACGCGGACGAGGTCATCTCCCGCGTGATGGCTCCCTTCGGGCGCGACGGCGCCGTCGATCCCTACGAGATCGCCTATCAGGTCCATGAGGCCATCGTGCCCATGAAGTACAACCGCATCCGCGACGCCGGACGTATGACCGAGGCCCTCGGCATCCTCCGAGACGCGAGGGAGAAGCTTCCCCTCGTGGGGGTGGACGATTTTCATGACCTGGCGCGTTATCACTCCGCCGAGAGCATGTTGATGGCCGCCGAGTTCACGTATGTGGCGGCCCTCATGCGCGAGGAGAGCCGCAGCCAGCATTTCCGTGAGGACTTCCCGGAGCGCGACGACCAGAAGTGGCTCAAGTGGATAGTCATCGAACGGGACGACGACGGCACGAGACTCTCCACCGTACCCATCCCGGTTCAGGGTCTCGATGTCGATGATGGTGCCAAGGTTCTGGCGGATGAGGGCGGCAGCGCGGGGGTCGCGGAAGTGCGATTTGCCGCCTGTCTGCTTCAGGCGTTGCCAGCGGTCGTAGGCTTTCAGCGCATAGCCGCCGGTGGCGGTGAAATCGAGGCAGGCGTCGAATTCCGGTTTGGTGAGAAGCGCGTAGGGGCCAGCGGTGGTGACCTCGCGGTAGAGGTCGTCGGCGTCGAAGGGGCCCGCGCAGGCGGTGGCGAGGATGTGCTGGCAGAGCACGTCCTTTGGACCCGGGCCGCGCGGTTCGCCGTCAAGGGTATGGGCGCGGACGGCGTCGAGGGCGGCCTGACATTCGACCCACCTCGAACCGGTTGGCAGGGACGAGGAGGGCCTTGGAGGGCGCGTTCTGCACCGGTGGTTGGCGCGGCCGATCCTTTGCACAAGGCGTTTGACGTTCTTTGGCGCGCCGACCTGGATTACCAGATCAACGTCGCCCCAGTCGATCCCGAGGTCGAGGAAGCCGGTGCAGACGACGGCGCGCAGGGCGCCTGCGGTCATGGCATGCTCTACCCGTTCGCGCTGTTCGCGGGACAGGAGCCGTGGTGGATGCCGATGGGCAGGTCTGCCGTGTTCTGAAGCCAGAGGTCGTGGAAGAAAAGCTCGGCCTGGGCGCGGGTGTTGTGGAAGATGAGCGTGGTGCGGTGGCGCGTCGATCATTTGTCGAGCATATTGCACTGGCATAGCGACCACCGCCACCGCTCCACGGGGGTGGGGTGGTGGTTTCCAGCATCTGGATGTCGGGGTCGGGGCCGGGGTCGGCTTCGAGGATTGAGGTGTCAGGGGCAAGGAAGCGGGCGAGGGCGGGCGGGTTTTCGACCGTGGCGGAGAGGCCGATGCGGCGAAGCTGCGGGTTGAGGCTTTGCAGGCGGGCGATCTGGAGGACGAGCTGGTCGCCGCGTTTGGATTTCGGCCAAGGCGTGGATTTCGTCGATGATGACCCGTTGGAGGCCCTGGAAGATCCGGGGGGCGTCTTCGTAGCTGAGGAGGAGGGCGAGGCTTTCGGGCGTGGTCAGCAGGATATGCGGCGGGTCGGCGCGCTGGCGGCGGCGCTGGGTATAGGTGGTATCGCCGGTGCGATCCTCGACCCTGATCTTCAGACCGGCACCTTCGATGGGCAGCCCAAGGTTGCGGCGGATGTCGGCGGTGAGGGCCTTCAGGGGCGAGACATAAAGGGTGTGAAGGCCGGGGGGCGGGGTGGGGCCAAGCTCGGCCAGGGTGGGCAGGAACCCGGCGAGCGTCTTGCCGCCGCCAGTGGGCGCGATGAGGAGGGTGGCTGCGTCCTGCGCCCGGGCCAGCATCTCCAGCTGGTGGGGATGGAGGGTCCAGCCCTTGGCGGCGAACCAGTCGGAAAGGGTGGGGAGGAGCGCGGTCATCGGGCAAGAGATAGGGCGTCGTGCGGGTTTGGGGAACCCGTGGTTGGCTTCCGGCCTGCACGAATTGCGCGATGAAGAGGGCGACGATTTTTCTGCGAAAAATCGGATTGGCGTGCGGATTTCCCAAGGGCGACCCGTAAAGCCGGGAGCTTGGGCTTTTCGAAGAAAATTCTTCTGCCGCGCCGCCAATTCGCTTGCCCGGGCTCCGGCCCCCGCCTAATCGGATGGCATGAGACTGCTTTTCCTGGGCGATGTGATGGGCCGGTCTGGCCGGGCTGCAATAACCGCGCGGCTGCCGGGGCTTCGGGCTGCCTGGGGGTTGGATTTCGTCGTGGTGAACGGCGAGAATGCCAGCCAGGGGGCCGGGCTGACCGGCGACCATGCAAAGGAGTTGCTGGCGGCGGGGGCGGATTGCCTGACGCTGGGCTACTATGCCTTCGACCAGAAGGACATGCTGAGTTTCATCGAGACCGAGCCGCGGATTATCCGGCCGCTGAATTTCTCCAAGGTCGCGCCCGGCAAGGGGTTTCGCATCTACGAGGCGACGCAGGGGCGCAAGGTCCTGGTGACGCAGGCGCTGGGCCAGGTCTTCATGAAGCGGCCCTTCGATGATCCGTTCAGCGCGTTGGAATTGGTTCTGAAGGCGCATACGCTGGGCGGGGTAGTGCAGGCGGCGATTGTCGATGTGCATGCTGAGGCGACATCCGAAAAGATGGCGATGGGGCACTGGTGCGACGGGATGGCGAGCCTTGTGGTTGGCACCCATACCCATGTGCCGACGGGGGATGCGATGATCCTGCCCAAGGGCACGGGGTATCAGACCGATGCCGGCATGTGCGGGGATTATGACAGCGTCATCGGAATGGAGAAGCTGGAGCCCCTGCGCCGCTTCATCACCGGCATGGCGAAAAGCCGGTTCGAGCCTGCAGGCGGTGAGGCGACGCTGTCGGGGTGTGTATGTCGAGACGGATGACCGGACGGGGCTTGCCACCAGCGGCCGGATGATCCGGGTTGGCGGGCGGCTGCAGGAGGCGACCCCGTGAGCGGAGCGTGGCAGAGGCCCCTGCGAGCGGCGCGTTTGTCGGCAGCCGGTGGTTCTTCGTCCTCGTGCTGGTTGTCCTGGGCGTGGGTTGGGGGTCGACCCAGTCCTTGGGCAAGATCGCCACGGCGACAGGGCATCAGCCCTTCGGGTTGATCTTCTGGCAACTTGTCGTGGGTGCGGTCGTGCTGGGTGCGATTTCGGCGGTCCGAGGCAAGGGGCTGGTCTTCAACCGGGCTGCGCTGCGGTTCTATGTGGTGATCGCCTTCATCGGCACGATCATCCCGAACGCGACCTTCTATGCGGCGGTGGTGCATCTGCCCAGCAGGGGTGATGTCGATCCTGATTTCGACCGTGCCGCTGATCGCCTTTCCGATGGCGCTGGTGCTGGGGATCGACCGGTTCTCGCCGATGCGGGCGGTGGGGCTGGGGCTGGGCATCCTGGGGGTGGCGCTGATCGCGGCCCCTGGGGGTGAGGCGATCAGCCTGTGGTGGCTGGCGGTGGCGATGGTCGGGCCGGTCTTCGACGCCATTGAGGCGACCTATGTGGCCAGGACGGGCACGGCAGGGATGGATGCCTTGCAGGCGATGTTCGGCGTGTCGGTCGTGGGCGCGGTGATCGCGGCCCCCATTGCGCTGGGAACCGGGCAATGGGTGGACCCCCTGCCTTTGGGCAAGGCAGAGGGGGCGATGGTGCTGCTCGCGGCGGTGCATGGGCTGGTTTATGCAGCCGACGTCTGGCTGGCCGGGTGGGGCGGGGTCGGTCTTTGCGTCGCAATGCGCCTATCTGGTCACGGGGTCGGGCGTGATCTGGGCGATGGTCCTCTTGGGCGAGCGCTTTCAGCCGGTGGTCTGGCTGGCGCTGGCGGTGATGCTGGCGGGCGTGGCGCTGGTGCAGCCCCGGCCGGCGCGGGGCGCGACGTTCGGGCTGGCGGTTCCGGCAGAGGCGGCGCCCTGGGTCGCGATTGCGATCATGGTCGTGATGTTCGTGCTGTTCGTGCTGGAGCGCACTCCGGTTGAAGTCACCGCGATTGGCGGGGTGGCGGCAATGCTGATCCTGGGCATCCTGCCGGTCGGAGAGGCGGTGTCGGTCCTGTCGAACCCGGCGCCCTGGACCATTGCGCTGATGTTCCTCGTCATGGGCGGGCTGGTGCGGCAAACCGCGCGGTGGAGATGATCATCAGCACCGCTTCGCGCCATGTCGGTGATCGACCCAGGACCACGATAGCTGCCCTACTGGGATTTTCGGCGATTGCCTCGGCCTTCATGAACAACACGCCGTTGGTGGCTGTGATGATCCGGTGGTCATCCAGCTGGCGGTGAAGATCGGCACGGCGCCGTCGAAGCTGTTGATCCCGCTGAGCTACATGACGGTTCTGGGGGGCATGATAACGTTGATCGGCACCTTCGACCAACATTCTGGTTGACGGGGTGGCGGTGAAGCAGGGGCTGGAGCATTTCAGCCTGTTCGAGATCGCTCCCCTTGGGAGTTGCGGTGACTCTTGGCCGGGGGGCTGTTCCTTGCGCTGTTCGGCAACCGGCTGCTGCCGGAACGGCAGTCGATGGGGGTTCTGCTGAATGACCGGCGGAAGATGAAGTTCTTCACCGAGGTCGCGGTGCCCGAGGACAGCACGCTGATCGGCCAGGCGGTGCAGGATGTGGACATCTTCAAGCGCGAGGGCGTGCGAGTGATCGACGTCCTGCGCGGCGATGCAAGCCTGCGGCGCGACCTTACGGGGGTGACCCTAGCGGGCGGTGACCGGGCGGTTCTGCGGACCGAAATGGCCGAGTTGATGGGCCTTCAGCGATGTGCATCTGGTCGACAAGCTGTCCAGCGTCAAGACCGAGACGGTCGAAGTGCGATCGGCCCCGGCTGCCGGATGAGGGCCAGCGGCTGGGCGACCTGCGGCTGCGCCGGCGCTATGGTGTCTATGTGCTGGCAGTGCATCGGCGAACCAGAACATCGGGCTAGCTGGACGACCTGATCGTGCGGGTGGGCGACACGCTGCTGCTGGAGGGCGCGATCGAGGACATCCAGCGCCTTGCGGCAGACATGGACCTGGTCGACATCAGCCGGCCCCGCGTTATGGCCTTCCGCCGGGCGAAAGCTCCGATCGCGCTGGCGGCGCTGGCGCTGATCGTGGGTCTGGCGGCGTTCAATGTGGCCCCGATCCTGCCCCTGGCCGCTGATCGGCGTGGCGGTGATCCTGGTCACCCATTGCGTCGACAGCGACGAGGCGTTTTCCTTCGTGGACGGGCGAACTCCTGGCGATGATCTTCGCCGACGCCGGCGATTGGCGAGGGGCTGGAGCAGTCGGGCGCGGTTGACCTGATCGTCACTGCGATCGCGCCCTGGTTGGTGGGCCTGGGGCCTTTCGCGCTGATCCTTGCGGTCTATCTGATCGGG
>CAWFJE010000001.1:0-233169 GCA_963816155.1 uncultured Actinomycetes bacterium | reverse complement strand
CGCGCGCTACAAGAGGGAAGAGCGTTTCGAACGCCGCCTGGCCAAGATCGCGGCCATCGAGTGAGCTCGCGTGTTCGGGCCGCGGCCTTGAGTGTCCGCGTATGGACGCTCATCGGGTCGGGCGGGTTTGCGCTGCATCGTGCCGGGTAAACCAGTAGTACTCCCAGTGAGTGAAACCATGGCTCCTGCACCTCCTTACGGACCGAAAGGGGCAAAGATGCCGGACAAGAAGGTTTCCAAGAGCGTAGCCGCTCGTCCTTCCACCCCGTCCCAGAAGCTTGATGCCTCGCTCTCCGACACGGGGACCGTGAACATGGCGGAGCCGGCGCATGACAGGGCGCGTTCGACTCTGGTGGACAAGTTCAAGGAGAGGGAAGAACGTTGGCGTCGCGACCAGGCCCTGCACGAGCACCAGGGTGAGGGCGTCGCTTCGGCCGAGGCCGGATCCGGGGTCGAAGCAGCGGTGGAGCAAGCCGCGGCGCAGGGTGAAGGAGCGGGACCGCGGGAGTCTGGGGCAGCGAGCCGAGGCGGTGAGTCCTGATGGAAGGCGCGGCGGCGGTGCGGCAGAAGCTGGAGAGGTTGGCCGGTGCGCGCTCTCCCCGCGGTGTCTTTCTCACTGTGACCCTCTCCACCAGCCGGTTGGACGATTGGCGCCAGTTCGCGCCCACCTTCCTCAACAGTGAGTTCAGCCGTCTTCTGAAGGAACTGCAGCCCGAAAAGAGCCTGAAGCACAGTCTCGAGCGGGACCTGGAGTGGATCGTCGACATCATCAAACACGACGTCGCCTCTCCCACCCAGGGACTCGCGCTGTTCGCCGACGGGGGGCCGGAATTGTTCGAACGCATAGAGTTGCCCCTGCCGCTGCTCAACCGGGTGGTCATCGAGCCTTCGCCTCACGTGCGCCCCGTGGTGCACGCCCTGGCGCTCATGGAGCCCTTCGCGATCGCCCGGGTGAGCCGCGATGAGAGCAGTCTGTTCGTGGTGGACGAGTGGGGTGTCTCCTCGGAGAGGGACCTCACCGGACCCTGGCTGAAGACCAGCGATAGGGAGACGGGAGAACGCTCCATCCGGAGGTACTTCGCGGCGGCTCGGCAGGACAGCCTTGTGGACCAGCACTTCAAGGAGGTGGGGGCGTCGCTCGGGACGTTGCTGGAGGTTTCGGGGGCGGGACGCGTTATCTTGTGCGCTCAGCACGACATCGCAAGCAACTTCCGCCACACACTGCCCCAGGCGACCGCGACGCGCATCGTGGCCGAGATCCCCCTGACGCTGTGGCCGGCCCAGGCCAGATGCTTGGTCCGGCTCGCATCGCCCTCCAAGAGGCTCGACATCGAGAGTTGGAAGGCCTGGCTTCGCGCATCAAGGACAACATCGGCAGCGCCGGCCGTGGGGCCGGGGGTTTCGATGACGTTCTCGGCGTGTTGCTACGGGGCCAGGTGCAGACCATCCTTGTCGATCGCAACTACAGGCCCGAGGGCTGGCGTTGTGGCGACTGTGATTGGGTGAGTCTGGCGCCTGCTGCGAGTTGCCCGTCATGCGGTGGGACGACGAGCAGAGTGAGCGACGCGGTGGCCGAACTCGTGCGTCTGGCTGTGCTGCAGAGCGCGCATATAGAGGTAGCCGAAGGTATCCCCGCGCTGGATGAGATGGGCGGCGTGGCCGCATTGCTGAGGTACGCCTGACAGGGCGGCCCCAGGAGCCGGCCGCTTGCCGCGTTGGCCATCCGGGAGCGAATGGCTTGGCGGGAGCTTCGCCGCCTCCGCACGCGGCCTCTCTAGGGGGTGAGCGACTCCAGCCGGTGATGGGGGAACCAGGGCTGTCGACACAGATAGCGTGCGAATCCGTCGTCCTCGACGGATTCGCACGTCTCGTCGGCGCACCTCAGTACCTCGGCGGGTGCTCCACACATGGCCACGCCCCTGCCTGCCCAGGCGAGCATGTCCGCGTCGTTGTAGGAGTCACCGAAGGCCAGCACGTCGGCAGCCGCGAAATCGAGCAACTCCCCCAGGATCTGCAGGGCCCGAGCCTTGGTGGCCGTGGGGCTGGCCAACTCCAGAAAGAAGGGCCAAGTCTTGAGAGCACTGAGAGCCTCTCCGAACGAGGCCCGCAACTCCATGAGGAGAGCATCGAGGGCCTCCGGCTCGCCGGTCACCCCGATCTTCGTGCTCGGGGCCCGCAGGAAGGCGCCGAGTGGTCCCACAGCCTGAGCGCTCATGCCCGATATGTCCTCGTAGCGGCGCACTTCCAGGTTGCGTTCGGCCACATACAGTTGGTCGTCGACGTACAGGTTGACGGTGTACCCGCGCGGCTCGAGCAGGTGCAAGACCTCTCTGGTCACGTCGAGAGGTACGGGGTCATGGTGCAGAAGTCGCCCCGTGGCCGCATCTCGGATGAGCGCTCCCTGGTACGCGGCCACCGGTCCTGTCAGGCCCAAGTCGCTGGCGAAACGCGCGGCCGACCGGAACATCCTGCCGGTGACGAGGATGACCGTGATGCCCATCTTGTTCAACACCCTCGCGGCGGCTACCGTCGATGGGGCCAGGGTCTGCGAGCCGTCGAGCAGCAGCGGCAGCAGCGTGCCGTCCAAGTCGGTGGCGACCACGAGCGGTGGGAGGGGGCTGAATTGAGGTACGGACGATGGCATCGCGATAGATTAGCAGGCCGTTATACTGGAGTGGTGATGTCGTCGGTGCCACGCGACCGGCGTGACGCCGCCCGAGGAGGTGGATCGTAGCGGTCTTTGCTCCCAGCGACCTTGAGTCTCTGCTCTGCAGAGTGTGCGGGGCGGCCGTGCCTCGGGAGGGCGGGGCGGCCGTGTTGGTCTGTCCTGCCTGCGGACTGGCGCACGAATTCTCCGACGACGAACTCAGCATAACCATCCCCTTGATCGCGCGGGAGAGCACCGGCTTGGCCGTCACCGGCGAGGTCCACTATCTGGCGGCTTGGAGACTGGTGGTGGACATCGATGAACCGGATGGCTGCGTATGGCAACAGGTCACGCGTGCGGTCGCTCCCTCACTGCCCTATCTGTACGTTCCGGCCTTCTCTTCCACCCGCTGGGTGCTACAACGCCTCGGCTGCCGGTTGACGGAGAAGCAGCCCGTTCTCGAGCCGTTCGGGGGAAGCAAGTTGCCGGGGCGGCAGTACCCCGAACCACTGATGCTGCCCCACCGCCTCGGACAGGAACGGGGGACGGACGAGAGCGGTTTCGGGCTCTTTTCTCCCATCGTCATCGGACGGCAGGACTCACGCGTCCTCAGTCACTTCGTCTATCTGATTCTGCGCTCGGGCGATACGCGGGAGTTGGGTGTGGTGGACTATCGTCTCGACGTGGTGGCCGAGGAGTTGGTGTACATCCCCGCAGTGTGGGACCCCCGATGTATCCATAGCGCCAACTGGCGTCTGCTGTTGGCTGAGTTCGACGATCTGGTGGCCTGAGAAAGGAGACCAATGGGCATCGACGAGAACATCGACGCGAGCAAGAACTGGTTCGAGCGGGCGGCGGAGCATGTACCCGGTTACAGAGGCTACAAGGAGAAGGAACTGCGCCGTGAGGCGGACAAGATCCAGCGGCTGTACGTGGCCGAGCGTCTGGAAACCGCCCGCCGCGCACTGGAGGAGGTCCAACTCGACCTTACGCATCGGGGCGACCTGGAGTTGCTGTCACTCATCGACATCACGGTGCGCCGGCTGCGCACTAGTCGGGACCGCGTCCAGTTCGCGGACTATGGGTACGCGGGCTTGTTCGACACCACGAAAGTGGGCGACGAGAAGTTGGACGAGCTGTATCAGTTCGACGTGCAGTTGCAGGAGCGGGCGGTGGCCATCGAGGAACTGACGGCGGCCCTTTCGGCCGACAGCCCGTCGCTACGGGGCGATATCGATCTTCTGGAGGAGCGCATCGAGGCGCTCGATGCCTATTTCGCGGGACGCGAACACCTCATCACCGGAGCAGGGAGGTAACCCATGGCGCTCATGAGTCTCATCGAGTATGTCGACGAGCTCGGGTCGGAGATGGTCCACCGTATCCCCGAGCAGGGCTCGGGCGAGTTCGCGGTCGGGTCGCAGCTCATCGTGCGCGAGAACCAGTGGGCGGTGTTCTTCCGCGACGGCAAGGCCTATGACGTCTTCGGGCCCGGCCGGCACACCCTGGCCACACAGAACATCCCGCTCCTCACCGCCGCGCTCACGGCTCCCCTGTTCGGCGACAGCCCCTTCCGCTCCGAAGTGTTCTTTGTGAGCCAACGGACCTTCACTGATCTCAAATGGGGTACCACGGAACCCATCCTCTTCCGGGATTCCGAGTTCAAGATGATCCGGCTGCGCTCCCACGGCATCTACACCATCCAGATCATCGATCCCAAGCTCTTCGTGGTGAAGATCGTGGGCACCCGGGGCATATTCACCAACGCGCAGATCGAGGACTTCCTCCGCGGAGTGATCGTCGGCCGGTTGGCCGACATCCTGGGAGAGAACCTCGACTCGGTGCTCGATCTGCCGCGCTACTTCGACGAACTCGGCGCCGGGCTGAAGGCGCGGGCCAAGGACGACCTGGCCCAGTACGGGCTGGCCATGGTCGACTTCCTGGTCAACGCCATCTCGCCGCCCGAGGACGTGCAGAAGCGCATCGACGAGCGTTCCGGCATGGAAGCCATCGGGGGCATGGACCGATACTTCCAGTACAAGGCCGCGCAGGCTATCGGCGACCTGGCCAAGGGTGGTGGCGGTAGCGGTGGCAGCAGCGATGTCGGGACCGCCGCGGCGGCCGGACTCGGCCTGGGGACCGGTGCCGGCCTGGGGATGATGATCCCGGGTATGCTGCAACAGGCCGCGGCGGGTGGTGCGCAGCCCAAGGTCCGTTGCCCCAACTGCGCCAAGGACATCCCCTTCGACAGCAAGTTCTGTCCGGAGTGCGGCCACAACCTCTCGGCCACAGTGAAGTGCCCTGAGTGCGGCACCGCGAACCAGGTCGGTGCCAAGTTCTGCGCCAACTGCGGCCACAAGATGGAGGACGGCGCGCCCGCTGGTTCGGGCGGCCCCGCAGACTCGGGCGACTCTGCCGACTTGGCTGGAGCTTCCGCCGCAGGTGAGACGGATGAGGGGGGCTCGGCCGAAGGCGGTGCCGCCTCCGGAGCCTCGGACGCCGCGCCCGAGGAGTGAGGCCGCCGGTGATCCGCCTCTCCAGACTGCGCGCGCTTCTTCTCGTCCTGCTGTTCGGGGTCGTCGGCATTGCAGCGCTCTTGGCTGGGCCGGCCGGCGGGCAGGCTCAGGCCAAGGACTGGTGGATGGACTCCATGGACGTCCTTCTCGATGTGCAGACGAACGGCGACGTGCTCGTGGATGAGGAGGTCACCTTCACCTTCGAAGGCAGCTTCACCTTCGTCACTCGGGGCATCCCCACGGGCAACACCGACGGGATCACCGACATCGCTGTCTACGATGCCAACGGGGTCGCACTGGCGGAGGGCGACGGTCCCGGCACCTACAGCACCGTCTCCGAGGGGGGCTATCTCTACATCACTCTCAACTTCGACCTGACAGACACGTCGGAGACCTGGACTATTCACTACAAAGCCCAGCAGGTGGTGATGTTCTTCGACCAGGGCGACGAGTTGCGCTGGTACGTGTTCGACGCGGAGACCCCGGTGCCCATCAACAGCGCCCGGGCCACGGTCAGACTGCCGGGAGAGGTGCCATCGGACCAGATGTTCCCCTCCGTGCAGACCGGCAACGGAGTCGAAGCGCAGGTCGGCTCGCCCGGTGCTTCGACCATGGTCTACGAAGCGACCGGTTTCCCTGCCTACACCAACTTCTGGATCGTGACCGGCTTTCCCAAGGGCGTGGTGGAGTACACGTGGACGGCGCGGCGCGTGGCCGCTTTCATCGTTCCCAAAGTGGGATTCGTGCTGCCCATCGCCTTCATGCTGGCCATGTTGCTGCTGTGGCGCAAGCGTGGCCGCGACGACCCCTCGGTGGTCTACGCGAAGTACGTGAGTGAACCGCCGTCGGATCTTCCGCCGGGGATGGTGGGGGCGTTGATAGACGAAAGGGTGGACACCAAGGAAGTCATCGCCACCATAATCGACCTTGCCCGGCGTGGCTACCTGGAGATGACCGACACCAAGGACGATGGCTTCTTCGCCAAGCCTGTGACAGTCTTCACCCGGCGAAAACCCCTCGACGACCTCAAAGGCTTCGAGGCCGACGTGGCCAGGTCGGTGTTCGACAGCTCCCATCCCGACCAGGTGACGACCACCGATCTCAAGAACCACTTCTACGTGCACGTCGGCCCTCTCGTCGAACGGATCTACAACGACACCACCAAGGCGGGGCTGTTCCACCAGAATCCCAAGACGGTCCGTTCTCGCTGGCTGGGTTACGGGCTCCTGACCGCCATCATCCTCGGCGGGTTGACGGCCCTGATGGTCTTGCTGCGCGTACCCGGTTGGGGCTGGTTCATGTTCGGCTCCATCCTCTCCGTGCTCATCGTGTGGGCGTTCGGACCGCGTATGCCGCGCCGGACGAGTCAAGGAGCCCAAGAGGCGCGCAAGTGGGAGGCCTTCCGCAACTACCTGGAGGACCTGACCCGTTTTCAGGACATGGAGACCGCTCAGGAACAGTTCGAGAAGTATCTGCCCTATGCTGTGGCCCTGGGCGTGGAGAGGCAGTGGGTGCGACGGTTCGAAGGTCTGAGCGTCCCGCCTCCCATGTGGTATCACCCTGTCTTCGTGCCCATCCCGATGGGCGGGGGATACGGCGGGGGCCCTGTGGGCACCGGTCCGCTGGAGTCGAACATCCCAGGAGGGACCATGGGCGGAGGCGCCCCCGGTGTGCCTGGAGGCGGCTTCAGCCTTGATACCATCTCTGACGGGCTGTTCGGAAGTCTCAACAACATGTCCAGCGTCCTGACCTCGGCCCCTTCAAGCACCGGCTCGGGTCGGGGCTCGTTCGGCGGAGGTGGGGGCGGCTTCGGTGGAGGCTTCTCCGGCGGCGGCGGCGGAGGCGGCTTCCGGGCGGGATGAACCAGACGGGCGTGAGGCCCGTGCTGAGATGGAGGAACGATGCGGACCAGGATCATAGGGATAGTCCTGATAGTGGTGAGCCTTGGCATTGACGCCTGGCTGGCGGCGGGGCTGGCAAGCGGCTCACGCGGCACAGGCGTGGCGCTGGGGTTCGTGCTCTTCTCTCTGCCCTTCTTGGCCGTCGGCATCTACCTGCTGCTGACGTCGCGGGGTGAGGTGAAAGCGGAGAGCAAGGCGGACAAAGAGCGGGCCATCCTCAATTCGGTGATGACCCGGGGCCGGGTGAGTATCCCCGAACTCGCTATCGAGGGCGACCTCAATCGCGAGCAGGTCCGCGACTACATCTACGACCTCATAGGGAAGGACCTCTTCCGGGGCTACGTGAACTGGGAGAAGGGTGAACTGGTGTCGGCGGAGGCCGCGCAGATCAAGGACGGTTCGTGTCCCAACTGTGGAGGCCAACTTCAACTGGCGGGCAAGGGGCTGGTGAAGTGTCCGTTCTGCGGGACAGAGACCTACCTGTCCCCGCCCGGGACCCCGGCACCCGTGCCGACACCGCCGGCGGCGGGGGAACCGATGTCTACGACTGCCGTTGCAGGCGCCTCAGGGGCGCCTCCCGGCTCGCCTGGGGCGCCGCCCGAGGGGCCGCCGGCATGAATCTGGAGTACAAACTGTGGCTAGAATGCCGGGGCCGGGCCTTCGGAGACGGCCCTGCCCGGCTTCTCGACGGCGTGGAAGGGGCGGGCTCGCTGCGCAAGGCCGCCGCGGAACTGGGTATGTCTTACAACAAGGCCTGGCGCATCCTGCACGCGGCGGAGCAACGGCTGGGCTTCCCCCTGCTGGATCGCAGCGTGGGAGGTTCTTTGGGAGGAGGATCGCACCTCACCCCTGAGGCCCAGGATCTGATGAGGCGCTATCGGGCTCTCATGGTCGAGGCGTCGACTGTCCTGGAAGAGGTATTCGCGCATCACTTCGCCGATTGGGAGGATCCCCAGCCGGAGGAAGGCTCCGACCCATGAGAAGCATCGAAGAAGACCTTGAAGCCGCCCTGGATTTCCACGGCCACCTGTGTCACGGCATGGTCATGGGCGTGCGCATGGCTCGCTACGGCTGTAGGGAACTGGGGATCGACGACCCCTTGAGCTACCGTGACCTTGTGGTGTACGTGGAGATGGACCGCTGTGCCAGCGACGCAGTCGCTGTCGTGACCGGCGCCAAGCTCGGTCGCCGCCGCCTCAAGTGGGTCGACTATGGCAAGCTGGCCGCCAGTTTTCTGGATCTGGCCACCGGCAAGGCCGTCAGGGTGGCCCCCAGAGCGGAGGTCCCTCATGGAGGCAGGGAGGACGACCCCCTCGTCTTCTGGAACGACTGGGCCGACGAGCAACTCTTCACGTCTACGCCGGTGACCATCGATATCGCACCGGAGGACCTCCCCGGTCGGCCGATACGCACCGTGGTGTGCGACGAATGTGGCGAACGGGTGCAGGACTGTCGCGAAGTGGAGTGCGACGGACGACTTCTGTGCCGCTCCTGCGCAGGCGACAGCTACTACTCGCAGTAAGCCTCAGAGAGCGCCACGGCCGCCGAGCCTCGGCGATCCGAGGGCGCGGCGTCCGTTATATCCTCGCGTGTACCCGGCAGGCAGCTTACGGCAGCGTCGTGGTCGTCGTCCCGCCCGTGGTGGTGGTAGACGGTGGCTTCGTGGTGGTGGTCGAGGGCGCGGTCGTCGTTGTGGCCGCCTTCGTTCCCACCTCGACCTGCTGCGGCACCATGGGATAGGTGCTGACGAACTTGTTGTTGTGCACGACCGTACCATCTGGCAACGTGACCTTGCGCACCACCGTCAGCTGCTTGCCCGACTGGCCGCTGGTCAGAACGTTCTTGGTACCGACTGGGAGGTTGGGATTGTTGACCGTCACCGTCGTACGCCCCACCACGTTGTAGAAGTCACTGGTGGTGTAGGTGACCTTGCGTCCCTCGCTCGTGCCGTAGATGTTGAAGGTGGTCGTGATGCCGTCGGAGCTTCCCCGGATCCAGAGGTAGTGGCCGGTGTCGTTCTTGAAGCGCATGTTGGGACTACCGGCGCTTACGGTGGCGTCACGGCCCTTGGGATAGTGGTCGATGTAGATGGAGTGGTTCTTGCGCTCGACCACCTCCAGCCCTGCGAAGAAGACGGCGTTGAACAGTGTGGTCGACACCTGGCAGATGCCTCCGCCGAACACGTCCTCCAGCTTGCCGGGGCCAACGATGCCGGGGGCCGTCTTGTAGCCCCGCGCCGCCGTGCGCGGACCGATCTGTTTGTCGAAGTTGTAGATATCACCTGGGGCGAGGAAGACGTTGCTTGCGTATTCGGTGGTGATACGGACGTTGTGCTGGCGGTTCGCGCTGCCCGCATACGGCTCGGTGGTGTAGCTGGCCAGGAGGTCCTTGACGCCCATGGCCTCGGCCTTCTCGGTGGTGCGCTCCGGCTCCGTGGTGGTAACGCCTACCGCGATGCTGCGGCCGGCCGGTTGCATCGAGGCCTGGTACATGGCTTCAGCCGTCTTGGCCGGATCGAGTTCCTTGCCCAGGATGGCAGGGACGACCCAAGCCTTCGTGCCGTCGCTCTTGAAGGTGGCGTTGACAGGCTCGGTGGCCACATCATCGGCGACGGAGGCGAACAGTGTCTCCATCTTCTTCTCGTCCAGATATGGCGTGAGGGTCTCGACGCCATCCTTCATCTCGGAAGCAAAGCCCATATAAGAGACGATCTGTTTGGGGGTGACCACCCATTTCTTGTCCCCGCTGGTGAGGGTCACGGGGGCACTGATCATAGTCTCGGCAAGAGCCGCAGCCTCCGCATGGTCTTCCGCGGTGACTTCCGGCTGCACGTCCACCACGGGTATGGGTACTTCGGTGCTGTGCATGGTGGTGAGGAGCGCGCGGAGTTGCTCGCGGAGCTTATCGACCTCCACGGCAAGACCGAGTTGGTCCTCGATGACCTTGATCTGATCATTCTCTATGGTCAGTCCCGCGTCGACCGGAGCGAATTCGATGTCGGCGGCAACCTGGGCCAGCTTCTTGTTCGCCATCTCATCGTCGATCGTGCCATTGAGGGCTACGTCCACGTCGGTGAAGTACAGCTTGAGACGACGGCCCAAGTCGGTGAAGACGTTACCCTCGCGGGAGACCTCCATAGCCTGCATGACGGCGGTCGCGACATCCATCTCCGTGCCCATCTCTGCGGGCATGACGTCCCAGGTCCTGCCGTCATACGTGAGCGTGATGCTGTTCTGCTGCACCTCACCGACCATGTCCTCGATCTGGGCGGTGGCTTCCTCCGGGGTCAGCCCGGCCACGTCCTGCCCGGATATGGTGACCCCCGCGTGTATGTTGTTGTAGTAGAGGACGGAGTCGATTAGGATGGCCAACGCTACAATGGCTACGATGACTCCGACTGCGACGAATATGTAGAGACGAGCACGGCTGTCTCTGTGTCTTGTGACTCGGGATTCATTCAAGAGAGACCCACTCCTCAGTTTAAACTGACACAAGATAGCAGATGCGTGGGATGCCCAAAAGGTTTCCCGTGCACCTTTGTGGTTTTCTGTCTTTTGACAGTGCTTCCTTTACGCGGCGAGGTTCAAACATGACGACAGTTCCATCGCCCCCCTCTCCTTGGGCGGGGCCTTCGGCTGAGGTCTTGTCGTGCCAGTCGGTCGAGTCCGCTCTCGGGCGGGTGGTGGCGCGAGGCCTGGTGGAACCCGGCCTCGCGCGGCGGGTGAGTCTGGTCGTGCGGCTGGCGGGAACTGCCGGCTCGGAAGAGCACGGAGCCGCGGGACCTCCGCTTTCTGGGCAGGCGCTGGCCGGGCAGGCGGGCCTGTCGCGGGCGGCCGTTCACAAGCACGTCGAACAGCTGCGCTCGCTGGGCTTCGCCGTGGGCTCGGTGGCGGGGGTGGGCTATCGTCTGACAAAGCCATTCGCCGACCTTCTGGCCGCCGAGGCGGTGCTGCCTTTCCTCTTACAGGCACTTGAGGCGGACCAGCCCTGGGCGGCCGGTCTGCCCTATCTATATCGTGAACGCTGCGAGTCGACCAACCGGCTGCTGCGGGAGATGATCGGGTCGGGCAGTCCGCCGACGGGCATGACCGTCGTCACCGATCATCAGACTCGGGGGCGAGGGCGGCTCGACCGCGTGTGGCGCGACGAAGCGGGGAAGGACCTCATGCTCTCCGTGCTGCTCCGGCCTTCGCTGGCGCCGGGGCAGGCTCATCTGCTGTCGCTGGCCGCGGCTCTGGCCGTGGCCGAGACGGTCGAGGCCGGTCTGGGCTCTGGAGTGCCGGTGGGGGTCAAGTGGCCGAACGATGTGGTCGTCGACGGGCGAAAGCTGTGCGGCATCCTGCTGGAAGGCTCCCTGGACGCCGACAGGCTGCACTGGGTCATCGCGGGCATCGGTCTCAACGTCAACAGCGACTGCGCCGGGATCGCGGCGGTCATAGAAGGGGAGGATGCGGGCGGTCTGGGAGGGCGCCCCCTGCCGGTAGCCCTGCGCGATCTGGCGGGCGCGGTGCCACGGGCACCTCTGTTGGCTGCGCTTCTCGGCCAACTAACGAACCGGTGGACCGGACTGGAGCGGCCGGGAGGCATCGCGGAGGTGCTGGCCGGACTCCGGGAGCGGGACGTTCTCGCGGGGCGGCCGGTGGAGGTCTTCGGCGGCATGGCCCGCGAGAGGCCGGTGGTGACGGGTGAAGCGGCCGGCTTCGGGCCGGAAGGGCAACTGCTCGTGCGGCGATCCTCGGGTGAAGAGGTGGCCGTGTTCGCCGGCGACGTCACCCTCAGGGCGACTCAGCGTGACGCAGGGTGACGCGGGCCCGGGCGCGGAGCTCCGGCCACTGGCACCCGTCAACCCCGGATGTGCCCGGAGGTTGACAGGCCGCGCGGGTTCTTTGTAGACTCAGCGACTGTATGTTCCAGGGACGACCAGGAGGAGCGCAGATGAAAGGCATACCAGGCCCCAAAGGGATCACGGGGCGCGGTGGCCGCGGCACGTTCGCGACGGTCGCGCCGGCGACGACCGCCGCTGCGGCTTGGTGGCGCTCCGGACTCGCTTTGGGCGCGACGCAGAGAGCGACCATGGTGGTGGCCGCGGTGGGCCTTCTCACCGCCAGCGCGTACCTCTCCGTACCCTTCTTTCCCGTTCCCCTGACTATGCAGACGCTGGCCGTGCTGCTCATCGGCGGCATGCTCGGGCCGGTGTTGGGCGCGTCGGCGGTGGCGGGCTATGTGGCTCTAGGTGCGGCGGGCGCTCCTGTCTTCCACAACGGCTTGGGAGGCCCCGTGGTCGTGGCCGGGCCGACCGGTGGCTACCTGATCGGCTTCATCGCCGCCGCTTTCGTCATGGGTCTTGCGGTGCGCTGGGCTTCCAAGACGGGCGCGCGGACGGACGCCGCCGGCTCCGCCGGTCGCGGCGGCGCGACGGGTGGCGCGCAGACAGTCTCTCTCACCGGACTCCGCGCTCTGCTGGTGCTGGGGGCCGGCGTAGTGGCGGCCGGCGCGGTCATCTATGCTGTGGGGGTCCCCTGGCTGGCACTGTTCACCGGCGGTGATATCCGCACCGCGCTGAGCGTCGGGGCGGTCCCATTTCTGCTGGGAGACCTGCTCAAGGGAGCGGTGGCCATCGCGGCTCTGCGTGTGGGCGGCGAGGTGCTTGCCCGCCGAGGTCTGCTGCTTCCCTGACACATAGGGGTCCTGGTGTTCTGTCGTAGCGAAAGGCGGATGGCCGGCATATGACCGTGCTCGATGCTGTCATACTCGGTATTGTCCAGGGCTTCACCGAGTTCCTCCCCGTTTCGAGCTCGGCCCATCTCGTGCTCGTCCCGGAGTTCTTCAACATCCCCGCTCCCACGCTCGCCTTCGACGTGCTGCTCCATCTGGCCACCCTCATCGCCGTTGTGGGCTACTTCATGGGGGACATCCGCAAGATCGTCATATCCGTGGTCGCCCCGCGGCGCATGGCCAAGCCGGAGATGAAGTACTGGCGACGTCTCTTGGCCTGGCTCATCGTGGGGTCGATACCGGCCGGCTTGGCGGGCGTGCTTCTCGGCAGCTACTTCGAGGAGCTCTTCGGCAGCACCCTGGCTGTGGGGGTCTTCCTCGTGGTCACCAGCCTGCTGCTCACGGGTGCCGACTTGGCCGTGGGTCGTGTGGCCCGCGAGCCTCTCGCGCTCGACCGCGTGCGTGGGCTGGATGCTCTGATCGTGGGCTGCTACCAAGCTCTGGCCATCGCCCCCGGGCTGAGCCGCTCGGGGGCCACAATGGCTGGAGGCATCTTCCTGGGTTTCGACCGGCAGACGGCTGCTCGTTTCTCGTTTCTCCTCAGCATCCCCGTCATCCTGGGCGCGTTCCTGGTCAACCTCGGCGACATCTCGGGCGCGTTCGGCAGCGGGGACGGCTTTGCCTACCTGATGGGGGCCGTGGCGGCAGGGATATCGGGGTTCGTCGCCGTATCTTTTCTTATGCGCTATTTGAAGGATCATCGTCTGCGTCCTTTTGCCATCTACACCGCGGCCCTCGGGATCTTCGTCGTAATTCTCTCGCTCGCTTAGGGGGATGCTCATGGAGCGGATAACGGTGCCCTCGTCGACGTCGTGCCGATCCAAGCCGCGGTCGCGTGTGCTTCGGTGCCGACTCCTGGTGCTGGTCACTTTTGCGACGCTCATCGCTCTCGGCTGGACCGCGACCGCGTCCGCCGCCTCGGCCTCGATCGTCCACAGGGGGTCCTCAGAGCGCAAGCAGATAGCACTCACCTTCGACGACAATACGAGCCAGACGCGGGCACTGAGCGTGCTCCGTGCTTTGCAGAAGAACAATGTCAAGGCCACCCTGTTCCTCGTAGGCTCGGGGGTGAACGCCTATCCTTCCATCAACACCGAGATCGTCAAGGGCATGTCCGCGGGGTTGTTCGAGGTCGGCGACCACAGCCGCTCGCATGCCCTGCTCACCGGGAAGTCCAGTTCGATCCTGGTGTCGGAGATTGGCGGAGGTACCGACGCCTTCCGCAAAGCCACGGGCGCACGCACGGTCCCCTTGTTCCGTCCCCCATATGGCGCGACGAACTCCCAGGTAGCGGCGATAGCGGGGGCGGAGGGCTTCTCCCATCTGGTCCTGTGGGACATCGATCCGCGCGACTGGGAGGGCGGCTCGGCGGATTCCATAGCCGACCACGTCGTCAGTCGGGCTCACAACGGAGCCATCGTGGTCATGCACCTCTCTGGAGCTCATACCGCGGAGGCCGTCCCCAAGCTGGCCAGCAGGCTGCGGGCCAAGGGCTACGAACTGGTTACCATATCGGAGATGCTCAAGGGCGACCGGATGTTCCTGGATGTCTCCAGTGACAGCGACGCCGGCCGGGCTATTGCCCGCTTGGTGGACGGGGGCTTCATAAGCGGCTACAACAGCAACTACTTCGGTCCCAACGACAGCATCACCCGGGCGCAGGTGGCCAAAGTCTGCAGTCTGGTGGGCGGCATACACACGGATACGGTGGAGGGGGTCGACTCCCCCGCCTTTCCGGACGTGCCCGTGAGGCACGACTCGAACGGGAAGCCGCTCGCCTATCCCTTCGACTACGTGCAGGAGGCTGTTGCCGCGGGACTGGTGGTCGGCGCACCCACCGGTGGCGGCGGGTTCGTCTTCAACCCGGACCGGCCCATCACCAGGGTGCAGCTAGCCACCATCCTGGCTCGCATGGCCCGTCAATTGAAAGGCTACCCATCCACGGCCTCGGAACTGGGTCTCGCGGAGCCGACCTTCACCGGCCTGCCCGACTACGCAGTGGCCGACGTGTCACTGGTGGCCGCCTTGGGGCTCATGACCGGTAATGCGAACGGGGATTTCATGCCATCGTCGGGAGCCAAGCGGGCTCACGTGGCCATGGTCATGAGCCGCTATCTTGACCTCCCGGCAGTCTGGCCGCCAGACTGACGGTGACGTCCAGCCCGCCCGTGGGGATCGCCCTCAGGGAGACGGTCCCGCCGTGCGCGGTTGCCACGGCCTTCACGATGGAGAGTCCCAGCCCGGAGCCACCCGTCTTGCGGCTGCGCGACTTGTCCGGACGATAGAAGCGGTCGAAGAGGCGGTCCAGCTCTGTCTCAGAGACGATCGTGTCGCCGCCCCTGACGTTGAGTACGGCCCAGGTTCCTTCGGTGTAGGTCCTGACCGAGAAGGAACCCTCGCGGACGTTGTGCCGGATGGCGTTCTCCACCAGATTGCCCACCAGCCGCTCGATGAGGGCCCTGTCGCCCTGGATGGGCGCGGGCTGCAGGTCCAGATCCAGGCGCAGGTTGAGGGCGTCGGCGGAAGGCGAGGCCAGCTCGACCTGCTCCTCGGCAATCTCGCGCAGATCCAGGTCGGAGAGGGTCAGCGAGCTCTCCGTGCGGGCCAGCACCAGCAGACCGTCGATGAGCCGTTCGCTCCGGTCCACAGCCTCGCCGACCGCAGCCCCCATCTCTCGCAACTCCTCCTGGGACAGGTCGGGATCGCTGAGGGCCACGTCGATCTCCGTGCGGATGATGGTGAGGGGGGTGCGCAACTCATGGGACGCGTTGGCAACGAACTCCTTCTGAGCCGTGAAGGCAGTGTCGAGCCGGGCGAGCATGGCGTCGAAGGTGTCGGCCAGCTCTTTCAGTTCGTCGCGCGGTCCTTTCAGGTCGATACGTTCATGCAGGGTGGACTCGGAGAGGCGGCGCGCGGTGCCGGTGATGGCGTGCAGGGGGCGCAACATGCGGCCGGCGAGCAGCCAGGCCAGTCCGAACGTGATGACGGCGATGATGGCCAGCGCCATGATTGACCTGCCCCACAGCTGGCGGAGCGCCTCTTCGCGGAGTTCCTGCTGCACGTCGTCGATGAGGCGGGGCACGGGGATGCCGTTGATGGTCACGTAGCGAGGCATCTGTCCGCGCGGGCCGGGCCCGCTGCCCAGCTCGAGCAGCTCTTGAGGGATGTCGTAACGCTCGGCGATGACGGCCCGCGCCTTCTCCGGAGCCGGCGTGAGACTGTCGCTCACCATGTAGAAGTTCACGGCGATGAGGAGTACCCCGGCCAGCAGGAAGAGGCCGCCGTACCACAGGGTCAGCTTGAGGCGGATAGTGAGGCCGCGCCGCGCGAATCCGGCCCGGGGCGCCGCACTCTCGGGACCCCTGCGCTCGGGACCCGGGTCCTCCCGGGTCGAGCTACCGGGGCGTTCGCTCTCGGGTTCCGTGCTCATATGCGGTAGCCGACGCCCGTCACCGTCTCGACGAGCGGCGGATCACCCAGCTTCTTGCGCAGAGTCATGATGGTCACCCGTACCACGTTGGTGAAGGGATCGGTGTTCTCGTCCCAGACCTTCTCGAGGATCTCTTCCGCGCTGACCACCCGGCCCTCGGCCGCCAGCAGCACCTCCAGCAGCCCGAACTCCTTCTTGGTGAGGCTCAGATCGACGCCCGTCCGTTCGGCGGTGTGCCGCGAGGGGTCCAGGGTCAGGTTGCCCCGTGTGAGGACAGGAGGGACGGGGGGCACCGCACGGCGGCCCAGAGCCCGGATGCGGGCCACCAGTTCCTGCAGGGCGAAGGGCTTGGGCAGATAGTCGTCGGCGCCGATGCTGAGACCGGCCACCCGGTCTTCGATGGACCCAGCCGCCGTGAGCATGAGGATGCGGGAGAGGGACTGGCGCCCCACCAGCGCGCGGCAGACGTCGTCGCCGTGGACAAGTGGAAGGTTGCGGTCTAGGACCACCACGTCGTAGTTGTTGACGGCGGTCTTCTCCAAGGCGGCTCTGCCGTCCAACACCACGTCCACAGCCATGCCCTCGCGGCGCAGACCACGCGCGATGGTGTTCGCTAGGCGTTCTTCATCTTCAGCTAGTAGGACCCGCACCCTGACCCTCTCACGATCTTCCCCGTTGGGTGTTGCCCAGGACTCCTGCCCGAGGGGACGGCGTCATGATACCCCGCGACACCCCCGGTGCTTACGTGTTCAGAGTCTACCTGGGCGCGCGTAAGACGCCCGTAAAGGGCCGAACCCGCGCTGTGGGGCTGTTTACGGCCGCCTTATGCGGGCGCGGGTAAGATTCCGTCGCTCCGACCGGTGGGCTGTGGGCACTTAGGGACCATCGGCTCGGATTCCCGCGTGCATCCTGTTCAGGGCACTTGGGTACTAAAGCAGAAATGAATCGTTCTTCATGGAGGTGGTCCCTATGTTACTCAGGCGTCGAGCGTCGAGCGATAGCCCCAGCGGGCGGGGGGGTGTGTGGACCTTCGTCATGGTGCTCGTGGCTGCGGCGCTGGTGTTTGGGTCGGCGCTTGGACTGGCCGCCTGCACGATAGAGACGGGACCAGACACCTCTACCACTGCTTCCACTGCGAGCCGCCGAGCCTTCCGACGACTCCGGTGCGACAGAGACCACGGAGGCGCAGGACACCACTACGGAACCCTCCTCCTCAAACGGTTCCAGTGACGGCGGCTCCGCAGACGCGCTGGTGAGCCCCGCTGTGGTGGTCGCCGAAAGACTCGGCCCCAGCGTGGTCAACATCGCCATCTCGGGTGTCACCCAGGGCCCCTTCGGCCAGCAGCAGCAGTACGCTGGAGAAGGTTCGGGGGTCATCTACACCTCTGACGGCATGATCATCACCAACAATCACGTGGTGAGTGACGAGACGACCGGCGACCCGGTGAGCACCCTCGAGGTCACTCTGACCACGGGCGAGAAGCTGCCGGCCACTATCGTGGGCCGCGATCCGCTGAGCGACCTGGCTGTGATCAAGATAGATGCCGGTATCGATCTTCCCGCTGCAACGTTCCAGATCGACGACCTCACGGTGGGTCAGTTCGCGGTGGCCATCGGTAGCCCGCTCGGGTACGACAACTCCGTCACTATGGGCATCGTGTCCGGCATCGCTCGCAACATCGAGGGCGTGACAGGTGCGGAAGGCGTGGCTCTCACCAATCTCATCCAGACGGACGCGCCCATCAGCCCCGGCAACTCCGGCGGCGCACTGGCCAATGCCGCGGGCGAAGTGATAGGTATCAACGTGGCCTATCTTCCGCCGGCGCAGACGGGCGCGGTTAGCCTCGGTTTCGCCATTCCCGCCGTCACGGCGACTCAAGTGGCGGACCAGATCATCGAAACAGGCAAGGCCACTCATGCCTACATGGGTGTCGGCACGCAGATGGTGACTCCCGACTTGCAGCAGCAGTTCGGACTGTCGCGTTCATCGGGGATCCTCATAGCGGAAGTCGCGCCCGGCGGTCCGGCAGACAAGGCCGGCATCCAGCAGGGCGACATCGTCATCGAGATCGACGGTGAGGAGATGGTCGAATCCAGCGACGTGCTCATAGCCATCCGTGACATGACGCCCGGCGACGAAGTCGAGGTACTGGTCGATCGCAACGGTCAAGAACAGACCATCACGGTGACGCTCGAGGAGCGGCCGGCCGGCTTCTAGCCGCTGTCTCCAGCCGAAGGTGACCCTTCAACTGCGCCGCTCTCGGGAGACCGGGGGCGGCGCAGTCTCTTTCGCGGGGCGCTGCGGCCGGACGGCCAGCTGCCTACTTGACCGTGAAGCCCTGCTCTTCGCGAGGCGGCTCGTCGTGGATCTCGACTCCGGTGACGTCGGCGCGCTCGGGTCCGCGCTCAGTCCAGGCGAGCATCTCCTCGACCGCGGCCTGCGAGCCTTCATAGACGGCTTCCACTCGTCCGTCGGGCAGATTGCGCACCCACCCGCGGATGCCGAGACGGTCCGCTTCGCGCCAGGCGCTGTCCCGAAACCAGACTCCCTGAACACGTCCTTCCACGAAGACGTGCACGCGCACGGTCATGTGTCGCCCCCTCAGCCCCTGAGGATGCGCAGGCCCTTGTGTTTCCGCTTTTGACGTTGGCGGAGCCGGTAGGCGAACAGGAAGAGGAACAGAGCGAGCAGGGCCCCGATCAGGGGCACGAGTACGAAGATGAGCGTGCCGATGAGGACGATGAAGTCCACGTACAAGCTCAGAAGCACGACAGGGCCGCTGTCCCCGTCGGCGTTTGGGCGCATGGTGCGGATGGCGTTGTCGGCCAGGCCGGCGATGGCAAGGCCCGCCAGGGCGCAGACGACGATGGCCACCCAGTGCTCGGAGGCCATGGCGGCGGCGAAGACCACCCCGCCGAACACTATCTTGATGGGCTGCATGATCTGGTCGGCAGTGGCTGTCAGCGCGGGCATCTTGTCGACTGCCAGCTCGATGATGGCCAAGGCGAACAGGATGGCCAAGACCCACGTCTCCTCCAGGAACGCGAACCAGGTGCCATCGAGCACGGGTGCGCTGGCAAACTCCAGGCGTGAGTACAGCCCCAGGAAGGCGATAGGAAGGAAGGCGCGTAGCCCGGTGAGGACCGCCAGACCTGCGCCCATACAGGCGCGGGCGTAGATGCTGTTGAAGACCACGTCCATGCGGTGAATCAGTCTAGCATGGGAGGCGCCCTTGTCATCCCTCCGTCAGCTGCGTTTCACGATTCTTTCTGAGGGATGACAAGGGCGCCGAGAGGTGTGGGTGGGGCGCGGCCTACCCGCCGGGCGCCGGTGCGCGACTTGAGGGGCCGCGATCTCGGTGCCCGATGCGGGTCCTCGCTCGGTCGCCTCTCAGATCAGGATGTCTTCCAACGGGTAGCGCGGCTTGCCCGGGAACGTGTCGGCCGGATAGCCCACGGCGACCAGCAGGGTGGGCGCGATGTTCGCGGGCAGGTCGAGGATCTGCGAGACCGCGGGCGGGTCGAAGGCGGTCATGGGACAGGAGGCCAGGCCCAGCGAGTAGGCGCCATTGATGGCGTTGCCTAGGGCGATGTGCACCTGCTCCCGCGACCAATGCATCTGCTGCTCGGGGGTCATGCTCGAGGAGAAACTGGTGGCCATCCCCACCAGCATGGTGCGCACTTCATCCGGGGCGCCGGCATCGACAAGGCTCTTCTCGAACTTGGCGATGATGGCGGCGTAGTCGCCGTCGGCGCACAGGGCGAGGAGATGGGAGCAGCTCCTCACGTGCTCCTGCTTCCAGGCGGCCTCGAACAGCCTGTCCTTGGTCTCCTGATCGGAGATCACTTTGATCCGCCAGGGCTGGAGGTTGATGGCTGAGGCCGAGTTGATGATGATCTCGAGCAGTTCGCGGATGGTCTCTTCGGGGACCTTCTTGTCCTGATACTGGCGACAGGAGTAGCGGTTCATGACGATCTCTTTGAATTCCACGTCGATACCTCGCTTCCGAGAATGAACCATAGAATGAGGGCGCGAGTATAACAGGCGGCACAGGGCTTCGGGCGCGGACGGCGGCGTCCCCGCTCGGCGGTGCCCCCACACTCGACCTCGCCCGCGGCGCCCTACTCGGAGCG
Organism: uncultured Actinomycetes bacterium; assembly: GCA_963816155.1. Classification (GTDB taxonomy): domain Bacteria; phylum Actinomycetota; class Thermoleophilia; order RBG-16-64-13; family RBG-16-64-13; genus JAXGXJ01. The sequence goes on along the minus strand of CAWFJE010000001.1, from coordinate 212,769 downwards.
GTCGTCCCCTTGTGCGGCGAGATAGCCCTGCACCCGCTCGTAGAAGTCGTCCGGCGGGGTGGCGGACGCCCTCTCCTCATCGGTCAACACCTCGAGGAGTAGCTTGTCGCGCTTCTCCGCGGGCAAGACGAGCAGTGCCTGGGCGATGGAGGCGTTGCGGAGGGTGCGCTCCTCCTCGGGATCCAAGGGGGGTCCGTCGTCGGCCAGGAGTGATTCCAGACCCGAGAGGGTCGCTTCCGGAGCCTGGAACAGTGCCTCGTGAGACGTCCATTCGCCGCACCAGTCATGGGAGCCCGTAAGCGGCCAGGCGGCGACCAACCCGTTCGCCGGGTCGCACGAGTCGGGAGGTGCCGTGGAGACGGGCACTCGGCCCTTGGTGGGAACAGACGGGGTGACCGTGGCCGTGACGGCCGCGGGCGCGTGGCGGCGACACTTCCCCATGTCGTTGGAGCAGGGGTCCCAGTAGGCACAACTGAAACAAGGTCGCGTAGATTCGTTCACGTGGGGTTGCGCCGATTCGCTCACATCGCCCTCCTGCACACTCCAGACACCGGTGACCGCAGTTCAAGAAGTTACTACATCGGGGCCGCCGGTGCGCACCTTCGGCGGGTGGGCACCTTCCTGGTGCTAAAATCCTCGGACCGACGGAGAGCGGGCGGAGAGGACCCAGTCCTCGATGTGGTCGGGCGCTGGGGACGCGAGTCCGCGATGCGACCGGGCGTTCGCGCCGCGTCGCTCTCTCCGGACCGTGCCCTCGTAGCTCAGGGGATAGAGCAAAGGTTTCCTAAACCTTGTGTCGGGCGTTCGATTCGCCCCGAGGGCATGCTGGTCTTCACCCGCTCGTCTAGCTGCAACTATACTTCTATGCGGTATCACGCTTGACCAGACGGATGCGATATGGGTGCGTTGCCTATTTCGCCGGCATTGAGGAAGTGGTCGGGGGCTAGATGGAGATCCTCATCGTAGAAGACAACAAGGTTCTGGCTAACAACGTGCGACGCTACCTCGAACTGGAGCACTACGCCGCCTCGGTCTGTTTCGATGGTGCCGAGGGGCTACAGCGAGCTCTGCAACAGGAGCAAGACTGCATCATCCTAGACCTTGATCTTCCGGGGATGCACGGTCTGGAGGTCTGCCGCCGGCTCCGCGCGGCCGGGAACCCGTCCCCCGTGCTCATGCTTACCGCAAGTGGCGCCAAGCGCGATATCGTCCAAGGGCTTGATGCCGGGGCTGACGACTATCTGGTCAAACCCTTCGACATGGAAGAGCTGGTGGCCAGGGTGCGCTCTCTCCTCCGGCGGCGCGGCACCGTAGCCAACCCCATTCTTCGGTCCGGTGACGTCACACTTGACACGAACACCCACGAGGTGCGCAAGGGTGCGGAACCGGTGCACGTCGCACCGAAGGAATACGCCCTCCTTGAGTATTTGATGCGCCATGCCGGTGTGGCCCAGAATCGGAGCACCATCGTCGTGCATGTGTGGGGAGAGCACAGCGCCTCGATTCCGCTGGACACTGTGGACGTGCACGTGGCCTACCTACGGCGGAAACTAGGCAAAGGCCTGATACGCACAGTTCCCGGCACTGGCTACCTGGTCCCCGCGTAGTCAGAATGTTCCGCCGACTCCGACTCCGGATCGCCCTTCAGTTCACTGCCCTGGTGTTCGTGCTCATGATGGTCGTTGGAGGCATCTTCATCGGGGTGCAGTATTTCGGCACTCATCGCTCGACCAACGACCAACTGATGACCGACGTCCTGCAGTTTCGAAACGAGCTCGCGGACGCTCCTACGGGGGCCGCCGGCATCCTGTCGGCCTCCGCGGCCCTGCACGACGCCTCCATCCGGGTGTTCTCCGCCGACGGCGAGGTGATCGTCGCCGACGAGTTCTTCCAGCGCCTGTCGGTCCCGATGGAGGCCGAGACGAGAGCCCGTTTCGTGACGGTGAAGGGCTCGGGAAGCTACTACCGTGTCTATCAGGTCCCGTTGGACGGCGAGCAAACGCCGGCCATCTACCTTCAAATCGCACGGCCTGAACGAATAGACGTGCACGAACTGCCCGGCGAGGTGATGCTCTTCGGTATCGTCGCCATCGTGGTGACGTCGCTCACCTTCGTCTTCGGCCTACTCTTCGCCAGACGGAGCTTAGCTCCAGCCGAGGCGATGTTCGTCCGCCTGCGGCAGTTCACGCATGACGCGAGTCACGAACTGCGCACTCCCCTCGCAGCGGTCAGCTCCTCGCTCGACCTCGCACTCAAGACAGGGGACTATGAGCGCGAGATTCGGGCGGCCAAGAACGAGTTGAAACAAGGATCGCGGCTTATCGAACGGCTGCTCCAGCTCGCGGAACTCGATGAACTGGCTCTGTCGCCGTTGCCCGTAGATATGTCGGCTTTGGTCGCGAGCGAGGTCGAACAACACCGGGTGGCGGCCGCCGGCGCTGGAATCGAACTCACCAGCGCGATCTCCAAGGGGTTGGTCGTTGATTGCGACGAGGGATTGGTGAGACAACTCATCGACAATCTCTTGGCGAACGCCCTGAAGTTCACGCCGGCGGGCGGAAAGGTCGGCCTGGATCTCTCCCCCGGTGGCCTTTTGGTGAGCGACACAGGCGTGGGAATCCCGGCCGACGCGCTCCCCCACATATTCGAACGCTTCTACCGCGCGGACTCCTCGACTGAGAAAGACGGGTCGGGCCTCGGATTGGCCATCGTCGCTCGGATAGTCGAGGCTCACGGTTGGAGGATCCACGTCGAAAGCCGGCCGGGAAGAGGGAGCACGTTCACCGTGACATTCGCCGGCTGAGTGCTCCCAGTGTCGTCTTAATCCGCTCTTAAGGTCCCAAAGCGCATAATCGGTGCGAGATGCCCTTCGCGCGAGCGAACAAGGCCGCGCCACACGCGCCAAAGAGGGACCGGAAACCAGATGAGACATAGAAGGCCAGCAAGGATGACGAGGACGATCCGGCAGGATCTGAGTTTCGTCGTTAGCGTGCTTCTGTTGCTGTCGGTGGCTATGCTGGCCCTCAGCAGCCTGAGCGGGGACGAAGTCGAGTTCTTCGGCTTGGGCGATGACCTCCATGGTTTGGTGGGCTGGAGCATGGTAGTGCTCACCGTGCTCCATACCGCTCTCCACTGGAGCCAGATGGTGAACTATGCCAGGCGCAGACTCCGGAACCGCTTGGGGGTGGGCGGGGTGATCGAGACGAACTCCGAGTGCGGGCAGGAGCAAGACTCGGGAAGCCCACGGCGAGGCTCTGACGAGATGGGGACCAGATAGGGTGGATCTGGGCCGGCTGGACTACTTCATGGACCCCGCCGGGCTACTGTCCGACGCAACGGCTCACGGCGGCCTCTGGGTGGAGCACAACCTGACGATCGTCATCCTGGCGATTGTGGGGATCTCCCTCGTGCCTCCGGCCGTTAGGGCCGCGCGCTACCGCTGGAACATAGGAGCCGAGTCAACAGGCAATGGAGAAAGGAAGGATCAATGGATTGCCCGGTCTGCGGAGAAAGACTGAGGGAGATCGAGCGCGCGGGGGTGATGGTCGACATCTGCCCCTCGTGCAAGGGCATCTGGCTCGACCGCGGCGAGATCGACAAGATCATCGGGGTCGAGGGTAAGGGGGGTAACGTCGTTTCCTCCAGCCAGGAGCGCGGCGATGGCCCCGGACAGGACCGTCGAGTCCATCGCAATCACGACGATCACGACTACCACGACCGTGACCACAAAGACCACGACGACGACCACCGGAGCCAGGGTGAGACTTCGGGCAGCAAGAAGCGTCGGTCCTCGTTCCTGCAGGACATCCTCGGCGGACTTGGCGAATAGTGAGGCCCGGCGCCACAGATGACCCGACCGGTCTCTCGCCGGCCGAGGCAGGCGAGAGGCTTCGGACCGAGGGGTTCAACGAACTACCATCCGGCAAGAACCGCGGGCTTCCGGCTATAGCTCTCGGGGTGATCAAGGAGCCGATGTTTCTGCTCCTGGTCTTTTCCGGGGCCCTCTATGCCACCTTGGGCGACCTTTCCGAAGCTTCGATGCTCTTGGGCTTCGTGCTTGTGGTCATGGGCATCACTGTCTACCAGGAACGCAAGACGGAGAGAGCCCTCGATGCTCTACGCGATCTCTCGAGCCCGCGCGCTCGAGTGATCCGAGGCGGGGAGCAACTCAGGATTCCTGGGCGAGAAGTCGTCCGGGGCGATGTCGTCATCGTCAGCGAGGGTGATCGGATACCCGCCGACGCGCTTCTCCTCTCGTCCGATAACCTACAGGCCGATGAGTCGCTGCTCACTGGAGAGTCGGTGCCCGTCCGCAAGCTGGCCGCGGCCGACACGCCGCGCGAGACCGCGGCGGCCGCCCGGCCAGGTGGCGATGACCTTCCGACCATCTACGCGGGGACGATGGTAGTGCAGGGTCAAGGGATCGCCGAAGTGATCGCCACCGGGCCTCGCACCGAGATGGGGAGGATCGGGCAGGCGCTCGAATCCACCGATCGCGAGCCGACCGATCTCCAAAGGCACAGTGGACGCCTGGTGCGGAACATGGCTTTCGTAGGGATCTTCGTCTGCGCCTTGGTGGTGCTTATCTACGGTCTGACCCGCGATCATTGGACCGAGGGGCTTCTGGCCGGCGTGACCTTGGCGATGGCGACACTGCCTGAGGAGATCCCGGTGGTGCTTACCGTCTTTCTGGCTCTGGGCGCGTGGCGCATCAGCCAGAAGAACGTCCTCACTCGCAGGATTCCCGCCGTGGAATCGCTCGGATCGGCGACCGTTCTCTGCGTCGATAAGACCGGCACCTTGACGCTGAACCGAATGACGATCGCGCGGCTCTTTGCCAACGGCCGATTCTTCGCGATGGGCGAAGGGCCCGAGAGCGTCACGCTTGACGCCCCGGTGCTCGAGCCCTTCCACGAACTCGTGGAATACGGGATTCTCGCGAGCGAGGTGGACCCGTTCGACCCGATGGAGAAGGCCTTCAAGGATCTCGGGACGACCTACTTCGCCGGTTCCGAGCACCTTCACGACGACTGGCAGATCGTCCACGAGTATCCGCTGTCCCGGGAGCTGCTCGCCATGTCCCACGTGTGGAGCTCGCCCGTGGGCGATGCCCATGTCATCGCGGCTAAGGGCGCCCCCGAAGCTATCGCCGATCTGTGTCATCTGGATGAATCGCAGTACGCGGAGCTCACCCGGGCCATCGAGACCATGGCCGATGACGGCCTGCGGGTACTCGGAGTGGCCCGGGCTCTCTTCCGAGGAGATGAGTGGCCGGGGGCGCAACACGAATTCGACTTCAGCTTCCTGGGGCTGGTGGGGCTCTCCGACCCTCCCCGCCCGTCTGTCGCAATATCGCTGGACGAATGCCGGACCGCGGGCATCCGGGTGATCATGATCACGGGAGACTACCCGGGAACGGCGCGGGCTATCGCCCGGCAGATAGGCCTCGAGCCGACGGACAAGGTTATCACCGGTCCCGAGCTTGAGGCGATGGAAGAATCAGAGCTCCAGGAGCGCATCGGGGAGTGCAATATCTTCGCGCGGATGGTGCCGGAGCAGAAGCTGAAGCTGGTGCGGGTGCTCAAGGCCCGAGGTGAAGTGGTAGCCATGACCGGAGACGGTGTGAACGATGCGCCGGCCTTAAAAGCGGCGAACATCGGGGTGGCCATGGGCCAGCGGGGAACCGACGTGGCCAGGGAAGCCTCGTCGCTCGTCCTGCTCGATGACGACTTCTCGTCGATCGTGGCCGCCGTCCGGCTGGGCCGGCGGATATTCGACAACCTCAAGAAGGCAGTGGCGTACATCTTCGCCGTCCACACGCCCATCATCGGCCTTACCCTCGTCCCGCTCGTCATGAGATGGCCGCTGATCTTCTCGCCGGTGCACGTGGTCTTCCTGGAGTTGATCATCGACCCCGCCTGCTCGGTGGTGTTCGAGGCCGAGCCGGAAGAGAAGGACATCATGAACCGCCGGCCGCGGGCGACCAAGGAGCCCTTGTTCGGGCGCAAGGTGCTCGGGGTCAGTGTGCTCCAGGGTCTAGTGGTGCTTGCGATCCTTGTCGCGCTCTACGGGATCTCCCTGGCCCGGGAACAGACCGCCGACCAGGCTCGAGCCCTGGTATTCACTGCGCTGATCGTTGCGAACTTGGCTCTCATTCTGACGAACCGATCGTGGAGTCGGGGGATCGTCGCGACCCTCCGCACCCCAAACTCCGCGCTCTGGTGGGTGCTGGGCGGGGCCGTGGTGTTCTTGGGAATCGCGCTCTACGTGCCCGCGCTCAGGGAACTATTCCGCTTTGGCGTACTCCACGCGTTGGACCTGCTCATATGCCTGGGTGCCGGGCTCCTGAGCGTAGCCTGGTTCGAAGGGCTGAAGGCCGTTCGGGGGCGGCGCGAGCGCTTGGCTAGGAGTCTCGTACCTTCCGACATCCAAGGCCGTTCCGGCTAAGGGTCTCGTCCCGACTTCTAGCCTCGTGGGAAAAGAGCGCTGCCACCTCTACCCCTCCGGATCGGGCCCTCCGGTGGGCGGCGGCAGAAGATGATCGGCGAGATCGACTCCCTCGGTGGTGACCACCTGTTGACCTCCAGCCTCGATGGCCTTTGCGACTACTTCGAGCAGAAGTATCAGTTCGAGCCGGTGATATTGCTTAAAGACGAGGCCTCAGTAGACCAACGAGAGGTGGGAGTCGACGTGAGTCGAGACCCGCTTCGAGACGTCCGGGATCGGAGCAGACCCTTCGAGGTCAGGGGAACCAGCGTAAGCATGTTTGTGCCCTTTGAGGGGAACGCCACGCTTTTCTCGTACGAGCCTTCGCGTTACACGGGCCGTCATCCTCGTGGTGAGCTTCGTGATGGAGAACTCGTCCTAACGGACAAAGGATGCGGAACACGCTCATGAGAGGCCGGTGAATAGGTGGCAAGACTCAACTGGGACAAAGCCTCCCGAGAAGAGAAGGCGAGAAAGACGAACGCTGCAGTGCCAAAGACGCGACAAGGTGGTCGTGCGGGCGCGACCTTTCGCGATCTCTCGCCGGAGGAGGTTGAGCGTCTCTATCCGCCCCCACCGCACCTGACGACGAACGGTGACCTGTCGTATCTGCCAACGGGACAAGTTCACCGTTGCGAAGTACGAGCTGCTGGAGGGTCATCCCCCGGTTCCCTTGATGCGAGAGCCGTATGTCGCAAGCCGCGAATAGACCTCTGGGGTCATGAGCTCCATGCACGCAGAGGTGCGCCAGTCTCGACCCCGGCGGTTCGCTCTGGTCAAGACACGGAGAAGCGGACACGGGACGGTGCCTCACGCGCCTCAGGTGTGCGTATCTCTTGGAGGTTCGCCACGATACAATCCTCCACGAAGCCAATGGATCCTGGAAGGGAGCTCACATGCCCAGGCGCTCGGATGTCCGGAAGGTCTTGATCATCGGCTCGGGCCCGATCGTGATCGGTCAGGCGTGTGAGTTCGACTACTCGGGCACGCAGGCGTGCAAGGCGCTACGGAGCCTCGGCTACGAGATCGTGCTGGTGAACTCCAACCCGGCCACGATCATGACCGATCCGGTCATGGCCGACGAGACCTACATCGAGCCACTCAATCTCGAAGCGCTGACCGAGATCATCGCCACGTCCAGGCCCGACGCTTTGTTGCCCAATCTCGGCGGTCAATCTGGCCTGAATCTGTCCTCGGAGCTGCACCGCTCGGGCGTACTCGCCGAGTATGGGGTGACCATCATCGGAATCGGTCCCGACGCCATCGAACGGGGAGAGGATCGTCTGGCCTTCAAGGAGACGATGACCCGCCTCGGCATCGACATGCCTCAGAGCGAGGTCTGTTACTCGGTGGATGAGGCCGCGACGTTCGCGTCTCAACTCGGGTATCCGGTGGTGATTCGACCCGCGTACACCATGGGCGGCACCGGCGGCGGCATCGTCTACAACCGAGAAGAGCTGCAGGTTGTCGTGGAGCGGGGGATCCGAGCCAGTCTGGTGGGTCAGGTCCTGGTGGAAGAGTCGGTACTGGGCTGGGAAGAGCTGGAGCTCGAGGTGGTCCGCGACGCCAAGAATCAGATGATCACCGTTTGTTTCATCGAGAACGTCGATGCTATGGGCGTCCACACCGGCGACAGCTACTGCACGGCCCCCATGCTCACCATCGCGCCTGATTTGCAGGACAAGCTCCAGCGCCACTCCTACGCCATCGTCGAGGCTATTGGTGTGATCGGTGGCACTAACATCCAGTTTGCCCACGACCCCAAGACCGGTAGAGTTGCGGTCATCGAGATCAATCCCCGAACCTCGCGTTCCTCCGCCCTAGCCTCCAAAGCCACCGGGTTTCCTATCGCCATGGTGAGTTCCCTGCTGGCCGGGGGGTTGACGCTGGACGAGATACCTTACTGGCGTGACGGCACGCTCGAGAAATACACACCATCCGGCGACTACGTGGTGGTCAAGTTCGCTCGTTGGGCTTTCGAGAAGTTCCACGCCGCAGAAGACAGATTGGGAACGCAGATGCGGGCGGTGGGAGAGGTCATGTCCATCGGCAAGACCTACAAGGAATCGCTGCAGAAAGCCATCCGTTCCCTCGAGACCGGCCGTCATGGACTGGGTTTCGTCAAAGACTTCAACAGACGCTCGCTGGACGAACTCCTAGCCATGCTCGCCGAGCCATCCAGCGAACGGCACTTCATCATGTACGAGGCGCTACGCAAAGGCGCCGCCACCGAGGCGCTCTACACCCGCACCTTCGTCAAACCTTGGTTCATCGAGCAGATGCGGGAACTGGTGCAGCTGGAGGAGGAGATCCTCCGCTTCCGCGGGCCCGCGGGTAGTGGGGGCCTCCCGGACGAGCTCTTGACACGAGCCAAGAAAGACGGCTTCGCCGACGCCTACCTGGCCAAGCTCCTTGGCCTCCCCGAGGACCAGATCCGCTCTCAAAGGCTGAGCCTAGGTCTCAAGCACGGCTACCATCCCGTCCCGGTGAGCGGGGTGGAGAGCGCCGCCTATTACTACTCGACGTACAACGCCTCGGATGTGGTGCCCGTGAGCGACCGGCGGAAGATCATGGTGCTTGGGGGCGGTCCCAACCGCATAGGTCAGGGCATCGAGTTCGACTACTGCTGTGTTCACGCCGCCTTTGCTCTCCGCGAGGCGGGTTTCGAATCTATCATGGTCAACTGCAACCCCGAGACGGTCTCCACCGACTACGACACTTCCGACAAACTGTACTTCGAACCGCTGACCGTGGAGGACGTACTCGCCGTCTATGAGAAGGAGCGCCCCGAGGGCGTCATCGTCCAGTTCGGCGGGCAAACGCCGCTCAACATCGCCCGCGAGTTGGAGAAGGCGGGGGTTCCCATCATCGGGACATCGCCGGATACGATCGATCTGGCCGAAGACCGCGACCGCTTCGGGGACATGATGGGACGCCTGGGCATACCGATGCCCGAGTCCGGCATGGCGACCAGCATCGACGAAGCTCTACTGATCGCGGACCGGATCGGGTACCCCCTCATCGCGCGCCCCAGCTACGTGCTGGGCGGACGGGGCATGGAGATCATCCACGACGAGGAGATGCTCATCCGCTATGTGGCTGCGGCTGTGGACGTGACCCCGGAGCGACCCATCCTCGTCGACAAGTTTCTCGAGAACGCCATGGAATGCGAGGCCGACGCCCTCTCTGACGGCGCCGACGCCTTCGTGCCGGCCGTCATGCAGCACATCGAGCACGCGGGAGTGCACTCGGGTGATTCGGCCTGCGTCATCCCCTCAGTCTCCATCAGCGAAGAGAACCTGGCCACCATCAACGACTACACGAAGAGGATCGCCATCGAGTTGGGTGTCGTGGGACTCATGAACATGCAGTACGCGATCCTGGACGGAGTGGTCTACGTGCTGGAGGCCAATCCTCGAGCCTCGCGTACGGTGCCGCTGGTGTCCAAGGTGTGCAACGTGCAGATGGCTGCTCTGGCCACACGGTTGATGCTGGGCGCGAAGCTGGGCGACCTCGATCTTGAGCTGAAGACCGTCCCCTACCTTGGGGTCAAGGAGGCGGTCTTCCCCTTCAACATGTTCCCCGAGGTCGATCCACTGCTCGGGCCCGAGATGCGCTCGACCGGCGAGGTGTTGGGCATGGCCGATTCGTTCGGCCTGGCTTTCGCCAAGGCCGAGGAAGCGGCGGGAGGAAGGCTGCCCCTTGAAGGCACCGTGCTGATCACCATAGCCGAACGCGACCGTGAGCTGGTGCTGAGCGCGGCACAGGGCTTCCACGATCTCGGCTTCAAGATACGGGCCACCGCGGGTACCCACGGCTTTCTAGCCGAGCACGACATACCCTCAGAGCCGATCCTCAAGCTGCACGAGGGGCGGCCCAACATCGAGGACGCCATCAAGAACGGCGAGATCCAGTTGGTAGTGAACACCCCCGCCGGCAAATCGAGTGAGTTTGACGACTCCTACATCCGCAAGGCGGCCATCCGGTACAAGGTGCCGTACGTCACGACCACGACTGCGGCCAAAGCGGCGGCTGGGGGCATTGCCGCTCGCCGCGCTGGGCGCGGCCGGGTTCGGTCGTTGCAGAGCTATCACGCGAGTATCGGGGAATCGAGCCGGGACACGAGCCTGACTACTGAGGAGGGAGCCACATGATCACAGAGATCAGTGCGCAAGAGCTTGTCCCGGAGAGTTTCATCGACGAGAAGGTGGAAGAGATCAGGCGCGCCGTGGGCGAAGGGTGGGCCATCAACGCCCTCTCCGGCGGGGTCGATTCGTCTGCGGTCACGATGTTGGGGCATCGTGCTCTGGGCGGGCGTCTGAAGACGGTCTTCGTCGAAAACGGGCTTATGCGCGCGGGCGAAGCCGAGCAAGTCACCGGTTTCTTCCGTTCTCTCAACGTCCCGGTCGAAGTCGTTGACGCCCGCGCTGAGTTCTTTGCGGCCCTCAAGGGCGTCACGGACCCCGAAGAGAAGCGCGAGGCGATTACGCAGACGTTCTACCGTCAGGTGTTCGGCCGTCTCGTCCGAGAGAGTGGGGCGAAGCATCTGCTCCAGGGGACCATCTTGACCGACGTGGATGAGACCGTTGCCGGTATCAAGCGGCAACACAACGTCTTCGAGCAGTTGGGGATCGACCCGCAGGCGGCGTTTGGCTATCAGATCCTGGAGCCGCTCATTCAACTGCGCAAGGACGGCGTCAGAAAGCTAGGGCAGGCGCTCGGGCTGCCGGGTGAGCTGTTCCAGCGCATCCCCTTCCCAGGGCCGGCGCTCGCCGCCCGCGTGATCGGCGAGGTGATACCGGAGCGCATTGAGACTGTTCGGCGGGCCACACAGGTGGTTGAGCGGCTACTTGGGGGCTTCGGCGCCTTCCAGTTCCTCGCCATCTTGCACGAAGACCGGATGACGGGGATGAGCGAGGGCCGGCGTGACTTTGGCCAGCAGATCGAAGTGCGCTGCTGGGACAGCCTTGACGCACGCACGGCGACGCCTACCCAGCTTCCGTTTGAAATTCTTGAGCAACTGGCGCGGGAGATCGTCAGCGAGGTGCCCGGCGTCGTCAGCGTCACCTACAACATAGCGTCCAAGCCGCCGTCGACCATTGAAGCCGTGTGACCGCCATGGTGGCGCGGCGAGCTATCGCAAGCGTGTGGCTCGGCTCATGGCCGAACTGGGTCTGGAAGGCGTCTCCCGGCGAGGAAAGCGCCGGGCCAGGAGGACTGAGGCCGAGACGCCAGCAGCGCCCGATCTGGTGCGCCGCCAGTTCACGGCCGACGCTCCCAACGAGCTCTGGATCGCCGACATCACCTAATGGGTGTGTGCTGGCTCTTGGCCGGACCCTTCGTGATTCAGGGATCCTCGCCTCGACGGGCTCCCGCGGAGACGCCTCTGATAACGCCGCCTGTGAGAGCTTCATGGCCAGCATCAAGACCGAACTCGTGAAGCGCCAGACCTTCAAGACAAGAGACGAAGCGAGGCTCGCCGTCTTCTCCTACATCGAGGGCTTCTACAACACCGAGCGTAGGCATTCAGCCCTGGGATATCTTTCCCCGATCGAATACGAGAAGACGCTCAAGGAGAAATGTGTCGAGACTGTTCTGGTCTAACTGCAAACAGTCAACGGAAACGGGGCAACCCAACTCCAAGACCAGGGTGGGAAGCAGCAGTGACGTGAGCAAAGAAGTAGTGTCGCGGTTCTACAACGACGTGTTCCTCAATCACGACATGGGCCATCTCGACGACTATATGCACGACGACTACATACAGCACAACGCCGATTGCCCCCAGGGCAAGGTGGGGTTCGTGGGGTTTCACGAAGGCTTCTTCTCCGCAATGCCCGATTTCCGGGCGACCATCAACGATATGCTGGCCGAGGGCGACCTTGTTTGGACCTACAACACCATCACGGGCACTCACACCGGTCACGGCTTCCTCGACTATCCACCGACCAACAACAAGGTTCGGTATGACGCCGTGGACATGTTCCGTCTGCGAGATGGAAGGCTCTGTGAGCACTGGGATGTGGCAGATACGAGGGCGCTCTTCACGCAGGTGGGGGCTATTCGGCCGTAGGGGTTTCGGCGCCGTACGCGGCGGGTGGGGCACCCGCCGCGTTTGAGCAAGGAGGAGCTCGGGGTCTCCCCGAGGATGCGTGGTGGGCAGAGGAGGAGGTCGGCCGCTCAACCGTCGCGCGGCTGTGGCTTCTCCTTGCCTATCCGCGTGTAGAACTTGTCTGGTATGTCTCTCGTGTGCTTGTAAAGCACGTATTCACAGGCCCCGTGATACAGGGGCTCTGTCACAGCCTTCACCCTCACGAAATTCCCGGTGCTTTCAAGTGCGAGGGCTTCCGTTACCGGGCAATGAGTGCAGTAGATGGGGAAATCCTTCATGCCCCAGGTGATGGCGTGTGGTTCGTGGATCTTGGCGAGGCCGACTTCTGAGCTATACCCATCCATTTGGATGATCCGCTCGCCGGATCCGCACGGCTTCATGCTGAGACTGATCGTTTCGTCGGTTTCCACGATCGTGATCGGCTGCATGTGGCCGCGCAGACCGCTCGCCAGGTGTTCCACCTGAGAACGAAGGTCGGTCTTTTCAGGCGGCCTGAAGACGACCTTCGCCTCGGCGGTATGGGCTTGCCTCTCCGCTTCTTCCAAGGCCTCGACCCCATAGTTCTTGTAGATGTAGGTCTGGAGACCAGCGACCCAGAACATATAGCCGTCATGGAGGTGGTTGTACTCGTCCTTCATGCGCTGCGCCAGCGCCTTCGCCTTGTCCTTGTCCCCGGCGTCGATCGCGTGTACGAGGAGTTCGAGCGTGGGTGTACCCATCTCCGCGAGTTCCTGGTCGGTGAAGAGTCTCTTCTCGGTCACGATGCCTTCCATGATGTCTCTCACCTGGGCACTTCTCGATGCCTTCGCCACGTGGCCCAGGCGGTTGTTGTGGGAACCGGCCCTTAGTGTGTCGGATCCAGGCCCAGCCGCGTCAGTAGGTTTGCGCGGAATTCGTCGCCACCGGGGCCGAGGGCCGTCAGGGTGATGGGCATCCGTTGCAGACCGTCGAGCACCGCGCCAAACATGTCGAACGGTATGCTCAGAAGATGCATTCCCTGAGGGAACACGTCGAGCGCCCTCATGCCCATGCTTACGATGGAGGTGTAGTTGAGTTCGCCACTCAGATAGGGATAGACAAAGAGCCAGGCGCAGCCGATGACGCCGGTACTCTTGCTGGTCCACATCTTCCCCGTGGAGTAGCTCATCGCCCTGAGAATCACTTCTGATTGGTGCTCGCGGGCAGCGATGATCAGGAGATCGGGCTCGTCTGCCTGCCTGTCGAGAGGTGCAAGTGTCACATACTCGATGCCTCTTCTCTTCTGAAGCCTCGGTATATGGTCGTATAGGCGGCTCCCCGAACGGGGGCTGTCGAAAACCTCGAGCCCTGTTCCGTATACACCTGATGTGTAGACGGGTGGAAGGTCCCTACCAAGCGCGTAGAGGGCGGCTCCACAAAGATGGTTCTCCGCGGCTGCATAGAAGGCATTGCCCTGCTGGGCGTGGCGAAGCATCTCGCAGAGACGCATGGCGCCGTCGAGACGGGGAACGCTCTCCGGAGGCTCGACCGAATACCGCACCCCCACCGGCGGGAGTTCGAAGCCGATCCTGCTGCAGGCTTCAGTCCATCCTTCGTGATCAAAACTATTAGATTTCATGAAGACCTCCTTCGTCATCTGTTGCTTGGTTCGGGCAACCAGGGCCCTTATCGGTAGATGGTCTCCGTGAGAACCAGAGGATCATGCCCGGGCAGAATCGTGCCTCCGAGGTCTCTCAACCGGTTCAGGCTTTCGTAGTACTCCCTCAGGTCCAGGTAGAGTGGTCCGGGCCAGAACGAATCACCCTTGGGGACGTCCATGTTCACGTAGTGGGCTATCGTATCTCCAGCCAGCACGAACAAGCCGCTCTCGGTATCGACGAGTACAGCCTGGCTCCCGGGAGAGTGTCCCGGGGTCACGATCACCCTGATGCCATCCGTGATCTCGGCGTCGCCATCCAGGAGATCCAACTCCATGCTCGATAGGTCGACATCGTATGCCGGCCCGTGTGCGGGAAGGGGATCGAGCGCATACTCCAGTTCGCCTCTCTGGACCACAAAGCGGGCGTTCGGAAGGAAGCAATTGCCTGCGCAGTGGTCTATATGGAGGTGGGTGTTGACGACAAGCCCGATCTCTTCCGGCACAATGTCGAACCTCTTGAGCTGAGCCTCCAAGGTCTGTCCCGGCGTCCGGCTGAACTGGCCTTTCTGATCCTCCGTTTCCATCGACCCGAAGCCGGTATCAACCAGCACCGTCTCATTCTCGCTCCGGACCAGCCAGCCGATAACAGCGCCGTCCATGTTGCCCCCCGGCGGCGACATGATGATGATCTGTGAGATGTTCCTCACCGCTGTCGCAAGCAAGAGGGGCGCTATCGTCCACTTCTTGTGTGCCATCTTCTGGTCTTCCTCCGACTCGATTCAGTGTACGCACGTTCACAACGATTATTGACAGCATATCGTATCTATTGATAGATTGTGTGAACGTACGTTATGCCTCCTCAGATCTCTGTGGCGGGGGTTGGTGAGCAGTAAGGGCGACGTCGGGAGAGACGTGAATCGAGTGCGAAACAGTATCCGGCCAACACGAGAACAGAGGCAAGGGCAGATTGCCGAGGTCACGCTGAAACTGGTTGCCAGATACGGCGTACAGGGCGCCACCATCTCGCGGATTTCCTCGGGGGTCGGACTCACACGGTCGGCTCTCTACAGGTTCTTCCCTAACCGGGAGGCGATGCTCGAGGCGGCTTTGGACCTACTCGTCGAGCGGGTTCCGCGGTGGATAGACCAGTCGTCGGGGAGTGATGTCTTCGAGCACCTGATGGACATGGGGAGACAACATGCGCCGCTGGGTCGGGCGGAATTCGAATCCTTCGTTCGGCCCTGGTTCCAGTTCATTGCGGGCAGCAGCGAAGAGCAGATGAAGAATGATCTGGCCAAACGCCAACTCGGGTTCGTTCGAGACTTCGCGGTCCTCGTTGAGAGGGGGAAGCGCGACGGAAGTATCCGTGAGGATGTGGACAGCACTCAGATCGCTTGGAGTCTGATGATGTGGGGCTGGGCGGCCGATGTCGCCCGTCTGGCCGGGCTGGAGCAAGCGATGGGCGTCGATACGTCGATCGAGATATTCAGGCGAATGCTCGGGGACATAGCGGCCTCTCCTCGCGGCGCCGGTCAGGGCTCCCGGGATGAGTCGGAGGCGCCGGAGGACATGGTGAGCATAGGGGTCGAACGTACGAGGGGGGCGGGATGAGCGTGCCAGACACCTCATGAGTTCACTGCGGGCAAGCTGGTCTCACTTCAGTTGCGACCTTTTCTCAACTCGGGAGGTGGGCCTTTGAAGTATCGGACCGGACAGTGATCATGCTGCAACAGAAGCGCTAGGAAATGGGGGGCAACATGAGAAGAGGAACATCTTTCCTACTATTGACCGTACTACTGCTACTTGCACTTGTAGTAACCGTCAGCGCCTGTGGATCCGACACCACGACCACCACATCTCCAGCCGCGCCCGACACCACCGCAACCTCACCCGACACCACCGCGAGCACTCCTGACACGACTGCGCCCGCTCCGACGGAGACGACCGCGGCGCAGGAGCCCATAGAACTGTCGATGGCGAGTATGTCGTCTCCCACGGCCCCCATCGGTCTCGCGCTGGAGGCCTGGGCTGAGGAGATCAAGCAAGCCAGCAACGGCCTGCTCACCATCAGACACTACGGATCGAGTCAGTTGGTGCCGGGGCCGGAGATGCGTGCCGGCGTCAGGGACGGCGTGGCCGACATCGGGCACTCCTTCATCTTCGGAGCCGAACCCGGCTTTGAGGTCGCCGTGAATCTTACGCAGCTCGTCCGCGGGAAGGATCAACTCGATGGCTTGAGGATCTTCGATTCCATCTGGGCCGAGTACACCGACCTCATGGAAAGCCAGTGGGAAGACTTCAAACTCCTGTGGATCTTCTCGACCCATGCGAGCGCTCTCTTCACCACCGAGAAAGCTGTCAACACGATGGCCGACGTAAAGGGGCTCGAACTGCGGGTGCCCAATGCCATTCTGGCCGATTTTGTGAAGAACCTTGGAGGATCGCCGATATCCATGTCGACGCCAGACTGGATCGCCTCGCTCGACAAGGGAACGACAGACGGCGGCGTAACCACTGTCGGGAGTATGTACGACTTCCAGATCGCCGATAACTTCAAGTACTCCACGAACTTCGCCATGGGCTGTTCTGTGAACTATCTGATAATGAACATGGACACGTGGAACAGTCTCTCTCCTGAGCTGCAGAAAGTAATCGACGATAGCCTGGAAAAGGCACGGCAGGATGCCATCGACAGTTGGGTGGAGAGTGAGACATTGACGCGGCAGTTCAGCCTGGACGCCGGCATCGAGTTCATAGAGCTTCCCGACGATGAGTACGCCCGCTGGAATGAAGCCGTGGCTCCGGTATATGGAAAGATGGCTGCGGATATGGATGCCCTCGGATATCCCGGTACAGAACTCGTGGAATTCGCGTTGAGCCAGGCCAGATAGTCTGGTGGCAACGCCAAGGACCGTTCTCGCCTAGCACCTAATTGACTGTCTGAGCCGTACTCGGATGGCGGCGATACGGCTCAGACAGTCCCATATCTGAAACCAAGCCTGTACTGCAACTGATTCGAGTCGGAAGAAGTGGGGGGCTTCTGTATGAGTGGACCCAAGCTCTATGGATACCTGTGGAAAGCACTCCTCGTACTTGCCACGTTGGCACTCATCGTGATGGCGACGATCATCGTCATGAACATCCTGGGGCGGACGCTATTTGGCAAGCCGATATTGGGCACGATCGAAGTCGCCGGGCTTGCCGGGGTGGTGTTCGCATCCATCGCAGTGCCTTTTGTGGAAAAGGAGCGCCGCAACGTGGTTATGGAGGTGGTCGTCACGAGATTCCCGCCGCGGACCAGGGCATTCACTGACGCGTTCGTCCTCCTACTGAGCCTGGGAGCGATCGGCATTCTCACCTGGGAGATGTTCAAAGAGTCTCGGTACGCCGCGAGCTTTGGAGAGGCGACCTTGGTCATGGGGATACCCCTGGCGCCATTCAAGTACATCTGGTCGGTGGGCGCCGCGCTTCTCTGTATCGTTCTCCTGTGGAACATCGTCATCTGTGTCAAGAAGGGACTGAAGCGATGACCCCCGTTATCACGGGTGTGGTCGGGTTGGGCTCACTGCTCGGGCTGTTGGTGCTGGGTATGCCCATAGGTTTTGCAATGCTATTGGTCGGATTCGTGGGGTTTGCGCACCTCGCCACCTTCAGCGGCGCTCTGCACATCATCGTCAATATCCCCTTCACGCTGATCTCCAGCTACGATTACGCTGTTATCCCTCTCTTCATCTTCATGGCGGCACTGTGCAACAGTACCGGCTTGGGGCGAAGCCTCTTTCGTATGGCACACGCGTGGTTGGGCAGAATTCCCGGTGGGCTATCCCTAGCCACCATCGGCACATGCGCCGTCTTTGGAGCCGCCAGCGCTTCGAGCATCGCCACCACAGCAACGATAGGCACTGTGGCTTTGCCCGAAATGAGACGATACAACTACGACACAGGTTTGGCCGTAGGTAGCATCGCCGCCGGCGGCACTCTGGGCATCATCATTCCTCCCAGCGGCATTCTGATGATCTACGGCATCTTGGCGCAGCAAGATATTGGGGAACTTTTTGTGGCCGGAATCCTTCCCGGTATCGTGCTGAGTGTCATGTTCCTGATCATGATCTACGTGCGAGTGAAGTTGAAGCCAAGTCTGGCTCCTCTGGGACCGAAAACCACCTTCAAAGAGAAGGTGCTCAGCACCCTGGACAGCCTTGAGATGCTGATTCTCATCTTCGTGGTCATCGTGGGCCTACTCGTTGGTTGGTTCACGCCAACCGAAGCGGGAGCCGCAGGAGCTTTCGGAGCACTAATACTGTCCTTGGCGCGAAGACGATTGAACCTGAAAGCCTTCGTGAGTGCCGCCATGGATACGGTGCGTACGGGCGGAATGATATTCACCATCTTGATGGGCGCACTGGTTTTCACGTCGTTCCTTGCTGTGACGACGATTCCCATGGAAGTCGCAGAGTGGGTTGGCGGTCTCGGTCTGCCACCAATGGTGGTCATGATCATCATTTTGGTCATGTACTTGCTGTTGGGAACTTTCCTTGAAGAGATGGCAATGATTCTGCTAACCCTGCCCATATTCCTGCCGCTAGTTGTATCGCTTGGCTTTGATCCCATATGGTTCGGCATCATCATCGTTCTGGTCGTGATAATGGGCATGATCAGCCCTCCGGTGGGCATAACCATGTTCGTGGTCAAGGGTATCGCGCCGGACATTCCTATGAGTACTATCTTCAGGGGAGTGCTGCCGTTCTGGTTCATCTCCATCATATTCACGGCTTTGTTGCTGGCATTCCCACAGTTGGCGTTGTGGCTACCAAACCTGTTTGGCTGATAGACAAGGAACGGGGGATGAACGTGGGAACTGACGCTGGTGGTGGACTCGTGTTCGATCCTTCGAAGACGGCTCTTATCTTGATTCATTGGCAGAAGGAAATCGCAGCACCGGGTGGGAGAAACTCCGAGGATATGCCGCAGCGCCTGCAGGCGATGGGCACCATCGAACGGACACAAGCGGTGCTGAATGCAAGCCGGAAGAGCGGAATGTTGGTTGTGTACGTAAATGGCGTGCATAGACCGGGTTATCCGGAGTTGGCGGCCAGGACCGTGCCGTTGGCGGAAATGCTTATCCGACGTGGATCGATGTTGATGGGGACTCCGGGAGTCGAGGTGATCGACGAACTCGCGCCGGTCGACAGCGATATCGTCATCGACAACTTCTCGTCAAGCGGCTTCTGCTATACAGCACTCGATCTTATGCTGCGGAACAGGGGCATCACGAACATAGTGCTGAGCGGAATAGCCACGCATGTAGCAGTGGAATCGACCGCCCGCGACGCTTTCAATATGGGATACACGGTCTACACGTTGGAAGACTGTTGCACCAGCACGACTCAGGAAATACATGAATGGAGCATACGGAACACTCTTTCATTCTTCGGGTTTGTGATTGATGCCGAGAGTTATATGGCCGCGATAGGCGGAAGGAAGCACTGATGAGTCGAGAGTGCCTCGATGGCAAGGTTGCTCTGGTGACAGGCGCCGCAGGCAAGCGAGGGATGGGTCACGCTGTCGCGCTGCGGCTGGCACGCAAAGGAGCCGACGTCGCCGTTCTCGACGCGGTGCGGGCGCCGAGAAGCCTCTTCGCCGGGGACGAGGATTGGCGCGGGTTGGACGAGGTGGTTGAGGAGATCGAGGCCAAAGGCCGGAGAGGGATGGCCCTTGAAGCCGATGTCGCCAGCAAGGAACAGATTGCCAATGCGGTGGCTGCCGTTTCCGAGACGCTCGGCAGAATCGACATCCTGGTCCATTGCGCGGGCATGCGCGGCACACCGAACATCGACGTGATCGACGGTGACGAGGAAGAGTGGAGAAGGATGTTCGATGTGAACCTCCTCGGCTCCTTTCTCATCGCGAAGCAGGTGGCGGCACAGATGGTACGGCAGGGAGATGGGGGCAAGATGGTGTTCATAGCGTCCCTCGCCGGAAGAGAAGGGGTTAGAGGCAACGCCGCCTACGCCGCATCCAAATGGGGTGTTATCGGCCTCGTGCAGAGCCTAGCCAAGGAGACCGCGTCCCACAGGATCAACGTCAACGCCATATGCCCGGGAATGATAGTCACCAACCTGCGCGACCATTGGATCGAGGCTGAAGCCGACAAGGCCGGGACGACCTCGGAAGAGTACAGAAGGCTGGAGTACGAGAGAGGCAGCAAGGTCGTGCCCCTCGGTCGCATGGGAGCGCCGGAGGACATAGCAGATGTCGCTCTCTTCCTGGCTTCGACCGATTCCGACTACATGACCGGCCAGTCGCTCAACGTGTGTGGCGGCCTCGTCATGAACTAGTCGATGCGGGTGACCGCTCATCGATATCAGGACCATCTGGTCCCCGTATGGCCCGGTTGGGAGCGCGAGAGAAGGAGACCCCGTTGACCAAAGTGTTCGAGAACAGAGCGGCTCTGGTCACAGGAGCGGCTTCCGGCATCGGACGGGCCGGCGCTCTGTCCTTCGCCCGCGAGGGTGCGAAGGTGTTGGTGACAACCGGTACTAACGTCGAGGGTGGCAAGGAAACGGTGCGGCTCATCGAGGATGCCGGCGGGGAGGCGTCCTTCTTCAGGTGCGATGTGTCCAATGAATCCGAAGTCGAGGCGATGGTCGAGGCTTGTCTGAGTCGCTACGGTGGCCTGGACTTCGCTTTCAACAACGCGGGTGTCGGGCCGGACGGAAGACGAATCCCTTTTCTGCGCATAGTCGACCTGCCGAAAGATATCTGGGATCTCACTCTCGGAGTCAACCTCACGGGTGTCTTTCTGTGCCTGAAGCATGAGCTGAGGCACATGATCGAGCAAGGATCCGGCGTGATCGTCAACACGTCCTCGGTGCATCCTCTGAAGGCCAAGCCGGGGTCGTGTGCCTACATGGCCAGCAAAGCTGGGCTGAACGGGATCACCAAGACGGCCGCGCTCGAGGCCGCCCCATACAACGTCCGCGTGAACACCATCATGCCTGGGCCTACAGAGGGGACCCTGCTCGTCGACTACCTCACCGAAGCCCACCCGGAAAGGAGGGCCGACATGGAGAAGGTCGTCCCTCTTCCCCGTCTTGGACGGACGGACGATATGGCGCAGACACTCATATGGCTCTGTTCCGACGCTGCCTCCTTCATCACCGGCCAATGCCTGGCCGTTGACGGCGGCCTTACTGCAGGCTAGGGCATGTGGAGGTAGACGTGATCATTCCTCAGGTCGGCTCGCTGGTAGAGGCAAGACTTCGCAGCCTGGCAGAAGCTCGTGCCAACGGCACCAAGGTCGTAGGGTATCTTGCAGGCGGCTACGTGCCGGACGAGCTCATCTACGCATCGGGAGCGATCCCTCTCTGCCTCAGTCACGGCGGTGACGCCCGGTCGGCGGAGGAAGCACTCGCGCTCGTGCCCAACGTCATCTGTCCCTTCGCCCGGGCTCAGATCGGGGAGTCTCTGCTCAAGGCCAACCCCTTCTACACCGCATTGGATCTGGCGGTGGTTCCATCCACCTGCCAGCATCTCAAGCAGGTCGGGGATGTATGGGAGCAGTACGAGATGTTGGACATCTTCAAGCTGGGGGTCCCATACGACTGCCAAGACGACTACGAGATCGAGTACTACAGAGACAGACTGTCAGAGCTGAAGAAGACACTTGAGAGTCTCACAGGCAATGTCATCACTGATGACAAACTGACCGAGGCCATAGATGTCTACAACCGGCTTCGAGGGCTTCTGAAGAGGCTGAGTTTGGTGCGTCGCGACCCACGGCCCGGGATCAGCACGCTGGACTTTGTCCGCCTGAACCACGTGTCGATGTATGCCGACCCGGTGACGACCTGCGATGCGCTCGAAGCTATCTTCGGGGACATCACCGAATCCATGTCGGTATCGAGCGAACGGCCCCGGGTGATGTTGGCCGGGCCCGCTCTCGCCTTTGGCGACTACGACATCATCAAGGTGGCCACGGAGGCAGGCGCGGAGATCGTGGTTGAGGAGATGTTCGAGGGCATCCGCGACTACTGGCACACGGTGGACGGCACTGGGGATCCACTCGATCGCCTCGCGAGAAGCTACTTGCGCGATAAGAAACCGGCTGCTTTTGCGAGGGGGGCAACGCGGAGGCGAATCGCTTTCGTTCTCGATCTCATCCAGGAGTTTCATGTCCAAGGTGTTCTGTGGTACCAGCTCCTTTGTTGCGAGTTGTACGACCAAGAGTCTTACCTCTTCGAGAAGGTGCTCCGTGAACGGGGCATCCCGATGCTCGCCGTCGAGTCCGACTACCACAATCTAGCGGGGGGATCGGTGAGGACGAGACTGGAGGCCTTCGTCGAGATGATGGAAGGTGGGCCGACCGATGCTTGAGCTTCTGGAACTCTGCGGGTTCGACCAGGGCGAGAGGCAGGTTCAACTTCCTCGCATGCAGACGGTCTTCGCGAGGCTGGGCATTACCGAGACCGATGTCCAGACAGCCAAAGACCGTCTCCACCTCTACTACGACATGGATGCGTCTGGCGTCAGGAGGATGATGGGGGGCCTTCTGAAAGACATGGCTGACATCGTGCTGCTGAGAGACGAAGGTGCGCGGAAGGTCATACATTCGTGCATGGCGCCGGGCTTCGAGGTTCTCGGTACGGCCATCAACACGAACTCTGAGGACGTGAGGTTGACCTACCCCAACTTCACGTTCATGGCTGTACTGGGAGGGATCTTCGGCAAGTTCGTGCCGGTGCTCGAGGAGGCGGAGAGGCTGTGGCTCAGAGGCGGCGTCGTGCGGCACTGCGGAATGGTGAAGGCCAGAGTAGGACTGATCAGCCTGGGCTTCCACCCTCGCCCCGACTTGACCGTGACCACCGGCTACCTCTGCGATACGAGCCCGAAATCGAACGAGATCATGGAGGAGGTTTTCGGCATACCCGCATACTGTGTCGATCATGTCCAGGACCGTCACATGGCTGAATATCCCGATGCCGGCCGGGCGACTGTTCTGGCCGCCAAAGGCATGCGAAGGTTCAGCGAAATCGTTCAGAGAGAGCTTGGCTTCGAGGTAACCGACGACATGGTATGGAGGGCCATTGAGGCAAGAAAGCCTCTGGCGCAGGCCATGGATAGGGTGCTCGAAATCATTCGCTTCAGCGATCCTTCGCCTCTCGGCTCGACCCACTTGAACGTGCTGGCAGCATTTGGGCGTGCGGTCTACAAGGAGAGCGATATTCCCGCTGCCGTGGACGTTCTCAACACCCTCCTCTGTGAATTGCAGGACCGTGTTCGCCAGGGTGTCGGGGCGACTCCGAAGGGGGCACCCCGGGTTCTGGTTCTGTGTCCCCAACATCATTCCGACCCCCGGTTCGAGCACCTGGCCAATGGACTCGGTCTGAACATCGTGGCTTCCGATTTCAACTTCTCCTCCGGACAGGACAGATCGGGCGCGGGCATCATCGATTCCAGTGATCCATACGATGTGATCTGCCAGCATCCCCACGGGACGCCCGGCCAGTGCCTGGGTGGGCGGCGTCTCATCGTGCTGGATGCCTGCCGGCGTCTCGCCATCAACGGGGTTATCGATCACTACCATGTCGGCTGCAGGTACATGGCCGCAGACACTCTGGCCCTGCGGGAAGCGATCACCGGGGAACTGGGCATCCCCGTACTGGCTTTCGAGTGGGACAACTTCGACCCTCGCTGCTACAACGAGCGGGAGCTCGTAGGAAGGCTGGAGACGTTCGGGGGGATGATGGAGACGGCCGACGACCCCGTCCGAAAATGAAATGAGGAAAGGACGCAAAGACATGCTTGCAGTTACAGGGGCCACCGGCCAAATCGGAGGCAGAGTGGCAGCTCGCCTCGCCGCCCTCGGTCTTCCACAACGGCTCATCGTCCGTGATCCGACAAGGGCGCCGGATCTTCCGGGCGCGGAGGTTTCGCAGGTCAGCTCCTATGGAGACCCAGCAGCCATGGGGAGAGCGCTTTCTGGTGTCGAGACCCTGTTTCTCGTCTCAGCTCAGGAAATGATGGGGTTCATCAAGACGACACCAGGACCACGGCGCGGCGGTTCCCTACTACGATCGGCTGCACCAGCACATCTGCGCGGTTTCGGCGGCTGCGGCGGTCGGTGTTCGGCATGTCATCTACCTATCGTTTGTCAATGCCGAGCCCGATGCCACTTTCTATTGCGCCCGCGAGCATTTTCGCACTGAGGAATTCATTCGCTCTACTGGCATTGCCTTCACTTTCATGCGCCAGGGGCTCTACATGGACAACGTCCCCCAACACGTGATGAGCGACGACGTCATGCGCGCACCTGCCGGTCAGGGAAGGGTCTCGTGGATCGCGCGCGACGACATAGCCGACGCCGTCGTCGGTGTCATGACGGGAAAGGGCCACGAGGGCCAGATCTATGATGTCACCGGATCCGAAGCCTTGACGATGGCAGAGACGGCGGAGCGACTTTCCGCGGCCCTCGGCAGAGAGATCTCATACCTCGAGCAGACGCCACATGAGGCGAGAGTCGGCCGAAACATGAGCCGGATGATCGACCACGAGCTGGCCCGCCGGTCGCAAACGGGAAACGGGATAACCGAACCTGAACTGGAGGGGTGGCTCTCTCACTATCTCCAGATCGCAACGGGTGAGGCCGGCACTGTCAGCGACTCCGTACTCCGTTTGACCGGGCACCCGGCACAGAATGTGGCGGAGTATCTGCAGAACCATCCCGAGAGCTATGCCCATTTGCTCAGGCAGTAACCATGACAAGCCACGCGCATGTGTTCAAACCCCTGAGGATCGGCAGGCTCACCACGAAGAACCGAGTGGAGTGTTCTCCGGCAATACCTTTTTTGGCGTCCGAGGATTGCTTCGTTACGCGAGAGCTCATCGAGTGGTATCGGCGAATAGCTAAAGGCGGAGCCGGCATCGTAACCGTCGGTGAAACGTCGATCGACTACGAGGACGCTCGCGCGCATGGACGGGCGAACGTGTTGTGCCTTGCCGACAATAGGTCGATCAACGGACTATCAGTTCTCGCCGAGACTATGCAACGCTACGGGGCCCTCGCCTCCATCGAGTTGAACTACGAAGGACTTCGCGGGCCCACCGAGATGACCACTGAAGAGATAGGGGCGGTCATCGACCGATTCGCCGACGCTGCCCGCCGCTGCAAGCACGCGGGAATGGACATGATCATGATCCACGGGGGGCATGGTCATTTGCTGGGCAGCTTCTTCTCCCCGGTAACAAACATGCGCTCCGACCGCTACGGGGGCAACCTACAGAGAAGGGCGCAGTTTGCCGTCGAGGTCCTCGATGCAGTACGTGCCGCCATAGGCGACGAGGTGGCGCTGGAGTACCGCATCAGCGCCGACGAATTCGTGGCGGGGGCGCCAACCGTAGAGGAGACCATCGAGTTCGCCAAGATGATCGAGGACAGGATCGACCTGCTCCACGTGTCGGCGGGCAATCTCTACGTGGCCGAGGCCGGACCCAGGATGATCCAGCCGATCTACGTACCTCGAGGGATCAACGTTCAGTTCTCGGCTCGCTTCAAGCAGGAGCTCAGTATCCCGGTGACCGCAGTCGGTTCAATCACCATGGACATGGCCGAGGAGATCGTCTCTCAGAACCAAGCGGACATCGTCGCCATGATCCGCTCGATTATTGCCGATCCTGATTGTGTGCGGAAGGCAGAAGGCGGCCGGGCTGGCGATATCAGGCCCTGTGTCCGCTGCAACAGGTGCGTTTCGGAGACTCGCGAGTACACGCGTCCTACTCGCTGCACGGTGAATCCAGTCGCGGGTAGGGAGGTGGAATTCCTGAACCCAGAGGCACCCGCGGAAAGAAAGAGGGTCGTTGTGGTGGGAGGGGGACCTGCAGGGATGGAGGCCGCCAGAACGGCAGCAAGCCGTGGCCACGAAGTCATCCTGTTCGAGAAGGAGAGCCGGTTGGGTGGAGCTCTCACCAAGGCCGCCGCTCCGCCGTTCAAGCCTGACATGAAGACCTACCTCGATTGGGCGCAGCGTGCGGCGGTCGATGCGCCCGGCCTCGATGTCCGGCTCTCGACTGAGGCGACGGCAGAGGCCATCACGGCAGAGCGGCCCGATGTCCTGATTCTCGCGGTCGGCAGTGCTCTCACCGTACCTGACCTGCCCGGCATCGACCGAGAGAACGTCATGTGGGCGGGCGATGCGCACATGGACGACGTGGAGATCGGCGATGAAGTGGTGATCGTAGGAGCCGGGATGGTGGGCTGTGAAGCAGCACTGGATCTCGCGCAGAGCGGAAGGCTGGTCACCCTAATCGACATGTTGCCGCAAGAGAGGATCGCTCTCGATGTTCATCCGATCAGCAGGACGGCTCTACTGGGTATGCTGCACAGCGCCTCAGTGGCAGTCAGAGCAGAAACCAGGCTCGAATCCATAACTCCAACCGGTGTAGTCGTCAGCTATGGCGATGGTAGGCGGGCCGAGATTCCATGCCGCTGGGTGGTGCTGGCCCTCGGCGCCGCTCCTCGGCAGGAGACTGTTCAACTCTTCGACGGTCTGGCTGAAGACGTGCGCGTGATCGGCGACTGTAGACGGCGCGGCGGGAATCTGCACCGCGCTGTTACCGATGGATTCAACGCGGCCATAGACCTATGAGGTTCCATGAAATTCTGGAGCAAGTGATTGCGTCGTTCGCCATGAGAATAAGGGGTTAGGAATGAGTGAGACACCTACAGAAACGGATGTCGTCGTAATCGGCTCCGGGGCGGCAGGCATGACAGCAGCGCTCACTGCGGCCGAGGGCGGTGCCAGGGTGGTGGTCCTCGAAAAGCAGCGTTCTCTGGGAGGCACCACGAACTTCTTGCACGGCACTTTCGCGGCGGAGAGCGATATGCAGCGCGAGCGCTTCATCGATTTCTCGTGTGACGAAGCGTTCAAGATCATCATGGACTACAGTCACTGGAGGGCAAACCCCCGGCTGGTGCGGGCGATAGTGGATGAGTCGAGCCGGACGATCCGCTGGTTGCAGGACCGCGGCGTAGTGTTCACCGACGCCAGCATCAACATGCTTGAGGCGCCGCGGACGTATCACGTCGTCAAGGGCAAAGGGGAGGCCATCATCAAGGCACTCGTCCTGCAGGCGAAGGACAGAGGAGTCCACGTCATGCCGGGCGTGGCGGCGACCGGGCTGTTGAGGGAAGGCGCTCGCATCTGTGGCGTCCTAGCGGACGACGACGGCCGGGAGGTCGAGGTTACGTGTAAGGCCGTCATGGTCGCGACCGGTGGCTTCGCCAACAACAAGGAGTGGATCAAGAAGTACTGCGGGTTCGAGCTCGGAGTCGACATCATTCCTATCGGCAACACCGGGAAGATGGGTGACGGCATTCGCATGGCTTGGGAGGCCGGCGCGGCCCAAGAGGGCGTCGAAGTGTTGGAGATCTTCCGCGTGGTTCCTGTCGGTCCCGAGTTCTCTACCTATAGCGAGCTCGAGATCGCCTGCACGCAACCCGATCTATGGGTGACCCCCTCAGGCGAGAGGTTCTGCGACGAGACCATAGGATACTGGGACACCCACATAGGCAACGCCAACGCACGCTACGGCAAGAACGGATACACGTGGAGTGTGCTGGACGATTCCATCATCCAGCGGATCATGGAAGAAGGGATCACGAAGAACATAAGTGTGGAGTACCTGCCGGGCTACAGGCCGACAAACATCCCTAAGGAGATCGAAGCCGCCATCGAGAACGGGAGTAGCGAGGTGGTCGCCGCAGACTCGGTCGAGGCGCTCGCTGAGAAGATGGGCGCGGAACCGACCGTCCTGCGGGCGACGGTGGACGAGTACAACGCGTCGTGCGCCAACCACCGTGACGAGCTCTTCGCCAAGGACCGTAAGTACCTGCGTCCCCTGATCGGTCCTCGCTACTATGCGGTGAAGGGCCGCACGGTGTTCCTGGGGACCATGGGAGGCATCAAGATCAACGAGAAGGCCGAGGTTCTCGACAAGAAGGGCGCCGTAGTCCCCGGCCTGTACGCAGGCGGTTTCGACGCGGGTGGCATGTACGGCGACAGCTACCCCATAAAAGGGTCTTCCGGCCTTGCTTCCGCATTTGCCCTTGGGTCCGGGCGGATAGCCGGCAGGAACCTCCTAACCTATCTGGGACTCTAGCCGGGAGGTGTTCAGCCAACACCAAGCCGGAGCCCAGGACGAAGGACAGAATGTGACCGGTCATCCTGGCCCCTGCTGGACTTCGCCCTCAATGGCGTCGGCGGCATGCATATGGGACAGCAACCCTTCTCCGGCGGGATAGCCGGGAGAGATGCTGCACGAGAGGGAGGAGAGGTGCTATGAGCGGCCAAACAGGCAGGGCAATGGTGGATTTCGGAGTCGGGTTCCCTTGGGAGCTACGAGAGTACCCGGTGCCCGATCCGGAACCGGGCGCGATTGTGACCCGGATCACCATGGCTTCGGTGTGCGGCACCGACGTTCATCTCTATCAGGGTGATTTCGGCGGACCGAGTCCCGAGAGACGAAAGCCGGCCATCTCGGGGCATGAGTTCGTGGGCAGGGTGCACAAGCTGGGCCAGGGAGTCACCACCGACACGGCCGGCCGTCCTCTCGCCCTGGGCGATCGTGTGGTGTGGTCACCCTCGATCGTATGCGGCCGCTGCCCGGCCTGCCTACGCGGGGTGCTACCCTGCTTAAATCGCAAGTCGCACGTCGGCACCACCTCCGAGGAATGGCCGCACTTCAAAGGCGGTTTCGCCGACTACTACTATCTGAGCCCAGGACAGTGGATCTACAAAGTTCCCGACAACGTCCCCGACGTAGCGGCCGTCTATGTCGACTGCGCGGCGGCCACCGTTGCCTACGCGCTCTCCAAAGTCTGCTTCTCCATGGGTTCCTGGGGAGTGATCCAGGGAGCCGGCGGGCTGGGACTGTGCGCCGCCCCCATGATGAAGGACCTCGGCGCCCGGGTCATCGTCATCGACAAAGTCGCGGGCCGGCTAGATCTCGCCCGCGCATTCGGCGCCGACGAAACCATCGGCTACGACGAGTTTCCGAAGCCTGAGTGCCGCGTCGGCCGGGTCAAGGAGTTGGCCGGGGGGCGGGGTGCCGAGGTGGTCTTGGAGGTGGTTGCGGCGGCGCCTGAGGTGGTCGCTGAAGGTCTGGAGATGCTCGACTACGGCGGCACCTATCTGACCGTCGGCCTCGTAGGGCCGTACAAGGCCGAGCTCAACATGATGCCGTTCATCGATCGCGGTCTGCGCCTCATCGGGTCGGCCCAGTTCAGTATCGCCACCATGCCTGCCGTACTCGATCTGATGGCACGCACCATCGATAGGTATCCCTGGGCCGACATGATCTCGCATACCTTTCCGCTCGAACAGGTCGAGAAGGCTATCCAGGAGGCCGTTGCCGGTAGAGTGCTGCGGGCGGCAGTGACTACCGAGTAGCGTGCGACCGTGCGCCGCCAGCAGTCGTCACAGGATGCGCTTGAAGGCGCGCTCGGCCGGCACTCCTTTGGCGTGCTGGACGTGAGCGACCGGGTGGGCACGATGGCAAGCGCCTCCCGGGCGAATTCGTCGATCAGGGAAAGCACCTTCATGCGCCGGCCGCCGAAAGTGGCGTCGAAAATGAAGTCAGATGTCCGCGTGGTTAGGAGCCAAGGCGGCCTCCCATGTTCCCCGGAGCACGTCGCGGATGGTACCGCCGGCTTAAGCGGCAGCGAATAGATGTGGAATGCTGCATCTCAGGCATTTGCAGCGAGCGGCTCTAGTCTCAATCGGTGGAGGGAGAGGGTGGGCGAGGTCAGACGTTTCGAACGCTTGATGGAGCCGGGCAGTATCGGGAGTCTGCGCACCAAGAACCGAATCATCAAGACCGCCGCGGGCACCGGTTATGCAGACAAGAACGGCAATGCTACCGACAGGATGGCTGACTTTTACGCGGGCATTGCCAAAGGCGGCGCGGGTCTGGTCATCGTTGAGAACTGCGCGGTCGAGTGGCCGAGGGGTACCCACGTCATCCCTACGGGGTTTCGCCTGCACGATGAGAGCTACGTTGCACAGCACGCCCGGATGGTGGCCGAGATCCACAAGTACGACTGTCCGGTGTTCGTGCAGTTGATGCATGCTGGGCCGTGGTTGGCGATGCTGCCGGGGTTGGGTCCGCAGGAACGGATCACGGCTTCCACCATCAGCGAAGAGGATATGCCGCCCAGCATCTGGGAATGGGTGCCGGGCAAGGAACTCACCGTCCCGGAGATTCACGATGTTGTGGATATCTTCGCGCATTCCGTCGAATTGGCTCAGAAGGCCGGATACGATGGGGTGGAGATAAACGCTTCCTTCTATCATTTGGTCAACTGCTTCCTCTCTCGATTCTGGAACAGGCGGGAGGACGAATATGGGCCCCAGACGATAGAGAACAGGACCAGGTTCTATTGCGACATCATTCGCGAGATCAAGAGGCGGTGTGGCAAGGAGTACCCGGTCGCTACCAACATCAACGCAAGGGAATTCGGTTTGAGGGACGGCATCACCCTTGAGGAGGCGAAGGCCTTTGCCCCGTACCTGGAAGCGGCGGGAGCGGACATCCTCCAAGTGAGAGCCTCCAGCTATGGACCCTATCTCGAGATGCTGTTTCCAGAGACGCTCCTATACCCCGAGATTCCGAACCTCGACCTGGGCGAGCTGGACATCAGTAGAGGGGGGGCGGGCATGTACTTGAACATGGCGGCCGCCGTGCGGCAAATGGTCTCCATTCCCGTGTTTTGCGCGGGTCGCCTTGATCCTCAGCTAGGTGAAGAAGCCCTCAGGGACGGAAAGATTGACTTCGTCGGTATGACCAGACGCCTCATCGCGGACCACGAGCTTCCCAACAAAGTTGCCGCGGGTCACCTGGAGGACATTCGTCCGTGCTGTGGTTGCTGCTACTGTGTCGAGACCCGGAAGGACGACGGTCCCCAGAAATGCCGGGTCAACCCCGCGTCCGGAAGAGAGCGGGAATACGAAATCAAGCCGGCGGCCGCGAGCAAGAGGGTTCTGGTTGCCGGCAGCGGACCGGCTGCGTTAGAGGCGGCAAGAGTGGCCGCTCTCAGGGGTCACGAGGTCATGCTGAACGAGAAGGCGGCTCGACCAGGCGGCCTGGTCCCTATCGCCGCGGTTGTCAAAGACCACGAACAGCAAAGCCTCGTCGATCTGCTCGGCTATTACAGCACACAACTCGCCCAGCTAGGGGTGAAGGTCACGCTGGGCCAGGAAGTTGACGCGGCGCTGGCCACCAAGCTCAAGCCCGATGTGCTGATTCTGGCGACAGGCGGAAGGACCGCTCTTCCGGATATCCCGGGGTCTGACCATCCCAAAGTCATTGACAGCACTGTCCTGCAACGCAGGCTCAAGCTCGCGCTCCGAGTATTCGGACCCAAGGCATTGGGACGGCTGACAAAGACGTACATGCCTGTCGGAAACGAGGTCGTCATCATCGGTGGTGGAGTCCAGGGCTGCCAGCTTGCGGAGTTTCTCGTAAAACGGGGTAGATCCGTGACGATCGTCGATTCAGCCGACGTCCTCGGCGAAGGACTTCCATATCTGACCCCGGTTCGGTTGCTCAACTGGTTCCGGGAAAAGGGCGGGGTGACACTCGCTGGGGTGACCTACGAAGAGATAACCGACAAGGGGTTGGTGCTCAGAACCGCGGAAGGCGAGCGTAAGACACTTCCGGCAGACAGCATCATCATGGCCTTGCCGCTGGAGGCCGATGACGGCGTCGTCGAGTCGTTCAAGGGCAGTGTGCCCGAGATATACCAAGTAGGCGACAGCAGGGAATTCGGATACATGCACGGTGCAATCGCCGATGGTGCAGAGGTCGGCCGCACGATCTGAAGGATACAGTCGGCTCCGGGCGCCAAAGCGGGTCGTCGGCACCCGCACGTACCTCAAGAAGGAGGCTGATCGTTTTTGAGAGTGTCTGGCGTACATCATGTGGCGATCGGCGTGAGAAACCTTGAGACCATGTCGGCCTTCTACAGAGATCTCATGGGCTTCACGGAGGTATTCGCCGAGTTTGGCGAATCGGAACAGGAGATCATGCGTGAGATCACCAGATCAGCCCGGGCTGTGTTCTCAGGAGCGACTCTCCAGCACAAGGACGGGGGCATTATGCTGGAGTTCATCCGCATGGTGGAACCCCGTCCCCGACCGATCCGCAACGACTTCCGCTATGGCGACATCGGCGTGGCGAAGATAACGCTTGCGACTGCAGACGTGGCATCGGTTTGGGCAAGTCTGAAGGACGAGGTGCAGTTCTACTCTGAGCCGAAGACAACGGTGATCCCCGGGTGGGGCGAATACCAATTCGTCTACTGCCGGGATCCCGAAGGAAACCTGGTTGAAATCGCGTCAGTTGAGTCGGCGAAACAGGAGACGTATGGCGGCGCTCGTTCCGTGGGCATCGGTGTCTGCGATCTCGAAAGAGCTGTGAACTTCTATCGGGATTCACTTGGCTTCAAGCCTCTGGGGCCCCAGGAGCACGAGGGCTTCGCAGGCCTGGTCGACGAGATCTCAGGAACAGCGAATACTTACGTTCTCTCCTGCCTGCTCGCTGCAGACACGGAGGGTGAGACGAAGATAGAGCTCTTCGAGACCCTGCATCCAAGAGGCCGCTCCATTCCCTTTTCGACGCTCTGGGGCGACTTCGGTTATCTCCAGGTTGCCCTCAATTGCGATGACGTGTCAGAAGCGGCTTCCGAACTCGCAGCAGCGGGTGTCGATCTCCTCTGTAGTCCCAAGGTGCTGGAGGGCGGTCGTACGGAACACCCAGGCGAATTCGTGTACGCCCGCGATCCCGATGGGATCCCCATCGAGTTTCTGATGGTGCCGGAGTAGACTGAGCAGCGCAGTTGTGAGGACTCTGGGCGGCGCCCACGCTCGAGCCACCATGCGGGGCTTTGGCCAGAACCCAATCAAGCGAGGGCGCCGCCGCAGACGTGGTGGCTACCCACAGACGGAGCGCCGCGTACCCGCGACGCCGAAGAGGCCAAGTCGAGGATGGGAGAGCGGATGAGTTCCATGCCAGCAGAGGTCGATGTGGTCATTGCAGGTTCCGGAGCGACAGGTCTTGCAGCGGCCGTCACACTGGCTGCAGGCGGTGCCAGTGTCGCGCTATTTGAGAAGCAGCGCTCTCTGGGAGGTACATCGAACTTCTTCCATGGAACGTTCGCTGTTGAGACCGAAATGCAGCGAGAAAGGTTCATCGAATACAGCCGGGATGATGCTTTCAAGAGCATCATGAACTACAGCCACTGGACGGCGAACGCTCGGTTGGTTAGGGCGGTCGTCGACGAATCGGCGGCGACTATATCCTGGTTGAAAGAGCAGGGTGTGAAGTTCACCGGCCACATGAAGACCATGCCGGGCGCCCCTTCGACATATCACGCGGTAGAAGGAACCGGCAAAGCGGTAGTCAAGGCTCTAGCGACCGAAGCGAAGAGTAGGGGAGTGCAGATTCTGCCCGCGACGCCTGTTACAGCCCTGCTCAGAGAGGGCGGCCGCATTAGCGGGGTCGTAGCAGACGATGACGGGCGAGAGGTGGAGGTCGCTGCCAGCGCAGTTGTGATTGCCACCGGCGGCTACGCTAACAACAGAGAATGGATCAAAAAGTACACCGGATTCGATCTCGACGTGAATCTCTTTGCGTGGGGGAATACCGGCAAGATGGGCGATGGCATTCGGATGGCTTGGGAGGTTGGTGCAGGGGAAGACGGCGTGCGATCGTTGGAGATGCTGCGCGTGGGGCCAGTGGGGCCGGAATTCGCGATGGGTGGCTGCGATCTCGAAGTGGTTGCGGTGCAGCCCGATCTGTGGATCACCGTTCGCGGTGAGAGATTTTGCGACGAGAGCGTCGCATTGTGCGACACAGATTCCGGCAATGTGAGCGCGCGCTTTGCCGGCGATGGATACACCTTCAGCCTTTTCGACGATTCGATCATCGAGCGCCTGCTGGAGCGGGGCATCGATCGAAACCTGGGGCTGATGTTCTTGCTAGGGTACAAACCGACTAACGTGAAGAACGAGATCGACGCCGCGTTCTCCAACGGCAGCAAGGAAGTATTCGAAGCCGAGTCGGTTGAGGCACTTGCCGACCAGATCGGAATTGACCCGGCAACTCTGGGCGCAACGATAGATGAGTACAACCGCTACTGTGCCGGGGGCCACGATGACTTGTTCGTCAAAGACCGGAGGTATCTCCGGCCGCTGATCGGTCCGAAGTACTATGCGGTGAAGGTGCGCACCGCCTTCCTGGGGACAATGGGGGGCATCAGCGTCAGCGAACACATGGAAGTGCTGAACAAGAAGAATGAAGTGATCCCCGGGCTGTACGCCGGCGGGTTCGACGCCGGGGGCATGTACGGAGACAGCTACCCAATCAATGTCTCCCCAGGCCTCTCGTCCGCCTTCGCCCTGAACTCCGGCCGGATAGCCGGAAGACGCGCGCTAGGCTATTTGCGTCAGATCGCGGACGGAGAGTGCTAGGCAGGTCCATCTCGAGGGTGGAAGAGCGCTTCCGCCGTCCTCCGGGTCGACAACAGGCAGGTGGCGGGTCGATCATCAATATCTCCTCGATCGTCGGCATAGCCGGATAGCCAACCGGGGTCGTCGCCCATGCCGCTGCTGAAGAACCTTGTGTCGGGCGTTTGATTCGCCCCAAGCGCACTTCGGTTGTTCGGACTTGGGCCTCCGCGAGATCATCGCCCCGCGACCGGGGGTGAACGACCGCCAGCGACCCGCGGCCAACTCCGGGTGCCCGGACATCAGTCAGCTATGAGGGAATCGACTACCTGCATGATGGCGTCGCGAACGGCCTCATCGTCCACACCTCGGAGCGGTTGCCATGCGAAGGACGGATGTTGATCAAGCAATCGAACTCGACACGTTCGGATGGGGGGAGCGCCAGATAGATGTTGATGCCCCACAAGTGGTGCCGCTCAGAGCCTCGCTCCCACAGAAGGGCTTCCTCATCCGAGCGAAGCTCGCCGTCAACGGCCATGAGCGGTGAGTTCACTGACGGGTATGCGGCCGTCTATGATCCTCATGGGGTGGAATGTAGCACACCTTCCGGCGCAGTCTCGCCCGGCCCAGTCCAGGCTTCCCGGCGGCCGACTGGCCGCCCGAGATCACATTGGCTGTCGGCGCCAACATCGCCACACGGCAACCGCTGCACTACGCCTGCTACCGCCACGATTCAGAGAGCGGCCTACATTACCTCTCCGCCCGCCACTGCGGTCCCAAGACCACCCGACGCCGCGTGTTCCCGGCCGGATAGCGTTCGCACAACACCTCGTCAGAGCCTGGAGAGTATTGGACGCTCGGCCATGACGACCTTGACCCACAACCAAGGCGCATGTACCGTATGCCGAATACCTGCGAGGCAGACTGAGGAACTGATCCATGGATATGTGGAAATTCTACGACGTCACCCATCGCCATCACGTAATCTGCAACCCTACGAGCGGGGAGAAGCTGGGCCTTCTCGTGGAACAACTGCGGCTTCCCAGTGGTGCGTGCGCGATCGACGTCGCTTGCGGAAAGGGCGAGTTTCTCATTCGTCTGGCCGAGGCCTACGGCGTCAATTGCCTGGGCATCGATCTCTCCCCCTTCTTCATTGCCGAGGCGCGGCAGCGGCTGGAGGTGCGGGCGCCTAAGGCGGAGGTCACCTTCAGGCAGATGGATGGTGCCGAATTCAAAGCGAAGGAACCTCACAGCTTTGCCGTGGCTTCCTGTCTAGGCGCCAGCTGGATCTACGGGGGGCATGCAGGGACTCTGGATGCGCTGACATCCATGGTCGCGCCCGGCGGCTGGGTGGTCACGGGTGAGCCCTATTGGCTGCAGGAGCCATGCGAGGAGTACCTCAAGGTTCTTGGCCTTCCGAAGGAGGCGTTCGGGACCCACATCGGCAATGTCGAGGCGGGGGAGAAGCGGGGGCTCGACCTTGTTCACACTCTTGTCAGCAGCGGTGACGACTGGGACAGATACCAAGGACTACAGTGGTCCGCTTCGGTCGAGTACGCACGCTCAAACCCGCACGACCAGGATCTTCCTGACATTGTGCGGCGAGTAGGTGACGAGAAGGCAGCCTATCTTCGCTGGGGTCGAGACACCATCGGGTGGGCGATCTATGTCTTCAGACGTCACCCCACTGAGCTGCCAGCGCAGGACGGACAGGATGGACGGGCAATGCGCGGATCTCAGGACGTAGTGATACCCAGTAGTACGTGGTAAGCGGCCTCGGTTCGGCTTCCTGAACCTTGTGTCGGGCGTTCGATTCGCCCCGAAGGCACTTCGTTGGTTCCAAGTGGCCCTGCATAGTGGCCGTCTATCTCAAGAGGCCGATTAAGCCTCCCATACGAGCCCCGTCACGAGAGGGGCCTTGTTCCTCGGAAGCAAGCGAAGAGGACTCCTCTGCCCGCTGGCTGTCCACAAGATTCCGCACCCACCAGCGCTACGTGAGGAGTGGGCGCCCGTTGCGTTGTCCGTTGCCTTCTGCGATTCCTGAATCGGGCTCCTGTGGGGGTACGATCAACTCGAGTATCTGGTCAAGCATCTTTCTTGAGCGGTCCGGATTCCAGCGATCCTCGATACCCATAAGGTGGGCGATGTCCTCTGTCCACGCCCGGCTCACGAGCATCCAAGCGATCTGTTCTGGGTCTGCGTCCTGGCGGATCGTTCCCTGGAGCTGACCCTCCCTGACGATCTCCACTAGGTCTTCGACGAGCGTCAACTCCTTCTGGCCAAGAGCTTCTCGAAGGTCTTCGTGCGGCGGGGCGGCTATGAACTCGAAAAAGGCAATCGCAAAGCCCTCTTCACCCGAAACAAGTCGGGTATGGCCGATGCCTATCTCTCGCAACCTCTCCAACGCGTTCGGGTTTTTCGCCGAGCGATGAAGCTCTCGGACCTTCTCGAAGACAGAGTCCATGACCTCGAGCAGGATGTCCCTCCTACTAGCGAAATGGCCATACAGTGAGGGGGTCGTGATTCCCACTCCTGCGGCGATACGATTGAGAGTGGCCCCCTGAACCCCGTGCTCAGATACCAGCCTGAGAGCGACGCTAACGATTTGCTTTCTTCTCTCTTCTTTCCTGACGTATTGTCTGCTCACGAGATATCGTGCCCCTCATCCGCTTTGCCGCCTTGGCCTCAGATTAGTTCATCGTATCCGTATCGGCAACGGGGAAGCCTTGACAAATCCAATATATATTTATTAGATTATGAAGCCCGTCTGATTGTCACGGAATAGGGGAGGGAGACCATGCATAAGAAGCTACTGCTGTTGTCCCCGGCTCTGCTGCTCGTGTGTCTGATCAGTTCGTTGACCATGTTCGGCTGTGGTTCAGAAGAGACCACTACCACGACGAGCGCCTCCGCGACCACGTCGTCATCAGTTGCGAGCGGTGAGGCGTTCAAGATAGCCTACAACGAGGGTTTCAGTGGCCCCATGGCCAACGACGCGCAACTCGCGGATCGCGGGATCCAAACAGCTCTCAGGCAGCTCAATAATCAGGTGCTGGGACGGCCTATTGAGTACTCGAAGGTGGACAATGGGTTGGACCCTGTCCAGGCGGTTGACAAAGCTCGGCAGCTCGTTGAAAGCGAGAAGATCGATACGCATCTGGGCCCCATTTTCGCTCCAGCCGCTGCGGCTGTCACCGATTATCTGAGCAAGGCCGGTGGGATACCCGAGATCGGGATTCTGGGTTGGGCGACTGACAACCTGAAGACGGCCAACAACTTGTCTTTCGTGCCCCAGGGGCTCCTTAGTTGCAGCGGGTACTACTTCGGCAAGTACGCGGGAGAGGAACTGGGCTACAAGACCGTCAGCGCGCTCTACCTCGAGGACACCGCCGGCCGCGAGATCCAGGCGGGTTTCCAGAAGGGTTTCGAGGAGGCCGGTGGGCAGATCGCGTACTGTGAGTACATCCCGATTGACACGCTTGATTTCAGTCCTTACCTCGGCACCCTACCCAAGGCCGATGCAACTCTCTTCTGGGTTTTCGGCCCGGGGGCCGTTACCTTCATCAAGCAGTATGACGACTACGGTATCGGTGCACCGCTGATCACTCCGACGCCCTGCAACCTTACTGAAAGCCAGATGGCGGACCTCGGTGATAGTGCGCTCAACATCTATGGGATCGAGTACTACACGCCCGAACTGGACAACCCGCTGAACAAGAAGTTCGTAGAGGACTATCGCGCGGATTGGGGCGGCGAATACCCTCAGACCCAAAGTTCAGCTGGATGGATCGCAGTCAACCTCTTCGCCGAAGCGGTCAAGAAGACCAATGGAGACACCTCACCTGAAGTACTCAAGGAGGCGATGGCGAGCATCTCGCTTGACACACCAGCCGGCCCTTACAGCCTAGTTGAATATGAGAGTGCCTGGGTGGGGAAGGGCAACCTCTACTTGATGAAGACCCAAATGGCGGGTGACAGGATGACCTGGGTGCCCTTCGAGACGCTTGAAGGGATAGTCTTCAAGGATATTCGCTGATCCGCCTGCTCCAGCAGAACGGCGTTGTCAGAGGGGCCCGACGAAGAGGGTGGGGCCCATAACACTTCCAGGGTCATGGACGATGGCCCGCCGACCATTCCCCGAGAGGAGGCTGCATTGCGCGAGCGTATAGTCAGGTCCACGGCGTGGTCACCGGGTCCCGGCTGTCATGGTGGCTGCGGGATCAAGCTGTACGTGAAGGATGGCCGCCTGGTCAAAGTGGAAGGGGACGAGGATCATCCCTACAACCAAGGCCGGCTCTGTCCCCGAGCCCTAGCTCTCACCCAGTACGTCTATCACCCCGAGCGCTTCACCCACCCTCTGAAGAGAGTAGGCGAGCGCGGCGAGGGCATGTTCGAGCGCATCAGCTGGGATGAGGCGCTTGACATCGTGGAAGAGCGCTTCAACGACATC
Source organism: uncultured Actinomycetes bacterium (assembly GCA_963816155.1). Taxonomy (GTDB): domain Bacteria; phylum Actinomycetota; class Thermoleophilia; order RBG-16-64-13; family RBG-16-64-13; genus JAXGXJ01. Next base: position 173,605 of record CAWFJE010000001.1, on the reverse strand, counting down.
AAGGCCAAGTATGGTGCGGAAGCCGTTATCTTCGCTCAGGGCACCGGTCGCGACATCGGCGGTCCCATCTCCTTCCTCTGCTATTCCTACGGCAGTCCCAACTGGGTGCAGCTGGGACTTGCCGGTCACTCCTGCTACACGCCTCGCCTCTCGGCCATGATGTTCACCCACGGTGATTACGCGGTCCTTGACGCGGGTCAGTTCGGACCGGAGGGTATGGCCGATCCTGAGTATCGGGTTCCCGAGGTGATCGTGGTCTGGGCCCAGAACCCCGCCGCCGGCTGCCAGGATGGTTTCTACGGCCACTGGGTCTCGGACTGCATGAAGAGGGGCTCCAAGCTTATCGTCATCGACCCGCGAGTAACCTGGTTTTCCTCCCGAGCCGAGAAGTTCCTGCAGCTTCGCCCGGGCACCGACGCCGCCCTTGCCTTGGGCATGCTCAACGTCATTATCTCCGAAGGCCTCTACGACAAAGAATTTGTCGAGACGTGGTGCTCTGGATTTGAAGAACTCAAAGTCCGAGCAGCGGACTACCCGCTCGACCGGGTCTCTGCCATCACCTGGGTGCCGGCTGAGGATATCGCCGCCGCCGCCCGTATGTACGCAGGAGCCAAGCCGGCCGCCGTCCAGTGGGGGGTGCCCATTGACATGGGTCCCTCGGGCACCACCATCGCCCAGGCTATCACGCATCTCTGGTCGATCACGGGCAACCTCGATGTGCCCGGGGGCCAGGTGATCGCGCGAGCTGCTTTCGATGTCACGACCTATCCCTTCTCTACGCAGGAACTCCACTCTCTCTACGGCGAGGAGTTCGTGCAAAGAATGAACGAAAAGCGGATCGGCGCCCAGGAGTTCGCACTGCTGAAGAACTTCCGCGGTTGGGGTCAACCCGACCGCGCGGTCGAGCAGATGCTCTCCGGAGATCCCTATCCCATCAAGGCCTGCTGGATCCAAACTACGAATATGCTTGGCGGCCAGGCAGCCGATACCAAGATGCACTACGAAGCGCTCAAGAACATGGAATTCAACGTCGTCGTCGACACCTTCCCCAACCCCACGAGCATGGCCATCGCCGACCTCATCCTGCCTGCTGCCTCCATCGCCGAGAAGGAGAGCCTCCGCTCTTGGTGGAGCCCTTTGCAGGTGATGATGCCTGCAGTCCAGGTAGGCGAGTGCCGATCCGACTGGGAGATAAATCTCGAACTGGCCAAGCGCTTCAACCCGGAACTCCGTACGCGCTACGACACGGTGAAGGACCTCATCAACGACCGCCTGAAACCTTCGGGATTCACCTTTGACGAGCTGAAGGACGGCCACTGGGAGTTCCCGGAGAAAGACACACCTACCCGGCCGTATCGCCGCTACGAGAAAGGGCTTCTCCGCCCCGACGGAAAACCGGGCTTCCGTACCCCCACCGGCACATTGGAGCTCTACTCCACCAGCTTCAAAGAGTGGAATATGGACCCGTTGCCGTTCTTCACGGAGCCACCAGAAAGCGAAGTGAGGACTCCGGAGATTGCCCAGAAGTATCCCCTGGTGATGGTGACCGGCCGACGCTCGCCCGTCTTCTTCCACTCGGAGCATCGCAACATACCGTGGTTGAGAGAATGCGATCCCTATCCGATCGTCGAGATCCACCCCAGCACGGCCAAGGAGATCGGCATCGACGACGGGGAGTGGGTTGCTATCCAGAACGACCGAGGCCGGATCAAGCGCAAGGCCAAGGTCACCCCGATCGTTCACCCAAGAGTCGTCAGCGTGCCTCACGGCTGGTGGCTGCCGGAGACCGAAGGCAAAGAACCCAATCTCTACGGCATCTGGGACCTGAACTGCAATATTCTCGTGCATATAGGTCCCGGAGACGAGTCGGGCTATGGGGGCGGCGCCTACAAGACCGCGCTTGTCGCTGTGAAGAAGATCAAAGAAGGAGAGGAGTGACCATGGCCAAGAAGGGGCTCCTCATCAATTACGACTACTGCACCGGCTGCCACACCTGCGAGGTGGCCTGCAAGCAGGAGCACGACTATCCGGCCGGCCGCTGGGGCATCATGGTTAACGACTGCACCCGGGAGACCGAAGGCAGGGTGCAGGTGGACTTTCTTCCCTTCCCCACGGATCTCTGTGATCTCTGCGCCAGACGAACCCATGCCGGAGAACAGCCCGCCTGCGTCAAACACTGCATGTCGGCCTGCATGACCTACGGGGATATCAGCGAACTGGCGACGATTCTGGAGTCGACTCCGCGGAGCGCGCTCTTCGTGCCGCGATGAGCGAGTGGGATTGCGCGTGAGGTGGCCGGGGAACCTAGCCGAGATACGAACCCTCGAGATGACCGAGTCGCAAGGCAGTTCGAGCGCCTCTTTGACCCGGTGGTCAGCCGGCGGCGCGGACGACGATATCCAGAACTGCAAGAGGACCGACGACGTGGTCGAATCATCCCCGTGTAGGTGGGGTATCGTGGTCACAAATCGATCCGTCAGCGTCGGAGGAAGCCATGTCGAAGTTCATCGTGACCGCGAAGACAGCCGACGGTGGTCACCACGAAGAAGCCATAGAAGCCGGTGAGTGGGAAGTCCAAGGCGGAGCACTGCTCCTGTTTACCCGTCATGGTCCCAAAGCGCTGGTCAAGGGTTACGGACCTACCGGATGGGTCTCTTTCGTCGTGGCCGAGGCCGCCCCAACTGAGTCATCACCACCAATCACCGAGTGAGTTGGGCCGCGTACGCTGACCCCCACCCAGAAGGTAGGTCGTGGTACAGCATGGACGTGGTGGACGACGGCCCTGCCGCTTTGTGAGCGCAGTAGCGTTCAGTCGTACCCGGCGAACAGCGCCAGGCCGGTTTCCGCGTCCCGGGGCACTACCGGCCGTTGCCTTGGTAACCCATCTCGCGGGATAGCGCGCGCGCCGTTCTTCTGACCGCCTCGGTGTACGCGTGCATCTCGGCCTGACCACATCTCTCGATCGGTACGACCACGGCCCGTCGGGAGGGAATTATCAAAGCGATAGAAACCGATAGCAAGTGATACTAGGGGGGATTGCCGCCTCGCGTCCTCGCCTCAGCCACCCCGCGTCCGCGCCTCAGCGGGCCCGGGCGGCCTCGCGCTGCAGGGCGGCGGCCATGCCATACGCTCCGAAGTAGCTGCGCCAAGCAGCCTCGGAAGAACCGTAATGGTTCTCGCCCACGAAGTAGTCGAGAAGGACCTCCCGCACCCGCGTCAGCTCTTTCAAACGCGTCCGGTGTCGAGGGTCGGCAATGGTGAGGTCCAGGAGTTCCAGCGCCCGCTCCAGCGCCGACCGGCTGTAGGCGGCGTTGCCCTTCGCGGCCCAGCTCAGCGCCCGCTCCACCTCGCTGCCCACGTTGGCCAGCTGCTCCATGAGGGTGAACGATCGCCAACGACCCGCGGTGAGCTCCGGGTGCCCGGACATCAGTCTGCGATGAGAGAATCGACCACGTGCAGGATGGAGTTGCGGACGGCCTCAGCGTCGACACCTCGGGAACGGTTGCCCTGCGAAGGACGGATATTGATCATGGAGTCGAACTCGACCCGCTCGGGCGGGGGCAATGCCGGGTAGATGTTGATGCCCCACAAGTGGCGCTGCTCCGACCCCTGTTCCAGCAGCAGGGCTTCCTCGTCTGAGTGAAGCTCGCCACCGATGGCCATCAACCCCTGCTCGATGTCCACCACGGCCTTGACCAGATCACCGAAGCCCGCCTCGGCCATGAGTGCGAGTTCAATGATGGGTATGGGGCCGTCGATGATCCTCATGTGGTCGAATTTAGCACACCGCCGCTGCGGCGGAACGCGGGCGCTCGTATGCCCGCATCCATCGCGGCCCGGCCGTTCCTAGAAGCAGAACTCGGATGCAGGGAAGGACGGGGCGGTTGTCTACACGCATCTGTGATGGGAACATACGCGAGGCCGGACGGGCCATCGCCCGCGTCTAGACGGGTGTCTGTTTCCACTCATTCACGCCTGAGCGCCTCATGTACATCTACAAACTGAGGAGAGACATGGATCTTCAGAGCGCCTGGGCCGATCTGCCGGCCGGCGTGAAACGCGACCAGCGCTTCCAGTTCTTCACGGACCCGAAGATCCCGATCCCGTGGGCCGGTCCGGAGGCCGAGGCCGACTACAAGGCGCGGGCGACCAGGTTCGCGGACGCCTTGCTCCTGCGCAAGACTCCCGACAGGGTCCCGGTGAGCACTTTTGCCCAGTTCTACCCGGCCTACAGGGCAGGCCTCACTCCCTACGACGTGATGTACGATCAGGAGAAAGCGGCGCACGCCTGGATCAGCTGCGCTCACGCCCTCCAGCCCGACGCTGCCCTCGGTGCGGCCATCGGAGCAGGGGGTGCTGGGCCCATCTTCGATCTTCTTGATTTCAAGCTCTTCAGTTGGCCTGGCCACGGCGTTCCAAAGACGGCCAGCTTCCAGTATGTCGAGTCCGAATGGATGCTCGCAGACGAGTACGATGACCTGATCGACGACCCGACCGGCTACCTGCTGCGCACCTACCTGCCGAGAACCAATGGAGCATTGGGCGGGTTGGCCAAGTTCGAACCTCCCGTGGGCATGGTTCAACTCGCCGGGGCCGATTTCTCCGTAGCCGGTTGGGGTGATCCCGAGCTGCAGGACGCGATGACCAGATTGCTCGAAGCCGGCAAGCAGGCGGCCGCCTGGGCGCATTTCAATATGGGTCTCGACCTGCGTCTGATGGCAGAAGGCTTTCCGCCTCACGTCGGCCTCGTCACCTGGGCGCCCTTCGACTTTCTGGGCGATACCTTGCGTGGAACCCGGGGCATCATGGCCGATCTGTACCGGTGTCCGGACAAGGTGCTGGCTGCCTGCGATCGTTTGCTGCCCATCTTGCTCAAGGCAGTCGTCCGCAAGGCCGCCCCTTTCATGCCTCCCGCGGTGTTCATCCCCCTGCACAAGGGGGCCGATGGCTTCATGAACGACGAGCAGTTCCGGACCTTCTACTGGCCGACCCTGAAACGCACGTGCGAAGGCCTCATCGAGCAGGGCCTGGTGCCCTACCTGTTCGCAGAAGGCTCCTACAACTCCCGGCTTGATATCATCAGCGACCTACCTGCCGGCTGCGCAGTCTGGCACTTCGACCAGACTGACATGCGTCGCGCGAAGGAAGCCCTCGACGGCATATCCTGCATCGCCGGCAACGTGCCGCTCTCGCTGCTCCAGCTGGGTACTCCCGATCAAGTGACGGACTACTGCCGCAACCTTATAGACAGTGTGAAGGGCACCGGCGGGTTCATCCTCGACATGGGAGCCGGAGCCGACAGCGGCCCGGAAGAGAACTTCAGGGCTATGACCGATGCGGCCAAGAAGTACGGCGGATACTAGCAACGGAAAGGAATGACAAAGATGAGTTGTCCCGTTGACGTCCACCCCCATCATGTTGGCATCTTCGTCCCCGATCTCGACCGCGCGTGCGCATGGTGGGAGGAGATGCTCGGCTTCCAGAAGATGTTCGAGAACACGTTCTTCCTTCCCGACTACGGAGATGCCCGCATGGCGTGGGTGAAGAAGGACGACTTCTACATCGAGCTCTACGATTTCCCCGGCCTCGAGACCGACAACAGCAAGTACTGGAAGACGTACGGCACCAAGCACGTTTCCTGACGGCACGAGCATCGAGATCCAGGAGTCGTTCACGCCGGGTGAGTACGGCGCTTGACACGCGCTGGCGGGCGTGTCCACACGCGAGGCCGTCTCTCCCCGAAGGTTCGGTAGAACACGGCGGTAGGCTCTGAGGGTGATGCTCCCGCCGGCCCGGTCATGCCCTCGCCGGCTTGGTCTACCGCTCTACCGCTTCCAGCCTCTCGTTCCAGCGCTGGGTCACCGCTCGGTGGATCAAGTAGAGATAGGGGAGCCCCATGTTCGTCTCCAGAAGCGAGTTCACGAACAGGGTGTTCCAGCTGAAGTCTCGTATGCCCGAAAGCGCGAGCACGGCTTCCCAGCTGAACTGCACCAGGATACCGATGGCAAGTATCCAAAGAAGCGGCGCCCGCTTGCTCTTGTCGGGCTGCATCACGTTGTAGATACACAGGAACCCGTATCCCGCGAACATGATCAGGGCCATGACTCCGTGATAGTCGGCCGTACCCCGCTCGATGGCTATGGGAACCGCGTCATAGCCAAGACTCTGACTGAGCATGGCCACAAACAGCCAGCCGGTCACCACGAACACGGACCACTCAAGAGCGTGCCCATCCCGGTCCAGCCACAGCCAGATCCAGGCGAAGTTGGTCAGTCCGTAGCTCAGGGAGAGCCAGGCCAGAAACCAGAAGGTATCGGCACCGACCACCTCGCGGGTGCCCAGGAGTCGGTAGAAGATCCCGTAGTCCACGAGAAAGTAGATGATCCCACCGCACAGACCGACGAGGAGCGCCTGATAGCGCCGCGTGTAGATGAGCACTGCCACGAAGACCAGCAAGAAGGCCAAGTCCAGCCAGATGTAGAGTGACTGCATCGTGCGTGCAGCAATGATCTCGGTGGGGCCCATCGTCAACTCCCGTTTGAACTGCCCATGCCTGCTTCAGCGCAGCCTACAAAGTGGGGCCGATCTCTGCAAGGGGTCACTCGGATCGCGATGTCCGCATCGGGCCCTCCGGCGGACGGCGCGAACGGTCAATGCTCGTCGAACACCACGTCCTTGTCGGGGCCGGGGGCGCTGTAGACGTGGATCTGGACGTAGGGTTTGCGGACCGGGTCGTAGAACAGCCCTCTGTGGAGCAGCCCCGGCGGTATGTGAGCCACCGAGACGCTGTCGACGACGAGTCTTTCGGCCTCCTCTCCCCACCACATGGCGATCTCAGCGTCGAAATCCTCGACATCGAGCGGATCGCCTCCCATGTTGATGAGCCACATGTCCTGCAGGTGCGAGTGCGCGCGCTCGGCCATGTAGTAGGGGGCGGTGACGGCGTAGTAGAAGAGGCTGAAGTTGGCTCCTTCCGGCCCCAAGCCGTCGCCCAGTACGACCATCACTTGCTTGGGCCATGTCTGTTCGGACAGAGGTTCCCCGACGCAGGTCGTCCAGGTGTGGAAGGCCTCATTGAGGACGCGGGGCGTGGTGAGGAGACTGCCGCAGTCACCGCCGCTCCATTGCTTCGAGAACTGGGGGGCCAGGAAGAAGTTCATCCACACGAGCGGAGCTTCGATTTCGGAGAAGGTGATGGGGCCCCAGGTCAGGCCGCGCGGTATATAGACCAGAGTGGGCGTGGTGATGAGGAGCTCGGTGCCTTCGGCTCCGAGACGGATTTGAACCCTTGCTCCGAGATGCCCCAGGTCATCCAGATTGCCGCCGGCGAAGAGGATGAACTGGTCGCGGTCGGCCGCGCACGGCGGGTGCTCGATGGTCAGGGGCTGAGCGACGCAGTTCCAGTCGAAGGTGAGGGCATCGCTGCCACGGTGGCCGTTGTAGCGCAGGGCCGGTGCCGTCACTCCCGGGTACGGGCTCTTTCCGACGATCTCCTCGGTAAAAAAGGCTCGGTACTTGCACTTCTTCATGCTCGCTCCCCCTGCCGCCCGCCAAGTCAGGACTCAACCGTATCATCCCGGGAGCCTCCTGCCGGTGGACGCCCATCCGCCACACCCACTATCGCCGTTCGAACCCTCGTTGGGCACCAAGGTGGCGCGGGCGACCAACGACCTTCTGGCGGAGGCTATCGGCAGGCATCCTGACCGCTTCCAGGGTTATGCGACGCTGGCACCCAAAGACCCTGAATCGGCCGCCAGGGAATTGGAGCGGGCTGTCAAGGAACTCGGCTTCAGGGGCTGGAACACCCATTCGAACTTCGGGGATTCGTTCATAGACGAGAAACGCTACTGGCCGGTGCTTGCCAAGGCGGAAGAGCTGAATGTGCCGATCTACCTCCACCCCACCTTCCCCATAGTCTCGGAGTTCCAGACCTACGGAACCGGCCTCGCCGGGCCCAGCTTCGGCTTCGGAGCGGAGACGGCCATGGTGGTGATGCGGATGATCACTGCCGGCGTCTTCGACGTGTTTCCCAAGCTTACGATCATCCTGGGCCACTACGCCGAGGGGCTGCCCTTCATGTTCGACCGGGTGGACCGGCCTTATCTGCAGGGGCACATCAATACCGATCCCTCGGTGGCGCCTCAGCTGCAAAGGATGCCCAGTGACTACCTGCGAGACAACACGATCGCTTCTACGAGCGGCAACTACTCCGCGGCGGCCGTGGTCTGCACCAGAACCGCCATGGGTGCCGACAGGATGGTCGTGGGCAGTGATCATCCCTTCGAGGACATGAGCATCTGCACGCGTTTTCTGGACGATCAACCCATGACCGAGATGGAACGAGAGCAGCTCTATTGGGGGACCGCCGCCTCGCTGGGGATGGGGGTCTAGCCGCCTGGAGAACAGATCAGCCGACCAGCTCCCGCATGATCTGCTGCACCGAATGAATGCCATTGGCGCGATCGTGCTTCAGACGATCGCCGTTGGTGCCGGAAAATAGCACCCCGTTCTCTACGGCGCCCATCCGAACGTTGTGGAGGGCTCGCAAAATACAATAGCTGGTCCTGCCGCCATCCCTGTGAGCGCAGACCTTGAGGCAGTTCACGCAAGGTCCCAACACAATAGCTTCGTTGTCGTATACGCGGCGCACAAAATCGTTGGCGATCGCTCTTCCGGGCATGCCGACCGGACTCATCACGACCACTATCGGGTCGCTGTTGGTAGCGTGTCGGTCTTTGAATTCCCGGGAAGCATCACACTCATCAGATATGAGGAAGCGCGTCGACATCTGAACGCCGCGAGCCCCAATGCGCGCGCTCAGCGTTTCACGGATGTCCGTGCCGTCCCAGATGCCTCCGGCAGCGATGACCGGAATATCAAGACCTAGACTGTCGAGCAGTGCCACCAGTGCCGGCACCACTCGATTCAAAGCCAGTTCCTCTTTGCCGATCTGATCGGCCTTGGAAACGCCCAGGTGACCGCCGGCAGTGTTGGGCGTCTCAACAATGAATGCTGCAGGGGTCGCGCCGCTCTTGCGCCATCTTCTCAGAACCAATGCGGCCGCTCTCACGCTGGAGACGATCGGCATCAGTTCAGGGGTTGGTCGCCCGGGGACGGCATACTTCTTGACATAATCTGGCAGGCTGAGCGGCAATCCAGCGCCCGAGGCGATGTACTTCGCCTCGCTTCTCACGGCGACCTCCACCAGGCCTTCGTAGTCCGTGGCGGCAACCATCAGATTGACCCCGATGTTGCCGTCGTTACTGATCTCGCGTGCCTTGTGTATCTCTTCGGCCAGGATCTCTTGGCTGGCTTTGAAATACTCTGACTGTCCCCTGGTTGTCTCGCTCAGCCCCATTCCCGCGCCTGCAATGGTCCCGAATCCGCCTTCGTTCGCCACCGCTGCTGCCAATTCAGCGCCGGTCAAACGTGCGGACATACCCCCCAGGATTATGGGGAGTTCTGATTCAAGGCGTCCGATCCTCATGGCAGGTAGCACGTGACTCACGTTAATCGCCCCGGGTTCCGTGGAAAGTCATTGGTTTGAGTCCCTCGTCTTCGATGAAGGACTCACAATAGAGCATCTCTTCCAACTCTGCCGGTGGAACGTATCCGATCGGTCCGAACAGCCGGCGGTTGTCGAACCGGTCGACCTGCTCCCAATGCAGCCTGGTTAGGCGACGCCTTACGGTGATTTTACTCGCTCCAAGCTATCCTGCGTTGCCCAGGCGAAGTCTCGACTCGGGACATTTGCAGGGGAAAGTAGAATCGGCAATTGCAGGAGGTCGTCTTGAACGAAACAGGTGATTCCAGTACTGCAGCCGGCTCGGAGACCCCCACTCAGCCGCCTCAGTCGGTCGATGTTCCCCAAGCCGAGACCGGTCCACGGCGCGATGGCTGGTTCCACGGGGCCGTGCGCGTTGGCATAATCGCGGCCGTCGTGGTTTTGGTGGCCGGCGCCTTCTTCAGCATCGGGTGGTTCACGTCCCCGGGCGGAGAGCATGATGGATACTCAGAGATGATGAACGGCACCAATCAGCAGATGCACATGCGCCAGTGGGATGGCTCGCAGGGTGGGACCGACCAGCGAGGCTCGGAACAGCGGCAGCGCGATTCCGGCCGCAAGCAGGGGATGGTTGTACCGCAACAGGGGCAAGGTCAAGGTCAGATCGCTCCCCGTGGCCAATCTCAGTCCAACGGCCAGTCCAATCAGTCGGGTCAGCCCGACCAGCCGGGGCGGTTCACCCAGCCGGGCTACCTGGGGGTGGGGGTCGAGACCGTCACCTCAGCGGTGCAACAGCAAGACGGTTCCTCCCGCTCAAACGGGGCTCTCGTTGCTTCCATCGACGGCAGCGGGCCGGCTGCCCAAGCCGGCATCCGGCAGGGTGACGTCATCGTCAGCATCGACGGGGTGCCTGTGAGCCAGGGAGAGGATGTCGTCAACCTCATTGCGCAGAAGCAGTCGGGAGACACGGTCTCCGTTACCGTCGAGCGCAATGGCCAGAGCCTGACTTTTCGGGTGACGCTGGCCGAGAGACCGGACTCACTCTCCGGCTAGCGCTGGGAGACTGTTAGGCTCGAGCGGACGCCCGGGCGCCCCTCTCAAGAGGGACGTCCGGGCGTCTTCTTCTTGGGGTACCGGTGACCCGCATAACCGTGTAGCATCTGTTCGTCATGTCTTGTTGGGGTTCAGGGCGAGGCACTAGGAGAACCGATGGATCTGGGACTGGGCGGCAAAGTCGCCATTGTGACTGGAGCCGGGAGCCAAAGAGGTTTCGGCCGCGGCATCGCGCTCAGGTTGGCCGCGGAGGGCTGCGACATCCTTGTCAGCGACATCGATCTCGATGGGGCGGAACTGACGGCCGGCGCGGTGCGCGAGTTGGGCGTAGTGCGTTGGCGCTGAAGACCGACGTCACAGATGGCGACGAGGTCAGGCAGATGGTCGATCGCTGTCTTGGCGAGTTCCAGAAGATAGATATCTTGGTAAACAACGCCGGTGTCGGTACCCCCCGCAAGCCGTTTGTGGACTCGACCGAGGCCGAATGGGACCGCTGTCTGAACACCAACCTCCGCGGCACCATGTACTGCACCCGAGCGGTGCTGCCGCACATGCTGGCGCGTGGTCAGGGCAAGATCATCACCATGGCCTCGGTGGCCGGCGTGATCAGCGTTCCTCTGGGTAGTGTGTACGGCGCGACCAAGGCGGCCATCATCAATTTCAGCGGCGGCCTCGCGCTCGAAGTGGCCGACTCGGGTATCAACGTCAACTGCATCGCACCGGGCTGGGAACCGAACTTCTGCCCGCGGCCGGGGCTTCTCCGAGGAGTACATCTCTCACGCCGCTGAGTTGGACGCGGCTGGGAAGACCATCACGCCGCAGGACATCGGGAATCTGGTCGCCTTTCTGGTGTCGGATGTCTCCAGACACATCGTCGGTCAGTGCATTCGCATCTCAGGCATGACGTAGCCGCGGGTCGCAAGAGGCACGCTCATGGGGAGTGACGCGAAAACGAAAATCGGATTCGAAACCATCGTGCGGCACGTTCCTCAAGACGTGATCCCAAGGGAGCACTTCGACTACCTCGCGCCGGCACTTGCGAAGCCCCCTGATTTACTTTGCGAGCAGTTCTCGATCGTTGTAGAGACGGGCACGCTCAGAAGCCTCAGAGGCAAGTACGGCAACATGGCCGTCGCGGACCCGCTCGTCGACCTCGCGGAATTCGGGGGGCAAGGCCGGATCGCCAAGGACTCCGTAGTCGCACTCTGGACGGTGTGCCCGGGAGTGCAGTCGGCGACCCTGGTCTTGCGGTGGCTGGCCTAAGCGCACTGCTGGCGGCTGATCTCCCCGGGGCCCGCTCGATGAGCGCGGCGAGGTTCGTCGGGTAGTATCACTCTTGTAGCCGTACTAGAGCACGCAGTTCGAGAGAAGCGCACGATAGGAGATCTGATGGCGCGCAAGTGGTGGACTCTGTTGGTGGTGTGCGTAGGGATCTTCATGCTCCTCCTGGATCTCACCATCGTCAACGTTGCTCTTCCCGATATCGCCGCGACGTTCGAAGGCTCCCTTTCCTCGCTCCAGTGGGTGATAGACGCCTACGCTCTGGCGCTGGCGTCGCTCCTTCTGACGGCCGGCACTCTGGCCGACCGCGAAGGCCGCAAACTGCTGTTTCTCATTGGTGTGGCAGTGTTCATCGTCGGCTCGGCGCTGTGTGGCGCAGCTACCGGTATGGCTTTCTTGGCCCTCGCGCGGGCATTCCAGGGTATCGGCGGGGCGATCATGTTCGCCACCTCGCTGGCCATTCTTTCCGAGTCTTTCCAGGGCAAGGAAAGGGGTATCGCCTTCGGTGCTTTTGGGGGGATAACCGGGCTGGCCGTGGCTATCGGACCGGTGCTGGGGGGAGCGCTGGTGACGGGGCTGGGATGGCGCTGGATATTCCTGGTGAACATCCCCGTTGGGATCATCGTGCTCTTGGTGGCCATACTCAAGGTGGACGAATCGCGCGACCCCGAGCCGAAGCGGCTCGACATCCCGGGCTTCATCACCTTCAGCACCGGGCTCTTCGCCCTCATATTCGCGCTCATCCGCAGCAACAACGACGGCTGGGACTCGACGGTGGTGATCGGCTCGCTTGTGGCCGCGGCCGTCCTGCTCGGCAGTTTCGTCGCGGTCGAGCTCCTGCGCCGGGATCCCATGTTCGACCTCAACCTGCTGCGCGTGCCCACCTTCGACGGCGCTCTGATCGCCGCCTTCGCGATCTCAGCATCGATCTTCTCGGTCCTTACCTACCTCGTCCTCTGGGTTCAGGGTCTGCTGGGCTACACGGCCTTCCAGGCCGGTATCCGCTTCCTGCCGCTCTCGCTCGCTGTCTTCTTCACGGCCATGATCGCCGGGCGGCTCACGTCGTTCGTGTCCAAGCGACTGTTGATCGCGCCCGGATTCGTGCTAATCGGCACCGCGCTGCTGCTGATGCGTGGGTTGACGGTGGAGTCCGACTGGACCCACCTGTTGCCAGGCATGATCGTCGGCGGCATGGGGGCGGGGCTGGTGAACGTACCTTTGGTCGCCACCGCCGTCGGCGTGGTGGCTCCAAGACGGGCGGGTATGGCCTCGGGGATAAACTCCACCTTCCGCCAGGTGGGTATCGCCGCCGGCATCGCCGTGCTCGGCACCATCTTCGCCGGCCATGTCCGCTCCAACATCGTCGCCGAGCTGGCCGGGACGCCGGCGGCGAGTTTCGCCGGCCAGATAGCCGACGCTGTGGCGGTCGGGCAGCTGCGGGCGGTACTGGCCCAAGCACCGGCCGCCGCCTCCTCCACCATCGAGTCGGCGGCCCACGCCGGCTTCGTGGAGGGGCTCAACCTCATCCTGCTCATCGCCGGGGTGCTGAGCTTCGTTGCGGCCGTCGCCTGCTTCTTCCTCATCCGCGAGAAGGATCTGGTCGAGGGCCAGGGGAGAGTCGATCGCGAGGGCGCGGGCGCATGAACATCCATCACGTCGCTATCAGCGTGCCGAGCGTGGAGGAGAGCATCGCATGGTACGAGGAGATGCTGGGCTTCGAGGTGGTCAATCGAGCCCACATCCCCGGCCTCGACGTGGAGGTGCAGGTGGTGCACATGCAGGGCCCGGGCTTTCTGCTCGAGCTCTTCCAGGTGGAGGGCGCAGCGACGCTGCCCGAGAGCAGGAGTCACCCCAACACCGACTTCCGCACCCATGGGGTCAAGCACTTCGCCCTCGAGGTGCCTGACGCCGGCGACTTCGTCGAGGAACTGGTGGCCAAAGGGGTCCGGCTCGTGCACGTAGCCGAGGTCGACGGTACCTACGGCGCCTTCATTCTCGACAACTCCGGGAACCTCATCGAGATCTTCCAGCGCCTGTAGCATTCGGGGTCGGGGTGGGGTATGTCGGGTCGACCGTGACCGCGGGCGCCTGTTCGACTAGCCCCCGGTGACTGTGATGGGCACCGAGTACTGGTAGTAGCCGGCGCTCAGGCCGGTGTAGGTGACCGTGATAAGGAGCGTGGGGCTGTAGGTGACTCCCTTGGCGGCTGGCTTGACTCTGAGGTTGAGCTGACGTTTCTGCCCGGGCCCAAGGGAGATCGAGGTGGCGTAGGTGCTCCCCGCCCCCAGGGCTGCGAAACCGAATCTGTTGATCGGTTGGGTATCGGTCGCGGCGTCCGGAAGGAGGGACGCGGTGATGGTGGCGGAAGTGCCGGTGGGGTAGGCACTGGGTGTCTTGATGGTGAAGACTAGGTCGCAGGTAGTGTTCTTACCCTTCTTCAGAGTGCCAAGGTCTACAGTCAGCGTGGCGTCCACGCCGGTGGCAGCCGGGCTCGTGTCGGGGGCCTGGGTGCAGTAGCCGGTCAGGCCGTCGGGGTCGGTGGACTGGGAGTAGAGGTGAAGCCAATTCTGGACACGATCTGCTGCCACCTTGACAGTGGAGGTGCTCTCACTACTGAAGGACGCGCCGGAGAGTGGAACCAGTGCGCCGACGGCGAGGACGGCTGTTACCGCGAGAAGCAGGATGAGTCGCCGCATCATCGTCTCCTCGTCACTCTCCGCTGCGCCTTCGTGTCCACAAAGTCCTCTGCCTCTGGGACAACGGCTCGAGGGCCACGAAACCACCGCGTCTCGCCCGATCGCCTCCAAAGAGCGAGGAACAACCAGAGAAGGCCGAAGAGGGCGGGGACCGCGAAGAGAAGCGCCCGCACGATCGGAAGGCCTAGCACCGCGAACCCGTAGCCAAGATACGGTATCTGGGCCATGTACTTAGCCTGCTCGGGGTTGTCGAGGGTGAACTGCCAGGGATCGACGGCTTCGTTGAAGTCGCCTTTGGTGATGAAGACCGCTCTTCCATCAGCCTGACGTTCTATGGAGATGATGCGGTGGGTGACAGCCGCGGCCTGCTCGGGCGGGCAGAAGGTGATGATGTCACCGGCCTTGAGGGAGCTCACCGGCACGGTGCGATCGAAGATCAGCGCTCCTCGGCTTATGGCGCCGGTCATCGACCCGCCGGTGATCACGTACATCTTGATGCCGAGAAGGGGCGCGGCCAGCAGAGCCAGCGCGAGAATCGAGACCGCGACTGCAGCGACGATAGTCGCGATGGGAGCCCGTCGTTCAACCTCATCGCGGGGCGTCGTGGCTGCGCGTGTTGGTTCGGCGCCGCTCACTGTGCCGCTCACAGCGCCTCTCACTGCGCCACCCCCACGAACTTCACCTTGAGAGAGCACGCAGCCCCCTGTAGCTCGGGATCCGCGCCGGACTGTGGAAAGGTGACCGAGAGTCTATAGCTTCGTGTCTGGCCCGCCGAGAAGGGGCTTAGAGCGAGCGAGGCAAAGGCGCTCATGGACCCGTTGTAAAGGGTCTGGGCGGTCCCCGTTATGTCCTCAATCTTCAAGGTGAGCGCCGCCGAGAGCGCGGGGGACGAGGGCGTGTTGGTGATGCCTCCGTTGACCATGCTCACGGCGCCCGTGTAATTGCCTTGGCAGGTGAGAACCAGCGTGCCCGAGACTGATTGAGCGGGACGGAGTCCGGCCGCGTCGATCATGTAGCTACCGTCAACCGAGTTCAGCAGCTTGAACGTGCCGGCCGTGAATATGTTCCCTGGATTGGCGCTGCCGCCAACGAAGTTCGCGCCCGAGACGCCCATGCGTGCCGAGACCGCTAGTAGCAGCAGGAGGCAGGCCAACAGACACAAGGTCAGAAGCGGTCCGATACGGCGCCTTCCCTCGCGCGCGCCGGGCGCGCGCGAGGGAAGCGAAGTTCTACGCCGATTCTTTACTCCAGCCCACGTGTCTCCCGCCCATATCCAGGAGAAACACTTCATTGCACTTCGTTCCAGTCGAACTGGATCGACATCGAACTGCTCTTGTACGCGTTGTCACCGGTGGTGGCGCTCCCGGGTGTGCCACCCTCAGGAAAGCTGACCGTGAACTTGTACGTGTGCGACGCACCGGCCGCGTACGTGCCGGCGGCTACTGGCTCGGGCGTCCCGACGGACTTGATCGCACCGTCGTAGATGGTGGCACTGGTCGTTTGGTCGACGATCTTCAGGTTGAGCACGTTCGACAGTTTGCCTCCGTTCGCCCCGGCCGTATCGGAGAGGAGGCTGCTGGTCAGGGAGAATGTTCCTGCCAGGTCGCCGTCGTTCGCGATGGTGACCGTTCCCTCAACCGAGTCGCCCGGCTTCATCAGCGAAGCGGTCAGGATCGCGGCTCCCTCCTTGCTGTTGGCGTGGTGCAAGTTGCCCGCGGTGAACACGTTGGCCGGGTTGGCCGAGGTCGACGTGAACACTGCGCCTGAACCGAGCACCGCGGAAGCCGCGATCGCGAGGATCGCGACCGGAAGGGCTAGGACAAGCCAGGTGCGGCGTCTCCGTCTCATGAGTCTCTGCTGTCTGCGCATGGAAGATCCTTTCTCACTCATTTGCCCGTCTGATTTGACTGATGGAGTCAGAGAAGGGCGCCTCTTGGTAGAGGAATCCCGACGACACCCCATCGTGTCTTCTGCTATATCGGCGGATACCGCACGGGGTTTAGCTCGTTTTGCAGGATGGCCGGCGGGGGCACCCCGCGGGCGCGGCGTGAGCGGTGCTCGCCTGCGGGGACTTGACGCTACGATGATTCTGCGCAACACTGTTGCGTACGCAAGCAATAGCGGTCTCCTCGGAGACCTGGATAGGGGAATCGACAGAGTACGTGCCTGGTTTCACATCGCATATTCCGCCATCGATGGCGCCTGATAGCAGCGAAGTCGATCAAACGACTTTGCAGGTGTTTCATGCCCTTGGAGGGCTGTTCCATCTTCATCGCCAGGCGATGCAGCGGCGTCTCAGCAATCCGGGGGCTCACCACGGGGAGTTCTTCAGCCTGAGGCTGCTCGTGACTCGCGAAGGCATGAGCCAGACGGAACTCGCCGAAACGCTCCATCTGTCGCGGCCTCGGGTCACACGCATCCTTCAGAATCTGGAGAAGGCGGCCGCCGTCAGGCGGGAGGTGGACCCCGACGACCAACGCATCACCCGGGTCTTTCTCACGGCTGAGGGTAGACGGAGAGAGTCGGAGAATCGCGCGGCCTTCGAGGCTTACGTCAACCAGACGATCGGTAGGCTGAGCGACCACGACAAGCTCGAACTCACGCGTCTCCTGGACGAAGTATCCGGCCACATCGCCGAACTGGTCGGTCCGGGTGAACCTGAGCAAGACGTGCCGGCGTTGTGAAGCAGCTCCTGCTCACATATCTCCGTCCCTACAGCAAGCGCATCAGCCTGGTCGTCATGCTGGTCCTCGTCCAGTCGATCGGCAACCTGTATCTGCCCACGCTCAACGCGGACATCATCAACTTCGGCATCGCCAAAGGCGACACGGGATACATCCTCCGGACCGGCGGCATCATGCTTGCCGTCGCGTTGCTCATCACCGTTTGTTCTATCACCGGGGTGTTTCATGCCTCGAAGACGGCTATGGGCATGGGGCGCGACGTGAGGGGCTCCCTCTTTCGCAAGGTGGAGAGTCTCTCGCAAAGTGAGATGGGGCGCTTCGGCACTCCATCTCTGATCACCCGGAACACCAACGACGTCCAGCAAGTGCAGATGCTCATCGCCATCGGCCTGACGTTGATGGTCATGGCTCCCATGATGGCCATCGGCGGCATCATCATGGCTCTCCGCCAGGACGTGTCGCTTTCGGCCGCGCTGGCCGTCATCCTCCCCATCATGGGGGTCTTCCTGTTCGTCGTTCTCCGGAGGGCGATACCGCTGTTCCGGAGCATCCAGGCCCGCATCGACAAGATCAACCAGATCATGCGCGAGACCCTCGGGGGCGTGAGAGTCATCAGGGCGTTCGCCCGTACCGACTACGAGGAGAAGCGGTTCGCGGAGGCCAACCAGGACCTGACCGATACGAATGTGCGGGTCTTCCGCCTCTTCGCACTGGTCTTCCCGTCCCTGTTCCTCATCATGAACCTGTCTATCGTGGCGATCATGTGGTTCGGCGGCCAGCGGGTGGACAGTGGCGCCATGCCCATCGGCAATCTCTTCGCCTTCATCGCCTACGTCATGCAGATCCTCTTCGCGGTCCTCATGTCGACCATGCTTGCGGCGATGGTCCCTCGCGCCGTGGCGTCCGGGGGTCGGATACAGGACGTGCTGGACGTCGAGCCGGCCATCCATGATCCTGAGGTGCCGGTGCTCATCCCGGTGCGAGATGGCGGCATGCGAGGATTGGTGGAGTTCAGGGATGTCGAGTTTCGATATCCGGGAGCTCAGGACGCCATCCTCGGCCACATCTCTTTCACCGCCCGTCCCGGCGAGACCACCGCGATCGTGGGCAGCACGGGGAGTGGCAAGTCCACTCTCTTGGGACTCATCCCGCGCCTGAACGACATCACCGGCGGCAGCATACTGATCGACGGGCAGGACATCAGGGAGATGGACCGGGCTGATCTCTGGAGCCTCATCGGGTTCGTTCCGCAGAAGGCCTTCCTCTTCTCGGGAACGGTCGCCAGCAACCTGCGCTACGGTGCGCCGGACGCTACCGATGAGGAGTTGTGGCACGCCCTGCGGGTCGCGCAGGCGGAAGAATTCGTGTCCGCCATGACCGAAGGTCTCTACGAGCCCATCACCCAGGGAGGGAGCAACGTCTCCGGTGGCCAGAAGCAGCGTCTTGCCATGGCCCGGGCGGTCGTCAAGAAGCCCGAGATCTACGTGTTCGACGACAGTTTCTCGGCTCTCGACCTCAAGACCGACTCGAAGCTTCGGGCCGCCCTGAAGCGGGAGACGAAGAACGCGACCGTGATCGTCGTCGCCCAAAGGGTCAGCACCATCCTCCACGCCGACCAGATCGTGGTGCTGGAAGAGGGCGGGATCTGTGGCATCGGCAGCCACAAGGATCTGGTCGAGCGCTGCCAGACCTACCGCGAGATCGTGTATTCGCAGTTGACCGCGGAGGAAGTGGCGTGAGCCCCGAAGAACGGAGCGACCAGGTAGCGCCGGTGGATGCCACCCCAGGCGAGGGCGCCCAAACCGCGGCCGCCGAGAAGCCCCGGGAAGGGCAAGAGGGGGGGGCCCGTCGCGGCCGTCAACCCCACGGCCCGGGCTTTGGCCCGCCGGGTCTTATCGGCTCCGGGGAGAAGGCCAAAGACTTCAAGGGGTCCTTCAAGAGGCTCGTCAGGAGGCTGCGCCCCGAGAGGACCAAGCTCATCCTTATCATCCTGCTGGCAGTCGTCAGCGTCACCTGCACAGTAGCGGCTCCCAAGATATTGGCCCGGGCCACGAACCTGATCTTCTCTGGCGTCGTAAGCCAGCAGTTGCCGGCCGGGGTGACCCAGGAACAGGCGGTCGCGGGTTTGCGGGCGCAGGGTCAGGACAATCTGGCCGACATGTTGGCCGGCATGAGCGACATCAATCCCGGTCAAGGAGTGGATTTCGCCGCCGTCGGCCAGGTCCTCCTCATAGTGACGGCGATCTACCTTCTCAGTGCCCTGTTTGGGTGGCTGCAGGGTTATATCGCAGCCGGACTCGTCGCCCGCGTGGTCTACCACCTGCGTCGAGATGTCGACGTCAAGCTGTCCCGCCTGCCCCTCAAGTACTTCGACAGTCACCCGCGGGGCGACATCCTCAGCAGGGTCACCAACGACATCGACAACATCCAGCAGACGATGCAGCAGACGATCTCGCAGATCATCACGGCAGTGCTGACCCTGATCGGGGTGCTGGCGCTCATGTTCTGGATCAGCCCGCTCTTGGCGGTGATCTGCCTCGTCACGGTGCCCATCTCCGTGGTGATCACGATGCTCATAGCCAAGCGCTCCCAGAAGCAGTTCGCCCTCCAGTGGGAGCATACGGGCGACCTGACCGGGCACGTGGAGGAGAGCTTCACCGGCCATACCATCGTGAAGATCTTCGGGCGGCAGAAAGAAGCGATCGCGCAGTTCGACGAGGAGAACGAGGATCTCTACCAGGCCAGTTTCAAGGCCCAGTTCATCTCCGGCATCATCATGCCCATGATGATGTTCGTGGGGAACCTCCAGTATGTTGCCATCGCCGTGGTCGGCGGGCTGCGCGTGGCTACGGGCGCCTTGTCCTTGGGCGACGTGCAGGCGTTCATCCAGTATTCGCAGATGTTCACACAGCCGATCACGCAGACGGCCAGCATGGCCAACGTACTGCAGTCCGCCGTGGCTTCGTCCGAGCGAGTGTTCGAGTTGCTCGACGAGTCTGAAGAGTCGGCCGAACCGGCTGAGCCGATCGTGCTCAAGCACGTGACCGGCCACGTGCAGTTCAAAGACGTGTCCTTCCGCTACCTCCCCGATGTGCCGTTGATCGAACACCTGAACCTGGACGTGAAGCCCGGGCAGACGGTCGCCATCGTGGGCCCGACCGGCGCTGGGAAGACCACTCTCGTCAACCTGCTCATGCGCTTCTACGAGATCGATGGCGGGGCCATATTCGTCGAGGGAGTGGACATCCGGGAGATGGCGCGGGATGATCTGCGGCGGCTCTTCGGGATGGTGCTGCAGGACGCGTGGCTGTTCAGTGGGACCATTCGCGAGAACATCGCCTACGGTGGAGAGGAAGCCACGGAAGCGCAGATCCAGGCCGCGGCCGAAGCTGCACACGTGGACCACTTCGTACGTACGCTCCCCGAGGGCTATGAGACCCGGCTGGATGACGACTCGGCCAACGTGTCCCAGGGAGAACGGCAGCTACTGACGATTGCCCGGGCCTTCCTGGCCGATCCGGAGATCCTCATCCTCGACGAGGCCACAAGCTCGGTCGATACGCGCACTGAAGTGCTGATCCAGCGGGCCATGGCCCGCCTGCTGTCCGGGCGCACGAGCTTCGTCATTGCTCACCGGCTGTCCACCATCCGGGATGCGAGTCTCATCCTGGTGATGAACGAGGGGAACATCGTCGAGCAGGGGACCCACGAGGAACTGCTCGCCGCACAGGGCTTCTACTCCGACCTCTACAACAGCCAGTTCGCGGAGGCGCTTGCGGAAGCCTCGTGATGAGCCCTACGCCGACCTCCACCCGAACGGCGCATTCCCCCTGACATATGGACGCCCCACGATGTCTGACCCTATTCGGACCAAACACCGCGGGGCACTTGCGGGTCACGACTCAAGGAGGGGGTCTGAGCAATGACGTGTGACTCCGTTAGCCGTATCCTCGCACGACCAACCTGAAATGTTCCTGAACGCTCTAAACCGTAGTCACGCCGCCATCGATGACAATGCCGGTGCCGGTGACGAAGGCGGCAAGATCCGAGCACAGCCACAGAACGGCGGCCGCCACCTCCTCCGGCCTGCCGATCCGGCCGACCGGCGTCTCTTCTCTCAGCATCTGGAGGAATCCCTCCGTGCTGCGCAGCAGACCCGGCGTCTCAATAGCGGCAGGACAAACGGCGTTGATCCGGATGCCCTGTTTCGCGAGGTCGAAGGCAGCCGTCTTGGTGAGGCCCAGGATGCCGTGTTTCGAAGCGACATAGGCGTAGCAGCCCGGTTCCGCGAACAGCCCTGACACGGAGGCCATGTTCACGATGACCCCGTGTCCCTGAGGGAGCATGGCCCGCACCTCGTGCTTCATGCAGAGGAAGACCCCCTTGAGGTTCGTGGCGATGATCCTGTCCCACGTCTCCTCATCCGCTTCAGCGAGGGTCTCGCGAGCAGGATTGTGGATGCCGGCCACGTTGCAGGCATAGTCGAGATGGCCGAACTCCTTGATGGTCTCCTCGACCAGGTCTTTGATGTCGCTGTTCTTGGATACGTCGCTATGCCGGTAGGCGGCCCGGCCGCCGCCTTTGTGCACGAGTTCCACCGTCTCGAGGGCCGCCGCCTCATCGATCTCGCCAACCATGACGGCGGCGCCTTCATCCGCGAAAGCCAAGGCGACAGCCCTGCCGATCCCCGATCCGGCTCCCGTCACCAGCGCTATCCTACCTGTCATCGTTCTCACGTTTCGTCACCCTATCGCTCCGGCCCCTCATGGCGTCTGGGTGAAGATACCCCTTCCGGCAGAAGCCGGACAGTCGAACACGGTGTCCGCCTTCGCGCGCAGGCGTCGGTGGTTGGTCCGGCCCCGTGACGCCATCGGATCCGCCGCGGCGTGGCCACAAACCGCCTCAGATGCTCTATGCTGTTGGTACGACTCTCTGTATCCCGGAATCTTCCGTTCCGGGATGCTGAGGAGTGTCGAAGTCCCCCGGAAAGGCCGGGGGACATTTAGGTCGGTCGTAGTCTCAGCGAAACGGAGGGGTTAATGAAGCAATTCTCGAAACGATGGCTGGTCCTGATCATGCTGCTCGGCCTTGTAGCGCTTGCTCTTACCGGGTGTGGCAACACCTGGGGCACCGGAAGCGTCATCTGGACCATCACCGTCTTCTTCTTCTGGATGATCTACATCTGGATCTTCATCACCGTCTTCGCCGACATCTTCCGCCGGAACGACATCGGTGGTTGGGCCAAAGCCGGATGGACCGTCTTCCTGATCTTCATCCCGCTTCTCGGACTTCTTGTCTACATGATCGCCCGGCCGAAGATGACTGAGCAGGACAAGCAGCTGATGGAAGAAGCTGAGGCGCGGCAGAAGCGCGCAGCCGGTTTTTCCGCCGCCGAAGAGATCGCCAAGGCTCAGGCCTCTGAAGGACAGCGGCGCCATCTCTGACGAGGAGTTCCAAGAGCTCAAGCGGAAGGCTATGCTCTAGGATACTCGAGCTGAGCGGATCGAAGCGCAGCGGATAGGATGTGAACGAGGAGGTCGGCCCATGGGTCGGCCTCCTCGCCTTTGGTGCCAAGAGTGGCCCGCGGCTCATCCTGCTACCATTGTTATCTACTCTGTGTGCACCGAAACCGTCGGAGAGGAGCGTCACATGGCCGACAGGAAGCCAGCGTCATCGGTCGTCGGGTCTCTGCTGGCCATTCTCATCGGCGCCTTCATCGCATGGGCGGGCTCGCAGGCTGGAGTCGCGGTTGGGAGCATGCCGGTCTTCGCGCTCATGGTCATCATCGCCTTCGCCGTTCAGTGGCTGGCCTTCATACCGTCCTACCTGCTGCAGACCGAGCGTTTCTACGATCTCACAGGCGGCTTCACCTACATCCTGGCCATCGTGCTCGCTGTGATCCTGAGCGGGGCCACTGACGCCCGCTCCATCGTGCTGCTTGTGCTTGTGATCGTGTGGGCGGGACGTCTGGCTTCGTTCCTCTTCCGGCGCGTGCGCCGAGCGGGCAAAGACGATCGCTTCGATGAGATCAAACGTTCATTCTCCCGTCTGTTCATGACATGGACGCTGCAGGCGCTATGGGTGAGCCTGACCCTTGCGGCCGCGCTGGCAGCCGTGACATCCATCGAGCCCAAGGGCCTCGACGTGTTCGCCTATGTAGGCCTGGCAGTGTGGGTGATCGGCTTCGCCTTCGAAGTCACCGCCGACCTGCAGAAGGGCCGTTTTCGAGCCGATCCCGCCAACAAGGGCTCCTTCATCAGCTCCGGCCTGTGGGCGATCTCGCGGCACCCGAACTACTTTGGCGAGATCACGCTGTGGGTCGGCGTGGCCATCATCGCCCTGCCCGTGCTGCAGGGTTGGCAGTTCGCGACTCTGATCTCGCCGATCTTCGTCTACCTGCTTATCACCCGCGTGAGCGGCGTGCCGCTCCTAGAGAAGAAGGCCGAGCGGACCTGGGGCGGCCAGGAGGCCTACGAGGCCTACAAGCGGCGCACGCCGGTCCTGGTCCCGTTCCTCGGACGCAGGCAACGAACTGAATCAGCTTGAAGATCCAGAGTGACTACGTACTGCGCCTCATCGAGGAGATGGGCGCAGTCATTAGTCAGGCCATGCAAAGACTGGGGCTGCTGGACGCCAGGGAACCGGTGGAGGTTGCGGGCCAGGTCATCGGATTGGCGCTTGACATGGATCCGGGATTGGCCGCACAACTATCGCCGCAGAGCCTCGTGTCGCTGCTGAAGATCGGCGATGCCGACAGTCGGGTCGTCGAACTGGTGGCGCAGGCACTGGAGCTCGAAGCGCAGGCACTGGAGGCGAGAGGCGAGGTTCTAGCGGCTCGAGAGCAGGCGCGACGGTGCGACCGAGGTGCGATCACTGCTGGCGTAGGGGGCGTAGCGGGCGCCCCGGAGCGTGCCAAGCGCGAGAACAAGGAGGTCGACCGAGCCTGTGGAACGCCGTCCGCGCCGAGTGCCGCGCCGCTCCATCGAACTCCCCGACCTCACGGGCAGGACCATCCTCGTAACCGGGGCCAGCTCAGGTATCGGACAGGCGGCGGCGTTGCGGCTGGCCGGTGCCGGCGCGACCGTCCTGGCTCACGGGCGTTCGGCTCAGAAGATGGCGGAAGTGACACGTGCCACTGGAACCGAGCCGCTGCTGGCCGATTTTGCCAGGCTGGCCGAGGTGCGGCGGCTCGCCGACGGTGTGCTGCAGCGGACGGGGCGTCTGGATGCCGTCCTGCACAACGCCGGGGCCTTCTACAAGAGACGCATCGCGACCGAAGACGGCCACGAGTCGACCTTCCAGACCAACTATCTGGCGCCGTTCCTTCTCCAGTCTCTGCTCAACGATCTTGTGGTGGCGACGCCCGACTCCCGGGTGGTGGTTACCACCAGCGTGGCCAGCCGCAGGGGCGGGGTCGACCTGGACGATTTGGAGCATTCGAACGGTCGCTACCGCCCTTTCCACGCGTACGCTACGACGAAGCTGCAGGGCATCCTCTTCGCGATGGAGCTGCGCCGCCGGCTGGCGGCGACCACCACCGCCGTAACCGCCGTGCACCCCGGTGCCGTGGCCACCCACTTCGGCGCCGGTTCGCTACTGCCACGCTTCCTCTACCGCATGCCCATCCGCAAGGAGCTACTCATCGGCTATTTCGTCAGCACCTCCGAAGCAGGGCGCGGAACCGCTCTTGTGGCAGGTCATCAGACCGGACCGGGAGTCCACGAGACACCTCTACTTCGATCGCTTCGTTCCCAAGAGACCTCCGTCGCCGCAGGCCGACGACCCCGAGTTGGCGCATGAACTCTGGGAGCGCTCAGAGGCCATGGTGCGACGGTGGATGTGACCACCGCCTGCGCCGTGGTTCAGTAGCTGAATGTCTCGCCGAAGGTCCGGTAGGGTGTGGGCGGCACCGGCACGAACCTCGCCGGCTCGAACGGACTGTATCCCCGATATGTGGTCGTGCTCGGAGCGTTGGGCTTCGGGAACCCGGGCACTTTCTCAAGATTGAGGCCCGGCGATTCGAAGAAGTCGTCGACCCAACTCCTGTCGTACGGCGTGCTGAAGTCCTTGCCCACCCAGAAGTGCCAGATCTTCCACTTGCCATCCTCACGCGTGAAGTCGATGGCATATCTGTCCCAATGCCAGAAAGCCTGCAGCTTGCCCCCCGCCGGTGCAGTCACCAGCCCGGGTGATATCCAGACGGCTTTCGCCGTTTCTCTGTCCTCGGCGACCTCGATGACCGGGGTGGTGAGCGTGTGCAACAACTGCACGCCAAAAGGTTTGTCTGCCTCCGGCGTGGTCTTCAGCTGAGGATAGATCTCGCGTACCGCCTCAAGGTTGGTCCTGTCGAACTGCGCGAAGAAGTCGACATAGTAGGCCCGGACCGCCTCGAGCCCTTCATATCGGCCGCCCAGCATTGCCTCTTCCATAGCAAGCCCCGGGGTCCTCTGCGCCCAGATGGCATCCATCTCTTCCTCGTGCCTGCCGGCTTGATGGTAGTACTCATGTAGCGAGAACACGTTCTGGATCTCCTGGGCATCCTTGACCCGCTGAAGGGTCTTGTTCTCTTCCTCAAGCCGGACAAGTCGCTGCTCCAGCAGACTGATGCGTTCACAGAACTTCAGACCTGCCATCCCGATACCTCCCTTGCTTCCGCGACAGTCTCGTCCCTGGCCAAGCGCCATGCTGCAGGGGCCTGTCCACCCTACTTCCGCAGGCTGATGAGCCACTCCCGGATCTGATCGTCGGTACGGTACTTGTCCTGGTCGAAGCGCTCGAGGTGGGTCATCGCCTGGCGGTCCCTTACCAGCCGCGGTTTGGGCTCCATGGCGGGATAGCCCAGGCCCAGCATGTCGTAGATGCGGTAGCCGTCCGGGATTCCGAGAAGGTCCCTGATCATGGTCGACGGGTACGCGGACGCCACCAGGCTGGCCCAGTGAGAACCGAGCCCGAGGCTGGTAGCGGCCAGAGTCATATAGAGAAGGGCGCTTGCCAGCGCGGAGATGAGGTTCATCTCATCTCGCTCCACGTAGGTGAGCAAGGGGAAAGACCTGCTGACCCGTGGATCGCCGACTACCAGGACGAGTACTGGACTCGTCTTGAAGACAGGGTCAGAGACCGGTCGGGCAGCCGATGCCCAGCGCAACTCCTCCGGTCTCGTCAACTCGGCCTGATGCGTGATCTCCTGGTACTCGCGGGCCCAGACGGCCATCTGGTCCTTGGTGGCCTGGTCGCGGATGACGATGAACTCCCAGGGCTGCGAATTGGCTCCTGACGGCGCCCAGCGGCCGGCCTCGATGATCTTGCCGACCGTGTCATCCGACACGGGATCGTCGGTGAAGGCCCGGATGCTTCGACGATTCTTGACCAGGTCAAGCAACTCCTCGTAGTTCATTCTCTTCTCCCTCTCGTTCGGACAGATTCACCGAGCCCGTCGGGCCCGCTTTGCTCCAGGCGATGTTGCTCGCGACAACACATCGCTCACGAGACGATGCCGCTCACGAGGATCTTGATGCCAATACCGATCAGCACCACTCCACCGAATCGCTCCGCCCATACCCCGAACCGCCGGCCGACCCGGGAGCCGAGAAGGGCTCCGATGGCGGTGAGGACCGCCGCGACGATCCCGATGACGATACTCGGTACCCATATCGACACGTCCAAGAAGGCCAGACCGACACCCACCGCGAGCGCATCGATGCTCGTCGCGATCGCGAGGGTCAAGAGCAGCCAGCCTCGCGTGGGGTCTTGAGTCTCTCCCTCTGGGGGCCGAAACGACTCCCAGAGCATCTTGCCGCCGACAAGGGCGAGAAGACCGAAGGCCACCCAGTGATCGAGCGCTCCCAGCCAATGCGACAGTCCTCTGCCCGCAAGCCAGCCTATCACGGGCATGAGGAACTGGAAGAAGCCGAAAGCCAAGGCCAGCCGGGCGACGTGGCCCACACTGACCCGGGGAAGGCGGCAGCACGAGGCCAGGGATACCGCGAAGGCGTCCATGGCCAACCCAAGGGCTATCCCCATGAGGTACCAGAAACTCATCGCGAACGAGTCTACATCAGCCCGTGGGGCGGCGCAGCTTCAGCGCGGGCGCGATCACCATGTCGGTGGTAGTCTGGACGCGAGGGATTCGGCCGATAGACGGTGTTCTGTACAAGGAGGAGTCGAATGTCTGAAGAGGACAACATCCGCATAGCGGAGAAGTGGATCGAAGCCCTTGCGGCCCATGATCTGGTTCAACTGCAGGCCCTTCGGGGGCCTGGGTACGTGGTCGAGCATCCGGCGTTGCCGGGCCCGGTGGGGGCGGCAGAAGAGGACGCGTACATACGACGGCTCACCGAGGCTTTTCCCGACTGGCGTTGGGAAGACGTACAGATGATCACCCAGGGAGATTTCGTGGTGATCAACGGTGTCCGCCGGGGTACCCAGAGCGGCCCCATGGGTGGGCAGTGGGACGAGATCATCCCTGCCACCGGCAAGAGTCTCGCGCTTCGTATCAGCACCACGCTGCAGATCGAGAACGGCAAGATCGTGCACAGCTCGGTCTACTACGACCGGTTCGTCATGATGAAGGAGTTGGGCCAGATCATCTCCTGGTAGGGGGACAGGCCCGGCGTGTCTGTCGGCCCGTCGGCCGC
The DNA here is from genome assembly GCA_963816155.1 of uncultured Actinomycetes bacterium. GTDB lineage: Bacteria > Actinomycetota > Thermoleophilia > RBG-16-64-13 > RBG-16-64-13 > JAXGXJ01. The sequence continues at coordinate 145,752 of CAWFJE010000001.1, read as the reverse complement.
GGAGGAGCGATGACCCACGCCATTCGTGTGGCCGGAGCGCAGATGGACCCGCAACTGGCGGATCTTGCCGGCAACCTTGCGCGCTGCCTCGAGCTACTGAATACCGCCGCGGCATCGGGCGCGGACCTGGTCGTCTTTCCCGAAGCGGCACTCAGCGGCTATGTCTTCGGCAGTCTGGAAGAGGCCATACCGGTGACCGATACCATCCCGGGTTCGAGCACCGACGCCCTTGCCGCTGAGTGCCGCCGATTGAACGTTCATGCTGTTATCGGCCTGCTGGAGAAGGATGGCGCCGACTACTACAACGCCTCAGCGCTGATCGGACCAGAGGGACTGATAGGCAAGTATCGCAAACTGCATCTGCCCTTTCTGGGGGTGGACCGCTTTGTTCGCCCGGGGGATCTGGCCCCCAAGGTGCACGAGACCAAGCTGGGTAGGATCGGGCTCAGCATCTGCTACGACCTCGATTTCCCGGAATACCCGCGCGTGCTGGCTCTGATGGGCGCTCAGCTCCTCGTGACGGTAACCAACTGGCCCGACGACATCGAGTTCGTCCCCGATCACATCGTGCAGACCAGAGCCCGCGAGAACGTCATGAACCACATCGCGGTCAACCGGGCGGGGGTGGAGCGAGGGGTTCGGTTCATAGGGCGCAGCAAGGTGGTCGACCAGATGGGTACCACCTTGGTGGAGGGCAAGCATTTCGCCGAGGATCTGATCTTCGCGGAGATCGACCTCGCCGCGGCGGACCAGAAGCACAAGGTCGTCATACAGGGGGAACTCGAGACGAACATGATCGAGGACCGGCGGCCGGAGTTCTACGGTCTGCTCGCCGAGGGCGCAGGCGCGGACCCGCGCTCTTCGCTCTGACTACTCTGACCGGCGTCTGAGGGCGGCGACTATCCTCTCGGCCGCTTCTGCGCTCCGCTCGTCGAGCGACACCAACTCTATCGCTGAAGCGGATGAGACTCCGACTCCGAGTTCTGCCGCTCTCCGGATCTGGCCCATCTCGAAGATGGGCTTCTTCATCAAGCTCGTCGCCCCGAACTCCCTCAAGATGGCAACGCCTACCGCGTCGAGGGCCACTCTATCCGTGCCGGCAAGCATGAGCCCGGGTTCGACCTCCGTTCCCTTGTCCGGTCCCCCATCGATGAACGCCTTGGCCGCGTCCATGATCACCAGATCCATAGCGTAGAAGCGGTTGATCTCGGCGACCATCAGGCGCTGATAGGGAGATCCGTGGAGTTCCCACATGTAGTCGTACAATCCCCCGGGGAGCTTCTTCGCCACCAGCCCGACCGAATTCTTGAGCGACATGGTGAAGTGGCCGCCGAACTTGTGGGTCTTGAGACAGCAGGTCTGGATGACGACCTCCGCCTCCAGGACTTCCTTGGATAGGTAGAAACCTCTCAGCCAATGTGTCTCACCTCGCTCTATGCGCGCCCACCGTCCCTTGGGCTCCTCGTCTAGGACGACGACCTTGAAGCCCAATTCCCCAGAGAGGGCGAAGAGCCCCAGCTTCTCCAGGTTCTCGCGCGTATCGCCCATGCCGCTTCTCTCAGCCAGCGTGATCTGGCCCACTCCGGCCTCCTTCAGCACAGCGATGAGGGCGCGAAGTGTGTCGAGATGAGTGGAGGCCGGAAAGGGGTCGGCACTGTTGAAGTTGGCCTTGAGGACCACACTCCTACCGGAAAGATCGGTCAGGCCGGCCGGTGACGCGCCAGCGCGGGCGGTGCCGGACATGTCCTGGCCCGCGTCCATCGAGACGGCGCTCGTAAACAGGCTTCTGACCGCCGCGTCTCTGTCCGAGGAGTCGATCAGAAAGACCTTCGAAGTTTCTTCCGGGCTCATGGTCGCCAGGCCCCCTTCTTGTGACGCAGTCTCGCCAAGTGCGTGTCGCGAATCGAGGTACCCGATACCGTGCTCCGATAGTCATGAGGGTTGCGGCGGCGTCTGCCCAGGCCGCCCGGACCGGACCTGCCGCGCTCAGAGGCCCGCGGGTGCCGCGCTATTCCCGGTCGCTAAGCGGATCCAGAATGCTTCGTCGCGGGCGTTTCCGGGTAGCCACCCACTGAAGATCTGCATCGCGTCCCCAGGGCGGGATGGCCCGCGAGCGCGGGGTCGCGAGGCCCGCTTCGGCGCAGCGATCCACCCAGAAAGGCAGCAGCGTGAAGAGGACGAGCATCATCATCGCCGTGGTCTGCTTCACAGTGGCGGCGGGGCTCATCGTTCTGCTGGCCGCGCTCGACTGGGGACGGGGTCCGGTCCCGAGCGGCATCACGGGTGACATCGATCGCCATTTCATCGAGGAGATGATCCCGCATCACGAAGATGCCGTGGCCATGGCCGAACTCGCGCCCGACAGGGCGGAACACGACGAACTACGCCAGCTCGCCGAGACCATCAAGACGAATCAGTCGCGCGAGATCGACCAGATGCGCGCCTGGTATGAGGAGTGGTATGGCGTCGCTGTTCCCGAAGACGGTTTCGGCGATGATGCCGGCATGATGGGGATGGGGATGATGAGTGACGGCGCCGACCTCAGAGTCCTCGAAGGCGCCAAGTCGTTCGACAAGGAGTTCATCGAGCAGATGATCCCTCATCATCAGATGGGCATCATGATGGCCCGGATGGTCCTCGCCAGAACGGATCGGCCCGAGATACAGGAACTGGCGCGGTCGATCATCCGCACACAGAGCGACGAGATAGAACAGATGCGCGCCTGGTATGAGGAGTGGTACGGGGACTAGAGACGGAGACTGGAGGCAGGGAGTCGAGACAGGGACTGTCGGCCCTCGTCGAAGGGCCCCGGCGGGCGCCGACGCGCGCACCGCCGCAACGACGGACGAAGGAGATCGGTGATGATGTGGGATGGCGGCTACGGCATGGGCTGGGGCGGCGGAGTAGTCGGGCTGGTGATCATGCTCGCCGTCATCGCCCTGATAGTGGTGGGCGTGGTCTTCTTGGTCCGCGGGCTCGGAGGGCGTCACGACTACAGCCAGTCCGGGCCACCGCCGGGACAGCAGCAGGCGCCGCCGCCCGGAGTCTATCCTCAGAGCGCCCTCCAGGTGCTCGAGGAACGCTACGCCCGCGGCGAGATAGATCGTGAGGAATTCTTGCAGCGCAAACAGGATCTTCTGGGCGGTTAGCCTGGACCTGGATACACCTGCTCCTGCTCCTGCGCTCGAGACTCGAGTTCTGGCTGCCCCAACGCGAGTGGGGCGGGCTTCGGGGGCGGCAGCATGGAGAATCTAGTGGTCAGCAGTAGGCCGACGATCACCGCGATGGCGATCACGGGATAGGCTTCCCGCTGCACGAGTATGGCGACGAACAGCGCGGTGAAGAGTGGAGCCTTCATCGTCGCCACCATGGCACCGGACAAAGTGGCGGCTACGGCGACCGCGACAGGGATGCCGGGGAAGATCAGATGCACAGCCATTCCCAAGGCTACGCCGGCGAACATGGTGGGGAAGATGTAGCCTCCCTTCCACCCGGTGACCAGTAGGAGTGATGTCACGAACACCTTCACCAGCGCCAGCACGATCAGCATGATCACGCCGATCTCGGCGGCTGTGTTGATCACTTCGATGGTCTCGAATTCGCCCGAGAAGAGGGTAAGTGGCAGCAACGCGCCGGCCAGTCCCATGCCCAAGCCGCCGACGACGCCGCGCAGGACCACGTGCTTCCGTAGGGGCTCCATGGCCTTGCGTAGAGCAGCGAACACGATCATGAAGACGGCCCCGGCTGCCGCTCCGACGATACCGAGTGGGATGGCCAGAAGCAGGTCGGTGACGTGGGGCGTGAATTCGGGGAAGATGAACAGACTGCCGAAGAACTCACCACTGAGAAGCACGAACACCACGGTGGCGATCGCCGAAGAGACGATACTGGGGAACAGCGTCCAGACATAGGACGCTCCTCCGCGTGCGGACTCCATGCTCAGTACGGCTCCGCCGAAAGGTGAGGAGATGAACGACCCCAGCATCCCACTGAGCCCGGAGAATCCCAGGGACCTCGTCGTCTTTTCGTTCAGCTTGAGACGATCGGAAAGCCACGTACCCAAGCCTCCACAGGCGTCGGCCAATGGTGCCTCGGGACCGAGACTGCCGCCGGCAATGAGCGAGACAAGCGCCGTGACGATCATGCCCGGTGCTTCCTTGTAGGAGAAGCGACCCGTCCGTCCGAAGTTGGCCATCAGTTCCGCGAAGATACCGGTGTGATCGCCGAAGATCTTCACCAGCACGCCCACCAACAGACCGCCGATGGTGCAGACAAGCACTGTGACGACGAAGGTCCAGGTGCCGCCTGGGCTCGACACGTGGTCCCACAGCAGATTCTGAAGCTCGTGCACCACCCAGATGAACGCGAACGAGATGAGCGCGCTCATGAGACCCAACAAGCCGGCCACCAGGAGCAGTCTGACGAACGGACCCCGCTCTATCGCCTCGGGGTTCGCGTGCGTGTCGTTCGCGCCTGGGCTCTTGGCCCCGCCCGCGCTGTCGGCCGCGCTCTCTTCCGCGCTGCTGCCCTCCGCGCCACTCTCGCGTTTGTCGCTCATGCGCACCTCATCGCCGTCAGGGATCCATCTGCACGACCTTGCCAATCGCCGCGTGCACGCAGCTCACAATAGCAGCGTGATTTCTCCTTTGGGTGGCGCGTTCGGGTCGACATGATCCGACGGGACAAGAGAGCGCGTGGTACCGTGGCACCGAGCCGGGCGGCGCGGCGTTCGCGGCCGCGAGGGCCGTGCGCGACCGCGTCTTGGGAGGAGGAGTCACATGAAGACGACCACAATCGCTGCCGTCGTCCATGAGAAGGAGGGCCCCTTCCTTCTTGAGGAGGTGGAACTCACCGAACCTCGGCCGAACGAGGTTCTGGTTCGCATGGTAGCGACCGGTTTGTGTCACACCGATCTCTCTGTGCGCTCAGGAGTCATCCCCTTCCCGCTACCGGCTGTATTGGGGCACGAGGGCGCCGGGATCATCGAGGAGGTCGGGTCGGCGGTGCAGGGCTTTCGCCCCGGGGACCACGTGCTGGCCTCGTTCACCTCGTGCGGCGTGTGCGTGAACTGCTACTCCGGCAAGCCCTCCAACTGCGACCACTTCTTCCCCATGAACCTGCTGGGCGGCCCGCATGGCGGCACGCGGTTGGACGGCACCCACACCATCCACCAAGACGGTCTGCCTCTGAACGCCCACTTTTTCGGCCAATCGAGTCTGGCCAAGCACGCCTTGGTCGACGAGCGCAGCTTGGTGAAGGTCGACGAGTCTGCTCCCCTCGAGCTGTTGGCTCCCTTGGGTTGCGGCATACAGACCGGCGCCGGCACGGTGCTCAACGTGCTCCGTCCCCAACCGGGGAGCATGCTGGTGGTGTTTGGAACCGGGGGCGTGGGTCTCTCGGCGGTGATGGCCGCCGCGCTGACGGGAGCCGCCCGCATCGTGGCGGTGGATGTGGTCCCGGCCCGCCTGGAACTCGCGAAGGAACTGGGAGCCACCGACACTATCGACGCGCGTGGCATCGACATCGGCGAGGTGCTCATGGAGATGAGCGGGGGCCGAGGCGTCGACTACATCATCGAATCGAGCGGCAACCTGGGGGCTGCGACCGCCGCCGTGCAGATACTCGCGGCCCGGGGCACGTGCGCGCTGCTTGGAGCTCCACCCGCGAAGTCCACGGTGCCTGTGGACGTCAACTACATGCATCTCGGTCGTAGAGTGATCGGCGTGGCGGAGGGCGACTCCGTTCCCCAGGTGTTCCTGCCCGCTCTGGTGCGATTGCACGAACTGGGCAAGCTGCCCTTGGAGAAACTCGTGCGGCACTACCCGTTCGCAGATATCGAACGGGCGGCCGCCGACGCCGAATCGGGCGCGGTCATCAAGCCGGTGCTCGTCTTCGACCAGAAACCCTGCCTGCGTAGAGAGGTATCGCAGCTAGTGGCTCGCGGATCCGCGGACGATCATGATCGCGGCGCTGCGGACGGTGACGGCCGCGGGGGGAGGATCTGGGGCCTAGAGCGCAACGTCTTCTTCGCAGGCGTCGCCTCCTTCTTCATGGACATCAGTTCGGAGATGGTCTATTCGCTCGTGCCCATCTTCCTGTCGTCGGTGCTGGGAGTGAACAAGTCGCTCATCGGCCTCATCGAAGGGATCGCCGAGGCCACCGCGAGCCTGGTCAAGATGTTCGCCGGCTGGCTGAGCGACAAGCTGGGTCGGCGCAAGCCGCTCATGCTCTTCGGCTACGGCATCTCCACCCTGAGTCGTCCGATTCTGGCCCTGGCGGGCAGTTGGGAAGTGGTGCTTGCAGCCCGCTTCGTCGACCGTTTCGGCAAGGGGTTGCGGACCGCGCCGCGGGACGCGATCGTGGCCGATTCCTGCGACAAACGCGAACTGGGTCGCCGACGGGGTACGCCTCGGCCATGCGCTCATCGTCATACCCCTTGATCGTGCTGGCCTGCCTTCTGCTGCTGGGCCTGGCCGCCTGTGGCTCGTCCGAGCAGGACACGGTGTCGACGGCCGCGCCGGTCACGTCCGCGACCTACGAGCCGACTCCGACCACCGCCGCGCCTGGTACCTACATCACAGTGGACGTCCTGGCGGCGTTCAATGCTTTGAAGGCGGACCCGGGAGCACAGTTGGTGGACGTGCGCGAACCCGAGGAATGGGCCACCGGTGTCCCTGTGGGGGCGGTTCTCATCTCCCTGGGAGAATTGGAGCAGCGCGCGCCCGCGGAACTCGCTGAAGACAAACCAGTCTATGTCATCTGCAGAAGTGGCAATCGCAGCCGCGCCGGTGCCGACATCCTCATCAAGCTCGGCTACTCCGAGGTGTACAACGTGGATGGAGGCGTCAAGGCGTGGACCAGCGCCGGCCTGCCCATGGAGGCCTACGCGCCCTGATGCCTGGGGTCACGTGACCGCAGGGAACGCTTGCGGTCGGAGGATCACCTAGGACTGTGGCGGTCCGGCCATCTGCACGAGTCTCTCCTCGATGAACTTCGCCGCGTCCACGAGGTCCGTCTCGTTGGGCCTGTCCCTGATGTCGCCGTGGTAGGTGAGAGGCGTGGGGTCGCTCAGGAACTTGCCCGGACAACTGAAGCGGCCTATGCACTCGAAGCCCAGATGCTCTATCTCCAGTTCCAACAGTTGCAGGCTGGGTTCAGCCTCCTTCGGGCCGAACTCGTATCCGCTGTAGGTGGCGAAGACGACGGCCTTGGGAGAGTCGGGGCCCAGCACCATCTTCCTGTGGCGTTGGATCAGGTTGGGATCGCTGAAGGGCGGAGGACTCTCGGGCAGGGGAGTGGTGATATAGGGGATGGTCTCGTCGCGCATTCGGAGCGCGTATCTGGGGTCCATACCCAGCCTCAGTCTCCTGAGCACGTTCAGTATCTCGTTATAGGGCAGATGGGAGCGGATTCCCGAACCCGCGCAGACGAAGTCGTACTCGTCGATGACGAAGGGAGGATCGAGGATATCCTCCGCCCTCTTGCGGATCTTGACGAGATCGCATTCCCAGCCGCGCTTCTCGATCGTGGTCTTGAACCTCTCGGCCACTTTCTCCGTGTTGCCGGTGTATGAGGAATAGACGATCAGACATCTGTTGCCCATGCGTTCCTCTCCTGTTCGGCGTAGACCCAGACTCCGCCCACACCTCGGTGCAGGGTCGCGGGGAGCAGGGTATGCTGTGGTGGGGTCATTCGAAGCCTTGCGTGGTGCCTACCGGCGAGACCCTTCTTCCACATCAGGATACTGGAACACCTGTTCGGAAGGGCACCGAATGGTTTCGGCTCAGCGGGGCGTGAGAAGGATCGACCATCTACGACGCACACCATGACGGGAGGATCTTGTGGACTCGAGTGACTATGACAAGTACTTTATAAGCGAGACGCCGCGGCATCGCGAGCATCCGCAGAGCAGAGACATAGACAGCGACATACCCTGGTGCGACTCGCTGGTCATCGACGGAGAACTGGGCGGGACTGTCAAGGGCGCCTTCTACACGGAGACCTGTATGGTGTTGCGCCCCGGATCGGTGGAAGCGCTCACGGTCGCGCACAGCCATCCTTTCGATGAGTATCTGCTCTTCGTGGGGACCAATCCTGAAGACCAGTTCGACCTGGGCGGCGAGGTGGAAGTGTGGCTGGGCGACGAGAAGCGTCTGCTCACAAGGACGACCGCAGTGTTCGTTCCTGCAGGGATGCCCCACTGCCCCCTGGTGTTCCACAAGGTCGACCGGCCTTTCATCTTCATCACCACCGGCAACGGGTCTGACTACGTGCGGTAGGACGGCGGGCCGAGCAGGCGCCGGGAGGACAGCCCAACGGGGCGACGTCCGGGCCGGATGCGGGCCTGCGGTGAGCCGGCCCCACGACCGTCATCCGATGCTCCCCGCTACCTCACGAGTCGGCGCGCGTAGTCGAGTAGGCGTTCCACATCGTCCGGGGCCATGTCCATGAGCAGTCGCTCCAGTTCGCGCAGGGCCGAGCGCAGATCCTGCTTTCTCCCACGGATGGACGGCCGCATGGCGTAGGCGGCGTTGGTCAGGTGTGCTGCGGGCGCGGCGAGTCGGCGCTGAACATGGGCCTCGTCCACGCTTCCGCGGAGCGACCGATCCTCCCAATGGTGACTCCCAGGGGCCGGTTCGCCTTGGGCCAGTCCATGACGGCCGTCGAGTCGCACCTCCGCCGCTTCCACGAGTTCCGACATGCGCAAGCCCAGAGCCGCGGCGATCGTGCCCAACACTGAGGGGGAGGGCGGCTTGTTGCCGTTCTCGATCTCGGTGATATAGGAATAGGAGATCCCGACCCGGTCCGCCAGGTCGCGCCGCGAGATACCAAGGTCCGTGCGGATGACCTTGATGCTGTGACCCAGCGCCGAGGTGAATCCCGGGTCGGTCTGTATGTCTTCGTCTCTCTCCTGGCGCCCCATGTGGTCTTTCCTGTCCGGTCCGGTCGTTACACTGTCCCTACAGCCTATCACGCTCTGCGACACGATAGCGGGTAAGAAAAGGTTGAAAGACCACTAAGAGTGGTATAATCACACGCACAGTGACGGTAATGGCGTCTTCGGGGGCCCGAGGACCGCGTAGGCGACAAGGAGGGGTGGGTCATGTTCGAGGAGACTCTCAAAGACGCGGTAGGGATGCTGAGGCCTGGGGCGGCCATATCTGAGGGCCCCCTTTGCATCCTGCCTCTGCAGGCCACGCGAGAATCGACAGCACGTTATGTGCTTCTGGACCAGGCCATATCACGAGGCAGGCTCGTCATAACCGAGGTGAGCGACGGTGGCTCGGTGCCCTATCTTCAGGCCGTGAACGCCGGTCCCTGGCCGGTACTGATCTTCGACGGGGAAGAACTGGTGGGGGCAAAGCAGAACCGCATCGCCAACGCGACCATAATGGTGGGCGTTGGCAAGACCATCCTACCAGTATCGTGCGTCGAGCAGGGGCGGTGGAGCCGCAAGAGCCATTCCTTCTCCTCCGGGGCCTACGCCAGCCATCCCAGGTTGCGGCAGGCGAAGGAGCGGCAGGTGCGCGATCATCTCAAGTACGAGGCGGAGCGCCGGGCGGCGGCCTCCGGCAGCGCGAGCGCAGCGCTGGAGCCACAAGAGGTCCGCGCCGGACACTATCATGCCGATCAGTCGAAGGTGTGGGCCGAGGTGGGAGACACGTCCTCTGCTCTGGGGGTCCGCTCACGCACCTCCGCCATGGCCGACGCATACGAGACGCGGCGCAACGACCTGGAGCACACCATGGAGACGTTCGCGCCAGGCAACGGCTCCATCGGAGTGGATACCGTCGGTGCAGTGGTGTTCCTTGGCGGGAGGTTCGTATGTCTCGACTTGGTGCAACCGGCCAAGCGTTTCGTCCATCTCTATCCCAAGCTGCTGCGAGGCTACGCGCTCGAATCCCATCTCTACAATGAGAACGCTCCGAAGGACTTCGACGCCGAGGCGGCCGTCCTCAGGCTGCTGGCGGGCATCACGCAGGCGGAGGTCGAGGAGCACGCGGGGGTCGACCTCGGCTACGATCTGCGCTTGGAGGCCAAGAACGTATCCGGCTCAGGCCTTGTCTGGCGAGACGAACTCATCCAACTGTCGGTCTTTCCCGTGGCTATGCGCTGAGAACAGTAGTTCGCCGATCATGAAGCTCGACTGTAATGGAGCGTGAAAACATGCCGACTGATCAAGACATCGAGGAGCGCTATGCGCTCTGCGACGATCCAGGGGCGCCCTCGAAGCTGCCTCCCGAGCTCCTCCACCGAGCCCAAGGCTGCCTTCTCGGGCAGCTGGTAGGGGACTCTCTCGGAAGCCTGGTGGAGTTCAGGAGGGGGCAGGACATCAGGGTCGAGTATCCCGACGGCGTCCGCGATCTGGCGGACGGAGGCACGTGGGGGACTTTGGCCGGTCAACCGACCGATGACTCCGAGATGGCCCTCATGCTGGCGAGGTCGATCCTTCGCGCCGGCCGGTTCGATCCCGGGGAAGCGGCCGTCGCCTATGCTCACTGGTTCGGGTCTGCCCCGTTCGACTACGGAAACACCACCGCTCAGGCCCTCGGCCCCGCTTCGGTCGCTCTTCGCGGAGGGAAGGGCGCCGGCGCCGTGGCGGCCGCCGCCATCGATGCGGCCAACCAGGACAGCCAAGCCAATGGCGCTCTCATGCGCGTCAGCCCACTGGGCATCTTCGCCCATGGGCTCTCCGCCGATGAATGCGCGCGACTGGTGCGACAGGACGCTGCCCTCACTCATCCTCACTCCACCTGCGGAGACGCCGGTGCGGTCTTCGCGGTCGCCATCGCGCATGCGGTGGCGACAGGCAACGGCGCACGCGATACCTACGATTTCGTGCGTGAGTGGGCCGGCGGTGTCGCCGGAGTCGGTGATGCATCGGCGCCGGTAGGTCCGGCGGTGCTTGAGTGTCTCGACCTGGCGGCGTCGAGTCCTCCGTTGGACTTCCAGAGCAAGATGGGCTGGGTGCTTATCGCGCTCCAGAATGCCTTCTGGCAGTTGCTACACGCGCTCTCGCTCGAGGAGGGTGTGTGCGACACGGTATTGCGGGGAGGTGATACGGACACGAACGGTGCCATCGCAGGCGCCCTGCTGGGGGCCGTTCACGGAGTCGGTGCAGTTCCCGATCGGTGGCGACGCGCCGTCCTATCCTGCCGCCCCGAGGAGGGCCTGCCCGGCGTGCGGCGGCCCAGGCCTGCGCCACTCTGGCCGATCGACGTTCTCGAGGTCGCTCGGCTACTGGCGGAGAAAGGCGCCGGATCGCGCGCGGACGCCTAAGCGGCCCTTCGGGCGTGCGAGTATCTCGTCGGTGTGGGCGGCGACAAGCGCTCCGGCTACATACCCGGGATGCGGGGCATCTTCTTCAGCTTGGTCAGTTCGAAGTAGCGGCCCCAGCTCTTCTTGAGCCAATGCCCCACCACGGGCATGGGCACGAACAGCGCACGCTTGTCGTCGCGGTAGACGAAGCCGGCCCCGTTCCCCATGTCCATGACGCAGAGGATGCAGAGGTGATCGACGTAGCTCTCGGGCCGACCTCTGCCGGTCTCCTTGCGGTGGATGTCGTTGGCTGCGATCCGGGCCATCAGTTCGGCGATGTGGCCCTGTTTGGCCTTCCAGTCCGGTCCCTCCAGCGCGGCTACGTCGCCTATCGCGTAGAGCCAGGGATGACCCTCCACTTCGCAGGTGGGGGCGACGGTGACGAACCCGGCTTCATTCTGAGGCAGGTCGGAGGCCTTGACCAGGGAGTGGCCGTCGCCCGCGGCTATGAACATAGTGAGGTCGGCGTCGACGCGGGTGCCGTCCTCCAGTGTGGTGCCCTTCTCGTCGAACCCGGCTATCTTCTTGCCCACGTGTTGCTCGATCCCCAGGGACGCGAGCATCGTGTCCATCATGCCCACCGTCTTCTCGCCCATGCGGATACCCGGTTTGGGCATGGGGGCGAAGAAGCTCAGTTTGAACTGATCGCGCAGACCCTGGCGCTTGAGGAGGTTGTGGACGTTGAGGAGGAACTCGAAGGCCGGACCGCCGCGGACCCCGCTCGAGTCCTTGGGATTGCCGCCGAAACCGACGGCGATCGCTCCGCTCCCCTTGGCCAGCAGGGCATCCAGCCGGTCGCGGACTTCGAGACCTTCTTGAGGGGCGCCGCAGATGGAAGAGACGTGCTCCTTGCCTTTGTGTTGCATCTTGCCGGCGCCGAACGCGAGGACTGCGTAGTCGAAATCGCTGCGTGCTCCCCGGCGCTCGAGCGTGACGGTCTTTGTGGCGGCATCTACGCCTGTCACTCGGTCCATGGTCACGCTGAACCCGTGCGCGCGGCCTATCGCGACCAGGGGGATGCTGATCTCGTCGAGTGTCTTCTCTCTTGTGGGGATCCAGATGGCCAGTGGATAGACGAACAAGAAGGGGCGATCGGACACCAGTTCGACGGTGTATCCCTTCGCGCGCAAAGCGATGGCCGCCTCCACGCCTCCGATACCGCCCCCGAGCACCATGATCCGCTTCATGTCGACCCTCCTCAGGTGTCGCGCTCCGTCTCGCTCGGGAGTTGTCTACCCCTTCGCCTTAGCGACGACACCTGGGTGGATACGATGAGACCCCTTGCTGAGTCCTTGTTCGGAGCGGTTTTGGTGGGCTATGCTGGCGTGCGCAGATGAGTGCATATGGCACGTAGTATCGGATATAGGGGAGGCCCGCGGTGTGTTGCGGGCAGCCGGGCACCAGGTAATACCAGGAGGCTATCGTGGCGAGTGAGAAGTTCGAGCAGGCCAAAGAGCGGGCGATGAAGGGGTACCTCGACCCAGGTCCCGACCATCTGAATTGCTCACAGGCCGTGATGCGCTGCGGACTTCTCGCCATGGACCAAGAACCGGAACTCACCTACTACGCGACCTTCTTCGGTGGCGGCATGGCCAGGACGGGACTCGTGTGCGGAGCTTTGTCCGGCGCCGCCCTGGCGCTCGGCCTCCACGAGCACCTCCAGGCGAAGAAGGGTGGGAAGAGCGGGGTCTCCACGTTCGACTGGCTGCAGGGATTCGTGCGAGACTTCGAGGACAAGTTCGGCTCGTCGGCGTGCAAGGGGCTGCTGGGCTGTGATATCAGCACCGCCGAGGGCTTCCGACAGGCCAAGAAGACCCACGCCACGAAGAACTGCCCGGATTTCGTCTCCTACGCCTGCGACCGCCTGGCGGAGGTCATTGACTTGCCGGAAGGGTAGTCTGCCGATCACGCCGCGGTCTTCGTGAGGGGCGAGGCTAGGATCCCCCGGCCGTGGGTATCAGTCCTCCCATGGGAGATCGCGGGATCATCGCTGAGGGCATCACCCGGCACTTCAAAGACGTCAAGGCTGTGGATGGCGTCGACCTCTCCATAGGCTCGGGACACATCTTCGGCTTCCTGGGCCCGAACGGCTCGGGAAAGACCACCTTGGTCAGGGTTCTCACCACCATCCTCGCCCCGACCTCGGGTAAGGCGCGGGTCGCCGGCTTCGACGTATCCACCCAGCAGCAGGAGGTCAGGGCCCGGATCGGCGTAGCCCTGCAAGAGGTCGGACTCGACAAGTTGATGACCGCGACAGAGATGCTCGCCCTTCAAGCGCGCCTGTTCTCTTCGGACCGGACCGCCGCTCGGGCCAAGGCCGAGCGGCTGCTTCACACGGTGGGTCTCGACGACGTGGATCCGAAGAAGCGCGTGGGGCAGTACTCCGGAGGCATGAAGCGTCGTCTCGATCTGGCTTTGGCTTTGGTCAATGACCCGGAGATACTCTTTCTCGACGAACCGACCACCGGCCTCGACCCAGTGAGTCGCCTGGCCATCTGGGAGGAGGTGCGCCGCCTCAACGAGGAGCGCGGCATGACCATCTTCCTGACCACCCAGTACCTGGAAGAAGCGGACAAGCTGGCCGACGAGGTGGCCATCATCGACCGAGGCAAGATCGTGGCCCAGGGAGCGCCGCGGGCGCTGAAGAAGGAGATCGGTAACGATGTGGTGACCATGACCTTTGCGTCCGCGGAGCTTGCGGAGCGGGCCGCGGAGGTGCTCCGCGAGCAGGCACCCTCTCAGAAACTCTCGGGGAGCGAGCTGGCGTGCTACTTCGCGGCCGCTGCCGACAGGCTTCCCGGACTTGTGAGAGCGCTCGACGAGGGGGGTGTACCGCTGCAGGGACTCACCCTGAGCGAGCCCACTTTGGACGATGTGTTCCTGCGCGCCACAGGTCTACGTATGGCGGGTCGGGAAGGGGCGGCGGAATGACCGACGTGCTGCTCCTCGTCGCGCGGTCCTTGAAGGACAGCCTGCGCATGCCGGCCGTGCTGATACCGAACGTGGCCATCAGCGTGTTCTTTCTTTTCGTCTTCAACGCGGGACTATCTTCTGTGGCGGACCTTCCTGGGTTCCAAGGTTCGTACCTGGCCTTCATCATTCCCGTGTCGATCGTTTCGGCCTCGGTGGGCGGCGCGGGAACGGCTGGGCAGATGCTGGTGCGCGACATCGAGTCGGGCTACTTCACGAAGCTGCTGCTGACGCCGGCCTCGCGTCTGGCCCTCGTGTGGGGACCGATGGTAGCCGGCGCGGTGCTCCTCGCCGCCCAGGTGATTCTGATCCTCGCTTTGGGCATTGCCATGGGCTTGCGCTCGGCCTCTGGGCCGCTGGGGCTGGTGGTCGTGTTGATCTTCGCCTTCCTCTGGGGGATGGCCTTTGCTGGATACGCGGTCTTCGTGGCTCTCAAGACCAAGAACGGTGCGGCGACCGAAGCGGCCACCTTCGCTTTCTTCCCCCTGATCTTCCTCTCCACCACCTTCGTACCCGCCGAGTACATCACCGCCGGCTGGCTCAAAGTGGTGGCGACCATCAATCCGACCACCTATGTCTATGAGGCGATGCGCTCACTGCTCATCACCGGCTGGGAGTGGAAACCCTTGCTGATCGGGCTGGGGGTCATCCTGGGCTTCGCCACGCTCACCGGAGGCTTGGCCCTGCGCCAGGCCCGCCGGGCCACCCAACTGGGTTAGCTGCACGTGGATCACGCCCTCGCGGGCCGGCTTCTATGGCGGCCGCGCATTCATAGGATGGCTCCGGCTGAAGGAAAGGCCGCCTGTGAGGGCGGCCTTTCCCCGGACCAGGGGATGGCAGCCGGTCCGGCGGGTGGACGCAGCTGCCGGAGGGGGGCTACTTGGTCACTCGGAACAAGAGTTCGGCGAGGTCGGTGTTGTCGATGTAGGCTCCGCGGACCGGGTCACTCGCGCGGACGTAGGTCTTGAGAAAGTCGGCGGACTTGCCTTTGGCGAAGAGGGGGATCAGCTGGTTGGTGTGGTCGCCGCTGTTCCACTGCACGCCGGGCACCTTGCCCGGCCCTCTGTTGATGATGGGAGCGTACCTGGCGAGTCCATCCACCATGCCCGAGCCCGGACCCCAGAGGTTCCCGGTCTCGTGGTCGCCGGTCACTACGAGCAGGGTCTCACCCCAGTTGCTGTACCGCGCCACCCAGGCCATGACAGCTTCGACGGTCTTGTTGAAATCGGTCTGTTCTTCGATGAGTCGGCCGGTCTGATTGGCGTGTCCCGCCCAGTCGACCGCGCCGCCCTCGATCATGAGGAAGAAGCCGTCCTTGTCATTGTCCAAGACGTTGAGGGCTGCTCTCGACATCTCCGGCAGAGAAGGCACGGTCTCGTCAACGGGGACTGATAGGGATCGGCCTTGCCGTCTCCCGCGCGTGCCTGCTGAAGTGTGGTGTAGACCCTCGGAATGCCGAGCACGCGAGACGGGGTGGGACCGAAAGCCATCTTCTGGAAGTCGCGCCGGTCGCGGATCACGGTCCAATCATCATCGTCGCCATCGTTGTCGGCGTCGGCGCCGGTCACGATCAGGTCATCCGTGATGTCGTTCCAGGTGGTCTCGCCACCGACGTACTTGTACGTGTTGAAGCTGCCCGGCGCCAGAGGGTTGCCGCTGTCGTCGTAGTCGGGTGCCCCACAGCCCATGATGACGTCGGTCGCGCTGTCCAAGATCATCTCATTGGCGATTTCTGCGTAGTTGTTGCGGGAAGTGTTGTGGGCGACGAAGCCGGCCGGCGTCGCATGGCTGAATTCGACTGAGGTCACTACACCTGTAGCTTTGCCCTTCTTCTCCGCCGCCTCAGTGATGAGCGTTAAGTCCTGCTTGCTGATGTCGACGCCAATGGCGCCGTTGTAGGTTTTCGTGCCGCTGGCCATGGCGGTCGCGGCCGAGGCCGAGTCGGTCGCCAGGGGCGCATCGGCGTAGGCGAAATCGTTCCAGAAGAGAACCGGGTCGTATCCCAGCAACTTGTCCTGTGCGGCCGCGCCACTGACCGAGACACTCTCGATCTCGTACGTGCTCATGGCCAAGCGCACGGGGAAGGACTCGTATCCCTGCTTCCTGCCGCCATAGTAGTCTGTCGCGGCGATGTGGTTGTAGCCCCAACCGTCGCTGATCATCACGATGACGTTCTTGGCCGGTTTCGGTACCTTGGCGGAGGCTGCGTCGACCGTCGGGGCGCTTGGACCGCCCCACAACGCCAGGCCGGCGGCCAGTCCGGTGATGGCCACTGCGACGCCGACCGTGGTCTTGAACCCATGTCTCTTGAGTGTGGACACTCTCATCCTCTTCGTACCTCCTCATCCTTGTCATGTGCAGCGCTCTCGCGGTCAGCCGAGGTCTGGTTCGGCATGGCCGCAACAGAGCGCAACCCGAGTCTAGGCGGGCGCGGTCGGCTCATGGTTAACAGTCGGCAAGAGGAACGAAACAAGAGCGCATCGGCCGGAGGGCGTCGTCATTGGAGCGCAGCTTCCAGCCTGTCCGCTCTGGCCCAGGTCCGAGATTTAACGCACTTGTCGCCTTCAGTTAACGCATTCGTAACGCTCCATTGTGGCCTGCCTGTAGCCTTCACGGCGGCAGGACAGAGGACCAAGTAATAGGAAAGGAAGGACAACAAGAATGTCTCTCTCCAGGAATAGGAAGGGTCTCGTGGCCCTAATCACGGTGGCGCTGCTGGCCATCGCTCTCATGGGCCTGATCGCCGTCGGTTGCGGCGACGAAGAAACCACCACGACGACGGCTGCCGCCGAAACCACCACCACCATGGCTCCCGAGACGACTGAGGCTCCCACCACCACCATGGCTCCTGAAACCACCACCACCATGGCTGCCCTGAGCGCCTCCCTCAACGGCGCCGGCGCCACCTTCCCGAAGCCGCTCTATGTAGAGTGGATCGGTGAGTTCCAGATGGTCCAGACCGGAGTCAAGATCAACTACCAGGGTATCGGCTCGGGTGGCGGCATCGAGCAGTTCACCAAGCTCACCGTCGACTTCGGCGCTTCCGACGCTCCCATGAAGGACGAAGAGATCACTGCTGCTGAGGCTGCTTCGGGTGCCAAAGTGCTGCACATCCCCACCGTGTTCGGCGCGGTCGTGTGTGCCTACAATCTGGAGGGTGTCGAAGGTCTCAAACTTGATTCCGACACGCTGGCCGGCATCTTCTTGGGCGAGATCGCCAAGTGGAACGACGCCAAGATCGCCGCCATCAACGAAGGCGTGACCCTGCCCGATGAGGCCATCCAGGTCGTGCACCGCTCCGATTCCTCCGGTACCACAAGCATCTTCACCAGCTACCTGAACGAAGTCTCTCAGCCCTGGGCCGACAAAGTGGGCAAGGGCAAGGAAGTCGAATGGCCCGTGGGTGTCGGCGGTCAGGGCAACGACGGCGTGGCCGCGGTCGTCCAGCAGCAGGCAGGCAGCATCGGCTACGTGGAACTCTCCTACGCCATCGAGTCCGGCCTCACCATGGCCTCGCTCCAGAATCAGGCCGGTACCTTCATAGTGCCCAGTCTCGAGTCCACCTCCGCCGCGGCTGCCGGGGCCACTTTCCCCGAAGATCTGCGTTTCTCGGTGGCCAACAGCCCGAATCCCGATGCGTATCCCATAGTGGGAGCCACCTGGATCCTGGCCTACGACAAGATGGCTGACACGGCCAAAGCTGATGCTCTGAAAGCCTGGCTGACTTGGTCGCTCGAAGAAGGGACCACCATCGCCCAGGAACTCGGCTACGCTCCCCTACCTGACGACCTGAGGGCGCTCGCCCTCGACAAGGTCAACCAGATCAACGGGATGTAGGCACGAAGCAATCGGCCCAGTCCCCCCCACCGCACCCCCGTGCAGTGAGAGCAGAGGGAGCCATAGCAGAACGCGTGGCTCCCTCTGCCCACGCTCAGATACTTGTGATCTTCCAGACAGCGGATGGCCCTTTGACTCGGGGCCAGATCGCAGCTCGCTCCGGCCTCTCAGCCGGGGAACTGGAACCCGTGCTGTCCGAACTGTGTGAAGACGGACGGATCTGCAGGTTGACTACGCTGACAAAGAGCTACCAAATGCAGAGACCGACGGCTGGCTAGGAGGTCCGATGTCTCGAGAAGACGCTCACATCCTCCTCGTCGAAGACGACGCCACGATTTCCGACCTGCTGGCCTACTACCTGCGCAGAGCTGGATATGAGGTTACCCAGGAGTATGACGGCCGCGCCGCGCTGGAACGAGCGCTGGCGGCGTCCTTTGATCTCGTGCTGATGGACCTGCTGCTCCCCGGTCTGGACGGCATGAGCGCCACGCGTGAGATTCTGCGTCGGCGCCCGGGGTTGCCGGTGATCATTCTCAGTGCGCTGTCGGAAAGGGAACGCCTTCTGGAGAGCTTCGCTCTGGGCGTCAACGACTACATCACCAAACCCTTCGACGTCGATGTTCTTCTGGCCCGAATAGCGGCGAATCTGCGCCGGGTCCGGAGTACCGTGGAGCCTCCGACCAAGCCACGCTCGGCCAACGGAGTCGATCTCTCCGACATCGAACTCGACCACGACGCCCGTTCTCTTCGCACAGGCCAGGGTGAAGTGACTCTCACCCCCAAGGAACACGGGCTCCTGGAACTCTTCCTCTCGCAGCCCGGGCATCTGTTCAGCAAAGAAGAGATCACAGAGAGCGTGTGGCATCACCGCTACATCTCCTCTTCGCGCACGCTCGACGTACATGTGCGGCGTCTGCGCGACAAACTGCGTACGGTCGAGGCTGGGGTGGACGTTCATGGGGTGCGCGGCGTGGGCTATCGCCTAGGGCCGACGAAGGATGACGATCCCCTGAAGGAAGCCCTCGGCGCCTGAGAAGGGGCGACCGGTCGTCGACTCTCGTCGGTGGAGCTTGGCAGTGGTGAGGCGACGGCGAGCATGGGCCCGTTCGGCCACAATCAGGTGCGGTCAGCCTCCGTGGCGGAGCATCTCGGCCAGTTCAACCGGCAGGCCGGCCTTCACTATCCCTGCAGCTGTCCGCTCGACATCGTATTCTACCCTCACGTCCTCGACTTCGACCGTCGTTCCTGGACCCAAGTGAAGGACGGTATAAGCGGCTCTCGGATCGCCGTCCGTCGGCCGGCCGACGGACCCCACATTGACGAAGAGGACCTCACCGAACGTTCTGTGCCAAGGCCGATGGGTGTGGCCGAAGACGAGTACGTCGGCGGTTTCGGCGGCCGCTATCCGCTCGAAAGTGCGCTCGTCGCGAGTGGGCAACAGATACTCGTTGATCTTGCGCGGACTTCCATGAACCAGATGGACGCGCTGCTCTCCTATCTCCAACCGCAGCTCTCGCGGTAGCGCTCGGAGGTAGGCCTTGCCCTCGACTGTGACCGCGTCTGAGGTGAAGGTGTAGGAAGCCGCACCGATTCTCTTCGCCTCGGCATCCGCGTAAAAGCAGCCGCAGTGGCCGAGGTCGAAGCCCACTCCCTCGTCATAGTTGCCCATGATGGTCGAGACGCCCTCGACACGGATGGCGTCGATCACTTCGTTGGGATGGGGGCCGTAGCCCACGAGATCGCCAAGGCAATAGACTCGGTCAACGTGCCGCGCGCGCACCTCAGCAAGCACCGCTTCCAGAGCGGCCAAGTTGCCGTGGACGTCGGAGAAGAAGGCTACGGTCGTCACAAGGTGTCGCGCGAGGTCTGGTGAGCTCGCGCTGCTCGAGGCGTCTGCCGAGACGCATCGTGCCTGGCGGCGAAGGCTGCGCGCCTCTTTGCGCCCGATGACCTCACCAAGTACAGGACGGCATGGAGCACCAGCGCCGATGCCCAGATGCCGATCACCGCCAGAGACCAGGAGACACCGGGATCGCGGGCCACGTCGATCATGAGCAAGCTGCAGCTTCCCATCAGGAAGGCGAGCAGATGTGCCATCAGCCTCTCGCACCCCGAGAGGTACCGCGAGGACGTGGATGGCGCCACCATAGTCGGGAAGCCAATGGAGCTTCGATCCGCCTCCATCCATGTCTCGAGGATGTCGGCGGTGAGACAGGGAGGAGAAACGGTCGTTCGTCTGGTCCTCATGGTCCCTCGGGTTCTCAGATCGGGTCGTCTGCGGATGCGCCTCGCGCGAATCCGCCACACGTCTCACAGTAAGGGGGTTGGCCAGGCACTGTGTTAAAGCTCGGTTAACGAAAGGCATCAACCCGCCCGGACCGGCGCGCTCCCGGGCAGAAGGTCCTATCCGGCTGGATATCCTCCCACGCTGGTGGCGCGCGTTGCCCACTGTAGGGAAGAAACCCATCGTGAGCTTCCCTACGTGGCCCCGGTTCGGTCTGCCATCAGTTGCTGGCAGAGACGGACGCCTTCCATGGCGTCCGTGCTCCAGGAGTCTGCTCCCACGTACTCACACACACGCCCGTCGATGACGGCTCCGCCCAGGACTATGGGGGGCCGGTAACCGAGATCCTTCTCATGGTCACGAATGAGGGCGACCGTGTTCTTCATGCTGTCGAAGGCGGCCATGATAAGGCCGGAAAGCCCCACGATGTCCGGGCGCGAGCGCTCGATCTCGGTCAGGAAGGTCTCAGGCGCCACGTCGACACCCAGATCGATGACCCTGAAGCCGAAACTGGTGAGTGCGCCGCCAAAAAGGTCCTTGCCGATATCGTGGATGTCCTTGGCCACCGTTCCCAGGACGACCGTGCCCGCCGAGCCGTCGACGACGATCTCGGAGGCAGGGGGACTGACCAGTTTCAGCACCTCTTTGAAGAGCTCACCTGCCATGATGAGGGCCGAGATGTAGTACTCCTGCCGTTCGTAGCGCTCTCCGACTACCTTCAGAGCCTGTTGACAGGTGGCAAGGATCGACAGTGGAGTGGGGCCGTCTTGAGCCATGAGTTCCTGGGTGATCCTGAGCGTCGTGCCCTCATCGAGTTCGATGAGGGCACGACGCAGTTGATCAAGAGTGGCCATGCCGGACCTCTCGTCTCGCTCTCACCGCGGTCCGAGCCGAGCGCGCAGACTGAACAGGTCTGAGCGCAGCAAGAACCAGCCCCAACTGACGGGGGTGCCGTCCTCGTCCTGGAACTCGTGCTCGAGGCGCAGGGCCGAGGCACCTTCACACTCACCCAAGGTGATGGCGCTCTCTTCGTCGAGGTTCACAGAGCTGAGGGTGAGGGCGCCTCGTGGGAACCGATGCGTCTCTCCAGACTCTAGGAAGGCGTGCAGGGAGGTGAGCTGCAGTTGCGACTCGACCAGGGGTCTGCGCGGGTCGTAGATGATGTGCTCCGTGTGGCTCATGGCCGGGTTGCCATCGTAGAGGACGAGCCGGCGCAGATAGATGACCATCTGGCCTTCTGCGACCGCGAGTTTGGCCGCGATCTTCTCGTCCGCCCTCCTCATAGAGGCAGACAGGAGGCGGATATCGGCCGCATCGTCGGGCCATTCGCCGTTAAGGAAGTCGAGATGGAACGAGGCGTTGCCCAAGTCGAACGAGCGGGCGAAAGTCCCCTGCCCCTGCTTGGCAGTGACCAGTCCCCAGCTGTCAAGCTCGTGGAGCGCGCGTCGGACGGTCATGGGGCTCACGCCGAACTCGGCACAGAGTTGCGCGCCCGAGGGGAGACGGCTGCCCGCGCCGTATTCGCCTGAAGCGATTCTATGCTCCAGGGTGCGGGCTATGTGGACATATGCGGGCGCGCCGGTCTCCGACGCTTGTGTGGCGTCGGACCCTTCGGTCGGATAGAGCCCTGTGGTCTTGGCGTTCAGTCTCTCCAGGCTCCAACTTAGCTAGTCATCTAGTCATGTTCGCATAGTCAACATAGCATACTCCTCTAGAGGAGTCAGTTGCAAAACCGCCCCTGTCTCTTGTACAGTGAGTGCATACTCACTTGGGATTGGTGTATAGTCCAAGGGGAATGGGCGTCCCGCGTATGGCGGACGGGCCGGGTATGCAACGTGCGAAGAGGAGGGGAACGATGCAGGTGGGCGAACCGGCGTGGTCCGCACTTTCGCCTGAGGAGAAGCTGGAACGTCGTTGGGCCGCATTCTGCTCGCCTGGGCTTGAGTTCGCCAGCCCCGAGGCCGAGGCCGCGTACTCCGCTCGAGCGACCCGCCTCAAGACAGCCATCCTCTTGGAGGGCACCCCGGACCGGGTGCCCGTCTCTCTCTTGACCGGTTTCTACCCCGGCCACAGCAAGGGCCTCACGCCCTACGATGCCATGTACGACTACCCGCGGGCGGCGCAGGCCTGGTTCGAAAGCAACATGGACCTGCAGCCTGATGCTCTCATGGCGCCCATCTTCGCCGCTGTCCCCGGCCGTGCCTTCGAGACTCTCGGCGTGACGCTCCTCAGCTGGCCCGGCCACGGAGTGGCCAAAGAGGCCGGCTTCCAATACAACGAGAAGGAGTGGATGCTCGAGGATGAGTACGACCTCCTCATCGACGATCCCACCGACTTCCTGCTGCATACCTGGATGCCGCGCACGGCTGAAGGCCTGGCAGGGTTCGCCTCTCTCGTTTCGCCGCTGGACATGATCGAAGTGGTGGCCTCACCGCCCTACTTGATGCGTTGGGGCGACCCGGCGGTGCAGGCGAGTCTGGAGAAGATGGCGGCCGCCGCCAAGGAGTGCGCGGAGTGGGGCGGGACCTTCTTCCCGCTGCTGGGCCGCCTGATGGCGGAGGGTTTCCCCGGGGTCATCGGGGGCATGTCCCTCGCTCCGTTCGATGTCATCGGCGACACCCTGCGCGGCACCCGCGGTGTCCTCACCGACATGTTCCGTCAGCCCGACGCCCTCTTGGAAGCGTGCGACCGGCTGGCGCCTGTCATGGTCAAGTGGGTCACCAGGCGCGCGAGCCCGTTCGGCCCTCCCTGCATCTTCATCCCTCTGCACAAGGGCGCCGACGGGTTCATGAACGACGAACAGTTCCGGACTTTCTACTGGCCCAGCCTACGTAAGGTCATCATGGGTCTGGTGGAGGACGGTTTCGTCCCCTACCTGTTCGCGGAGGGCGCGTACAACACACGGCTGGAAGTCATTCGCGACGTCCCGGTGGGCAAGACCTTGTGGCAGTTCGACCATACCGACATGCGTCGTGCCAAGGAGATCCTGGGCGGCGTGGCCTGCATCCAGGGCAATGTGCCCGTGTCGCTACTCAACCTGGGCACGCCCGAAGAGGTCACCACCTATAGCCGCGATCTTATCGACTCCGTCGGTCAGGACGGCGGCTTCATCCTTGACGTGGGAGCCGTGGTCGACGAGGCCAAAGAGGCCAACATGAGGGCTTTGGTGCAGGCGGCGAAGGATTCGGCGCCTGCGTAGGCGCGAGCAGCGGTATCGGCGTGGCTCGAGACACTGAACGACTGGGGAGACAGGCAGATGTCTGACAAAGCATGGCAGGATATGACGGCTGACGAGAAGCTGGCGTGGCGTATCGAGCAGTGGCGCGAGCCGGGGCTACCGTTCGTAAGTCCCGAGGCCGAGGCTGAGTACAAAGCCCGCGTGGACCGTTTGGTGGCTGCCATCGATCTGCGCGAGCCAGACAGGGTGCCCGTGAACATCAACGCCGGGTGGTGGCCGACCACGTGGGCCGGTGTCAATCCGTACGAAGCCATGCACGATTCGGCGCGGGCCGCGCAGGCCTACCTGGACTTCAACGTGGAGTTCCAGCCCGACGGCATGGTCAGCCCCGTCCTCTACACCACGCCCGCCTCGGTCTTCGAGACCATCGACTATCGGTTGTATCACTGGGCCGGACACGGCATCGCGGAAGATGCCGGCTATCAGTACAACGAGAAGGAATGGATGCTCGCCGAGGAATACGATCATCTGATCGCCGATCCCTCGGATTACATGCTTCGGACCTACCTGCCTCGCACCGTGGGTGCCTTCGGCGGTTTCGCCGGTACCTCCTCGCTGTTCGACTACATAGAGCTGCCCTTCGTGTCCGGGCAGGTGGGGGGCTGGGGTTCGCCGGAGATGATCGACGGATTGGAGCGGATGGCCAAAGCCGCACGCATGATCGGCGATTGGGGTGCAGCCGTCTTCCCGAAGATCGGCGAGATGATGGCGATGGGCTTCCCGCCCTACTATGGGTCGGCCACCAAAGCTCCGTTCGACTACCTCGGTGACAGCCTGCGCGGTACCCGCGAGGTGGTGATCGATCTGTATCGGAGGCCGGACAAGGTGCTCGCAGCGTGCGAACGCCTTGTTCAGGTGGCCATCGACTTCGTTGTGCGCCGGCCCGGTCCACGACCCACCCCGGTGGTGTTCATGCCGCTCCACAAAGGCGCGGACGGCTTCATGAGCGACGAGCAGTTCCACACGTTCTACTGGCCCACCTTACGGGCCGTGATCCTCGGTCTCATCGAGGAGGGCTTCATCCCCTTCCTGTTCGCGGAGGGGCGGTACGGCTCCCGACTGGAAGCCATCATGGATCTGCCCAAGGGCCGCACCGTCTGGCTCTTCGACCAGACCGACATGGTCCGGGCCAAGGAGACCGTCGGCCGGGTGGCCTGCATCGAGGGGAACGTCCCGCTGTCACTCATGCATGCCGGGACTCCCGAAGAGACGACCGCGTACTGCCAGGGCCTTATCGACTCCTGCGCGCCAGGGGGCGGCTTCATCCTCAATATCGGCGCGGTAGCCGACGGCGGCAAGGCGGAGAACCTGCGGGCCATGATACAAACGGCCAAGGAGTACGGCAGATATTGATATCGTCCGATCGCGCAGGGGTTGGGAACGCTATTGGGAGGTGATTGTTTGGCGCTGGTGGGGAGCGAGTAGGCAGGCCCATAAGTATGACGGGGCATGGGACCGCCGGCCCGATCGTGGGCCGAGAAGTGATCAAGTAGTTGGACTCTGGAGGGAGGACTGCAACGATGCACAAAGACGAAGAGGATCCCAAAACCATGGATGAATGCAAGCCGGAAGGCAAAGTAGTAAGTCGGCGTCAGTTTCTGAAGTACGCTGGTGTGGCCGGCGCGGCTGTCACCGTCAGCGGTGGCCTGGGTGGCCTGCTGGCGGCCTGCGGTGGTGACGACGAGACCACCACCACCATGGCTGCTGAGACCACCACCACCATGGCGGGCGAGACCACGACCACCATGGCCGGCGAGACCACGACCACCATGGCCGGCCCGGAACCCCCGGCTGCCGACGTGATCAGGATCGGCGCGGCGCGGCCGATCTCGGGCGTGAACGCCATCTTCGAAGAAGCGCACTTCGGCCCCGCCTACAAGCTGTGGGTGCAGGACGTCAACGAAGCCGGCGGCCTTGAAGTAGCGGGCAAGAAGATGCCCATCGAGATGACGGTCTACGACGACCAGAGTGACCTCGACCAGAGCATGCGCCTTCTCACCAAGCTGATGGAGGAAGACAAGGTCGACTTCGTGTTCGGACCGTGCAGCACCGCGTTCACATTCGCGGCGGCAGGTGTGGCGAACGCGCACAAGTACCTTCTGTTCGGCTCCGAGGGTGGGGCGAGCACGCTCGAGACAAAGATGATGGCGGGCGAACTGCCCTACTACTTCCAGTGTCTGAACTACTCCAACCATGCGCAGATGCCGGTGTTTGCGGAACTCGCCGCGGAAATCGGTATCACGTCGGCCTCGATAGGCTACATCGACGACCTGCACGGTATCGAGTACCAGGCCCAGGCGCAGCTCTACTTCGCCGACAAGGGCATCGAGATCAAGAGCAACATCCCGATCCCGCCGGGCATCAAGGACGTGTCGAGCATCGTCAACCAGTGGAAGGGCGAAGCTGCGGACGTGATCTGCTCCTTCCAGTATCCGCCTGAGAACATTCTGCTCATATCGACGTTGATGCAGCAGAACTACAATCCCAAGGCCTTCCTGGGCGGGCCCGGTTGCTCCACCCAGGCCATCTTCGACATCTGGCAGGGCGCCGCGGATCAGATCTTCTTCGAAGGCGCATGGACCTACGAACAGAGCCCCGAAGTCAAGGCCTACTATGACAAACTGGCTGCCTTCGTCGGTGGCCCGCCGAATGTGGACTTCTGGGGCGCTCTCATCTACAAGGGCCAGTTGGACTACTTCGGCCAGGCCATCCAGCAGGCCGGCACTCTGGACAACGACGCGGTTGCCGAGGTCTGTCGCACCGCGCATTTCAAGACCCTCATGAGCGACGACACGTTCTTCACCAACCAGATCTTCGACGTGTCCTGCTACGCCGGCCAGATCGGCCAGTGGCAGAACGGCGTTCCCCAGATCGTCGACCCGGGCGACAAGCGTACGGCCGCCCCCATGTATCCCAAGCAGCCTTGGCCAATGCCGGCTTCCTAGGGAGCGGGCGCATACACGAACACATGGTGTGTTGAACCGAGCAGGCCGTTGGGGGCGCTGAAGAGCGCCCCCAACGGCCTGCAGTAGCAAGCCGGTCGCACAGCAGCAAGAACACAAAGGACTATGGATGGTTGCACTCAGGGATATCATCATCACGGGGTTGCTTCTGGGAGGCATCTTCGCGCTCGTCTCTGTGGGGTTGAGCCTGCAGTACGGGGTGGCGCGTGTCCTCAATGTAGCCCACGGCGAGTTCATCATGATCGGGGCCTTCATCACCTTCTGGCTGACAGGCAATGGTCTGAACCCGATCGTGACTATCGTCGTCACCGCTCCGCTCCTCTTCGTCATCGGATGGTTGCTTCACGTCACCCTCTTTCGGCGCATGATGAGCAGCGCCCCCTCGCTCGACATATTCGAGGGCACATCGATGCTGGCTTGTTTCGGGCTGCTGTATGTGGTTCAGAACATAGCGCGCATCATCTGGGGTTCGCAGACGTATCAGGTCGTCTTCTTGAACCGGACCGTCACGAGCGCACAGATACCGCTCAACCGGCTTGTGGCCCTGGCAGTGGTCATCGTGGTCGGCGTGGCTTTCTACCTCTTCCTGGCGCGCACGCGGACGGGCAAAGGCATTCGGGCTTCGGCGCAGGATCCCGTCACGGCGGGAATGATGGGCGTCAAGATCAACAGCGTGCTCGCACTTTGCTTCGGACTGGGCTTGGCCATGGCTGGGATCGCCGGCACTCTGATAAGCACGCTCTACCCCATCCAGACCAGCATGGGGCTCCAGTACACGGTCATCGCCATGATCGTGGTGGTGCTCGGCGGTCTGGGAAGCATCACGGGAGCGATGATAGGCGGGGTCATTCTCGGACTCGTGTCGCAGCTTGTCACGTACTTCTACCCGACGATGACCTTCATCGCCTACTACGTCATTTTCATCGTCTTGCTGCTGGCAAGACCCAAAGGGATCATGGGTAAGTAGCCATGAATACCACTACATTTACCAAAAACAGAATAGTCTCCCTGGTCATTCTTGCGGTTGTCTTCGTGGTGCTTGCGGTGCTTCCCCTGCTCACGCAGGGCTACACGATCACGCTGTTCACCGACATCCTCAAGTACGCCATCTTGGCCGTGGCGTGGGTCCTCTTCTCGGGTCCCACCGGATACATGTCATTGGCCACTGCGGCCTTCTACGGTCTCGGCTTCTACATAGCTGCCGTTGCCAATGGACCTCTACCGTTTGCCGTTGCCATCATTCTGGCCGGGGTAGGGTCGTTCGTACTCGCTCTGCTCATCGGGGGGTTGACCCTCCGGCTCAGGGGCGTGTACTTCACCATCTTCACCTTCGCGGTGGTACTACTGATCACCAACGTGGTGCTCGAGGTCGAGCGTCTGGCTACGGCGACGCGCGGCCGCTTCGTGGAAACGGAGACGACCGAGGTCGCATACTGGGCCATGTTCATTGTGGCCGTCTTGACGATCGTTGTGTGCGTGCTCATCCGTCGTTCGCGATACGGTCTCGCGCTACAGAGCATCGGGGAATACGAAGAAGCAGCCGCCCACAGTGGTATCAACGTTGTACGGACGAAGGTGCTCATCTTTGCAGCCGGCTCGGTGTTCATGGGTATGGCCGGTGCGATCATCGCCACCCGGCGCACGTATATCGACCCCGGCATCGCTTTCAACCTGAACGCGTCGTTTCTACCTGTGCTCATGGCTCTCTTTGGCGGCATGGGCAATCTGGTCGGGCCCGTTATCGGAGCGGCCGTGTTCACGTATCTGGGCGACTTCCTGCTGAGTACGTTCCCGGATCTGTTCATGCTTATCTTCGGCGTGATCCTGATCTTGGCGATCGTGTTCATGCCCAACGGTATCGTGGGATTGACGCAGCAAGTGTGGCTCAAAATCAGAGGAGGTCGACGTGCACCTGCTTGAAGGTGAAGGAGTCGGCCGGAACTTCGGCGGTCTCGCCGCAGTGGCCGACGTTGACTTCTACGTGGACCAGGGCGAGATACTCGGGCTGATCGGGCCGAACGGCGCCGGCAAGACCACCCTGTTCAACCTTATCTCGGCATCGCTCAAGCCGACCAGCGGAAAGATCACGTATCAGGGTAAGGAGATCACCAAGCTCGCCCCTCACAAGATCTGCCGTCTCGGCATAGCCCGGACGTTCCAAACGGTGAAGATCTTTCCCCACATCCCGGTTGTTAGGAACGTGATCGTCGGCTCGCTGTTCGGAACCGGGCATCGCGTGAGCGAAGCGGAGGCCCTCAAGAAAGCCGAAGAGGCGCTCGAGTTCGTCGGCCTCACGCCGCTCAAGGACCTTCCTGCCGGAGATCTCACTCTTGCCAACCAGAAGCGCCTGGAGGTGGCTCGGGCTCTGGCGACAGACCCGCAGCTCCTTATGTTGGACGAACTCATGGCCGGTCTCACTCATACCGAGATCGACGAGGCCATGAAGGACATCGAGCAGATACGTTCGAGCGGTATCACCGTGCTTATGATCGAGCACGTGATGCATGCCATCATGAACATCTGCGACCGTATCATCGTGCTGGACCACGGCCGCAAGATCGCGGACGGGACGCCCCAGGAGATAGCGATCAACCAGGACGTCATAGAGTGCTATCTGGGGCAAGACGCGGGCAGCGACGAAGACGCGGAGGATGAATCAGAGTCTGGGGATGAAGACCATGCTGAAAGTTGACGCTATCAGTACCGGGTACGGACGGGTACAGGTGCTGTGGGACCTCTCTCTCGAAGTCAAAGAGGGGGAGTTCGTGGCCTTGGTGGGCGCGAACGGGGCCGGCAAGTCGTCGCTACTGAAGTGCATCTCCGGCGTCATGAGGCCTACGTCCGGCACCATCAGCTTCCTCGACAAGAGGATCGACGAGGCGCATCCCAACGACATAGTGGATATGGGGCTGTCGCACATCCCCGAGAGCCGCCGTCTATTCACAGACATGTCCGTCCGTGAGAATCTGGAGATGGGTGCCTATCCGCGACGCTCCTGGAAAGAGCGGAAAGAGACCATGGAGTGGGTCTTCACGCTGTTCCCACGCTTGGAGGAGCGGGCCGGCAATCTGGCCCGCACCCTGAGTGGGGGCGAGCAGCAGATGCTGGCCATGGGACGTGGTCTCATGTCAAAGCCGAAGATGATCATGGTGGACGAGCCATCCAACGGCCTGGCACCCCTGGTTGTGGCAGAGGTCTTCGAACTCTTGAAGTCGCTGCACAAGGAGGGGATCACCATCCTATTGGTGGAGCAGAACGTCCGCCAGACGCTCGCTACCGCGGATCGTGCATACGTCATCGAGAACGGTCGCTTGGCCTTGGCCGGCGCCTGCTCCATGCTACGCAAGAGCGATCACGTGCGCCAGGCCTACTTGGGTCTGTAGCGCGTCAAGCTGGGTGGGAGACCGCGGATGCCGTGGTCGGGACCTGGTCAGAGCAAGACCGACGAGGGGGCGGCGTGCCGAAGGCACGCCGCCCCCTCTCTCCAGGCTCACGCGACGCGGCCCTTCCAGGACACGGTTCGTCGGCCTGACATCGGCCGGCTTGTGGACAGGCTACATCCCGACGAACCGCACGGCGTCGTCCAGAGAACGACGCTCGCTGCGGAAACCGTCTTCCGGGGCGGTGTCGTCCACATAGCCCAGGGCGATGCCGATGACGATCTTGAGGTGATCCGGCACACCCAACTCCGCGCGGATGACGTCCGGGTACCACACGAAGTTGATCGCGGTGGCCGAGTCAACGCCGTGTTCAACAGCGGCCAGCATGATGCTCTGCGCCAACGCTCCCAGGTCGTAGACGGACCAATGTCCCAGGATGCTGTCCATACAGAGGTAGACCACGCAGGGGGCGTCGAAGAAGCGCCGGTTGGCCTCGACGAACTCGCGGTGGAAGGCGGGGTCGTCCACCGTCGTCCCCGCTGTGCGGGCTCTTCCGGCAGTGAGTTCTTTGGTGCGTGTGCGGCATTCCTCGGGCCAGCCGCCGGGCAGGTCGAGTTCCGGGGTGCCGGGGACCTTGTCGCGTGTGCGGGCGATCGAGGCCGCACGGATGCGCTCAAGGGGATCGCCGGCCGCCACGACGAGCTCCCAAGGCTGGGTGTTGGCCCACGAAGGCGTGCGGAGCGCCGCCACCAGGATGCTCTCCAGGGTCTCGCGCGAGACCGGTTGGTCGAGGAAGGCGCGGACCGTGCGCCGGTTGTGCAGGGCGTTGGATACCTTCATGGAGTCCTCCAGATTCGCTCAGAGTGTGCTGCTGGAGTGGAGGCCAGCTCTTCCTGAGGTGTCGTTATACGCATCACCCCATCATGCCGCTGAGGATACATCACCATGTGATTGATGGTGAATATGATTTACGAGAACGGAGGATGGGCGTACGTGGCGCCACCGCTCCGTCATCAACGGATCCTTGACATCAGCCTACGCCGGCCGATAGGTTGCAAGACGAGTTTACGAAGAACTGATTCGCTAGGGGGCTCCCAGGCCCGCCACGCGACCACGAAGGCAGGAGGACTGTGACGTGGATTCCTTTGAGAAGCTGCAGCGGGCGATTGCCCTTGAGCCCACCCCGGAGATACCTGTCTACCCACACATCGTGACCTTCGCCGGCCGCTGCGCCGGCGTCACCCAGGCGGAGTTGTTCAGCAGCAACAAGTCTTGGCTCGATGCGTGCGACAAGACCTTCGCGAAGGTGGGCATGCCCGACGTGGTCTTTCCTATGAACCCCTGGGACACGGCTTACACCGAGTCCCTGAAGGTGAAGCTCCCCGGCAGGGACTTGGGGCCCGACGAACCCTTCCAGTTCGTGGAAGAAGAGATCATGCAGGCTTCCGACTACGATGTGATCCTTGAAAAGGGTTGGAGCGCCTGGAACACCGGTTTCATGAAACAGATCCAGACGCCACCGTGGCGTGGCCGCATCGGTAGCCTCAAGGTGGTGTGGCACTTCATGCGAGCCGGTATGAACACAGGCAAGAACGTCAAGTATTGGCAGAGGCAGGGTATGCCCGTGATGTTCCACACCGGCGTCGCTCCTCCCTTTGACATCTTCTCGCTCAGTCGCTCCCTGCGGCCCTTCTATCGCGACCTGTTCGAGGACGCCGACAAAGTCAAGAAGGCCGTCGAGGTAGGCACGGACGCCATGATCAAGCTGGGTATAGCCAACGCCAAGCGGGCCAAGGGCGATCGCGTGGCCATCTTCCCCATGCGCTCGAGCGCCAGCTTCATCTCTCCCAGGATCTTCGACGAGACCTCGTTCCCCTCCATCAAGCGGATGGTGGAGGGCTATCGCTCGGCCGGCATCGTATCCATTCTCCATTGCGACGGCAACTGGGACCTGATGATCCCCCGCCTCCTCGAACTACCGCGGGCGAGTTGCGTGGTGGAACTCGACGGAGCAACAGACATTCGCAAGGCCCGGGAGGCACTGGCCGGCCATCTCTGTATCAAGGGCGACGTGCCCGCGGCCAAGCTGTCACTCGGGACCGTCGACGATGTGGACACCTACTGCCGGGAACTCATAGACTTCATGGGTCATGAGGGCGGCTTCATCCTGGGTTCCGGCTGCGAGGTGCCCATCACTGCCAAGGTGGAGAACGTCGCGGCGCTCATCGCGGCGGTGCGTCGCTGACGGAGGAGTCTCGGCCGACTGAAGAGTCGCCGCCGGCGGAACGGTCGCCGCGCCCGAGAGAGAAAGGATGGGACCCGATGGACGCAGCAGAATCGGGAGCACGGCTTGAGGCCAACAAGAAGACGGTCCTTGAGTTCTACGACTGCATCGTCAACGCCAAGGATCCGGAAGCCGCCCTCCGTTACATGGGTGCGTCCTACCGCCAGCACAACCCCACCGTGGGCGATGGAGCGGAGGGTCTTGTCGCTTTCATCGAGAGGTATCGCACCCAGCACCCCGGCGCGCGCTCCGAGTTCAAGCGCGTGATCGCCGAGGGCGACTACGTAGTCGTGCACGCTCATGCCATGCCGCCGTCTCATCCACGGGGACTCGCCATCGTGGAGATCTTCCGGCTGGACGAGGGCAAGGTGGTCGAGCACTGGGATGTGATCCAAGAGATCCCCGAGCACTCGGCGAATCCCAACGGTATGTTCTAGTCCGCCTCTCTTGCCAGGGGGTTCGTGCGAAGAGACGGACCGACAGGCTTTCTTCCCGCTATTCCGGCGGCGCCGGCGGGCTCTCGGGCTTCCGCATGGCCGTCTCTTTGATGAGGTCTCTGTATTGGGCGACGCGCGCGTCGACATCCACCTCTCCACTGAGGCCCGCCAGGACCACGAGGTAGAGCCAGAGATGAGTGGTGATCAAGTCTTCCCGCGTGAAGTCGTCGTCCCATGAGGTGCGCATCGAGGCGTTATGCATCGCCCCCAGCAGGCTGTAGGCGAGGAGCTCTGGAGACGCCGTGGTGGTTGCGTCAGGCGGGATCGCCTTCTCGAGATCGGCCACGATGTAGCCTATGATCGGTGCCCACGCCTGCTCGACTAACCCAGGCAAGTTGCTGTCGCCGGGTTCTTCGGAATGGATGGCCGACAGCACCGATGAGCCGAGCTCGTTCGCTCTGGCATCGCCCTGCAGCCGCAACAGCAGACGCTCAGCCGGGTCGGCCTTCTCCAGGTCGGGCTCGACGAAGGCCAGGTTCCACGAGACGAAGGTACTGAAGGACTCCACGAGCAGCTCAACCTTCCTGGGGAAATGCGCGTAGAAGACCTGCGAGGAGACTCCCGACTTGCGGACGATGTCGGCGACACGGGCGTTGTCGTACCCTTTGTCCATGAACTCCTGGGTGGCAACACGCAGGATAGTCTTGCGGATGCGCTCGTTCTCGCGCGCCACAGGATCGGTGCCGCCGTTGTCGACCGCCGCTAGGTCATGCTCCAACTCGGTTCGAATATAGGCCAAGGAAAGACCTTTCCCCCGGAGCGCCTTGATTCGGAACAGCAGATCGACATGATCCTGGGTGTAGAGCGCCCGGTTCACGGCGGTCTTGTGAGGCTGGGGAAGGAGACCTTCTCGCAGGTAGAAGTGGATACTTGTGCGCGGTATTCCCGTTCTACTGGTAAGCCCCGACATTGTCAGCAGCTCGGCGATGCTGTTCCCTCCCACGCTCCGCGGTTGCCTCTCGGCGCCCGTCTCGAAGCTCCGGGAGACAGGCCAGAGAATCCTAGCTCACTTGTCTAGTAGCTACAACCCCTATACAAACGGAAATATCGACACCGCATATTGACAAAGAGCCTTCGGTCATCTACCATGCGCGCACCAGCACGACGCCGCAATACTATGGTTTCTCGAGGGGGGATAGTGGCCAAGTGGCTACAGCTTCTGGTGACCGGCATCACGGTAGGTAGTATCTACTCTCTCATCGCGCTGGGCTACGTCACCATCTATCGCACGTCGCGCATCGTCAATATGGCCCAGGGCGCCTTCGTGATGTTCGGCGCCTTCTTCACGTACTCGCTTCTGAGCGAGGTTGGGCTTCCCTATTGGCTGTCCGCCGTTTTGGCCATTGTCGCTGTCGTGATACTCGCGATCCTGATGTACCTCTTGGCGCTCAGGCCGCTCATCAAGATCTCCCTGGTGTCCATCATCCTGGCCACCATGGCTCTCAGCATCCTCTTCGAAAACCTGGCGCTGCTCAAGTGGGGAGGCTACGGCAAGAGTGTGCCCGCCTTCACCGGCGACAAGGCGATATTCCTCGGCAAGGTGGCCATCTTCCCGCAGAGCCTGTGGGTGATCGGCCTCATGGTCCTGGTGCTGGTCACTCTATATCTGCTCACCAGCCGTACTCGCCTGGGCAAGCAGATGACGGCCACAGCCAACGATCCCGGCGCGGCCAGCCTCTCCGGGGTCAACACCGGACGCATGATCATCCTCGCCTTCGCCATATCAGCGGCCATCGGGGCCCTGGGCGGCATCGCCGTCACTCCCATCAACTCCACCTCCTATCTGTCCGGTGGCATCTTTGCCCTGTCAGGGTTCGTGGCCGCCATCTTGGGGGGCTGGGGATCGAGTAGCGGCGCCGTGGTGGGAGGACTTGCCCTGGGCATCATCCAGTCTCTCACTACCGGCTTCCTGCCCGCCGGTTATCAGGATGCCGTCGCCTATGTCGTGCTCATCCTCATCCTCTACTTCCGTCCCAGCGGCATCCTCGGGGCGCCTTCGGGCGAAGGGGAGGCCTGATGGAACGCTTCGCCTTCCTGAAGAGCTCAAGCTTCATCCTCAAGGCGCTGCTTCTGATCGTGCTCCTGATCTGGCCGCTCCTGTATCAGAGTGGCTATGCCATGCGCATCATGACCACCGGCGGCCTTTTCACCATCCTCACAGTCGCCGTCGTCATGATCCTGGGCCAGGCCGGACAACTCTCCTTCGGTCACTCCGCCTTCTACGGCATCGGGGCCTATACGGCCGCTCTGCTCAGCATGAAGGCCGGGTTTCCCACCTTGGCGGCGCTTGTCATCGGAGCGATCGTGGCCGGGGTCATCGCCCTCGTCGTGGGCCGCCCTGTGCTCAAGCTGCGCTACTTCTACCTGGCTCTTGCCACCATCGGGCTGGGGCAGATATTCCTGGTGCTGGTGCAACAGCTTCGTACCGTCACCGGCTCGACCACAGGACTTGCCCCCGTACCTACTCTCAGCATCTTCGGGTTCGACTTCAACACCAACCTCCGCCAGTACTACCTCATCTGGATAGTGGCTGCGGTCATCATCCTTTTCATCGATCGAGCCCTCAAGTACCGTGCGGGCCGGGCTCTGAGGGCCATCGCCACCAGCGAGATCGCATCGCAGAGCCTGGGGGTACGCACTGCCAACTGGAAGCTCCTCGCCTTCGTGGCGAGCGCCGTAATCTGCGGACTGGCGGGCGGGCTCTACGCCTTCGTGAGCATGGCCGTCACTCCGGGTGCCTTCACCTTCACGGCCGCCATCCTGCCGATCGTCATGATGCTTCTGGGTGGAGGGACTGTGTGGGGAGGGGTCGTCGGAGCCATCCTCATGACCTGGGTGGTCAACGGGTTCTCCGGGGTGCAGCAGTACAGCGGCGTCCTTTACTCCGTCATCATGATCCTGTTGCTGATCTTCTTGCCCGCAGGACTGGCCTTGAGACCGGACCAGCGGGCTCGGCTGAAGGCTACTGTTCAAGCGCGAGCGACTCGAGGAACCGGTTCAGGCCTTGGCGGCGACCGGAGCGGGCGGGGAAGCAGTCGTCGCCGCCTATCAGGCTGCAGCTCCCGCGGCGCCGACGGCGTCGGCGCCGGCTACGACAGCAGGCCCCCAACAAGGCCGGGAAGCCGAACCTTCCGCAGAGCCGCTGCTATCCATCCACGACCTCTCCGTCCACTTCGGGGGCCTGAGAGCCGTGGACGAGGTCTCGCTGGAGGTCCGCGAGGGGGAGATCGTGGCCCTCATCGGTCCCAACGGAGCGGGCAAGACCACTCTCTTCAATGCCGTCAGCCGTCTGCAGAAGCTCACGGCGGGCTCCGTCCGCTTCGCCGGGCAGGACGTCACCAAGTTGTCGACAGCCAACACAGCTCGTCTGGGCATGGCCCGAACCTTCCAGAACCTGCGCATCTACGTGAACATGACCGTGATCGAGAACGTGCTCGTGGGTTGCCACCAGCACGAGCGCTCGGGGCTTTGGGCCGGGGGCCTGGGGCTGCCGCATCAGCGTCGCGAAGAGAAAGCCTCGCGCGAGCGGGCCATGCGGGCGCTCGCCGCGGTCGGGTTGGCCGACAAAGCCTACCTCCCTGCCGCCAGCCTGCCCTACGGCTCGCAACGCTTGGTGGAGATCGCCCGTGCGCTGGCATCTGAGCCCCGCCTGCTACTTCTGGACGAGCCGGCGGCGGGTATGAACTCGGCCGAGCGCGCTCATCTCGTCGAGCAGATCCAGAACATCCGGGCCTCCGGCATCACCGTCCTTCTGGTGGAGCACGACATCGACCTGGTCATGGGCATCTCCGAGCAGGTCTACGTGCTCGACTACGGGAGGCTGATCGCGGAAGGGCGGCCCGAGGCGGTGCAGAAAGACCCAGCCGTCATCGAGGCCTATCTGGGGGTCAGGGTGGAGGAGCGGGCCGATCTTTGCCAGACGCGGGAGTTGGCCGACGGTAGTTGCCCCGAGCCTGCGGACCTGCTGGCGGTGGAAGATCTCAGCACCTCCTACGGCTCGATCGAGGCGCTGCGCGGTGTCTCTCTGACCGTGCCGGAAGGGCACGTGGTGGCCATCCTGGGCGCCAACGGAGCGGGCAAGAGCACGCTCCTTCACACCATCTCCGGACTCCTGCGGCCCAAGGCCGGCACCGTCACCTACGAGGGAATGGACATCACCCATCTGGCTCCGGAGAAGATCGCCGCCCGGGGGTTGTGTCAGGTGCCCGAAGGCCGCCGGCTCTTCCGCGAACTATCCGTGCAGGACAACCTGGTGGTGGGCAGCTCGGGTCGCAAGGACTGGCGAGGCACGATCGACGACGACATCGCCTACGTCTACGAACTCTTCCCCATCCTGGGGGAGAGAAGGAAGCAGCCGGCCGGGACCCTCTCCGGAGGGGAGCAGCAGATGCTGGCCATCGGCCGGGCGCTTCTCGGCCGACCGCGGCTGTTGCTCTTGGACGAGCCCTCCATGGGTCTGGCCCCGCTGGTGGTCGAGCGCATCTTCCAGGCGCTGTCCAAGCTCAACAAGGAGGGACTAACCATGCTGATGGTGGAGCAAAGCGCAGAGATGGCGCTCTCGCTGGCCCATCGCGGAATCGTTCTGCAGACGGGACAGGTGGTCGTCTCCGGTCTTGCAGAGGCACTCAAGTTGGATGATCGCGTGCAGGCGAGCTATCTAGGCACGGCTCGGCACTGAGGCACGCTTTCAGATAAGGGAGGGAGGACACAGTGTTCAAAAGGGAGGAACAGATGAAAAAGCGGTACTTGTTGGTGGGCCTTCTCGTGCTCATGCTGGTGGTCGCCATGGTGGCGGTTGCCTGCGGCGGCGACGATGAGACCACTACCACAGCTGCCCCCAGCACGGAAACCACGGCTGCCCCCAGCACCGACACCACGGCAGCCCCGACGGACACCACAGCTGCGCCGAGCACCGACACAACGATGGCCGGCCCGGCCACCGGTGCACCCATCAAGGTGGGATTCTCCAACAGCATCACCGGGTTCAGCGCGGCTCCGGCCGACTCGACCGGTAAGGGCGTCGACTTGATGGTCGAGTACGTCAACGCCAACGGCGGCGTCAACGGCCGTCCGCTTGAAGTCATCACCCTCGATGACAAATCGGATGTCCCGGCCGCCATCGCCAACCTCAACAAGCTGATCCAGGAAGACAAGGTTGCGGCTACCATCGGCCCGTTCGCGCAGTTCATGCAGGAACCGGCCCGCGGCATCGCCGAGCAGACGGGGACCCCAATGGTGGGCATGGGCCCGGCCACCCTGGAGCAGCTGGCCGCCACGCCGCAGTTCCAGATGAGCGTGATGCTCTCGGCGGCCCCTGATACCCAGGCCGACGCCGCGACCCAGGTCATCAAGGCCAACGGCTGGAAGAACATCATCG
This sequence comes from uncultured Actinomycetes bacterium, assembly GCA_963816155.1. GTDB lineage: Bacteria > Actinomycetota > Thermoleophilia > RBG-16-64-13 > RBG-16-64-13 > JAXGXJ01. Next base: position 107,603 of record CAWFJE010000001.1, on the reverse strand, counting down.
GTATCGCCGATGTGCTCGCCATCCACCAGGAGACGCTCGACCTGCTCGTGAAGAACGGACCGGCCGAAGGGTTCACCTTCACCAAATTGCCCGACACCTTCGGCTTTGATCAGACCGACTTCCAGCCGATCCTCAACAAGATCATGGACCAGTACAACGAACTGAAGCCGGACGCTGTTTTCCTCTTTGTGAATCCGATCGCTCTTCCCCCGCTCTATAAGGGTCTGCGGTCTCTCGGCGTGACGGTACCCATCCAGGGCAGCCCTGCTGCCGCCCATCCGGCCATCTTCGCCATGGGTCCGGAAGCGGTGGAAGGCTTCTTGACGCTCGACTCCGGTGGTCTGGTCAATCCGGCCGGCCTACCCGACGACTGGCCGCTGAAGGAAGCGCAGCTAGGCTTCTACGAGGCCTACCAGGCCAAGTACGGCCAGGGGCCTGACTTCTTCTCCGCTGCCGGTGCCGACTTGGTCGCAGTTCTGGCCGAGGCCATGAAGCAGGCTGGTGACCCGGATGACAAAGCCAAAGTGGCCCAGGCCCTGATCAACCTGAAGGACTATGTCGCCCTGCAGGGCATCCTCAACTTCACCCCCGAAGCGACCTCCGAGGGTGTCACCGGCCAAATGGTGGAGTGGCAGGTCAAGGGTGCCCAGTTCGTGCTGGTGAACACGCTCGACTAGGCTGACATCCCGGGATCGTCTCGAACCCCCTGGGTCGATCCCGACGGAGTAACGCTGGGGCCGGCGGCGAAGCCGCCGGCCCCGGCTCCCCACGGGTGTGAAGCCCGACCTGAGAATGTGAAGTCAGGAGAGTAATGAGCAAGAAGATCATCGGCCTCTCGTGCGGGCGGAAGAACGGCAACAGCGAGCACTTCCTCAAGGCGGCCCTCATGGCGGCCGAGGAGGAAGGCGTAGAATCGGAGATCATCAGGGCGCATGACCTCAAAGTACTGCCCTGCAACTCCTGCTGGGCCTGCATGAAGACGGGCCGCTGCGCCAAGGACGACGTCGACTGGATACTCGAGCAGACGCTCCTGGGTGACACGGCCGTCATCGTTTCGGCCCCCGTCTATCACCTGCGGTCCAGCAGCAACCTCATGATCATCGCTGAGAAGACGAACCACCTCTTCTCGCGGAAGCCGGACATCTTCGAGCGGCGGCGGATAGGGGCGGCTATCTCGGTGGGCGGGTCCGGCTACGATGGCTGGACCAGCCTTGGGCTCCTATCGATCAACTTGTTCCTCCAGCATTTCACCACTCTGGTGGACCAGATCCAGATCGATCACTGCGCGGCGCTGGGGGCGGCTCTGACTCCGGACAACGAAGCGGCCCTCGAGCGCTCGCGCGCGTTGGGCAAGAACGTCGCCAGAGCTCTCGACCTTCCTTTCGAGGAGTGGACATACAAGGGTGAGGAAACCGGCGTTGCCTGTCCGGTCTGTCACTGCAACGTGATCTACATCGAGAAGGACCTACCGGAGATCATGTGCCCCACCTGCGAGGTGCACGGCACCGTAGCGTTCGGCGACGGGAAGTTCTCGGTGGCTTGGAACCCCGACGACGCGCGCGAACCGCGGTTCTCCACGCCTAAGGAGATACATCATCTCCAGTGGATAATGCGTCACGAACAGCAGGAAGAGCCCGCGCAGATCATCCTGCCGGAAGTGCAGGAGACGATCAGGGCGTACAACGCCTACGGCAAAGTGATCGCCCCGGCAAAAGCGTCGAGAAGCGTGAGTGGCGGAGTCTGAAGGGTCAATCGGCGCCATGAAGGAGAAGGCATGAAGGTACTTGGAATCGCGTGCGGACGCCGCATGAGCAACACGGAGATCATGGTCAAGGAGGCGCTCATGGGCGCCGAAGAGGCGGGGGCCGAGGTCGAGTTCCTGCGGCTGCACGACTTCAACATCAAGCCCTGCACGGGCTGTAACTCCTGCGTGATCGATCTCATGGAGCGTCATGGCTCCGGCAGGTGCACCATCAGAGACGACGACTTCGCCTTCATCGACGAAAAGATCATGCAGTGCGATGGCCTCATCGTCGGCTCGCCCATCTACGAGAAATCTCCCTCGGGACAACTGAAGAGCCTGAACGACCGCATGGGACCCTCTCACGACGTGGGCTTCCGCATGATCGCCAAGAAGATCCGGGAACAGAAGGGCATCACCGAAGGTACCGGGCCTGATGAGAGGGCTTTCAAGCCGCGCGCCGGCGTGACTATCGCCGTGGGCGGCAGCGAGTGGGACACCCTGGCCATGCCTATGATGGGACTCTTCATGCTCCCGTTGCAGGTGGCTGTGGTGGACAACATCTTGGTCAACTGGGTGGGGCTGCCTCGCACCATCGTCTTGAGGGACGAACTCATCGAACGGGCGCACCGCGCGGGCAAACAGGTGGTCGACACGCTCAGCAAAGGCTTCGACGACATCACTGAAGCGGAATACCTCGGCGAACCCGGTCTGTGCCCTCTCTGTCACTCCAAACTCATCGAAGTACGGCACGACGGCGACGTCTATCCCTGCATCTGCGGTCTGTGTGGAGTGCGCGGGACACTAAGTCTCACCGACGGCAAGGTCTCGTTCACCGTGAGCGACGAGGACCGGCCGCACTCGCACCTGCTGCTCTCGGGCAAGTTCGAGCACCTGGATGAGTTGGCCAACCGCTCGCTGAAACCCCCTGAGAACATGGACGAAGTCGGGCCCAAGTCGCTCAAGTACCGCAACTATCTGACGCCTCTGAAGCCTCTCGCTCGCGACTCCGCAGACGAGATCGATGTCGATGAGGCCGAGGGCGACGACTGATAGCGGCGCCCAAGAGTGCACAGAACCGGACAGCGAACAAGGAGAAAGCTGCACCATGTCTGACTCACTTCTCGCCCAAGCCGTGGGCGACTTGGACGAATCAACCGCCACCGGCTTGGTGGAAGAGAAGCTGGCCGCCGGTGAGAAGGCCCTCTCCATTCTGGAAGAACTCCAGGCCGGGATGAGCGTGGTAGGGGACCGTTTCGAGGGTGGGGAATACTTCCTTTCCGAACTCATCTATGCCGCCGACATCTTCAAGAAGGCCGGCGCCCCCCTGCAGGAGGAGCTCAAGGCCTCGCCCCAACAGAAGTTGGGTACCTTGGTCTTGGGCACGGTGAAGAACGACATCCACGACTTCGGCAAAGACATCGTGGCCACCGTCATGAGCAGTAACGGCATCGAGGTCGTCGACCTAGGTGTGAACGTGGAGCATGAGGCCTTCATCGAGGCCATCAAGGACTCGGGCGCCACGCTCGTGGGCATGAGTTGCCTCCTCACCACGGTCTTCGAGGACATGAAAGCCGCCATCGCCGCCATCAAGGAAGCCGGACTCCGTGACCAGGTGACCGTCCTCATCGGCGGCGGACCGGTTGACGAAGCCACCGCCGCGTACGTGGGCGCCGACGTCTACTGCAAGACCGCTCAGGACGGCGTGATCGCAGCCAAGAGAGTGTTGGGGGTGGAATGATGACTGAGATGACAGGCTTTGCCCCGCACCCGCTCTTCTTCGAGCGGATGAACCGGCTGCAGACGGCCATCGCCTGCGGCACGCCCGACCGGGTGCCCATCTCCCTTGTCATGGACCTGTTCGCGGCCAACATCATGGGTGTCTCGTACCCCGACTTCGTCTCGAGCGTAGACGTGGCCGGCCAGACCATGCTGGACGCCATGGAGAAGCTGGGCGATGTGGACGCCATCCAGTTCCCCACCTACGCCCCAGACGTGCTGGGCATGCTCTGGCTGGCACCCATGAAGGTTCCCGGTCGCGACCTGCCCGAGCACAGCCAGTGGCAGATGGACGAGCAGGTGCGCATCCAGCCCGAGGACTACGACAAGATCCTCGAGATAGGCTGGAGTCCCTGGTTCGGCCAGTACATCGGCAAGTACCTTGGTGCGGCCGTGGCCGCGGGGCAGGCGCTACAGGAGGCCGGCCCGCGCTGGACCATGGAATACATGAAGCGTGGCTACGTGATCATGTCGCCTCTCACCGTCGATCACCCCTTCGAGCATCTGGCCGGCGGGCGCACGGTCAAGGAGTTCACCCTCGATCTCTACCGCATGCCCGACAAGATCCAAGCGGTGCTCGACGTCATCATGGCCGAGAAGCGCGAACAGACGCGCCAGATGATACGCGCCATAGGCCAACCCACCGGCTACTGGGTCGGGAGCTGGCGGACGGCTCCGGAGTTCCTCTCGCCCAAGCTGTGGGACCGCTTCGTGTGGCCGTATATGAAGGAGTTGGTCGAGATCGTAGCGGAGGAAGGCAGTACTCCCGTGCTCCACTACGACGCCAACTGGGACCGCGAGATCGAGCGCCTCAAAGACCTGCCGGCGCGCCGCTGCATCCTCGAACTCGACGGCAAGAGCGATATCTTCCGGGCCAAGAAGATCCTGGCCGGACACATGTGCATCTTGGGTGACGTGCACCCTGCCATGCTGAGCCTGGGGACTGTGGACCAGGTCAAGGCCTACTGCAAGCGCCTACTCACAGAGGTCGGTCCCGACGGGTTCATCATGGCCATGGGCTGCGCCCTGCCGCCGGACGCCAAGTTCGAGAACGTCAAGGCGATGGTGGACTCGGTGAAGGAAATCTGACCCCGCTCTGCGCGGGGCGGCGCGCCACGAGGGCGCTGAACGCTGGGCGATGAGATCATCGGCAGACACCATTGGAATACAGCCACTGCCTTGGAATACACTTGCTCCCTCGGCTCTTTGAGCACAATGGAAGCAAGTTGCTGTCGACAGAGCCTCACATATTCGAAGGAGTCCAGAGATGAGACAAGAGAACACTGATGTGATCGTGGTGTCCGCCGGCCTGGGCGGTCTGGCGGCTGCTATCTCGGCGGCTGAGAACGGCGCCGGGGTCATCTCCCTCGAGAAGGGGAGCACAACGGGCGGTGCGGCCAATATGGGTATGGGGCCGCTGGGTATCGGGTCCCGTTTCCAGAAGGACCACATGATCAGCATCACTCCGGGCGAGGCCTATCGTAAGCACATGAACTTCGTGCACTTCCGTGCCGATCCGCGCCTGGTGCGTGAGTACTACTTCAAGTCGGGCGACACCATCAACTGGCTGAGCGACATGGGGGTGGAATGGCTCACCGCCATCAATGTGTACCCGACCCCTGAGGCGATGCGTGGATATGCCACCTCCGAACAGACCTGGCACGTGGTGAAGCCGGCCGACGGCGGCACTGAACTCGGTCCCCGGCTGGCGGGTAGCATGATCAAAGCCATGACCCAGCGGGCTGAGGACCTGGGCGTGGAGATTCGCTTCAACACTCCGGTCAAGAGCCTCATCAAGGAAGGCGACGCGGTGGTGGGCGTCATCGCTGAGGGTGCTGACGGGGAAAGGATCGAAGTCCGTGCGAAGGCGGTCATCCTGGCCACCGGCGGCGCCGGTGACAACCCACAGATGATCAAGGAGCACACCGGCTTTGAGTGGGGCAAGGACTTCTTCGGCTTCCGCGTGCCGGGCTCGGACGGAGACGGACTGCGCATGGGTTGGGAAATGGGCGCGGCCAAGACGGAGATCGTCCAGGAGATGATCTACCTGCTGCCCCACAATATGGCCACCCCGGAGAACTTCATCCTCGACGGCGCTTTCCGGCAGCCCTGTTTGTGGGTGAATGCGCGGGGAGAGCGCTTCATGAACGAAGACTGCATCTTCAACACCACTTTCGCCGGCAATCTGTTCGCTCGGCAGCCCGGACGCTTCGCCTACTCCATCTTCGACAGCGCGCTGCTGAAGAAGTACAAGAAGAACGGGCCGGACGTCACCTCGCATGTCCATCCTCACGACATGTTCGATAACTTCGAGGAAGCTGTGGACGCTGCTCTGGCCGCCGGCTTCGAGCACGTGTTCAAGGCGGACAGCGTCGAGGAGTTGGCACAGGCTCTGGGTATCGCTCCCGAGAAACTTGAAGAGACGGTCGACGAGTACAACGAGTTGTGCGACGGTGGCTGGGACGACCTCTTCGAGAAGGAGCATCACTACATGCAGGCCATCGCCAAGCCGCCCTTCTACGCCGCCCGCTACTTCCCGGCCGCTTACGGCACCCTGGGTGGCTTGCAGATCAACTACAAAGCCGAGGTCTTGGACGAGAACCACGATCCTATTCCCGGCCTCTACGCGGCCGGTCTGGACGCATGCACCATCTACGGCGACAGCTATCCCTTCATCCTGCCCGGCAACACCATGGGCTTCACGCTCAACACGGGCCGGATAGCGGGCGAGAACGCGGCTGTGCTGTAGGCGGATTGAGTTCTGAAACGAGCGGCCATCTCGCGCTGAAGCGCACCGAAGAACGGAGTTGGAACTGGAGCCGGTTTTGAAACAGGAAGGTTGTGGGGTGGAGGCGCCCGCCGGCACGGCGGGCGCCCGGATCACTGTCGACGGGCAGGCGGTCGAAGCGCTCCCGGGGCAGAGCATCCTTGAGGCCGCGCTCGACTCGGGTGTGTATATCCCCCACATCTGCTCCCACCGCGATCTACATCCGGCCGGGGTCTGCCGCATGTGCGTGGTGGAGATCGAGGGCCGGGAGGGTCTTAGCACCTCCTGCAACACGCCGGCCGAAGACGGAATGGTGGTTCGTACCGGCACCGACCAGGTGAAACAGGTGAGACGGCTGGCTGCGGAACTCCTGCTGGCCAACCATCCCGCCGACTGTACGGCCTGCCCGGTCTACCTGAACTGCGAACTGCAGTCGCTTATGCAGTATCTGGAGTTCACCGACGGGCGCATCCGCAAGCGCAAGAACCTTACCTCGCCGGTGGAGTCCAACCCGCTCATCGTGCATGACATGGTGCGCTGCATCCTCTGCGGCCGCTGCGTGCGCGCGTGTTCCGAACTGCGGGGCGTGAAGGCCATCACCTTCGTCAAGAAGGGTGACAACTACGCGGTGGGGACGCCGCAGGGCGAGGCTCTGGTCGACGCCGGCTGCAAGTTCTGCGGCGCCTGCATCGAGGTCTGCCCCACCGGCTCCATCCGCGACCAGCTCAAGGTGTTCGCCAAGTACAAGAACAAGAAGGCCGCGCTCGTCCCCTGTCGGGAGACCTGCCCGGCACATATCGACATCCCCAGCTACGTGCGCTTTGTCAAACAGGGAGAAGACGGCGCGGCCACTGCGGTCGTACGCGAGAAGGTGCCCTTCCCTGGGACGCTGGGCCTGGTCTGCGATCATCCCTGCGAGCTCGACTGCCGCCGGGGCGAGATCAACGAGAGCGTAGCCATCAGAGCCATCAAGTGCCACGCCGCTCAGCGCGACGACGGGGCCTGGAACGAGCGAGGCTACCAGAAAGAGTCCACCGGTAAGAGCGTGGCCGTGGTGGGGGCGGGGCCGGCGGGGCTCACCGCCGCCTACTACCTGGCCAAGTCGGGGCACCAGGTGACGGTTCTCGAAAGAGAGGACCGGCCCGGGGGTCAGTTGCGTGTGGGCATCCCCACCTACCGCCTGCCCCGCGAGGTCGTCGACGGGGAGATTGCGCACATCGAGGCGGCGGGCGTGGACATCCGCTGCGGCACACAGGTCTCCTCTCTCGCCGCCCTCAAGGACCAGGGCCACGACGCGGTGCTTGTGGCCGTGGGCACGCATCGCGGCGTGAAGTTGCCCCTGCCGGGAAACGATCTGCCCGGGGTGCTCGTGAGTACCGACTTCCTGCGCCGCGCCAACCTGGGCGAGCCCGTATCGGTGGGAGAGCGCGTGGTGGTATTGGGCGGCGGCAGCGTGGCTTTCGACTGCGCCGGCTGGGCCCGGACACTCGGCGCCCAAGAGGTGACCCTCGTCTGCCTGGAGGCGCGCGACGCCATGCGGGCCACGGTGGAAGACATCTCCGAAGCGCTGGAGGAAGGCTGCAAGCTGCACAACACCTGTACGTTTGACGAGATCACGAAGGAGGGCGGCAAGGTCACCGGTGTGCGCTGCCAGAGGGTGGCCACCTGCACCTTCGACGAGAACGGTAACCCGGACATCTGTGTGGAGGAAGACTCCGAATTCGTGGTGCCGGCAGACACGGTCATCTTCGCCGTGGGGCAGAGGCCCGACCTGGATACGGACTTCGGCCTGGAGTTGGGCCGGGGCAACCGGGTGGTCGTCGACCTGGAGAGCGGAGTCGAGACCGGCACACCCGGAGTCTTCGCGGCCGGCGATGCTGTCAGCGGCACGGTCTCGGTGGTGACTGCCATCGCGGCCGGGAGGACGGCGGCATCCGCCATCGACCGTTTCCTGGGTGGCGACGGTTTCATAGATGAGAAGCTGGCTCCGGAGGCGACTCCGGCCCGCTGCATCGGCCGGGAAGAAGGCTATGCGACCAGGACGCGTTCAGAAGACGCGCCTACGGAGGCCGAGCGCTGCCTGCAGTGCGACCTCAGGCTGCAGATCGCCCCGACCAAGTTCTGGGGCGAGTACAAATCGCTCAAGAAGCCGGCAGCCGGGAAGCAGGCGATGGGATGAGGGACATGAGTCAGAGCGGCGGCCAGGCAGTTCTCGGGGAGGCACTACGGCGGGCGCATGAACTGGGTGGGGAGCAAACCATCCAGGAACTGCTGCGCGCTGGCCTGCGTGACCGTGACTATGAGAACCTCTCCACCGGGGAACGGATGAAGGCCCACGCCGCACTCTGCGCCGCCGGCGGCGGTAGCGGCGGCACCGAGGGCTCCGATGGCGGCACCGGAGCGAAGCGCGTGGTCGTGGAATGCGCGGACATGGAGCCGGGCGTGGAGATCTGCCGCCACCTCCTTGCCACAAAGGCCGCCGCCGTTGTCGAGGGTGCGCTCATCGCCGCCTTCGCAACCGAAAGCGGGCAGGTGGTCGTACACGTGGCCGAGGACGACGAGCACGGAGCCGAGGCGGTGGCGGCCGTCGCGGCAGGAGTTTCCGACGTGGGCTTTGTGGTGGAGGTCGTGCGTGCTCCGTTCAGGCGCAACATGAAGGGGTACGAGGAAGTGCCCACCCTCCTGGTCACTGGGGAGACGCTGCTACACCTGGCCCGGATCCTACGTGGCGGGGTCGAGGAATACCGGAAGCTGGGCACGCCCGAGAGCCCTGGGGAGAAACTGTTCCAGGTCACGGGAAGCGTCGCGCAGCCCGGCATCTATGAGCTGCCGCTGGGTGCGAGCCTGCGCGCGCTCCTCGAGGAGCGCGCCGGCGGGGTCGCGGAGGGCGAGACCCTCAAGGCCGTCATAGTGGGCGGCATCAAGGGGGCCTGGTTCACACCCGGGGAACTGGATATCCCCCTCGACTTCGACAGCATGCGTCGTTCCGGCGGCACGATGGGCTCGGGGGCCGTCGCGGTACTGGATGAGAAGGACTGCATCGTGGATGAGGTCAAGCGCCGCGTGGCCATCTCCTGCTACGACATCTGCGCCACCTGCTCGCTGGGGCGGGAAGGCTCCTACCAGCTGCGCGAGATCGTCGCCGATGCCACTCGAGGCAAGAGCAAGGGCACCGATGTGGACATGATGCGGGAGGTGGGCCGGGGTATGAAGGCCGGGGGGGCCTGTCAGTTCGGTCGGACGGCCCCCAACATCGTCCTCTCCAGCCTGGAGAAGTTCCCTGAGGAGTGGGAAGCCCACATGAAGCGCAGGCTGTGCCGCGCGCTGGTGTGCGACCAGTACGTGACCTTCCACATCTTGCCTGACCGGTGCGACGGCTGCGGAGCGTGCGTGGATGCGTGCCCCGAGGACGCCATCGCAGGCGGCAAGAACAAGGTCCACGTCATCGATCAGGACGCCTGTGAGAAGTGTGGTAAGTGTCTGGAAGTGTGTAACGGCCTGCGCCAGGCGGTGGTCAAGGCGGGCCCGATAAAACCGCGGACGCCCAAGAGGCCCATCGCGGTCGGCAGTTGGAAAGGCTAAGGCCCCAGGCGGGTCCGAGGAAGTCCCAGGAGGAGGATCAGAATGGCTGATTTGCGCGAAGAAGTCGAGGAGATCATGTTGGCGGCGATGGAGAAGGTCTTCGAGAAGCCCCGGTCGGAGTTCACTCCGGAGACGAACTTCCTGGAAGATCTCAAGGCCACCTCGGTGCAGTTCTTTCCCATCATCGCCGCGCTGGAAGACGAGTTCGACATCGAGATCCAGTACCAGGACTTCCGGCGGGAGGGCAAGACCGTCAAGGAAGCCGTCGATTTCGTAGAGAAGCTGGCCCGGTAGTAGACCCCGACAGGAGAGCGAGAGGAAGGAACGGATATGGCGAAGTACATGGATGCCGAAGAAGAGGCGATGCGCGAATATCATCTCAAGGTGATCGAGAATCCCTTCGAGAAGGTGCAGACGACCAGGGTCATCGACGGGGAAGAGGTGGTCGTCAACTACCGCAAGCAGCCCATGGAGGCCGGCTTCACCATCAATTACTACGCACCCTTCGAGCCCGGCACTCACCTGCTGGAGGGCAACATCATCTACGAGCGCGACGTGGCCGTGGAGATGCGTGACGGTCGGAAGCTCTACTGCGACATCTATCGGCCCAAAGACCAGACCAATATCCCCGCCATCGTGGCCTGGAGCCCCTTCGGCAAGCGCCATTGGCACGGCCGCGGTATCGCGCCGGGGCTGCAGACGGCCATGGGTGTACCCAAGACCGCCATCTCCGACATGGCCACCTTCGAGGCGCCCGACCCAGGCTTCTGGGTGCACCAGGGCTACGCCGTCGTCAATGTGGACGTGGGTGGCGTGGGCTACTCCGAGGGCGACTATCTGGGCATGTGCAGTCGCTACGGCGAGGACGGCTACGACACCATCGAGTGGCTGGCCACGCAGAAGTGGTGCAACGGCAACGTGGGCATGTGTGGCAACTCCGGCTTGTCCATCGGCCAGTGGTACGTGGCTGCGGCCACGCCACCCTCACTCAAGTGCATTGCTCCCTGGGAGGGGACCGCGGACTTCTATCGCGAGTCGATGTTTCCCGGTGGCATCCCCTACCCGGTGTTCGCCAGCATGATCCACCTGTCGCTGCGCGGTCCCGGCCTCATCCAGGACCCCGCCGAAGACATGAAGACCCATCCCCTCTGGGACGCGTACTGGGACGACCTCAAGGCCAAGGTGGAGAAGATCCGCATCCCGGTCTACGCCACGGGCAGCTACATGCACTCCCTGCACCTGCGCGGAGCGGTGCATTCATTCATGAACGTCCGCTCGCGCCAGAAGTGGATGCGCCTGCACCGCGACTTCGAATGGCCCGATTTCAACAACCCGAAGTACATGAGCGACCTGAAGCTCTTCTTCGACCGTTTCCTCAAGAACATCCGCAACGGCTGGGAGATGACCCCGCGCCTGCGCATGGGTGTCACCGACGCCTACGAGTTCGACTATCAGGTCGACCGGCCCGAGGACGATTTCTTCCCGCTGGAGCGGACGCAGTACACGAAGTTCTTCCTCGATGCGTCCAATGGCGCCCTGAGCCGGGAGCAACCGGCGAAGGAAGCCAGCGTGTCATACGATGCCCAGACAGGCGACGCCAACTTCGACATCACCTTCGACGAGGACACGGAGATCAGCGGACTCACCAAGCTGCGCCTCTGGGTGGAAGCCGACGGCAACGACGAGATGGATCTCTTCATTCACATGAAGAAGATCAACGAGAATGGTGAGATCCCGCTGCGCGTGTTCGGCAACGACGATCCCGGCACCCCGGGCAAGATGCGTGTGTCTCACCGCGCGCTCGACCCGGAGAAGAGCAAGGAATACCTGCCCATCCAGACCCACACCAGCGAACAGAAGCTCAAGCCCGGCGAGATCGTAGCCGTGGACATCGAGATCTACGCATCGGCACGGCTGTGGCACAAGGGTGAGACTCTGCGCATCAACGTGGCGCCGCGAGTGGTGCGCGACGAGAGCTGGTTCCTGCCCTTCGTCTATGCCACCGACAACAAGGGGCGGCATGTGATCCACAGCGGCGGGCAGTATGACTCTTACCTGTATGCGCCGGTCATCCCGCCCAAGTATCAGCGTGGCGACTACGTATACCGATGAGCCGCGTCCACACAGCGTGAGTCGACAGGTAGGCCAATCCATGGACATGATGGACACCATCTATCAGAAGGCCCGCGCCGACCGGCAACGGGTCGCCTTTCCGGAGGCGGCGGAGGAGAAGATCCTCCTCGCCGCCCGCGAAGCGCAGGACAAGGGCCTGTGCCGGGCCGTGCTGGTCGGCGACAAGGCGGCCATCGAAGCCGCTGCCAGGCAGCACGACGTCGCCATCGCCGGCCTAGAGATGTTTGATGCCTCCGACGAGGAGGCCCTGGGCAAACTCTGCGAGGAGTACGCAGCGACCAACCCCATGTTCTCGGTGAAGTCCCTGCTGCGCAAGTGCCGCGACCCCCTCTACACCGCCCTCATCCTGGAGGCCCTGGGGAGGATCGATGTGACCTTCGCCGGACTGGCTCACACCACCGGCGACGTGATCCTGGCCGGCCAGATGATCGTGGGCCTGCAGGAAGGCGTCACCACCGTTTCGAGCATGGGCATCGCCAACATCCCAGGTTGGTCGGGCGCCGAAGGCCAGCTACTGGCCTTCGGCGACAGCGCCGTGTGCGTGGACCCGAGCGAGGAGGATCTGGCCAGCATCGCCATCTCCGCCTGCGACACGGTGCGGAAGCTCCTGGGTTGGGAGCCGCGCTGCGCCCTGCTCTCCTACTCCACCACCGGTAGTGCCGAAGGACCCTTTGTGGAGAAGGTGGCGAACGCCGTCACCGTCGCGAACGCCAAGCGCCCCGATCTGAAGATCGATGGCGAGTTCCAACTCGACACCGCCCTCAGGCCGGAAGTGGCGGCCAAGAAGCTCACCCGCGAGAGCGCGGTGGCCGGCAAGGCCAACATCATCATCTGGCCGGATATCGACGCCGGCAACATCGGTGTGAAGCTCATGCAGACCTTCGGGGGCGCGGACGCGTACGGCCCCATCCTGCAAGGCTTCCGGAAGATCGTGTGCGACTGCTCCCGTGGGGCCCCGGTCTCGGAGTTGGTGGGCAACATCGCCATCTCCTGCGTGAACGCCCAGGGTGGCGGCACTTCCGAGGAGAGTGCCCAGGAGGGTGGCGGCCGGGCCGGCGCCGCGCAGGAGGCCGGCGATGCATAAGGTCTTCGCCATCAACCCGGGCTCCACGTCCACCAAGATCGCCCTTCTGGAGAACGACACGGTGGTCTTTGGTCGGAACGTGTCGCACGATGCCCACAAGCTGGCCGAGTATCCCACCATCGCCGATCAGTACCCATATCGCGAGCAGACCATCCTGGACCTTCTGAGGGAGGCAGACGTCTCCCTGGAAGGCGTGGGTGCCTTCGTGTGTCAGGGCGGCGGGCTCTTCTCCATGGTCGGCGGGGTCTACGAGATCGACGACCTGGTCTTGGAACACGCGCGCACGTCGGCCAACGGAGTCATCCACCCGGCCAACGTGGGCCCGCGACTATGCCACGAGTTCGCCGAGGAACACGGGGCCAAGGCCTTTCTGGTCAACCCGCCCGACGTCGACGAACTGCAAGACCTGGCCCGTCTCACGGGCATCAAGGGCGTCTACCGGCAGGTTCACCTGCACGCCTTGAATCTCAAGGAGACCGCCCGCCGCCACGCTCTCTCCATGGGCCGCACATACGAGGACTGCAACTTCGTGGTCTGCCATATCGGCGGCGGTATCTCCGTCTCTGCCCATCGCAAGGGGAGGCAGATCGACGGGTTCGACATCGTGGGCGGCGACGGACCCATGACTCCCACCCGCTGCGGCAGCGTCGCCGTGGCCGATCTCCTGCGCTACGCGCAGGGCAAGGACTTCAACGAGGTACTGGCGCTCACCACCAAGAACGGCGGCCTCGTCAGTCATCTGGGTGTCTCTGATTCCCTGGAGGTGACCAAGCGGGCGGAGGCCGGCGACAAGTACGCAGCCATGGTGTGGAACACGCTTGTCTACCAGATAGAGAAGTGCATCGGGTCGATGGCGGTGGTGTTGCATGGCCATGTGGACGGCATCCTGCTTGGAGGCGGCATGGTCCACAGCGAGGAACTGGTGCGGCAGATCACTGAGACGTGCAGCTTCATCGCCCCGGTGACCGCCTACCCGGGCGAATTCGAGATGGAAGCGATGGGGGCAGCCGCGGCGCGGGCACTGGCGGGCGAAGAGCCGGTGAAGAAATACGTCGGCAGGCCCGTGTGGAGCGGATTCGATCTCTGACGACCGTTGGGCCACGGATCCCGGCTACGCGACGGATAGCGAGGAGGCTACGAATAGTGGAAAGGGTCGAGTTGCGGGCCGATCACCTGGGCATGAGCGTGAGCGACCTGGAGGCTGCAGTCGAGTGGTTCGGCCGTGTTCTGGGCTTCGAGCTCGAGCGCAGAGCCGAGATGGCCGGCTGCCAGATAGCCTTTGTGCAGAACGGTGACTTCAAGATCGAGCTCTTTCAGCACCCCGAGGCTCGGCCGGCCTCTCCGGAGCGGAGCGTGCCCAACGAAGACATCAAGACGCTCGGCAACAAGCACATATGCTTCCTGGTCCCTGACCTGGATGGTCTTTTGGAACACTTCGCCTCCAACCAGGTGCATGTGGCGCTCGGACCGCTGACCGCCCCCGATGGCTACAAAGTTGCGTTCATCCACGGGCCCGATGAGGCTCTCATGGAGTTCATCCAGAACCCCTGATCGTCGCCGCGGACTGCCGGACGCGCTTCGATCCTCCCGCCCGGCGGTAGCCCGGGCGGGGGCTCGCTTCTCTTACTTCTACTCCGAGTTCGCCTCCGCGACGGCGAAGGCGACCACGTACTGGTCTTCATCTGAGACAGAGACGGTGATGGCAGATACGTGCCTCGCCTCGGCGAATTCCTGCAGGCGGCCGCGCAGGACGGCGTAGGGGAACCCGGTGCGGTCGCTGAGGATCTCGACCTCCCGCGGGTCACAGCCGGCATCACCGGGAGGAGCAAGGGCTTTGAATACTGCCTCTTTGGCCGCGAAGCGGGTGCAGTAGAACAGAAGCGGCTCCGGCCTGCGGGCCGCGGCTTCGCGTTCCGCGAGCGTGAAGGTCCGGGCCAGGAAGACCTCCCCGCAGCTTTCGATGAGCGCCTGCATACGCTCCGTCCCAAGTATGTCGGTGCCGACTCCTACGATCATGTTCCAAGGCTACCCCAGATGGTCGCCCGCCGTCGGGGTCGAAAGGTATTCTATGGTCGTGCACTTGGAGGCGGACGGCGGCGTGCATGCCCGATTCGCGTCTAGCATCGACATGACAGGGGGCCCAGATGTCCGAACTCGATCCGGCTGCATCGGCGCCGGCGGCGGTGCCTCTCGCGGACGCCGTGCTGCACGCCGGCATCACCGTCAGCGACATGGAGCGCTCTCTGGGCTTCTACCGCGACGTTCTGGGGCTGGAGGTGGAGTCCGACGCGGTGATCGACCATCCCTACGTCTTCCACCTCACGGCCACCCCGGCCACGGCGGTCCGGGTGGTCTTCCTGCGCGCTCCACGGAGCGATGATGCGGTGCGCATCGAGTTGCTGGAGTATCGGGGGCTCGAACGCCACTCGGCCAGCGCGCGTCCCTGCGACCCCAGCCATGGTCACGTGTGCCTGTTGGTCCACGACGTGTCGGAGATGCACAAACTGCTGGTTGCCCGCGGATATCGCGCACGCTCGGACGGCCCCATCGAGTATGAGGCCGGTCCTCGCAAGGGAGCCAAAGCAGTGTACGCGGTTGATCCTGACGGATATCACGTGGAGCTGTTCGAGAGACCACCGGACCCAGTGGGTGCCTCACCCGTTGGTGCTCCGTCAGGAATCCGAACTGAAGAACAGCAAATCCAAACCGATGAACCGTAGGAGGCGAACGATGGTCGGCAGAGACGGTGCGGCGGAGCCGGGCGCAGCTGTGTCCGAGGAGGCGCAGGGACGCGGAGAGAAGTCCTGTCTCAAAGGCCTCAGCTTCATCTCCTCGCCCAGCAGTGGCGACGCCAACACGGCGGTGGTGGATGTGAGGAACGGCAAGATCGTGCGAATCCGCCCGCTTCACTTCGACTGGAAGTACGACCGCCAAGACTTCAACGCCTGGCGCATGGAAGCCCACGGACAGGTGCTCGAGCCCTCCTTCAAGTCGCTCATGCCGCCCTACGCGCTCGCCTACAAGAAACGGGTCTACTCCCCCAATCGCATCCTCTATCCCATGAAGCGGGTCGACTGGGATCCGAAGGGCGCGCCCGGCTCCACCGGCCCCGGTGGCCGCAATACCGAGAAGCGCGGCGAGAGCAAGTACGTGCGCGTCTCCTGGGACGAGGCCCTCGACATCCTCACCGGGGAGCTCAAGCGCCAGTACGCGCAGTATGGGCCCTACTCGGTGCTCAGCCAGGGCGACGGCCACGGCGAGACCAAGATCGTGCATGGCACCCACGGTTGCCAGAACAAGCTGCTGCAGATGCTGGGCGGCTTCACCCAGCAGATCCGCAACTCCGACAGCTGGGAGGGCTCCTACTGGGGTTCCAAACACGCCTGGGGGATGGAGCCAGTGGGGCAGATGGAGCCGGTGTGCAACCTGGTGCCCGACATCGCCGAGAACACAGAGTTACTCCTCTTCTGGGGCTGCGATCCTGAGACCACGCCTTGGGCCTTCGACGGGCAGATGGCCAGCCGCTTGGTCTACTGGTGGCGCAAGATCGGCATCGAGTGCGTTTTTGTGTGCCCCGACCTCAACTACGGTGCGGCCGTGCACGCCGATAAGTGGATCCCGGTCATGCCCAACACCGATGCGGCCCTCTACTTGGCCATCGCCCACACGTGGCTCACCGAGGATACCTACGACAAGGATTACGTCGCCACCCACACTTACGGCTTCGGCAAGTTCCGGGACTACGTGCTCGGCGTGGAGGACTGTGAGCCCAAGACCCCGGTCTGGGCCTCCGCCAAGTGCGGCGTTCCGGCCCGGGTCATCAAAGCCCTCGCTCGGGAGTGGGCGTCTAAGCGCACCACCATCCTCATCGGCAACGGTGGCCCGGCCATCCGCGGCCCCTACGCCACCGAACCGGCCCGGCTGCAGGCGCTCTGCCTGGCCATGCAGGGCCTGGGCAAACCGGGCGCACATCAGATGAAGATGCTCGAGTGGGGTCGGCGCATGCTGGAGGAATCCAACCCCATGCCCCGGGGCAGCGTCATGCCCAACGTGATGAAGTCCGTCTACACGGGGGGCATGCTCATCACCACCGAGAACACCGACGACCGCACCGGGGACATGTCCAAGACCGCCGTCAAGGCGCTCAAGGTCTCCAAGCAGATCATCCCCAAGAACCTCATCCACGACGCCATCCTCAAGCCGCCCATCAGCTGGTACGGGACGACCTCGTGCACCTTTCCCCTCGAGGATCAGTTCGTCCAGTACACCTATCCGGCGCCGGGCTGCCCGGAAGTACACATGATCTGGACCGACTCGCCCTGCTGGATCACCTGCTGGAACGACTCGAACGAGTACATCAGGGCGCTCCGTCATCCCAAGATCGAGTTCATCGTGGCGCAACACCCGTGGATGGAGAACGACTGCATGTTCGCCGACCTCATCCTGCCGGCCAACACCAAGTTCGAGGTCAGGGACATCTCCACCGACACCATGGGCGGTCAGTTCTACCTGGTGGTGAACGAGGAGCAGGCGATCGAGCCGCGGGGCGAGTCTTACAGCGACTATGAGATCGTCTGCAAGGTGGCCGAGCGGCTGGGCATGCTGGACGCCTACACCAACGGTCGCAGCATCGAGGACTTGGTGGATACGGGCTTCAAGGGTTCCGGCGTCCAGGACCTGGTGAGTTACGAGGAGTTCAAGGAGAAGGGCTACTACGTGGTCCCGACAGACCCGAAATGGGACACCTACACCCGGGGCCTCAAGGACTTCCACGACGATCCCGAGGGCAATCCGCTGAAGACGCCTTCGGGCAAAGTGGAGTTCTTCTCCCAGAACCTGGCCGAGCACTTCGGCGACGATCCCGAGCGCCCGCCGGTGCCACACTGGATCGAGAAGGGCGCGAGTCACGACGAGTGCCTCACCAGCGAACGCACCGAAAGGTATCCCCTGCTGGTGCTGTCCAACCATCCGCGCTGGCGCTGCCATGCGAACCACGACGATCTCACCTGGCTCCGGGAGATCGAGACCTGCAAGGTCGAGGGCCCGGACGGATACAAGTACGAACCGCTGTGGATCAACCCCGTGGACGCAGGTCCGCGGGGCATCAAGAAGGGCGACGTAGTGACCATCCACAACGAGCGGGGCGCGGTGCTCTGCGGCGCTTACGTCACCGAGCGGGTCATGCCCGGTGCGGTCTATGTGGATCACGGCGCCCGCTACGACCCCATCGTCCCGGGCGAGTTGGACCGGGGCGGAGCCATAAACACGCTAACGCCCCACAACCTCACTTCCAAGAACGCCACCGGCATGGTGTCGAGCGGTTTCCTGGCCGAGGTGGAACGCACCGACCTGGACGGCCTGCGCCGCCGCTACCCCGAGGCCTTCGCCCGGCCGTACCACCAGGGCGCGGGACTGTGCCTGGAGCGGGTGCTTGCTGACGGGGCGCGCGCGGGCGCGGCGCAACGCCCGACGTCATGGGGGAGGTGCCTGATGGGCAAGGTGATGATCATCGACCTGGCGCTGTGCAACGGCTGCCACAACTACCAGGTGGCCTGCAAGGACGAGCACTGCGCCAACGACTGGTCACCCATGGCCCAGGGCGGACAAGTAACCTGGTGAAGGCGCAACGGAAAGGAACGGGTCTGTGATGATCAAGCCTCAGACGGCCCAGATACTCAAAGAACGCGTGGCCGTCGTCACCGGAGCCGGTGGAAATCCGAGCATCGGCCGGTCCGTTGCCATCCGGATCGCGGAAGAAGGCGCGAAGACGGCGATTTTCGACATCGATGTGGCCGGCGCCGAGGCGGTCGCCGCCGAGATCGACTCACTCGGAGGGGAAGCGCTGGCTTGCGGCTGCGATATCACGGACTTCGCGGCGATCAAAGCGGCGGTGCAGAGTGTTACCGATAGATGGGGCCGGCGCATCGACATCCTGGTGAACTCGGCCGCCTGGTACAAGGGTATGGGCGGCTTCAAGCCCTTCGATGAGTGGACCGAAGAGCAGTGGGACAAGATGATGGCCGTGAACGTCAAAGGCTCGTGGAACATGGCCAAGGCTGTGGTGCCAATCATGAAGGAGCGCCGCTACGGCAAGATCGTCAACGTGGCGTCCGACTGCTTCCTCATCGGTATCCCCGGTTTCATCCACTACATCTCGAGCAAAGGCGCAGTCGTGGGTCTCACCCGTGGATTGGCCAAGGAGTTGGGCGTCTTCGGCATCCGGGTAAACACCCTGGCGCCCGGCTACACTATGACCGAGGAGAGTATCGTCCAGTGCGACAGCCGTCCAGGATGGGCCGACGTGATGAAGAACCAGCAGGCGCTCGGTGAGCGCAACCAGGAGCCGGAGGATCTAGCCGGGCCGGTGCTCTTCCTTTCGTCGCCGGACAGCGACTTCGTCACCGCGCACACGTTGGTGGTGAACGGCGGGGTTGTCTGCTGGTAGTCTCCTGGAAGCGGCTTCCACACGCATAGTCCGGGCGCCGAACGGGTATCAACCCTTCTCGACACGCAATCGACACGCAATCGAGATGGCCGTGGGCCGTGGGCCGGGGCCGCGTATTGATCGAGGGACCTATGCTGGTATTGAGAGACGATCTGAACGACATCCCGCTGCTTCGCGTGGTGGGAGAAGTGGACCACGCCACCGCCCCCATGTTGACCGAGGCCGTCCACGAGGCTTTGTCGAGTAGGCCCGGGTGCATCCTCGTGGACCTTGGATCCTGTCCCTACATGGACAGCGGTGGCGTGAGCGTGTTCCTCGACACGTTGCGCAGGGTGAGGCACGACGGCTGGCTGGGAGTCATCGCCCCTCCCGCGGACGTCGTCCGCATACTCACTCTCGTCGGCTTGACCCTCGATCCCGCCTTCCGCGCCTACGCGGATATCGGAGAGGCCGAGGGATTCACAGCCACCCTTCTGCAGACCGGCGGGACTGCCCCAGGCCTCTGAGATCGGAGGCCCCCAGAGCGCATCCGACGCGGTTTCGAGCCGCTCGAGCCCCGTCGCTCACCACCATGCCAGCCGCCGGCTCCATTCCGAATGACGGCCGAACCTAGTACAATCCCTCTTTAGTGCTTGCACGCGACCAGGGGTGGCTTTGGAGATCCGTACAGAGACGATACGTGGCGTCCCGGCGGTCTCTGTCGTGGGGGAAGTCGATCGGCTCTCCGGAAGGACACTCAAGAGGGCTATCGGCGATGTCCTTCGCGAGACGGACGGCGCGCGCTGTATCTTGGTCGACCTCTCCGAGTGCACGTATGTCGACGCCGTTGCCCTTTCGGTACTCATGTCGGCCCGCGACCGCCTTACGCCCGGGCATTGTTTGGGGCTGATTGGAGCGTCCGACAACATCCGCCACTTGTTTCGAGTGATCGGCTTCGAGGAAAGCGACAGGCTTCACTTTGTGGCCTCACGGTCTGAGGCCGGGGGACTCATTGAGCTATTCAAGGACATAGAAGGAGCGGACACTGCAGTGCGGTCCGGCTCCGAGGGGGAGGCATGATGGTTCGAGGTCCGGGCATGGGTAGGCAAACAGGGGGCACGCCTCCTCGAACGGCTGCGGAACACATGCAGAGCTTCGCTCAGTGGTGGCGGGGGGCCGGCTGGAAGGCCCGATCAGCACTTTTCATCCCGCTGGCGATAGTGGTCATCGTGGTGCTTCTGGTCATCCTGTCGCGTTTCTTCACTGAGTATCTGTGGTTCCAGGAAGTCGGCTTCACCAATATCTTCTGGACGCGGATCTGGGCCCGTCTTGCGGTCATGGCCGGTGCCGGGGTGGTCTTCTTTGGGATCTTCTACGGCAACGTGCGCCTGGCCTGGCACTTCCTGCCCAAAGTCAGGCGGGCCCATGTGGCCGACGGCGAAGTCTACGATCTGGTCGACACGCCGCCCCGGGGGAGCAAGCGGCTGCTTCTGGCTGTGGCGATCGTCCTCGCCGTCATCTTCGCTTTCGGCTACGGAGGCTCCTGGACTAGGATCTGGCTCTTCCTTCAGCAGAGCGACTTCGGCTTCATGGCCCCTGTGTTCGATCGCGACGCAGGCTTCTTCGTGTTCACCGTGCCCTTCATGGAGATGATGCTCACCTTCGTGATGGTGGCCTTCCTTTTCGCATTCATCGGAGCCCTCGTCGTCTACATCACCAACGATGCCTTCGTTATCGAGGGGCGGAGCCTGCGTACTGCTCCCCACGTCAAGGCGCATCTGTCGGTCATCTTCGCGGTGGCGATGCTCGGCAAGGCTGTGGACTACATTCTGGCTGGGTGGAGACTGGCCTACTCGGAACGGGGGGCCACGTTCGGACCCGGCTACACCGACGTCCACGTCCAGATCCCGGTGTTGCGCTTCCTGGCTATAGTGGCAGTGATAGCGGCGGTTCTGTTCCTGGTCAACATCTACTTCAAGGGCTGGCGTCTTCCCGCGATCGCCATCGGTTTGCTCTTCGTCACCTGGCTGTTCGCGGGGCAGATCTATCCGGCCATCGTGCAGCAGTACCGCGTATTGCCCACGGAGATCGAGAAGGAGAGCCCCTACATAGCCAACAACATCAACGCCACGCGCTGGGCTTTCGGCATCAACAACGCAGAGGCGGTCTCCTTTCCAGCCAACACCGATCTGACTCCGGAGTCACTACAGGAGAACGGCGGCACCATAGACAATGTGCGTGTGTGGGACCCCGACACGGCCCTGCGCGCATACCGCCAGATCCAAGAGATCCGCACCTATTACTCCTTCAATGATGTGGACATCGATCGCTATGTGGTGGACGGTCGCTACCGGCAGCTACTCATCGCTCCCCGCGAGTTCGACTCCACGAAGTTGAGCGGGCAGGCGCAGACCTGGGTGAACGAGCACCTCACCTACACCCATGGCTATGGGATCGTGGCCAGCCCCGTCAGCGAGGCCGCCGAGCAGGGTCTGCCCGAGTTGTTCGTGCGTGACATACCTCCCACTGGAGACACGTCGCTCAAGGTCACGCGGCCTCAGATCTACTATGGCGAGGTGCCGGACTCCTTTGTGCTTGCGAAGACGACTGCCAAAGAGTTCGACTATCCCATGGGCGACGAGAATGTCTTCACCGAGTACGCGGGCACCGGTGGCGTGGACATCGGCAGCTTCGCCCGGCAGCTGATCTTCAGTGTCCGCTACGCCTCCATCAAGCTGTTGGTGTCGGACTATCTGCGCTCTGACTCACGCATCCTCTACCGTCGGGCGTTGGATGAGAGGGTACAGAGTATCGCCCCGTTCCTTCAGTACGACCGTGATCCCTACATCGTTCTCCGCGACGACGGCAGCTTGGTGTGGATGTGGGATGCCTACACCACCACCGACCTCTTCCCCAATTCGCAGCGGGACGCCAACGGCATCAACTACATCCGCAACTCCGTCAAGGTGGTTGTGGACGCGTACAACGGAGACGTGACCTTCTATCAGATGGACCCTGCCGACGGCCTCACCAACGCGTGGGGGAAGATCTATCCCGGGATCTTCACTCCGGCTGATCAGATGCCCGCGGACCTCGTGAAGCACATGCGCTACCCGGAGGACCTGCTCACCATCCAGGCCGCCACTCTGTCTGTCTACCACATGAAAGAACCCCAGATCTTCTACAACAGGGAAGACGTTTGGGAGGTCCCCACCGAGATGTATGGCGGGGAGGAGATCGGGGTGGTGCCCTACTACGCCGTCATGGTTCTTCCGGGGGAGACTGACGAGGAGATGGTGCTCATGCAGCCTTTCTCTCCGCGCACGAAGCAGAACATGGTCTCCTGGATGGCGGCACGAATGGACGGTGACGCCTACGGGCAACTGGTGCTGATCACCTTCCCCAAAGACAAACTGGTGTACGGACCTCAGCAGATCGAGGCCCGTATCAGCAACGATCCTGTGATCTCGGCTCAACTGACACTTTGGGACCAGGCGGGCAGCGAGGCCATCCGCGGCAATCTGCTGGTGATCCCCGTGGGCGAGTCTCTGGTGTACGTGGAGCCGCTCTATCTGCAGGCTGAGCAAAGCGCCATCCCGGAGCTGACCAGGGTGATCGTGGCCTATGGCGATGCGGTGGTGATGGAGAAGGATCTGAGGACTGCGCTGGAGGGTGTCTTCACGGAAGCGCCGGGCGGCACTACCACGACTGGTGGGACCACCGCCACGACTTCTCCACCTGGCACGACGACGACCGTCCGGCCGGGCTCTACTACGACGACCGTCGCGGGTGGATT
Source organism: uncultured Actinomycetes bacterium (assembly GCA_963816155.1). GTDB lineage: Bacteria > Actinomycetota > Thermoleophilia > RBG-16-64-13 > RBG-16-64-13 > JAXGXJ01. Next base: position 84,297 of record CAWFJE010000001.1, on the reverse strand, counting down.
GCCCACCGACGCGGGGGCGCTGCTCGATCTGGCCGAACAGCTCTACAACGAGGCCCGCGAGGCGCAGCGCAACGATGACTGGGCCACCTACGGGGAAAAGATCAACCAGCTCGGAGAGGTGATCGCGGCCCTGCAGGAGTTGGAGAACGCCGCGCAGTAGGGAACCAGTAGGTTCTTCGGAAAGTCAGGACCGCCCTCCGCTTGCGGAGGGCGGTCCGAACATCTACGTGACGTTCTTGGGGCTGCCGGCGCTTGCCAGTGCCTGCGTGGCACGGTCCGCGAGCTTCTGCATGGCCGTCGCCCTCTGTGACAGCGAAGACGTCATCAACTCGAGTGCCTCGAGCCCCTGCTCGGTGATCTCATACACGCGGCGGCTCGGACCGGCTTCGGGCACCTGCCAGGTGGAAGTCACAAAGCCCTGTTCTTCCATGGCCCGCAACAGCCGGTACATGCTACCCGGGTCGATGCAGATCAGACTCCCCGCCACCCCCTCGATCTGATCCACCAGCTCGTACCCGTGAGTCGTAGATTCGGCGATGAGGGCGAGCGTCGCCACCTCGAGGACCGAGCGGCGATACCGACCGCCTCCCGGCTCTCCGCAGGCGCGAGATCCGGGCGGAGAGCCGCCCCTACCCCTGCCTCGCCCTCTCTGTTGGTCGGGACTCATGGTCGGTCACGCTCCTATTGCCTGTCGATGACGGCAAGGACCAGATCGTCGATAGACTCGCCTGCCAATGATATCAACGTCACCCAGGGGACGCGCGTCGGGCCTCCTAGTGATCGCAGACGTTCTCCCCGGTCACGAGGGCGCCTTCGAGGTGGCGGCTGACCGTCTCCTCGGGGTCGGCAACGGGCGCACCTGTGATGACGGACACACCCTGATCGGCGAACAGCTGCTGCGCCCGGGAGCCCATGCCGCCGGCGATGATGAAGCTCGCTCCCTTGTCGGCCAACCAGGCGGGGAGAAGCCCGGGTTCGTGCTCGGGGGCCGGTATGCTCTGCCGGGCCACGATCTGGTTCGTAGCTCTGTCCACATCGATGAGCGCGAACTCCTGGCAGTGTCCAAAGTGCTGGCAGAGAACCCCTTCGCTGACCGGGACCGCGAAGCGCACTGTCGAGTCGACGTCCATCTTCGTCGTCGGGCCCGGAGCGGCGAAGGACTGAGAGAAAGGACCACCCAGCGCATTTGCCGCTTCGCCGTCGTCATCGTCGAGGGAGAGGATGGGGACGAGGGCCTTGGCGAACTCCTGCGCGGCCGTGCTCTTGGAGTAGTGGTACACGTAGGGCTTGCCCGTGTCTCCGGCCTGGACGATCATGGGATCGAGAGGGACGCTGGCCAGGAAGGGGACCCCGGCCTTGGCCGCCATGGCCTCGCCGCCGCCCGAGCTGAACACGTTGGTGACCTCGCCGCAATGGGGACATGCAAAACCGGCCATGTTCTCGATTACGCCCAATACCTTGAGGTCCAGCAGCTCGCAGAACTTGATCGAACGACGCACGTTGGTGAGGGCGGTCTCTTGGGGCGTGGTCACGATGATGGCTCCGGCCATCTTGCCTATGGCCTGGCATACGGCGAGGGGCTCGTCGCCCGTGCCGGGGGGAGAGTCGATGATGAGGTAGTCGAGCTCACCCCACTCCACTTCGCCCAGGAACTGCTCTATGGCCACCGCTTTCATAGGACCGCGCCACACCACCGCGCCGTCCGTTTCGCCGAGGAGGAAGCCTATGGACATCACTCTCAAGTTGTCGCCCACCTCGACAGGCAACAAGATGTCGCCCTCTGTCACTACGGGCGGTTCCTTGAGCCCGAGCAGTTGGGGTACGGTCGGTCCGTGCAGGTCCACGTCCAGCAGGCCGACGCGCTTGCCTTCGAGCGCCAGAGAAGTGGCCAGATTGACCGCGACCGTGCTCTTGCCGACCCCACCCTTTCCCGATAGGACGATGATCTTGTGTTTGACGTGGGCCATGCGCTCCTGCACTGCGAGGGCGCGGTCGTTACCGGGTTGCGAACAATCCATCCTCAGTCCTCCATGTTCCTAAGTGTGTTCTCCAGAGCGCTCCAGATAGCGCGGATCTGGCTCGAGACGGGGCTCCCGTCGTGTTCCACGATGCTCATCCCTCGTACCTGCGCGCGCACGACTGCCGCGTCGTACGAGAGTTCCCCCAGCACCTCGATCCCCTGCGCGGCGCAGCGCTCGCGGATGGTGGTGGCCATGTCGGGGTTGATGTCGAACTTGTTGATGCAGACCACCAGAGGGACTGCGAAGGTCTTGACGAGAGCCGCCAAGCGTTCGAGGTCGTGTGACCCGGAGACGGTGGGCTCGGTGACGGCCAACACGAGGTCGGCCCCCGTGACGGAGGCGATCACCGGGCAGCCTACGCCCGGAGGCCCGTCCACGAGCACCAGTCCGGCCCCGGTCTCTTGCGCCAAAGCCATGGCCTTCTCTCTGACCACAGTGACGAGCTTGCCTGAGTTCTCCCCGCCGATCTTGAGTTGTGCGTGCACCAAGGGTCCGTGCCGGGTGTCGGAGACAAACCATTCACCACGCTCGGGCTCGAACATGCTGACGGCTTTGGAGGTGCAGACCATGCTGCACAGGCCACATCCCTCACACGCGCTCGGGTCGACGGAGTAGACGGGGCGCCCGCCCCTCTCGCCGTCGGCGCGGATGGCGTCGAAACGGCAATACTGCGCGCACAGGCCGCATCCGCAGCAGTGCTCTGGCGCTATCGTGGCCGCTTTGCCGGCCTGGAAGGTCTCGCTCGAGGTCGTTCGGGGATCGAGAAGCAGATGCAGATCCGCCGCGTCGACGTCGCAGTCGGCGAGCACCGCGTTGGAGGCCGGCGACGCGTTGGAGGCCAGCGCGGCGAGCGAAGCCACCACGCTGGTCTTGCCGGTGCCGCCCTTGCCACTCAGCACGACGAGCTGTCTGGGGGTCGACGTCCGCTCCGGCGCGTTCACGAGGCGACCGGCGCTTGTACTCGGTCTCCGAGATCGGCCGCGAGGCCGCGCAGGCTGTCGGCGAAGGCCTCATCGGTGGTCGCGTAGATGTCGCCTCGGGAACATGCTTCCGCCAGGAGTCGATTGTCGGCGATCTCGAGCAAGACGGGGATAGCTCGCTCCGAACAGAAGTCCCTTACCCGAGAATCGCCTATCCCGGCGCGGTTGACAACGACCCCGCAGGGCAGGTCGAGTTGGGTGGCCGTCTGCACGGCAAGTTTCAGGTCGTGCAGACCGAAGGGGGTCGGCTCGGTGACGAGCACGACGAAGTCGGCGCCGCGCATGGTCTCCACGGCGGCACACGTCACCCCTGGCGGCGCATCCACGATGAGCGTATCGAGAGGCGGAGCCGCGCCACGTCCCTTGACTGCGCGGATGACCGCTGTCGAAAGGACTTCGCCGATGGCAAGGCGACCCCAACGGAAGTAGATGCCCTCCACCTCGCCCGAGCCGATCCTGCCGATCTCCCGCTCATCTTCGCTGATCGCCTCTTCGGGGCAGGCGTAGACACATGCCCCACATCCATGGCAGAGTTCGGGCAGCAGTAGGGGGGCGGCCGGCAAGGCCAGGAGCGCGTGGAACTCACAGGCGCGGGCACAGAGACCGCAGCCGCTGCAGGCCGCGGTGTCCACCACCGGGACGGGGGTGGACACCGCTTCCGCCAGGGGGAAGTCGGGCCTGAGATACAGATGACAGTTGGGTTCCTCGACGTCGCAGTCCAGGAGCCCGACCGCCTGGTGAGGGGCCAGCGCCTTGGCGAGATTGACCGAGAGGGTGGTCTTTCCCGTGCCACCCTTGCCGCTGGCTATGACGATGTTCACGTTGTTTCCAGTTGCTCCAAACGCCTCTGAATGGCTTCGAGAGCCGACTGCATGCGCTCCGCTTCAGTCCTCAGGAGACGGACCTCTTCGCTGCGCGGCAGCGTCACAGGCTCCGTGAGGGTACTCGGGCGCGATCGATCCGCGCTGCAGAAGCGGGCGCGATAGCCGCGGCCGCGCCGACCGCCCTGACCCAGCCCTGCTTCAACGTATCCGGCGCAGAAGCCCGCACCTCGTCCGGTGAAGGGACCGTCGCCGAAGGGTCCTGTCCTGTCTCTACCTGGCATGTCGTTCCTCCTTCGTACTTGAGTGGGTAGCTTCGTGCGGGGACGGTTTCACCAATGACCGTCTACATCTGCCGCGGCCGCCGGTACGAGATCGCCGGCCTCGAAGCGAGCGACGGCTTCTTCCGCCGTCCCGCCGTCGGCCATGTAGATGGCTATCCCGGCGGCCTGCAGAGCCCGATATGCCTTCGGCCCGCAGTGGCCTGTGATGAGGCAGGTCGCCCCGCTGTCGATCACACTCTGCGCCGCCTGTATCCCGGCTCCCTGGGCCGCATTCTGGCCGGCACGGTTCTCTATTGTCGCCACCGTCCGTTCCGGTGTGTCGATGACGAGTAGGTACTGGGCCCGTCCGAAGCGCTGGTCGAGGGCGCTCGATAATTCAGGTCCTGTCGCTGTTACCGCAAGTCTCACTTTGACTCCCTTCGGTCAACCGACTCGGTTACGTTCCTGGGCGTGGCGTCGCTTCTGTTGCTTTGACGCCTCCGGGTCGTCCCATGCCGTCACGGCAGCCCTTCCGTCTGCCGAGCCCCTCTCACGCCGGGTCGAAAGAGCGAGGGCCGGAGTGGCGGTCGGCAGGCGAACCGGCCGATCCCCCGTGGATCCGGCCTTCGCGCTCGAGGGCCAGCGTGGCGATCGCCAACAGGCCCGAGAGGACCCGCCCCACAAGGGCGCGTCCGGACGGCGCCGTCGCTCCCGGATCGGTGACCGCGGCGCCCGTAACGGAGGCTGGAGCCGGACGCCGGGTAGTCCGAGGTTCCATGGCGGTCACTGACCCGGTCTCCGGAACCATCTCCAAGACGAGGATCGCATCAGCGGGGCACACATCGAGACAGCGTCCGCAGGCGTTGCAGGTCTTGTCATCGATGCAGGCGACGCGTTCGCGGATGGAAATCGCCCCTACAGGGCAGGTGTCCGCACAAGCGCCGCAGCCTGAACATGAATCGATGTCGACGTAGTACACGATGACTCCACAGCTAGATGCTAGTACCATTTACATATAAGCATCATCTATATGACATTGTCAAGACGCTTTCGTCGATTGCCGCGTGGTGCTGAGTGGAACTTGTAGCTAATATGGGAACAGTGGGAGCATCTGCTGGAGAGCGTGGCCTGGTCCAGAATCGAGACAAGGAGGTGGCCGCATGCCGAGAGCACAGGGCAGGAAACGATCGGGCTGGACCTGGTGGCTGATTGGTGCCCTCGTCGTTGTGGTTGTGGTCGTTGTCGCAGTACTTCAGTTCACATAGTTTCGACGTCGCCGGCGCGACCGCGGGGGAGGTGTTTCTGACGTGATTCGAGGCAGGGATGTGCACAGGTTGCCGATTGTCACGCTTGATAGAGGCGAGAAGGTCGGGGAGGTAAAAGACCTCATCATAGATCGTCACGGAGTCCAGGTGGTCGGTTTGGTGGTGGATGAGAAGGGATTGTTCGGCGACGTCCACGTCGTACCCTGGGCCGAGGTCGAGAAGGTGGGCCTCGACACGGTGATCATCAAGCGCGCGGGCAGTGTGGTCAAGAGCGCTACAGTCCCCGAGATCAGCGAGATCCTCGAGCGTGATTACGTTCTGTACGGGCGACTGGTGGGAACGAGAGAGGGTACGGAACTCGGCAAGCTCGAGAACTTCTTCTTCGATCGGGACACCGGAGTAGTCGAGGGCTTCGAGTTGAGCGGCTCAGTGGGCGGAACCGCCTCAGGGCAGGCGTTCCTCCCGGCCCATCCCAGCTTTGAGGCGGGCAAAGACTACATCTTCGTTGATGCTGCTGCCGCCGACGGCCTCGAGGACCTCAGGGAGGCCTTGAGGGACCGGGCCAGCTAGGAGGGTTGGCCGGCGGCGTTGGAGGTCGGTCTGGGCGTCGCGATCGAAGTGAGGATGAGGTCGAGCATTTGTTTGGAGCGCGCCTCGGTCCAATCGTCGGTGAGTCCCATGAGGAACACGATATCCTCCGTCCAGGCACGACTGACGATCATCCAAGCGGCCTGCCGCGGGTCCACGTCGGCGGCGATCGTGCCCTCCTCTTGGCCTTGCCGTACCACCTCGGCGATCTCGTCCACGAGCAGCCTATGCTTTGCTGCCAGGGCCTCACGGAGGCCTTCGGCGGGAGGGGCGGCGATGAACTCGAACAGGGCCAGCACCGATTTGTCACTGTGCGGCGAGGCGAGGCCCGCATGTTCAGCCTCCATCTGACGCAGACGCTCGATCGCATCGCCTTCGCGCTGCAACTGGTGGTGGGCGGTACGCCCGGTGACAAGGACGTCCAGAGCCGCCAGCAGTATCGCCTTGCGGTTGGCGAAATGGGCATACAGAGCAGGAGTGGTGACGCCTACGGCGGCCGCGATGCGGGTGAGAGTGGTGCCTGTGACGCCGTGCTCGGCGACCAGTTGGAGGGTCGCGTCGATGACCTGTTCTTGCCTCTCCCGGCTGCGCAGTCGTTTGGCCACTATCCGCCGTCCTCACAGTTCTCAGCCCGGCATCATCAACGACGTCACCATAGCAAATCACAGAGCTGTCATTGGCTGCTTAATGACCTTTCACTAAAGTTGCTACCAGCTGGCGCTGTCGCCGGCACTGCGTTTGTACCCCGGGGGGAAAGGTGGGGCTGGTCATGGTCAGTGGTTACGCGGGCAAGTTGCTGTTTGTCGATCTCAGCATCGGTACTATCGTCGAGGAGACTCCCACGGAGGACTTCTACCGCGCCTGCGTCGGAGGCACAGGTCTGGGCGCGAAGGTCATCATGGAGCGGACCGAAGCGGGTATCGACCCGCTGGGTCCGTCGAACATGTTGGGGTTCGTGGCCGGTCCTCTCACGGCCACCGGTGTGTATGGAGGTGGTCGCTTCATGGTCACCACCAAGTCGCCTCTCACCGGCGGTTGGGCTGACTCGAACTCCGGTGGTACCTGGGGTCCTGAGCTCAAGAAGGCCGGCTACGACGGAGTCTTCGTGACCGGGGTCTCCGCGTCGCCCGTCTGTCTGGTCATCGACGCCGGCAAGGCCCGGCTGATCGATGCGGAGGTCGCCTGGGGCAAAGATACGTACGAGGCCGATGACGTGTTGCAGGACCTCTTGGGCGAGCCGGGCAGTTGGACCATATCCATGATCGGGCCCGCCGGCGAGCAGTGCTCGCTGCTGGCCGGCATCGTGAACGAGAAGGGAAGGATCGCCGCCCGCTCGGGGGTGGGGGCCGTCATGGGCTCCAAGAGACTCAAGGCGGTCGCCGTGCGGGCGCGCAAGGGCAGTCGGATCGCGGTGGCCGACAAGGAGGGATTGAAAGCAGTCCAGAAGCAGTATCTGGAAGCCATCAAGGCCAGTCCTTTCCTGAAGGGTCTGACCGCGGCGGGGACGGGCGCCGGGGTGAGCTTCCTTGTCTCCATTGGCGACTGCCCCACCGACAACTGGGCGGCTACCGGCACCGAGGCCATGCCTTCTTGCGGCAGGCTCGACAGTCCCAACATGGACGTATACAAGCTCAAGGCCTACGGGTGCGCCGCCTGCCCGGTGCGTTGTGGAGCCTTGGTCAAGATCGACGATGGTCCCTACGCCAGCCAGGATGAGACTCACAGGCCCGAATATGAGACTCTGGCCGCCCTGGGGACTCTGTGCCGCAACGACAGCGCCGAAGCGATCGTCCGGGCCAACGAGATCTGCAATCGCTATGGCATGGATACCATCAGCGTCGGTGCCTCGATCGCCTTCGCCATCGAGTGCTACGAACAGGGCCTCATCGGTGCGGAGGACACCGGTGGACTGGAGTTGCGCTGGGGTGACTCCGCGGCCGTTGTGACTCTGGTGGAACAGATGGCGCGTCGTGAAGGATTTGGGGCCGTGTTGGCCGACGGCTCCCGGCGGGCTGCGGAGACCATCGGCAAGGGGAGCGAGCAGTACGCCATGCATGTCGGAGGCCGCGAGTTGCCCCTGCATGACCCGCGTGCGACACCGGCAATGGGCCTCTTCTACATCGCCGACGCCACTCCGGCCCAGCATTGCGGCTCGCAAGGCATGGCCATCCTCGATCAGGGGGCTCCCTTGGGGACGGATCCCCTTCTCCAATCTGAATCGACCGAGGTCTTCGGAGGCTACGATCAGAAGGGGGAAGCCTACGCGCGCGGTGCCGCCTACTGGCAACTGCTGAGTTCCGCGGGTCTGTGCTCGCTGTATTCTCAGTTCGACGCGCCGCCGGTGGTAGAACTGCTGCGGCCGGTCACCGGTTGGGACATGGACTGGGAGGAAGGTCTTCGCGCGGGCCGGCGCATACTGACGCTGCGCCAGGCCTTCAACATCCGCGAGGGATTGGGGCCGGACCATTTCCGTCTGCCCAAGCGCTTTGAGGACCCTCTCAGCGCCGGGCCGGCGGCCGGCAACGACGTTCCCTTCGAGCGGATGCGTGAAGACTACTTTGCCGCCATGGGCTGGGATCGCAAGACCGGCATTCCTCTGCCGGAGACCCTGGCAGACCTCGATATACGCATTTGACGCGACACGGGAATTCGAACGACGAGGAAGAGGAGCGACCATGAAGGTCGGGTTCATCGGCATAGGACAGATGGGCGTCCACATGGCCAGGAACGTGCAGGCGGCCGGCAACGAACTGGTGGTCCATGATGCCAGCAAGGAAGCGGCCGAGACTCTGCTGTCCACGGGAGCGGTCTGGGCGGACGACCCCAAAGCTGTGGCCGAGGCCTGCCGCTTGGTCATATCCTGCCTCCCCACCCCTGAGATAGTGGAAGAAGTAGCTCTGGCGGAGGACGGCCTGCAGGCTGGGTGGAGAGCGGGCGACATCTACGTGGATATGAGCACCAACTCCCCTTTGACGGTCAGGCTCATCGCTGAGGCCGCGGCGGCTCAGGGGGTGGACGTTCTGGACGCTCCGGTCAGCGGAGGTACGAGAGGAGCTGAGCAAGGCACCCTCACCATCATGGTCGGGGGTGAGGCTGAGGTGCTCGAGAAAGCGCGTCCGGTGCTCGAGCCCATGGCCAACAAGATCTTCCACCTGGGTGGAGTGGGCTGCGGCAACATAGCCAAACTGGTCAACAATATGATCGGTCTCACCTGCAATTCCGCGTGCGCCGAGGGCTTCGTGTTGGGCACCAAGGCCGGCATCGACCCCCAGGCATTGTTCGACCTGCTGTCTGTCAGCACGGCCGACAACTGGAGCCTCAGGCAGTATCCGCACACGGTCTTCAAGCGCAACTTCGAACCCGGCTTCAGGATCTCTCTGGCGCACAAGGACATCAATCTGGCCCTGGCCCTCGCCGAGGAGTTCGAAGTGCCGCTGCGGGTGGCTCAGATGGTCAAGGAAGACCTGGCCGCGGCCGTCGCGGACGGCCGCGCAGACAAGGGAGTCGATGGCGTCATACTCAGTCTGGAAGAAGCTGCTCACACACAGGTGGGTCCCACCGGAGGAGGTCTGACATGAAAGCCGCCGTCTGCTACGAGTTCGGCACACCGCTGGTGATCGAGGACCTCACCCTGCGGGCGCCGAATCCTGATGAGGTTCTGATCAAGGTGGCCGCCACCGCCATCTGCCACAGCGATATCCACGACATGAAGGGCGACCTCGGAGGTCTGCTGCCCTTCGTGGGGGGGCACGAGACGGCCGGGCACGTGGAGGAGGTGGGCTGTGCCGTCACCTCCGTCAACGTGGGCGACGCCGTGATTGTGAGTCTCCTGGAATCATGTGGGAAGTGCGCCTACTGCGTCGGCGGCCGGCCGTATTTCTGTGAGACGAAGGTCACCTACGATGTGCAGGGCACGCTCACCAACGACAAGGGCGAGGGCATCGTGCAGAAGGCCCGCGTCGGAGGGTTCGCCGAGTACGTCCTCGTGCACGAGTCGCAATTGGTCAAGATCGACCAAGACTTCCCTCTCGACCTTGCCTCTCTGCTGGCCTGCGGCGTCATAACCGGCTTCGGGGCCGTGGTGAACCGTGCGCGCGTCCGCCCGCTGGAGAGCGTGGTCGTCATCGGCGCGGGTGGTGTGGGACTGAATGCCGTGCAGGGGGCCGTCACCTGCGGTGCCAACCCCATCATCGCCGTCGACATCCTGGACTCGAAGCTGGAGCGTGCGCGCAAGTTCGGAGCCACGCACGCCGTCAATAGCAGGGCGGTCGATGTGGTGGCGGTGGTACAGGAACTGACCGGCGGCAAAGGGGCGGATTACGCCTTCGTGACCGTGGGAAGCGCGGCCGCCATGCAGCAGGCGTGGGCCATGCTCTGCAGGGGCGGCACGGCGGTCATGGTCGGCCTTCCGCCGGCGGTCGACTCCATGGTGACGGTGGCGGCGGGCGAGCTCGCCTTCACCGAGAAGACCCTCACCGGAGGCTTCATGGGGTCGACCCGCCTCAGCGTGGACGTTCCGGGGCTCATAGATCTCTACAAGGCGGGCCGCTACAAGCTCGATGAGCTCATCGCCGGACGTTACCCGCTGGAGCGCATCAATGAGGCCATGGATTCTTCTATGGGCGGCGAGGCCCTGCGTAACGTGATCATCTTCTCCTAGGTGCCGGCATTTGCGTGCGGGCCTCGTCTGCCGGTGGCATCTCGCCCCTCGGCGTGACCCGTACGCCCGCTCTTCGGTCCGGGGCACTGTGTTCCGAGGGCTTTTGCCCGTATTCTTAGCCGTCAACGAAGTCGTTCCCGGTAGGTGAATGGAGAGGGAGCGAGAGAGGGGCAAAGGGGAGTCAATGAACGAAGCCATGGAGCATCTGCTCGAGCTTCGCCGGGAGGCAGAGGAACGTCTTCTCAGCCAGAAGTTGCGGATGCGGATGGGCATCACCGTGGGATCTGCCACGTGTGAGGATGCCGCGGGAGCGCCCGAGGTCTTCGAGCGCTTCCAGGAACTCATCGCGAAGCATGAGATCACCGACGTGGTCCTCAGTCGAGTGGGCTGCACCGGCCGCTGCGATATGGAGCCGGTGGTGACGGTACGCTCGAAAGGGGACAGTCCGGTCAAGTACATCGGGGTCGACCCGGACAAGGCGGCAGAGATCTTCTCCTCCCACGTGCTCGGCGGCGCGCCGGTGCAGAAGTACGCCATGCCCCACCACGAGAACGCGGGCCGAGAGTACCTCGAGAAGAGCGTCTGGAGAGACGCGCGCTTGGCCAATCGCTTCCATCCCGTCTACGGCGACGCCGACTTCTTCGGCCGCCAACTGCGGGTGACTTTGCGCAACTGCGCGGGCATCGACCCCGAGAGCCTCGATGAGTATCTGGTGGTACGGGGCTACGAGGCTGCCGTGAAGGTGCTGACGGAGATGAGTCCCCAGAACGTCATCGACGAGGTGACCAAGTCCGGCCTGCGTGGTCGCGGAGGCGGTGGGTTCCCCACCGGAGTCAAGTGGAACTACGCGGCCATCCAACACAGCGACGAGAAGTACATCATCTGCAACGCTGACGAAGGTGACCCCGGGGCCTTCATGGATCGCAGCACCATCGAGGGGGATCCTCACACCATCCTCGAGGGGATGATCATCGGTGGCTACGCCATCGGGGCGCAGCAAGGCTTCGTCTACATCCGTGCGGAGTATCCACTGGCCATCAAGCGTTTGGAGATCGCCATCGAGGCGGCGCGGCAGGCGGGCTTCCTGGGCAAGAGCATCTTCGGGACGGACTGGGACTTCGACGTGGAGATCCGCTTGGGTGCAGGCGCGTTCGTCTGTGGTGAGGAGACAGCGCTCATAGCGTCCATCCAGGGCCTGCGGGGTATGCCCCAACCGCGCCCACCCTATCCGGCAGTCAAGGGCCTGTGGGGCAAGCCCACCGTGATCAACAACGTCGAGACCCTGGCCAATGTGCCTGTGGTCATCTTGGATGGGCCCGAGTGGTTCGCGTCCGTGGGCACCGAGAAGAGCAAGGGGACCAAGGTCTTCGCCCTGGCCGGGAAGGTGTGCAACACGGGGCTGGTGGAGGTGCCCATGGGCACCACCCTGCGCGAGGTGGTCTTCGGCGTGGGTGGCGGGATCCCCGACGGCAAACGCTTCAAGGCGGTGCAGACCGGTGGACCCGCCGGAGGATGTCTGCCTGAATCGTTCCTCGACACCCCGGTAGACTACGAGTCCCTGGCCGAGGCTGGGTCCATGATGGGTAGCGGTGGCATGATCGTCATAGACGAGGACTCCTGCATGGTCGACGTGGCCCGCTTCTTCCTCGACTTCACCCAAGACGAATCGTGTGGGAAGTGCGTGCCCTGCCGCGAGGGCACCAAGCGCATGCTCGAGATCCTCGACCGGATCGTTTCCGGCCGGGGGGAAGACGGTGATATAGACAAACTTCTGCGCCTGGGCGATACGGTCAAGCGGTCCTCCCTCTGCGGACTGGGTCAGTCGGCGCCCAATCCCGTACTCAGTACCATCAAACATTTTCGCGACGAGTATGAGGCCCACGTGCTCCACAAGCGCTGTCCGGCCGGTGTGTGTAGGGACCTCCTCACCTACACTATCCTGCCCGACAAGTGCACCGGATGCATGGCCTGTCGGAGAGTGTGCTCGGTAGGCTGCATCTCCGGTCACAAGAAGGAAGTCCACGTGATCGACGCCTCCCAGTGCACGCGCTGTGGACAGTGCTTCGAGGCCTGCAAGTTCGACGCGGTGAACAGGGAGTAGGCGGCTATGACAACAGAAAAGACAGTCACTCTCTGGATCGACAGCATCCAGCTCACCGTCCCTGATGGGACCACCATCCTGAGGGCGGCCGAATCGATCAACATCCGCATCCCCAGCCTGTGCTACCACCCCGATCTGAGTGTCTTGGGGGCCTGTCGTGTGTGCCTGGTGGAGGTCGAAGGGCAGCGCAACCCCGTGCCCGCGTGCTCCTTCCCGGTGGCGGAGGGCATGAGGGTCACGACTTCATCCGTGCTGCTTCGTCGCCTACGCCGCGATGTTGTGGAACTCATCCTCGACAACCATCCCCAGGATTGTCAGACCTGCATGCGCAACGGCACCTGCGAGTTGCAGCGCCTGGCGTACGACCTGGGGGTGTGGGTACGCTTGTTCGAGGGGGAGCGCAAGCGCTCCGAGGTGGACGTGTCGGCCCCTGTGCGCCGCAACGCCGAGAAGTGCATCCTGTGCGGCCGCTGTGTGCGGGTGTGCGCGGAGGTGCAGGGAGTCAACAACCTCTCAGCTCAGAAACGGGGCTTCCGCACGGTGGTGGCGCCGGCCCACGAACAGGCCATGATCGACTCTGTTTGCATACATTGCGGACAGTGCTCGAACGTCTGCCCGACGGCCGCCTTCGTGGAGACAGGCTCCACCGGACCCGTGCTCAGAGCCCTCTCCAACCCCGACCTGCATGTGGTGGTGCAGACGGCTCCGGCCATAAGGGCCACCATCGGTGAGGGCTTCGGCTTCCGGCCGGGCACTCCCGTGGCCGGCAAGCTCGTGACGGCTCTTCGTCGCGCCGGCTTCGCGAAGGTGTTCGACACCAACTTCGGTGCTGACCTGACCATCGTGGAGGAATCCACCGAGTTCATCGAGCGTCTGCGCAAGAACGAGAAGCTCCCCCTGATCACCTCGTGCTCGCCGGGCTGGATCAACTTCATGGAGCGGTTCTATCCCGAGCTCATGCCCAACACCTCGACCTGCAAGTCGCCCATGAGCATGCTCTCCACCCTGCTCAAGACCTACTACGCCCAGCAGAGCGGCATCGATCCCCAGAAGATCTTCGTCGTGGCCATCATGCCCTGCACGGCCAAGAAGTTCGAAGCCGCCCGTGATGAGCATCTCACCCCATGGGGCGCTCCCTACACGGACGCGGTGCTCACCACTCGCGAGCTCATCTGGTTGCTCAAGTGCTTCGGCGTCGATTTCCACAATATCGAGGACGGCATGTTCGACACGCCTCTGGGGGTGTCGTCAGGCGCGGCCGACATCTTCGGTGCCACTGGAGGAGTGATGGAGGCTGCTCTGCGCACAGCCTACGAGAAGGTCTCGGGTCGGGAGTTGGAGGAGTTGGTCTTCGACGAGGTCCGTGGTGTCGAGGGCGTCAAGGAGGCGACGATCGACCTGGGTGGCTCCGAGCTCAATATCGGGGTGGCAAACGGTCTTCAGAACGCCAAGAAGCTGCTAGACCGCGTGAGCAGTGGCGAGAAGTCCTACCACATCATCGAGATAATGGCCTGCCCGGGCGGATGCGTAGCCGGTGGGGGCCAGCCCTATCCACCGAGCGGCATGCACGTGCTCGACCCCAAGCTTGCTCGTTTGCGTGCTCAGGCGCTGTACTCCATCGACGGGAGCAAGTCTCTGCGCAAGTCGCACGAGAACCCAGCCATCGAGCGGCTTTATGAGCAGTTTCTGGGGGCGCCGAACAGCCACCTCTGTCACGAACTGCTCCATACCCACTACGAGGCCAAGTATCCGAGAGGTGTGCGATGACTCCCGATACCTGCGGAATGCCCACGGAATTGCTGGTGGCCGAGCAGGACAGGGCCCGCGCCGTGCTGCCCGAGCATGTGGTTGTCTACATAGCGGAGTGTTGCAGCAGGAAGCATCCCCACAGCTACCTCATCCCGGTCTTGCACAAGGTCCAGGAGCACTTCGGCTACCTGGCCCAAGAGCACATGGATGCGGTGTCCACGCTCATGCAGATCCCGGCGGCCAAAGTGGCCGGGGTTGCGAGCTTCTACCACTACTTCACCTTCGTGCCTCGCGGGGAGCATCAGATCTCTCTGTGTCTGGGCACGGCGTGTTTCGTGAAGGGAGCGGGTGAGGTTCTCGACAAGCTGAAGGATCTGCTCGGGATCGATGTGGGCGAGACCACGCCCGACGGTCGCTTCTCCATCGACGTGGCCCGCTGCGTTGGTGCCTGCGCGCTGGCGCCGGTGATGATCGTGGATGAGAAGGTCTACGCGGCAGTGAAGCCGGCCCAAGTGGTCAAGATCCTGGGTGACTATGGATACGACCGGAAGGCGGCGAAGGCGGTGTCCTCAACTGCCGGCGCCTGCACGTAGGTCATAGTAGGATCCGCGACCCGGAACGCGTCTTCTTCTCAGCCCTCGTAGGTGGTGATGTCCGTGGATGATGCGCAGGCGGTGGTCTTCGATATGGACGGGGTGATCCTGGACTCGGGAGAGATCTGGGAGCGCATCATCGGCGAGCTTTTCGCCGATTGTCACGTGAGCTGGGACGATTTCGACCAGGATGCCTTTGCGGGCGGTGACAACTCGCAGCAGTGGGCCGCCTACCTCAAACGAGTGGTCGGGCTTCCCCTCGAGGAGGATCAGATCATCGCCAGGGTGGTCGACGCGCTCCTGGCGGCCTACGAGAAGCAGTTGCCTCTGCTGCCCGGAGCGGCCGGTGTGGTGGAGCGTATGGCGCGTTGCTACCCTCTCGGCCTCGCCAGCTCTTCGCCGCGCCCCGTCATCGCCTTCGTGTTGGAGCGGTCGGGCTTGGACAGGTACTTCAACGCCTGGGTATCGTCGGACGAAGTGCCGTGTGGAAAGCCGGCTCCCGATGTCTACCTGGAAGCATGTCGGAGGCTGGGCGTGCAGGCGGAACGCTGCGTGGCAGTGGAGGACTCGCGCTTCGGCATCCAGGCGGCCAAGGCGGCCGGGCTCAGGGTGATCGCGCTCCCTCATCCCTTGCTGCCCCTGGGCGCGGAGACCATTGCTATGGTCGATGGGACTCTGGCCTCGATCGAAGAGCTGTCTCCGGAGGCGGTCAGGGCAGTCGCGATGCGCTGAGCGTCTACGGTCGCCCGGTCGCCAGGTCGGCTTCTTGACGGCGCGTCATACCGTGGTCTAGTGTTATTAAGGAGCCAAATGGGGGCTGCCGAGAGCCCGGGGACCGACTGTTCGGGACTGAACCGCGGAAGGGAGCCATGAATCCTCGCGACGGCATCAGGACCATCGTGCTGAGCTTCGGTTTGGCTGCGGTGCTCCTGGGTTGTCTCGCGACCGGTGTAGCGGCGACAGAACGGGGCGAGTGGGAACGCCGCTTGGCTCTGCAGCCCTTCACCTACGTGGGGGAGACGGACCACGACGCGGCCAAGATCCAGGCCGGACGGTTCGGCTCCAGCGGTGCCGCGGCCTATATCGACTCCATATCCGACAGCTTGGTGGCGAGGCCCGCCGCGGGCGGCTCCCTGCAGGGGGTAGCCGTTGCGCCCGACGGCAGCCGCGTGTACATGACCGATGCCTATGAGCCCGTGCTTCACGTGCTCGACGCGGAGAGCAAAGAGCAGATCTTGGAGATCGCTCTCCCGGGGGTAGAGAGGCACGATCCTACCGCCTGGACGAAGAAGGCCTTCCAGGAGGCAGGCTATCCATACGCGGACATGCGTACCTGCGCCGGCGGAGTGGCGTGCACACCCGATGGTTCTCTGGTGCTGGCCACGTCGAGCGCTGGGTTGCAGGTGGTGGACACTCAGACGAACAAGGTCGTTCGCACGATTCCTGACGTGCTCGGCGGACTGGTGGCGATCAGCTTCGATGGGGAACGTGCCTACGTCGCCTGCGACAACTTCGCCGAGCTTACTCCACGCAGTTTTTTCGAGTGGTTCGAGACATTTGAGAAGAGCGAGGATTGTCGTTTGCTGTGCTTCGACGTGGCCACGTGGACGATCATCCAGGAGATTCCAACGGCCCTGGTGGGTGGTTTGGCGGTCAAGCCCGATGACTCGCAGGTGTTCTTCAGCGAGATCTACCGAAAGCGCGTGCGTGTGGTGGATGCTCTCACCCTTGAAGATCGTTGGGACGTGAGCACCGAGCCCTCGTATTCTATCGGCATAGGCTTCGTGCCCTCCGGTGCCAAGGCCTATGTGGTCTGCAGTGCCGACAACGGGTACTCGGACGTCTTGAGCGGGGGGACGACCACGCCCCGTGTGCCCACGGCCGAGGAGTTCTTCTGCGCCGTCGTGGACACCACCGGTGAGGAGATCGTCAAACGCATACCGTTGGAGGCCTACTGACCACGTGAGATTGCCGTCCGGTCGGATGGCAAGAAGGCCTATCTGACGGGGGGTCCCATCCGGCACGCCGTGGTCATCGACACCGTGGCCGACGTGGTCTTGGGTGACGTGGGCGAAGACATCGTGAGCACCTCGGGCGTGGCGGTGCGGCCCTTCTGGTGGTCTGCGGAGTGTCTCGAGGCGCTGGGATTGGCCGTAGGCGCTACGGGCGACTCCGAGAGTGCGGGCGAAGGTTCGAGCACCACCGCGGCGGACGTTACGAGCGGCGACGAGGGAGCGACCGTCTCCGAGGCGAACGACAACGGTGCAGCCGTAGCCGGGAATGCGGACGGGAGCCACTCGGCCGAGGGTGAGGAGGTGTCGGCGCAGGCTTCGGCCTTGTCTGCGGGCTGGATCACCCTCATCGTGGTTCTCGGAGTGGCTGTCGTGGGTGCGCTGGCCGCGCTGATCGTACTCCTGAGTCGGGGACGGCGGGGAGCAGATTCCCCTGCGGATACCGAGACGGGTAACGCAGTTCCGCCCGGGGCCGCGGCGGGAGCAGCGGTTCCGTCCCCGGGTGATGCGGTCCCCTCGGAACGGGCCCCATTCTGCTCGCAGTGCGGTCACCCTCTGGATGGCGCAGACAGATTCTGCCCTGGCTGCGGCAGACAGCTGTAAGGCTAGGTCCTGCCCTTCCAATACGCCTCAGCCTCTTCTTCCATCGCGTGGAGGCGGTCGTAGTAGTCGGGGAACTCGTTCAGATGGGCCAGAGCGATCTTGCCCGTCGTAAGAGGATCGTTTCCGGTGACGTTCGTGCCTGGGTCGACAAGCCCGTGCTCCAGTTCCACATCCAAGCCGCGCCGGAACTCGTCGACGTCAAAGGCCTTCCAGTCGATCCCCAACCGGTGACCTATTTCGGCTGCCTCTTCTGCCGTGAAATGACTCTCTCCACTCAAGGGTTCTTCCTCCTACGGCTGTTGGGCTGACATCGCTGACAGGCTGCTGAAAAGCGAAGCCTTGGCCACCTGGACGCACCACCCGTGGCCGGCGCCTCCATGCGGCTAAGCGTCATTGTTCAGCAGCCTCCTAGATCTTACCTTCCTCCACCAAACGGACGAAGTGGGCGAAGGACCGGTCATACGTCCGCTCGGCCTCCGCGGGGAAGACGCACGCGGGCAATTCCCGGCTCTTCAGGTGATAGGCGAGGCAGTCGCAGCAGACGCCTTGGCGCGAACAGCCTGCGTAGCTGCAGTTGCATCGGGAGAGATTCACGTCCTTCTTGCACTCCACGAGCGGATACCTTTCTGCTGCTCCTATTTCCTTCCCTCAGCCGTCGTGCCCCGGTCGACGACGGTGGTGCCCCCGGGCGTGACACCGAGGGGGAGTTCCGTCTTCAGAGCTGCGCCGTCGCGTATGCTTTCGCGCACGTGCGAGAGGAGGGCGCGGGCGGCCGCCGACAACGGGTGCTCGCGCGAGTAGACGAGGTTGAGATCTCTGGTCAGCTTCTCTTCCAGGGGGATGACCACCAACTCCTCCAGCGTGATGGGGGTCAAGAACGTGCGGGGCATGAGGGCCACACCCAACCCCTCGCGCATCAGCGCCTTGGCCAGCTCGGGGTAGTTGGCACGATAGCGGACTCGAGGTTCGAAGCCGGCCTGACGGCAGGCGTCAGTGAGCAGATTCGACATGTTGAGCGAGTAGCCCGGCAGCAGTATGGATTCCTCCGCCAAGTCACGCAGAGCAACGACGGGATGGGAGACGAGCCGGTGGTTCGCCGGGACAACGACGTAGATGTCCTCGCACAGAAGATGGACGACCGCAGCGCGTGTGGAGCCCCATGCCGTGATGACCGCGCAGTCGAGCTCTCCGTTCAGGACCGCGTCCTCCAGGAGAGCGTCTTCCATCTCCACCAGATCCAGCTGGACGCGGGGGTAGGCTTTGATGAAGGGCGCGAGGATGGGGGAAAGCAGATGTGCGAAGACCGTCCCCGTGGAGCCCAAGCTCACGCGGCTCACCGTCATGCCGGCGTGTTCCTTGATCAGACGGACGGCGTCGTCGGCTCTGGCCACGATGGTCTTGGCCAGCGGCAGCAGGAGTTTCCCGTCCGGAGTCGTCTCCACGCGTCGTCCGTAGCGTTCGAAGAGGGGGACGCCCAACTCCTTCTCCAACCGGGCTATCTGACGACTGATGGCGGGTTGGGACAGGTGGACCAGGTTGGCTGCGCGCGTGAAGCTCCTCACTTGGGCCACTGCAAGGAACGATCTGAGTTGGTCCAGTTCCATCAATGCATAATTGTAATGGGAAGAGGCGCTCATGCAAAGCCCGGAAGGCCGCCTCGGGACCGTGCATGCTGGGGCTATAGTGAGGCGACGCTGCTCACAGCGCGGGCGCCCCACGTGAGGGACCGGATATCATTCAGGGGCGGCAGGCACGGTACACTGTGAGGAGCCGCATGCTCGGGGCGCCCCAGAGGACCGGGACCGCCGAACGTCGTCGATGTGGAGGGACCGAGTCGCTTTGGTGACTGACAAGCACGTGCACATCTCGGTGACCTTCCTGGGTCTTCTGCGGGACCAGATGGGCACACGGCGCTTGGAGCTTGATCTGCCGCGCGGGACTCAGCTGGCGGACCTGCAGGATGTGTTGGTGCCCGAGGTAGAGGACAAGCTGGCGGACTGGGCCTGGGATCGGGAGAGGCAGTGCTTCACTTCCCGCGTGACGATGGCGCGGGGGCAGTCGGAGGGCGACGACGAGGCCGCCCTATCCGACGGAGAAGAGATCATCGTCTTCGCTCTCATGGCGGGAGGTTGATGGGCGCGCGTGCGCCAAGGCAGAAGCCGGTCGTCGCAATGACTCAAGGAGGATGAGGTGAGCAAGAAAGCTATCGCAGCCGTCGTACGCGAGCCCGAGGGCCCGTTCTCGCTCGAGGAGGTCGAGCTGGGAGACCTCCAGCCGGGTGAGGTCTACGTCAAGATCGAGGCGTCAGGTCTGTGCCATACCGACCTGAACATGCAGCACTTCCTGCCCATGCCGGCCGTGGTCGGTCATGAAGGCGCCGGGGTTGTCGACGAGGTGGGCCCGGGAGTGCGGGGCGTCGAACCGGGCGACCGGGTGATCATCTCTTGGCCGGCCTGCGGCGTGTGCAACAACTGTCTGGAGGGGAAGCGGTACATCTGCGAGACCCAGTTCCCCATGCTGTTCGGTGGATGTCGCCTGGACGGCTCTAGGACCATCAAACTCGGCGGCGAAGAGATCTCTGCCTGCTACTTCCAGCAGTCCTCTTTCGCCACCTACGCCATCGCTCGAGAGGAGCAGCTCGTCAAGGTCGACGACGACACTCCCTGGGAGATACTGGCGGCTCTGCCCTGCGGCGCCATGACAGGGGCCGGTTCAGTGGTCAACGAGTTGGCGGTGGGACCCAAGGACAGCTTCCTATCCCTGGGGGTGGGGGGAGTGGGCCAGGCCGCGGTCATGGCAGCTCACCTTGCCGGTGCCTACCCGATCATCGCCGTGGCCCGCAATCCCAAGCGGCTCGAGCTGGCTCTGGAGTTGGGAGCCACCCATACGGTGAACGCCAAGACCGATGATGTTGTGGCCCGCATCAACGAGATCGCTCCTCGGGGTATCTCCCACGCTCTGGACAGTTCGGGAGCGGTGACTTCGTGGGTCACCGCCGCCAGCGTGCTCAAAGGGGGAGGGGTGTTCGGGGTGGTCGCTGCTCCGGAGGCCGAGACGTTGGGTGGTGGCCCACATGCTCTCCTTTCCAAGGGCATCCGCGTGCAGTTCATCATGGCCGGATCAGCGGTGCCGCGCACCTTCCTGCCTAAGATGATCGAGTGGTACAAGCAGGGACGCTTCCCTCTCGACAGACTGGTCACGACATTCGCCTTCGCCGACATCAACGAAGCCGTCAAGGCCACTCACGACGGTACCGCCATCAAACCTGTGCTGCTGATGGGCTGACGGTAGACTCCACCTGTGATCTGGGACGAGGCCGTCGCCGGTATCGGCGACGGCCTCGTCGTCATCCGGGAGTCGACCACAGAGGGCTTTCGACCGCGGCCCCTTCGACCGCGCCCCGGACCCTTGCGCCTCTTCCAGTATCTGGTATAGTTATACCATTAAGGTGCCGGCACAGGATGCCCATCCCCTGCCTCAAGCAAACCCACATGGGAACCGAGTGCGGCGGATGACCGTTCCTCCCACCGGCCTGTTCGCCGTCGCATAGAGGTCCATCCGACTAGAGACCGCCGACCGAATAAGGAGAAAGCTGATATGACAAATGTCGTCACCGACCCCTTCTCCGGGCTACAGTTCGTTGAACTGAGCCACGTGTGGGATCACGGGGTGCCCTCGTATCCGGGCGATCCCGACGTGCGTATGGTCCGTGGGGTCAAGCACGCTCAGCACGGCGTCTTGGCTTGGCGCATCACCACGGTGATGAACACGGGCACGCACATGAATGCTCCTCTCGCCTACATCCAGAAAGGTGCCGACCTCGCCGCCATCGATCCCACCACGTTCTTCGGCAATGGCGTGGTCCTCGACATCCCCAAGAAGAACTGGGAGAAGGTCACCGCCGCGGACATCAAAGCCGCCACGCCGGCCATCGAGGCGGGCGACATCGTAGTGATCGTGACCGGATGGAACCAGAAATACTCCGACGGCCTCGAGTACTTCGGTGAAGCGCCGGGACTGACCAAAGACGCCGCTGAGTATCTCGTCCAGGCAGGCGCGAAGATGGTCGCCGTCGACACCCCCTTTATCGACTGTCCGCTGGCCACTCATATGGGTCCCCAGCGCGGCGGCCCGCAGATGAAACGTCTGGCTGCCGAATACACCAAGGCCACCGGCGGAGATGCCAAAGCGGATTTCCCCGAGTTGAACATCGCCGCCCGGACCCTGACCGGTGCGGGCATGCCCATCATCAAGCAGATCGGTGGCGACGTGGACTCGATCAAGGGCCGTCGCGCCACCCTGGCGGCCATCCCCTGGAAGTTCGAGCACGGCGAGGCGTGCCCCGTCCGCGTGGTCGCGATCTTCGATCCCACCGGCAGCGCCCGGCTCGAAGCCGGCAGCAAGCCGGGACGGAACGGTCTCTCTGTCTACAGCCTGGGTCATACCTTCGCCCAGTTCATGCCCGAGTGGCCTTCTACCCCGAGCGTCAATATCGACGTGGTCAAGTTCCACGCACGCGACGGTGTGTACCAGACGCAGTGGGAAGGCATCATGCACCGCTGCACTCATATGGACGCTCCGCTGCATGTGACCGAATGCACTCCGACCATCAACGATTACCCGGTCTGGCGGATGTTCGGTACCGGTGTGGTCGTCGACGCTCCCAAGGAAAAATGGGGTGTCATCAGCTCCGAGGATCTGGAGAACGCCAATCCCAAGATCCAAGAGGGCGACATGGTCATGGTCAACACGGGCTTCCATCGTAAGTGGGGCGACACCGACGAGTACTTCGCGTATGGTCCCGGCGCCGACGCGACGTGTGCCCAGTGGGCCATCGACCACAAGCTCAAGGTGATCGGCTATGGAGCCCAGGCGAACGACCATCCGATCGCGACCAAACTGGTCAATCACGGGCTTGGACCCACACATCCCCATCTCATCGAAGAGTGGAAGCAGGAGCACGGCGGCCAGGATCCGCTCGACGCCTTCCCCAACTGGGAACCGGCGCACAAGACCCTCATGGTCACGGGCGGCATCCCGGGCATCGAGAACGTCGGTGGAGATCTCGATGAGGTCACCAACGAGCGCTGCACCCTACTGGTCCTGCCCTGGCGTTGGCCCAGCGGTGACGGCTGTATCGTGCAGATCCTCGCTATCGTCGATCCGGAGCAGAAGTTCCGTTTCGCGCCCGGTCTCTAGAGTCTGGCCTAGACCGCCGGCACAGATGCCGGTAACGGGGCCGCTCGGCGGACTCTCGGTCGACCACCACGGTGGGGGCCGAGTTCGCCGGGCGGCTCTTTCTTTGGGATGGCACTCGCTTCCACGGTAGACTGGAAGAAGTCGACACTGAAAGGATGGCGATGGCTGCGGACGCTGACGAGCTTGCCCAGTGGACTGGGCGAGACCTATTTGATGCACACGGCCAGAGGATCGGCACGATCGCCGGCCTCGGCTTTCCCCGACGCAAGTTCGCCACATGGTGGCTCTTGGTCGATGGCGCCGCCGGCAAGCAGTTGCTCGTGCCGGCCGAACCGATCCGTCTTTCGCACGGGCGTCTGGTGCTGCCCTACACCAAGGGCTACGTAGACTTCGCTCCTGCCCCTGACCAAGATCAACCGCTGGCGAAGGAAGACGAGCGGCGGCTGGGTCTTCACTACGGCTTCTGCGGCCGGATGCCCGGGAACGAGTGCCGCGTCGGCTGTGGCATGTGCATGGCGAACAAGCGGCTGAGCCGAGCCAAGTAGGCTGCTGCTCAACGTATTCCGGCGTGGGGGGCGGATGTCCGGCCGCCTTCGGTAGAGACGAGACGGGGCGGACCGGCTGAAGGCCGGTCCGCCCCGTGGCAGATGCTCCGCGTGAGACCGTCCGGCTGCTAGGGCGCAGCCGTGGTTGTGGTCTCTGCAGCCTGGCTGGTGATAGCCGTGCCGGCCTCGGTGGTCGCGGGCGTGTTGGTGGTGGAAGTGGCGTCCGGGGAGACTTCTTCGGACGAGGCCGCGGTGGTGGTCGTAGTCGGTTCCATACCCGCTCTGAATACGACGCCGATGCCCGCCTTGGCCGCATCAAGCCACGTCTGCCAGGCGGCCAGCTTCAGGTCGGACAGAAGCTTGGCGGAGATGTCGTCCTTGACTTCGTCCAGGGTGGACTGCTTGGCCGGGGTGATGTCGGTGACCTGGATGATGTGATACCCATACGCCGTCCTGATCGGCTGGGAGATTTCGTCCTTGGCCAGCGTGAACACCGCCTCCTCGAACTCGGGCACCATCTCGCCCCTGGCGATCAGTCCCAGGTCGCCGCCGCCGTCCTTGCTCCCGGGGTCGTCAGAGTACTCGGCGGCGAGCGTCGTCCAGTCGCCTCCGTCGACAAGTTCCTGTCTGACCTCATCGGCTTTGGCCAAAGCGGCCTCCCACTCAGCGTCCGTGGGTGCGGCCGCGGTGGTCGTGGTGTCTCCGGCGACGGTGGAAGAGGTCGTGGAATCGTCCTCTTCACCGGCGGGCGTCGCCAGGATGTGACGAGCGGTGCGCTTCTCGTCCGTGAAGAAGTCGGCCTTGTTCTCTTCGAAATACGCGGCGATGTCAGCATCAGGCACGGTGGTGACATCCTTGGTCACTTCTTCGTAGGCCCCCTGCAGCAGCATGGATTCCCTATAACTGACCTTCAGTTGGTCTATGGTCATGTTCTGCGCGGCTAGGGCTTCGTCGAACTGGGCCTGGTCGCCCGCGAACGTCTCCTGGAGGATCGTGTCGAGTTCGGCCTGGACTTCTTCGTCGGTAACGGATACGCCCAACTCTTCTGCCTTCTGGGTGACGATCTCGTAGGTGATGAGGTAGTCGAGGACGCCCTGTGTGAACTCCTTGTACCCCTCTGGGTCGGTGGCTTCATCGGGTGCATAGCCCATGTACTGGGCCTTGAAGTCCTCCACCTTGGTATCCAACTGGGCCTGTGTGATGTACACGTCTCCGACCTGGGCCACGGCATCGTCAGGCAGCTCGTCGCCGCCGCACCCGACGACCAGTCCCAGGAGCCCGATAAGGACGAGCACAGAAACGACGACGGCCACGATTCTTCTTGTCACAAGAACCTCACTTACTGTGTTTCCAACGGCGTTTGCGCAGTATAGCTGTATCGGCATAAGAATGCCGTAAGGAGCGCTGCAAACGAGGCCTATCCAGGTACCGGTGGCCCTCAGTCGCAAGGTCCCCCTTCGAGCAGGTCATGGTCGAACATGCCCTGGCTGAGAGGCCGCGCCTCGCTTATCCGGCCAGCGCTGCGCTCGCTCTCTCGGAAAGGGAAGTGGTGTCGGGCGTGCGCTCCCCTTTCAGATAAAGGGTCAACGCCTGCTTCAACTCCACGACGACGGTCTGGTCTGAGATGGTGGAGTAGAGTTCATGCTCGATGCCGAACACCAGAGAGCCTCGGATCACCGCTGCATACATCCCGTAGGCCATGTAGATTGCCAGAACCGGGTCGGGGTGATGGATCTCGTCCTTGTGAGGCAGCAGTACCGAAACGAGAACATCCCTACGCGCCCTGTTCACCTGCTCTCCCCGGTTCCGCAGGGTCGGATCGAAGACGGATGACATCATGAAGGCCCGAGATAGCTCTCTCTCGTTCATGACATGGTCGACCAGGAGGTCGATCGCCCGGCCGACAGCACCGGCGAGGGTCTTCTCGGGTGAGACTGTGGCCACCAACTGTTCGAGAAGAGGCGGTTCGACTCTATCGTGATAGCGGCCCTGCACGGCGTGCAGCAGGCCGCTCCTATCGGCGAAGCGGGCGTAGAAGGCGCCTACCGACAGTCCCGCCCTGCCCACGACACTGGCGATGGTCAGTGACTCGATGCCATCCGCGCGGATCTGTTCTTCGGCTGCCTCAAGCAGCCTCTCGAGCGATTCCTTGCTGCGCTTCTGTTGCGGTATGCGATACGGACTCTCGTTATCTCCCATGGTGCGTCAGTATATAGGGCCGCCTCCCCGCGTACAAAACGATTCGAAGGCCGCCGCCATCCCGTCTCCGCGAACCGTCGGACGCATCTCGGCTGACCCGAAACAGAATGGCTGGTATTCTTTGCGCACGAGAAACGACCGCAGGATTCTCGTGCGCCTCCGGCCCTGAAGGCCGGAGCTTCGTCCTCGGAGAAGACCTCTTGACCGAAGGAGTGACATGTACCGCGGAGGTTATACGGGCAAGGTTCTGAGGGTGAATCTCACCGACAAGACCTATCGAGAAGAACCCCTGCCCCTGGACATAGCTCAGGATTTCATCGGGGGATCGGGTTTCACCGTCAAGTATCTGCTGGATGAAGTCCCAGCCGACTGCGACCCGCTCGGCCCCGAGAACAAGCTCATCTTCGCTCCCGGTCCTTTCACGGGCACCACCATCCCCTGTGCCAGCCGTATGGCGATCAACGCAAAGTCCCCTGCCACCGGCGCGATGGGGGTGGCCACAACCGGAGGGCATTTCCCGGTGGAGATGAAGCGTGCCGGCTATGACGTCATCATCATCGAAGGCAAGGCCGAGGAGCCGACCTATCTCTGGATCAAGAACGGAGAGGTGAAGTTCCGCTCGGCCAAGGAGATCTGGGGGCTGCCCACGACCGATACTCAGTTGGTCATCAAGGACGAACTCCACGATCAGAACGTGCGCATCAGTTGCATCGGTCCCGCCGGCGAGAAGCTGTCGCGGATGGCCTGCATCGTCAATGAGCGCCGGGTGGCTGGGCGCAAAGGCCTGGGTGCCGTCATGGGGTCCAAGAACCTGAAAGCCATCGCCCTCCGAGGCGACCAGCAGATGCAGATCGCCGACAAGGAGAAGTACGACGCGGCCCGCAAGCGCATGCGCGAGGGTATGAAGGAGAGCCCCATCCTGTACTCCGAGTTCTCCCGCTACGGCACTTCCACCACACTCGACATGACTCAGGCGCTGGGCATCTACCCGGCCAACAACTGGACCGGTACCGGCGTGTTCACGCCCGCTGACAAGATCGGCGGCTACGCCATCGAATCGCGGGGCCAGGGCAAGACGGCCTGCTCGGGATGTCCCGTGGGCTGCAGTCAATATAGATTGGCCCAGGAAGCGCCCTATGCGGGCCTGTTCACCGAGGGACCGGAATACGAGACTCTCTACAGTTTCGGTGGGGTCGTGGGAGTGGACAACCCTGACGCCATCATCGCCGCCGACCGTATCTCCGATGAGTTGGGACTCGACACTATGTCGGCGGGAGTCACCATCGCTTTCGCCATGGAGTTGTTCGAGAAGGGCATCCTGACCCTCGAAGACACCGGCGGTCTCGATCTGCACTTTGGCAACGATCAGGCCATGGTCACGCTGCTGAGCATGATGGGAGAGCGCCAGGGCTTGGGCGACCTACTGGCCGATGGCACCAAGATGGCGGCCGAACGCATAGGCAAGGGCACCGAGAAGTACGCCATGCACATCAAAGGTTTGGAGTTGCCTGCGTATGACGTCCGGGGCGCCAAAGCGCATGGTCTCAGTCTGGCCACCGCTTTCACTGGAGCCGATCACAACAAGGGCTACGCGTTTCAGGAGATCTTCGGCATACCCATCCCCTATCCGGTCGATCGCTTCGCGATCGAGGGCAAGGGCAAGTTGACCAAGTGGAATCAGGACGCGCGCACCGCGCTGGCCGATTCCCCGACCATGTGCGTCTTCCTCATGGACATGGCCGTGGCGGGCTTCATGTTCCAGAACACGGCCGACCTCATGGAAGGCGCCACCGGTCTCACCTACACGACCGATGAGGTGCATCAGGTGGGGGAGCGCATCAACAACGTGGCGCGGGTCTTCAACATATTGGCCGGCTTCACCCGGGCGGACGACGATCTGCCTGAGCGTCTGAAGACAGAACCTATCCCCGAAGGACCATCCAAGGGCCAACTCATCAGTCAGGCCGACTTGGACTTCATGCTGGATGAGTACTACGACGCCCGCGGCTGGACTCGTGAAGGTGTGCCTACGAGGGCGAAGTTGGAGGAGTTGCGTCTGGACTACCTTGGCGACTTGGTTGGTGTCTAGGCGGGTCGGGGCGCCCACTCGCGTGGGCGCCGGATCCCGGAAAGGGCCGCTCAGATGAAGGTCAAAGTGCGAAGCGTCGGTCTCATCAAGATGCTGCTGGGAGACGCGGAGCTGGACGTGTCGCTACCCGAAGGCGCCACGGTGACCGATCTGCTCAGCCGGCTCAGGGAAGAGAAGGGGGAGAAGTTCTCGCCCTTCGCCGTGGAGCCCACCGAGCGAAGTGCCCACGCCCCACTTCGCGTCATGGTGAACGGACGGGATATCGCCGTGCTCGACGGGAGGCATACGGTCCTCGAGGAAGATGACGACGTTCTCATGTTCCTGCCCATCGCGGGTGGGTAGAGGGAATAGCAGCGAGTCCAGAAACCGAGAGAAAGGCAGACGCGTGAAAAGAATCGACGTAGAGACCCACTTCTTGACGCAGGATTGGGTCGACGCCATGTACCAGACCCCGAACTACCCTCGGCTGGCCGACGACCCCCAAACGGGTCTCAGGCGCCTCCACTACTGGCCCGACGTCTTCGAGCCCTACGGCGATCGACTGCTCGATCGGCTCCTGGATGTCGGCGAAGAGCGGATCAGGGAGATGGATGCTGGGGGCATCGACGTGGCCGTCGTCTCACTCACCTCACCCGGCACCGACCACTTTGGGCCCGCCATCGGAACGGAGCTCGCCCGCAGTGCCAACGATCAGCTTGCCGCAGCCATCGAGAAGTATCCGGATCGACTGCAGGGCTTCGCCGCGCTGGCACCCAAAGACGCGGACGCGGCGGCTAAGGAACTCGAGCGCGCGGTGAAAGACCTCGGCTTCAAGGGCTGGAAGACACACTCCAACTTCGGCGACTCGTATCTGGACGAGAAGCGCTACTGGCCGATACTGGCAAAGGCGGAGGAGTTGGATGTTCCCATCTATCTACATCCGGTAGCGCCCATGATCCCCCAGTTGCGTACCTATGGACTGGCTTTGGCCGGTGCGGCTTTCGGCTTCGGCGTGGAGACGGCCACCGCCATGATGCGACTGGTATTGAGCGGAGCCTTCGATACCTTCCCGCGTCTCAAGATCATCCTGGGCCACTATGGGGAGGGGCTTGCCTTTCTCATGCAGCGCATCGACCATCCCTTCGTGCGGCCCCATATCAAGGCCTCCGATCCCGATGCCGTGCCCGATTTGAAACGGCTGCCGAGCGACTATCTTCGCGACAACATGCTGGTGACGACGAGCGGCAACTACTTGCCCGCCGCCTTCGCATGTACCCGCGACGCCCTGGGTATTGACAAGATCCTGCTTGCGACCGATTACCCGTACGAGGAGATGGACGAGTGCGTGGCTTTCATCGAAGGCCGGGGTCTGAGTGAAGAGGACAAGGAACGCCTCTACTTCGGGAGTTCGAGCCTGCTGGGCTTTGGCTAGAGGCTCGGCCGTTCCCGAATAGGCGAGTGGGGGAGGATGTGAAGAGAACGCCAATCCGACGTCTGTCATGCGTGGGAGTCTGCTTCCGGCACGCCCGGTTCCATCCGGGCGTGCCGGCAGTGTGTCTCACGGTCGCTCTCCTAGCCGCGATCGTCGTCGGGCTGGCCGCTTTCGGCCAAGGTGAGATTGCACTGGCTGATCCCGTCTCCGGCGGCGCCCCTTCGGTCTCCGCGGACGGTGCTCCGCAGCCGAAGCGGGTGGTGGTCAAGGTGGCGGGATCGGCAGCTGCTTCCGATCTGCGGAGATCCGGCTTCGATGACGCCAGGCCCATAGGCCACGACGGCACCTACGTGCTGGAGATCGGTGAAGAGCCGGGGTTGGACGTTGCAGAGACGGTGGACAGGGTGCGCCGGATGCCCGGTGTCATCTGGGCGCGGCAGACGGTCCCCCGTGCCGCATGTCTCGTCCCCGATGACCCCCTGTACGCTTCGGGCTTGGGAATAGGTCAGTGGTCGCTTTCGAGGATCCGGATGCCCGTGGCCTGGGACCTGGAGACGGGCTCCGGAGATGTGATCATGGCCATCTTGGACACAGGCATCGACCAGTACCGACCCGATTTCGCGGGGCGCATAGTCTCGCCCTACAGTGCGGTCGAGCGCAGTTCTGTTTGGCCTTCATGGCGCGACAAGATGGGCCATGGGACGGCGGTTGCAGGTGTGGCGGTCGCGCAGGGTGACGATGCTCAGGGCATGGCGGGTGTCGCGTGGAACGTCAAGATCATGCCCGTCAAGATCGCTGACGATTCTGGCCTAAGCGACGACGCTCTACTTGCCGACGGGCTCTACTGGGCGGTGGACCACGGGGCCGACGTGATCAACATCAGTTTCGCCGGGCCACAGGTGACCACGTTGGAGGCCAACGCCATCCGGTACGCGGTGGAGCGAGGTGTCATCGTCGTCGCAGCGGCCGGCAATAAATCCTCGCCCTCGGTGTACTACCCGGCAGCGCTTCCCGGCGTCATAGCTGTGGGGGCCACCACTCGGATGCCGGCCGATTCAAGGGCGTCCTTCTCCGCGGTGGGAGAGAACCTGGATCTCACGGCACCGGGGACGGAGATCCTGAGCTGGAGCGTGGCCGCCAGCTCCTGGGTGCTGTGGCAGGGCACTTCGTTCTCGGCTCCGATGGTCGCAGGCGTGGCGGCACTGGTCTGCTCGGCAGAATCGGGACTGACGGGCCCACAGGTGGGTGAGATCCTTAACCGGACGGCGGATGATATCGGCGTGCCTGGGTGGGACCGGGAATTCGGCTGGGGTGTGGTAGACGCCCGAGCCGCGCTCACGGAGGCCGATGAGCTGGCGCAGGGCACGACGAGCAGCTCTACCACCTCCACATCGACGACTACGACGTCTACTACTGTCTCTACCTCTACCACCTCTACCACCTCTACCACCGTCGCCCCTTCCACGACGACAACCACCGTTCCTCAAACGGCACGCTTCGTTGACGTTACCTCTGAGAGCAGCCCCTACTTCGAACAAATAGAGCGTTTGGCCGGTCTGGGCGTCATCACTGGAAAGGGCGACGGCCTGTTCCACCCGCGGGAGGCCGTTCTCCGGCAGCAGTTCGCCAAGATGATCGTCAAGACGCTCGGGTACCCTGTCGACTTCTCTGACCTCTGCCCCTTCGGTGACATGGCCGCCCCGGATCCCTCGGTCGGCGACCTCTTCCCCTACCACTACGTGGCCGTGGCTTGGGCGCGGGGCATCACCAATGGCACCGACGAGACCCATTTCTCGCCCTACAGGTCGCTGACCAGGGCGCAGCTGATCACCATGGTGGTGCGGGCCGCGGCGCTGGGGGAGCCATCTCGGGACTACGTGACGCCGTTCGGCAACTTCTCAGCCGTGCACTATCCCTACGCCCGCCGGGCAGCCTATGCGGGGCTGCTCGACACGCTTGTGGGTATGGGCGCCGGCTACGACTTCTTCGCGCCGGCCAGCCGGGAAGAAGTGTGCGCGCTCCTGTTCGAGCTTCTGGGTGGTTAGACCGAGGCGGGGCCGGGCTGCAGCCCGGCCCCGCCTCGGATCCGATATCGCCGGCTACTGAGCCTTTCCGGGCTCGAAACTGTCGAGTATGGCTTCGAAGATGGGCTGGTTGGCTTCCCAGTTCCCTTCGGCCGCCTGCACGATGAGCTGATACTCCAGGTTGCCGGAGAACATGAAGTAGAGGGCGGAAGTGACTGGGGCTCCGCTTTTGTCGAAGCTGTAGGTCACAGTGTAGCCGTCCATCCCTCCGACCTTGGCGTCGGCCAGCGGAGCGACCGTCTGGATGTCACCGGCTTGGCTTTCCAGGCTCGCGACCACGGTTTCGACCTCGGTCTTGATCGCAGGCATCGTGGACTCGTCCACCGTCACATTGAGCTCGTAGACCGATACCTGCATCATGTCGATGAAGGTGTCCTCAGCGACCGCTCCTTCGGGATCGTAGACCCCCGTGCTGCCGGCCGCCACCGCTCCGGCGGAGACATCCGCTTCGCCGGCCTCTTCAACTTTCCAGTCGTCGGGGTACTCGAAGCTGTAGCCATACTTGTCGTCGGTGTAGGTCTTCACACTCCCGTCCGAAGACGAGCCGCCGCACGCCGCCAGCGAGACCACCAGCGCGACCGTCAACAATCCGAACACGACCACGGCCGATCGCCGCTTCACGTCACTCACCTGTTCTCCTTCCTCTGAGTTCGCTGCTCGCTGAGGCTTGAGGGGCATGATACGCGAGCCTCGACCGGTCGTCTCGTCTGGACGGCACGAAAGCGTTGCCAAGAGGCCATGTCTGGGACGCACGCGAAGCGGCTGGGTTACACTGAGGCTGACCGCAGGCATGGCGAGGAGGGACTTTGGAGGCACGCATCATCGGGCTGAAAGGGTGTGGGAAGAGCACCCTCGTCTCGGCCTTGGCCGAGGGACGCGGAGAAGGACACCTCGCCACCGTACACGTGGGCGACGCGCGCGTCCGGCGCCTGTCGGAGATATTCGAGCCCAAGAAGACCACCTTCGCCGAGATCACGGTGCGCGAAGTGGCCTGGCCGGAGGCCAGCGCGAGAAAAGGGGAGATGGAGCGCTATCTGGACGCGCTTGCCGGCGGCCAGGTATATCTGCACGTGCTGCGGTGCTTCGACAATCCGGTACTGGGTGAGCCCATTCACCCCGACGCCGACCTGGAGGAGCTTGACCGCGAGTTCCTTCTCTTCGACCTCATCCGCGTGGAGCGTGCTTTTGAGCGGGCGAAGAAGGCTCCTCTGTCTGACGTGGGCAAGAAGGCCCTCGTCCGTTGCCAGGAGGTGCTCGAAGCCGAGACGCCTCTGCGCGAGGTGAGCTTCGACGAGGGGCAACTGGGGTTTCTGCGCGGATACCAGTTCCTCACCCTGACACCGCAACTGCTTCTGGTCAACACCGAGACAGAGACTTCCGAGGCTCCTGTCTCCCTCGCCGCTCTCGCTCGCGATCGGCACCCACTCGCGTTTCCGTTCACCGACGCACTCGAAGTGTCGCTTCTCTCAGTCGAGGAGCAAGAGGAATACGCGGCGGCCCTGGGGCTGCCCGGTCCGGCTGCGGATGTCGTGGCCCAAGCGGCCTTCTCCCAACTGGGCCTGATCAGCTTCCTGACCACCGGCAGCGACGAAGTGCGGGCTTGGCCCATTCGGGCGGGAGAGACGGCCCGCGAGGCCGCGGGCGCCATCCACTCCGATATCCAGCGCGGTTTCATCCGCGCCGAAGTGGTGTCTTACGACGATTTCATGAGCCACGGGAACATGAAGGCCTGCCGCGACGCCGGCGTGCTCAGAGTCGAAGGCAAGGACTACGTGGTCGCCGACGGCGACAT
The DNA here is from genome assembly GCA_963816155.1 of uncultured Actinomycetes bacterium. Taxonomy (GTDB): domain Bacteria; phylum Actinomycetota; class Thermoleophilia; order RBG-16-64-13; family RBG-16-64-13; genus JAXGXJ01. The sequence continues at coordinate 51,322 of CAWFJE010000001.1, read as the reverse complement.
AGTCAACTTCCGCTTCAACGTGTAGTCCCCGGCGTCGGCCCCGGCCACGGTCGGTCACCTTCGAAGCCTCGAGCCGACTGATACATGGCCTTGTCGAAGAAGGTAGCGAAGCGGCTTTGCAGTTCCAGCACCCGGTACATCTCCACGGGTCCTTGCCACACACCCAGAGACAGCGCGAACTCCCAGATGTGCTTCTTGGCCAGCATGATGGCGGAGAGCATCTCCCCCAGCCTCACGCCCTGCGCGCCGCGCCGTCCGCCCAGGTCTCGGTAGAAGGTCTTGGTCTCCTCCTCGGTGCTCTCCCCTTCCAGCCAACGTCCGAGGAGTTGCAGCCCAGCCACGCATTCCGCCAGCAGCAGGTCGGCAGGCAGTCTCCTGTACCCGGCGGTCGTGTGGTTGGAGCGTACGTCGGCCAGCCATAGGCGGGCCACATAGGAGGCGTGCTCGCCCACGAAACCGACGAGGCTGTCCGAGAGCATACCCGCGGGAGCCTGATCACCCAACTGGTGGAAGGAGTCGTGCATGGCCCATTCGTCACGGTGGAGGTCCGCGCAGAGGCGGATGGCCTTCTCGTTGGATGGAAAGGCGAGCGCCGGCAACTGGTCTATGGGGAAGTAGCCCACATCGTCGGCGTCATCGCCGGGCGCCTCGCTCCCGCCGGTCTTCTCGACCTCGAAGGTGACGATCAGGAGGTCGCCATAGAAGGCGCTGCTCCAGGAATCGGCGTCGATCAGGCGGATCGTTCGGCCTGTGATGCCCGCTTCCTCTCCCAACTCTCGCAGAGCGGCCCCGGCGATGGTCTCGCCCATCTCTGCGAAGCCTATGGGAAGACACCACATGCCCACGGCCGGTTCGTACTTGCGTCTGACCAAGAGCACCCGCCGCCGTTCGTCGAGTACGAGCGCACCCGCGGCCGGCAGCGGGTTCTGGTAGAAGACCGTCTCACAGACGGAGCAAACCTCTCGCGGGCGGTCGCCGACCGCCCGCACCTCGATGGATCCCCCACATCTGGCGCAGAAGCGTGCGTTCATCGCCTTCCCTCTCCCGCGGCGCGCCGATAGTGTGCCGGGACGCAGATGGCACAACGTCTGGGGATGCCACCGGGCTGCTAGTCGACGGGTTCCTCAGTCACCTTGAGGTGCACGTGGGCTCCGGAGTCGTGCGTGTAGCGAGCGATCGGTGCCGCCAGATCAGGCGGGCATTCCCGCACCTTACCCAACTGAGTCTTGCCGGCCGACACAACCTCTCCGATGGAGACGACCGGCTCGCTGATGAACATGAGAGAGACCGTGGCTCCGCTCAACTCCTCAGGCCGGATCTCTATCTGCACGTCGTCATACTTGCCATACAGCTTGTATTCCTTGACCCCTGTGACGATGCCCGACACGGGCGAGGTCACGGGAGAACCGGCTGCCGCCCCGATGATGACCGAGTTGGTGGACGAGTTCCCCTCGCCCTCCAACTGGTAGTACCGCACCAAGGGCTCTCCTGCAAAGATGCCGCGGAAGAAGCGTACGATAGCGCTGGTGTTGGCTTTGTCGCCGATGGGCGTGAGCGACAGGGCACGTTCGTCGCTGATCGGCTGGTAGGCGATGATGGTGGCTTCCCCGGCGGTGACCGGAAGGATCATGTTGCGGTCACCCAAGCGGGCGAAGGCCGGACGTTCCTCGGCCGCCGCGTTGATCGGCGCGGATGCGAGCGGCGTTGAGCCTGCCAGCAATCCGTCAGCCTCGACTCGCGAGGTGGAGCCGCCTGCCAAGATCGCCGTGACGATGCCGGCGATGGCAAGACAGAAGATCGCGAAAGCCATGGCCAAGCGAAAGCGCCGCCTGCGATACTGAATCGCAAGACGTCGTTTGCGCCTGAGCAATTCATCCTGGCGCCACGAATCCGCTGCAGTGAACCCTTCTCGCATCACGGTAACCTTACCACCAAGCCCTGCTTTTGCCCACTTTGGAAGGGTTTTGGGCCTCCAAAGCGAAGCCGTTTCCAGCTGGGCGTGCTCCTCCCCCGGCACTCGCAGGGCTGCTAAGCTGTGAGAGGTATCTTCATCGACAGACCGCGCCAAGGAGGCCGGGTGCGCATAACCATCCCGCGGTGGGTCCAGTTGGTGCTGATCCCGGTGGCCATCTTCCTTGCCCTTTACTTCAGCAAGGTGGCCAGTCACGCGATCTTCGTCTTCTTGATCTCGGCCATCGTGGCGATGCTTCTCAATCCCGTTGTGTTGGCCATGAAACGCATCCGGACCCCGCGCTGGCTGGCGGTCCCCATCGTCTATCTGGCCTTCGTGGCAGTGGTGGTGCTGCTCTTCGTCTTCTTCGGTCCGCCCCTCGTCCGCCAATTCCAGCGCCTGTTCGAGTCCATTCCCACTTGGTTGAACGATTTCAACGGTTTGCTTGCAGATCTCCAGAACTGGCTGGCCAGTAACAACGTGGAAGTTGATCTGCGACTGGATACGACCAGCATGGTCAACTGGCTACAGGACAACGGCCTCGCTTCCGTCGGTACGCTCTTCTCGGTGGGGCGGAGCGTGGTCGGCGTGATCGTGAACCTCTTCCTGACCTTCGTGGTCAGCTTCTACATGCTCATCGACGGCAGGCGTATCCACCGCTTCCTGCTTCGCCTCGCTCCGGGAGGGGAGCAGGTGAAGGAGGACTACGTGAACGGTCTGCAGACCTCCTTCAGCAGGTTCGTGCGCGGACAGGCGCTGCTGGGGGCGACGATAGGCCTGGCCTGCGGGCTGGCCATCTGGATACTCAGTTGGGACGCGGTGGGTGTGTGGCCTGAGGGTGGACAATACGCTCTGCTCTTCGGCTTCTGGGCCGGTATCACCGAGGTCATTCCCTACGTAGGTCCCTTGTTGGGAGCCATCCCTCCGGTGATCGCCGCCTTCTTCCATTCACCCGTGACGGCGCTATGGATAGTCGTGATCTACGTGGTCATCCAGCAGTTGGAGAGTCACATCCTCGCGCCCAACATCGTGGGCAGTTCGGTGGGTGTGCACCCTCTGGTCGTCATATTCGCCCTCCTCGCCGGCGCCCAGATCGGGGGTTTCGTGGGGATGATCGCCGCCCTGCCGCTGCTTTCTCTGCTGAAGCACACCCTCACGTTCTACGACTTTCACATCTCGCGCGGTCCGTGGGCCGGGGACGATGGGATCGCTCTTATACCGGCGCGATCAGGGGCGCCCCCTCCTCGGCGAGTACCCACAGAGCCACCGGAGGAATAGCATGCGTTTGTGGGCCGGGTTCTCCAACTGTTACAATCGCCAGTTGCCGGGACTAGTGGCCCGGCAACTCGGACTGTAGCAGGGTATGGAGAATATTCGAGACTTTTTCGGAGTCAAGTTGCGCGGGGCGTTCACGCCTCTGTTGTCGGCTCTAGAGCGGCTGAAGGTCACACCGAACCAGGTCAGCGTCGTAGGCATCCTCCTCAACGCTGCGGCGGCCGTGTTGATCGTGACCGACCACCTCATCTGGGCCGGCATCGTCGTGCTCGTGGCCGGATGCTTCGACATGCTCGACGGAGCCCTTGCGCGGCGCACGGGATTGAGCAGCCCCTTCGGAGCCTTCCTGGATTCGACGCTCGACCGGGCCTCGGAAGCGATCGTACTTGCAGGTGTTGCCTACCTTCTCTCATCGCAGGGCCATTCTGTCGACGCTGCGCTCGTGGTCCTAGCTCTCATGGGCAGTTTCCTGGTCAGCTACACGCGGGCCAGGGCCGAGACTCTGGGGGTTGAATGCAAAGTCGGCATCATGAGCAGGCCTGAACGCATCGTCCTCATCGCTTTGGGGCTCTTTTTCAACGTGCTGTCGTATGCGATCTACATAATGCTGGCTCTGACTGTGTTCACAGTCATACAGCGCGCTGTCTACACTCACAGGGAACTGCGGAAAAAGGAACAGGGAGGATTCGTTGAGCGATAAAGTGAGGGTAGCCATCATCGGGGTGGGGAACTGTGCCTCGTCCTTCATCCAGGGGGTGGAATACTACCGGAATGCGAAGGCGGACGAATTCGTCCCCGGCCTGATGCACGTGAACCTCGGCGGATATCACATCTCCGATATCGAGTTCACCTGCGCCTTCGATGTGGATAAGACCAAGGTGGGCAAAGACCTCTCCCAGGCCATCGACGGAGGCAAGAACTGCACGGTCAAGTTCTGTGATGTACCGGAGATGGGCGTGAAGGTCTATCGGGGCATGACCCACGACGGGCTGGGTAAATACCTGTCTGAAGTCATCGAGAAGGCACCCGGTCCCACCGACGACGTGGTCAGCATTCTCAAGGAGACCAAGACAGACGTGGTCGTGAACTATCTGCCTGTGGGCAGCGAGATGGCGACCAAGTGGTACGTGGAACAGATCCTTGAAGCCGGCTGCGGTATGGTCAACTGCATCCCCGTTTTCATCGCCCGGGAGAATTACTGGCAGGAGCGCTTCGCGGAGCGCGGCCTTCCCGTCATCGGCGACGACATCAAGTCGCAGGTGGGTGCGACCATCGTGCATCGGGTGCTCACCCGCCTCATGCGCGAGCGCGGTGTGCGTCTGGAGCGGACCTCGCAGCTCAACGTCGGAGGCAACACCGACTTCCTGAACATGCTCGAGCGGGAGCGCCTGGAGAGCAAGAAGATCTCCAAGACCAACTCGGTCACGTCGCAGCTCGACTACGACATGGGCAAGAAGAACATCCACATCGGTCCGTCTGACTATGTGGAGTGGCTGGACGATCGCAAGTGGGCCTATATCCGCATGGAAGGCCGCACGTTTGGCGACGTTCCTCTGAACATCGAGCTGAAGCTCGAGGTGGTCGATTCGCCCAACTCGGCCGGCATCGTCATCGACGCGGTACGCTGCGTCAAGCTGGCCCTCGATCGGGGCGTGTCGGGTGCTCTGTACGACCCCTCCTCCTACTTCATGAAGTCTCCGCCCATCCAGTACAGCGATGAAGACGCTCGGCGGAAGACTGAGGCCTTCATCGCCAACGAGCCTCTTTGTGAATAGCCGATAGTCTGCGGGCTGGGGCGCGAGCGGCGGGTGCCGCTCGCGCCCCAGCCATCCGGGCGATGGACGCGGGTCTGCACATAGCCCTAGTGACGCCCTTCTCGTGGAGCGTCCCCACTGCCGTCAACTGCCACGTCGCCGGTTTGGCGAGCGAGCTCAGGCGCATGGGCCATTACCCTGTCGTGGTGGCCTCGTCGGATGATGACGGTGACGCGGCGCGTGTCAAAGCCCTCTTCCATCGTGCACGCGGCCAAGTGCTCACACTCCTGGAGGACTACCGTTCCGGCGGCCCCGCGGCCGACCTTCTCCTGCCCTGCTCGGATGCGAACGGACTCGGACCCGAGGCGGGGGTCCCCGTAGTGCCGGTGGGTTTCAGCTTTCCCGTACGACTGAACGGGAGTGTCGCCAGTCTCGGTCTGCCCGTGGACGTCACCTCTCGGCTGGAGAAGCTCATGATCGGCGGGCTTTTCGACTTGGTACACGTGCATGAGCCCTTGGCGCCCTCTCTCAGTTTCACGGCCCTGCGGGAGGCGCGCAGTCCCGTGGTGGGCAGCTTCCATCTCACCCCGGTTGGAGCGGCGGCCTACGAACTGGGCCAGGCCGTGCTGGAGCGTTTCTTCCTGCGTCTCGACGCCCGTGTGGTCGTTCACGAGCATGGCCGGCGGATGATGGAGGACCTCTTCCCCGGCGCGTATGAAGTGCTCTCCTGTGGCACGACGCTGTCAGCGCCGGCGGACGGTCCGCCGCGGCCCGTGGGCAGAGCTGTCGAGGGCGGTGGACGAGTGGCCCTACACGTCTATAGAGGCGACGCGCGTCGCTCCTACAGAGCACTTGTGCGCGCTCTTCTCACCGAGTGGCCTTCCGGCCTCGATCGGCTGATCGTAGCCCTTCACGGTCCTTCCGCGGAGCGCTGGCTTCCACGTGCCGTTCCGCGACGACTGCGAACGCGCATCAGTCTGCACGAGTTCCGGACCGATGAGGAACTCGCGGGACTCTACCGGAAGGCCGACGTGTCCGTTCTTCCCTATCTGGGAGGCGAGTGGCTGTGCACATCGTTGGCGGAGGCGGCCGTTGTCGGATGCCCGGTCATCGCTCCGGACCTTCCGCCCGCGCAAGAACACCTCTCCGCGGGAGCCGCCGGCTCTCTGTACTCCCCCGGTGATTCTGCTTCGTTGAGCGACGCCATCGCCAAGACGTTGCTCCGTCTGGATACGGGAGCGGAGACGTCCGTCGCCCCGCCCCGGTCGGACGTCTCTACCATGACCCACGTCGCATCGCGTCTGGTGCATATCTATCACGCGACCATCGCCCCGACCGACTGGCGGCAGGGCACGCGCACGCCTGTCGCCGGTCGCTCCATGCACGTGCGTGGCATCGGGCAGGAGTCGATCCGCAGGAGGGCACGCGCTCTCGTTCCCGGTCCTGCGCGCTCGGACTGGATCTACGCCGACCTGCATATGCACTCCGACTACTCGAAGGATTGCGTGAGCACAGTCGAGTCCATCATCGCCACCGCTCGTGAGATCGGCCTGGGCGCCATCGCGATCGCCGATCACAACCAGATCGAGGGAGCTTTCCGGGCGCGCGAGCTGGCGGAGGGCAATCCCTTCGTGATCGTGGCCGAGGAGGTCAAGACGTCCGAAGGCGAAGTCATCGGCCTCTTCCTCAAGGAGTGGATACCGAAAGGGCTCAGCTTCGACAAGACGTTGTCCCTCATCAAGGAACAGGGCGGACTGGTCTATGTCCCCCATCCCTTCGATGCCCTCCGCACGACACCCTCCTACCGGACGCTGGTCGACAACCTGCATCGCATCGATGTCATGGAGATCTACAACGCCAAGGTGGCTCTCTCCTCGTTCAATCTCAGTGCAGAGCGCTTTGCCGCCAAGTACAACATCGTGGCGGGAGCGGGCAGTGACGCGCACGTGCTGCAGGCCCTGGGGACCGCGATGCTGCGCATGCCGCGTTTCACCGACGCCCAGAGCTTCCTTGCCGCCCTGTGGGAGGCCGACATCATCACCAGGCGGAAGAGCCTTCTCTATCTGCAGTCGCTCAAGTGGCTGCACACGACCCTGGACCGGGTCCTTCCCGAAGCGTAGTCGCACCACGCTCGGGTCCGGGCCACAGATGAGTCGACCCGCGCGCCCGGAAAGCTGTGTATCGGCTGCGCGGCCCGCAGGATTTCGTCTGCCTCCGGCCAATATAGTCTCTACCCGCACGTCGGCGGGGGGGACACATCCACAGAAACGGGACTCGATCTGAGCGAATTCGTGAAAGACCTTCCGCCTCTTGGCGAAGCCAACGAGATCTATCGAAAGCTCGAAGAGCGCGCGATCGCCGAGAGCAACGAGCTCAATCATCGTGTGGCTCAGTGCCGTAGGTGCGCGCGGGGCGACTTTCTCCCCACGGTAGGCTCGGGACACCCCTTGGCCGACATATTCCTCCTCAAGTACCAGCCTCACTATCTGGAAGTCACGGAGGGTGTCGCCTTCTTTGGCCGGTCCGGGACGGCCGTGCTCAAGAGCATGGAGCGCCTCGGGGTCAACCCACTGGTCGTGTACGGCACCAATCTGATCAAGTGCCACGATGTCGAGATCGCGGAAGGGTGCCGGAACTGCCCCGTGTATTGGCTGGAGGAGTTCCACATCACGCAGCCGCGCCTTGTGGTGATCATGGGGCGAAAGACGCTCGATGCCGTCAACCGGGAACGCGTCGCGGGCATGCGCGCGGTGGAATGGGACCCCGGCGCTCTCCAGGATCTGACTCCCTTCTGCAAGGCTTTGGTCACGCCCGACATCGACGGCGCTCTCGACGAGGAACGCGCCAAGAGCGAGTTCTGGAAGTCATTCCGGAACCTAGGCGAGTGGTTCCGGGACGAGCCACCCTACTAGCGCTTCCTGCTTCCTTGTCTCGCCCGCGGCCGGCGCACTCATGCGGCGAAACGTCATTGTTCAGCAGCCTTCCAGACCCCCGCCTCCGACGACTCATACATAGGCTTGTCGGCCGGCGGGTAGACTGGACCTGAGGACTTCGACCCACCGCTCCATCTGGGGAGAACACACATGGCCGAGCACAGGCACCTTGTCATCACGGTCTTCGAGAACGAGGCGGCGGCCATGGAGGCCGTCGAATGGCTGAAGAAGTGGGAGAAGATGAACACCGACGTTGACGACGTCAAGTTCGGTGCCATGGGGGTCCTGACGGCGGGAGAAGACAGGGAGATCAAGGTCCACCGGGTGGGTAGGCGCGACGCCCGATCCGGAGCGGGGTTGGGACTTGTCATCGGAGGCCTTGTCGGCGTCCTGACCGCCGGCATCGGCCTGCTGGGCGGGATGGCGGTCGGTGCCCTCGTGGGCGGAGCCGGAGGAGGCCTGATCCACAAAGGTCTGGGGATGCATGAGGGAGATCTGGTTGAACTTACGGATCGACTCTGTTCGGGCCGGGCAGCGGTCGCCATCGTGGTCGACGAGGCCGCGGTGTCGCTCGTGAGCGAAGAATTGGTCAGCCTGGGGGGCATAACCAAGGTCTACGAGTGCTCCTTGGAGGATCTCAGCAAAGCAGACAAGACCGGCGATTCCGAAGGCGACCGCAACCATTAGCAGTCTGGTAGCCCACACCTGGCGCGACAGCCGACCTGCGCCGGCTACGACCGCTACTCCTCGCTGGGCGCGATCACGGGACCTCCAGCCGGGGGCTGCTCGCGTATCAGCAGGCCGACGGCTTCCACGTGAGGAGTGTGAGGGAACATATCCACCGGTGTGACGTGGACAAGTCGATAGCCGTGCTCCTGCAGTTGGGCGACATTGGGCGCCATGGTCGAAGGGTTACAGGACACGTACACGATCCTCGGCGCCCCCAGTTCTCCGATGCGCGTGACCACTCTCTGGTGCAGGCCGGCCCGCGGGGGGTCGACCACCACGACATCGGGTCGCTCCAGGCCTTCGGGCAGTACGCATATCCCCTGAGCCACCTCGCGCAAGACTCGGCGGACGTCGCCCTCGAGGAAGAAGGCGTTTTCGATGCCGATCAGACGGGCGTTCTCCTGGGCGTCAGCTACAGCCATCGGTACCGCCTCGATACCCAGCAATCCGCTTGCTCGCCCCGCCAGTGAAAGGCCGATAGAGCCGACGCCGGAGTAGAGGTCCCAGATGACCGGCCCCGTCACTTCCGTAGCCGGACGTGACGCACCTGGCCTTGGCGCCTGTGTCCGCTCGGACGGCCCCGGAGGGGCGAACACTTCCCGCGCCACCAGCTCGTAGAGGGCATGTGCCATGACGGTGTTGGTCTGGAAGAAAGCGTCGAGAGATATCTTCAGAGTGATGCCGGCCAGTTTCTCGTAGAGGAAGGGCCGCCCCCACAGGGTACGGCCACCCAGACCGGAGCTGAGTTCCGCTCGGCCTTCGTTCACGGCGTGGTTGATGCCGACGATTTCCGGATGGGCGGAGCGCAGCGACGACACCAGACCGGAAGCGTCCGGCAGTTCGCCGGGGGCCGTCACAAGACTGACGAGCATCTCGCGCCCAAGTTGGGCGGTGCGGACGAGCAGGTGGCGGGCGTAGCCGGCATTCGTGCGCGGGTCCCAGCCATGTAGCGAATGAGCGCGGAGCCACTCTTCGACTGTGGCCCTTACGGCTTCTGTCCCCGAGTCCAGAAGGTGGCACTCAGAGAGGGGGAGCACTACATCCCAGCGGCCGGGCGGTCTGAACCCTACGATCGCCCCATCCTCGTTCGTGCCTATTGAGAAGTCGGCACGGTTTCGATAGCGCCAGGGACACGCCATTCCCAGAGCGGGACGCAACTCGAATCCGCTCAGTCCGCCGAGGTGTTCCAGTGATTCGCGGACCTGTCGGGTCTTGTAGTCCAGTTGGACGCGGTAGTCCAGGTCCTGCCACACGCAACCACCGCATCGCCCGAACATCGAGCACCGGGCGGGGGTGCGGTCCGGGGACGGGGTGATGATCTCGACGACCCGGGCCTCGGCGTAGCGCTTCTTGACCTTGGTGAGGACCACCTTGGCCAGGTCCCCGGGCACTGCTCCGGTGACGAAGATGACGAAGTCATTCGACTTGGCCAATCCTTTGCCGCCGAAGGCGAGGGTTTAGGATGGGCAGCTCGAGGATGTCCCCTTTGTCGTGGTCGCCCAGGACTGTCCATGGTGCTACGAGGCGGCTGCGAGGGCTGCAGGGGCTGCAGGGGCTACTTCCTTCTTCTTCCGGGGAGGATGATCGCCAGCACGATAATGACCACCACGGAGCCGCCGATCGCGATGAGCAGGCTCCAGATGCTGAAGTCGTTGATCACCCCACCGTAGCCCAATAGACGACCGATGAAGCCTCCGATCAGCGCGCCCGCGAGTCCGGCCACCAGCGCCCAGAGGAGCCCCAGTCGCCGCCGCGTGATGAAGCGGGCGAGCAGGCCCAGCGCAAGACCGACGACTATCCACGTCAAGAGCCCCATCGCAACCCTCCCGTTCGAGTGTCCCGCCACCAGTCGCGCCGCAGGGCTCATCGTTGCCTGTCAGCCCTGCAGGCATCCTAGCACGGGGAAGGTGCGCCCGCCCGCCAGAGCCGAAGGTCGGGCGTGCTCGGGCCGGCTGTCACCCCCGTCTTGCACAGGGCGTCACGGATCACAAGGCCGGGCGGCGACGGATAGACCCTCGCGTTCGCGGCAGATCTTCTACAATGAGGGTTCGAGAAACACGAACGCCTGCCGGAACTTCTCGGCATGCTGCTCAAGATCGCGGCCGGGGAGACACAAGGCGAATGCGACGCTCGCTTGTCGGCCTGGTTGGAGACTGCGCGTCACCCCCGCTTCGGCAGGCCCTAAGTCGAAATGATCTACAGACCCATGGTGGAGCTGCTCGACTATCTGCGTGCCGCCGAGCTCCGCGTGTTCATCGTGATGGGCGGCGGCAGAAGACCGGGGCTGAACGACGATACGTGTCCAGGGGCGACTGGAGCACGGTCTTCGGGGAGGAACCCCAGTCATGAGGGGCGCGGAAGGCATCTTCAGCGTCGAAACGCGCTGGAGGCCCTACGCGCATCTTGACTTCCGCGACGATCGCGACGACTTCCAGCTCGCTGTCATCGCCAGCGATTCCTGTGGAACTCGGCCGCGGATGTGGCCTACGTAGCCCGTCCCTCGATCTTCTCGAAGACCAACTCCAAGCCGCGTTCGTCTACGCGGATGGTGTCCCCGTCGCGGAACTCGCCCTTCAGTAGTGCCAGGGCGATCTTGTCCTGGATCTCCTTCTGGATGAGGCGCTTGAGCGGGCGCGCGCCGTAGACCGGATCGAAGCCCTGCTGGGCCAAGTATTCCTTGCCGGTGTCCGTGACCTCGAGGGATATGGCGCGCTCGGTCAGGCGCCTGCGCAGGAGTTCCAATTGGATGTCCACGATACCCTTGATGTGCTCCAGGGTGAGTCGGTGGAAGATGACTGACTTCATCCACGCGGTTCAGGAACTCGGGCTTGAAGGTGGCCTGCATGACCTCGGTCACGCGCATGTCCATCTCCATCTCGGTGATGTCGGGATCGAGGATGAACTGGCTGCCCACGTTGGAGGTCATGATGATGACCGCGTTCTTGAAGTCGACGGTGCGCCCATGACCGTCGGTGAGGCGACCTTCGTCGAGGATCTGTAGCAGCAGGTTGAAGACGTCCGGGTGAGCCTTTTCGATCTCGTCGAGGAGGAGCACGGAGTAGGGGCGGCGACGCACGGCTTCGGTCAGGTACCCACCCTCCTCATAGCCCACGTAGCCGGGAGGCGCGCCGATCAGTCGGGCCACCGAGTGCCGCTCCTGGTACTCGCTCATGTCCACGCGGACCAGGGCCTTCTCGTCGTCGAACATGAACTCGGCCAAGGCTCGGGCCAGTTCTGTCTTGCCTACACCGGTTGGGCCCAGGAATATGAAGCTGCCGATGGGTCGGTTAGGATCCTGCAACCCGGAGCGGGCCCGCCTGATAGCGCTGGCCACCGCCTCCAGAGCATCCTCCTGGCCGACCACGCGGCGGTGCAGGCGCTCCTCCATGTTGATGAGTTTCTCCACCTCACCCTCCAGCAGCCTGCTGACCGGGATGCCCGTCCACTTGGCCACCACCTCGGCGATGTCCTCTTCCTCCACCTCTTCCTTCAGCATCTTCACGTCGCGCTGCAGTTCGCCCAGGCGCTCGTTATCGGCCGCCAGCTGTCGCTCCGACTCGGGGATGCGCCCATAGCGCAACTCCGCCGCCTTCTGCAGATCACCCACCCGCTCGGCTCGTTCGGCTTCGATCTTCTGGTTCTCGATCTGCTCCTTGAGGCCTTGGATCCTTCCGATGGCTTCTTTCTCGGCCTGCCAGTGTGCCTTCATGCCCGCCGATTGCTCGCGCAGCTCGGCGAGTTCCGCCTCGATGGCCTTGCGGCGCTCCAGCGAGGCCGCGTCCTTCTCCTTGCTGAGGGCATGCAACTCGATGTCCAGCTGTTTGGTGCGCCGCTCCACCTGGTCGATCTCTATGGGCATGGAGTCGATCTCGATACGCAGCCGGCTGGCCGCCTCGTCCACGAGGTCGATGGCCTTGTCGGGCAGGAAGCGGTCGGAGATGTAGCGGTGGGAGAGAACAGCCGCCGCTACTAAGGCCGAGTCTTGGATACGGACCCCGTGGTGCACCTCGTAGCGCTCCTTCAGACCACGCAGGATAGCGATGGTGTCCTCGACCGTGGGTTCGCCTACCAGCACCGGCTGGAAGCGACGCTCCAGAGCCGCATCCTTCTCCACATACTTGCGGTATTCGTCGATAGTCGTCGCGCCTACCACGCGCAGTTCGCCGCGCGCGAGCATGGGCTTAAGCATGTTGGATGCGTCGACAGCCCCCTCCGCGCCGCCCGCGCCAACGATGGTGTGCATCTCATCGATGAAGGTGATGATCTCGCCCTCTGAGTCTCCGATCTCTTTGAGCACAGCCTTCAGTCTCTCCTCGAACTCGCCTCGGTACTTGGCCCCGGCCACCATGGAGCCGATGTCGAGCGCGATGACGCGCTTCTTCTTGAGTCCTTCGGGGACGTCGCCGCTGATGACGCGTTGCGCAAGTCCTTCCACGATGGCCGTCTTGCCCACTCCCGGCTCACCGATGAGGACGGGGTTGTTCTTGGTTCTGCGGCTGAGGACCTGTATGACGCGCCGGATTTCGTCGTCCCGCCCGATCACGGGGTCGAGCTTGCCCCGGCGGGCAAGATCGGTGAGGTCGCGGCCGAAACGCTCCAGCGCCTGGTACTTCTCCTCCGCGTTGGGATCCTCGGCTCGCTGCGAGCCTCTGATGTCCTTGAGCACCTGGAATACTGCGTCACGGGTGACTCCGTGGCGTCTGAACAAGTCTCCCGACCACCCTTTGTCGGCGGCCAGAGCCATGAGGAGGTGCTCGGTGGAGACGTAGCTGTCCTTCATGCGGTCCGCTTCCGCCTGGGAGGCGTCCAGCACCTGCTGGGTCTCCCGGGCGAGCCCGAGTTGTGTAGACCCATGGACGGTGGCGAAGTACTCCAAGCGCTTGTCGAGTTCGGCGCGCAAAGCCGGTTCGCCGACGCCTATGCGCTCCAGGATGGGCAGCGAGATGCCGCCCTCCTGGTCGAGGAGTGCCGCCGCAAGGTGTTCGGGCTCAATCTGCGCGTGCCCACGCTCTTGGGCGAGTTTCTGCCCGGCTGCCAATGCCTCCTGGGCTTTCAGAGTCAGACGATCGATTTGCATACCAATCAGTACTCCTGAACCCCTGTCACGACGACGATCTCGGCCGGTCGCGTGCGGAGCGTATATTAGTATAGGACGCAGATAATCTTATACACTAGCGCTCATATCTGTCAAGATGTGGGAATGCGCCCGGGAGCGTAGGGGGGACATGCTTGGGCTGTCGACAGGACCGGTCAAGCGGGTGTGAGCCCGGCTGCAACAGCAGAGTCCAGGCTGGGGCCCCGTCTGGCTATGGGGTACCGCGAGACTACGTGGCCGGGGGCTGCGTGGTCGTAGGCGGCTTGGTCGTGGTGGTCGTCGGTGGCAAAGTCGTGGGTGGCAGGGTCGTAGGTGGTTCGATGGGAGGCACGGTCGTGGTGGTGGAGGAAGTGGTGGTCGTCGAAGACGTGCTCGCCGACGTGGGCGGCACGGACCACTCGCTCTGGAAGAAGATGTCCCAGACCACCTTGACTTCAGGTTCTGCGAACTGCTCCTCGGGGAAATCTCGGTCGGCATCGTACATGAACTTGCTCCACATCTCGGCCGGGAAGCTCCCGCCGGTGACCCTGATCCCGTGCACGTCCTTCATCTCGATCTGACCCTCGGGATGGCCCACCCACACCGCCGTCGAGAGGTGGGGAGTGTACCCGCAGAACCAGGCATCGTAGAATTCCTGCGCGGTCCCGGTCTTGCCGGCGGCCGGCCGGTCGATATTCGCCCGCGTACCGGTGCCACTCAAGACGTTCTGCTGCAGGATGCGCGTCACCTCGTAGGCCACCCCCGCCGAGATGGCCTGGGTGCGTTTGGGGTTCGCCTCCCATAACACGCTTCCCTTTGCATCGGTGATCTTGAGGATGATGGTGGGCGAGACATGCTCGCCGTGGTTGGACAGGGTGGCGTAGGCCGAGGCCATCTCCAAAGGAGAGACGCCGTAGGTCAACCCACCCAGGGCGATGGCCGGGTAGGGGCTGAGTTCGGAGGTGATGCCCATGCGTTTGGCGATGTCGACCACGAGTTCCGGTCCCAGATCAAGGATCATCTGGGCATAGACGGAGTTGTCGCTGCGCAGAGTGGCTGCGGCGATGGACTCGGTGCCGTAGTAGCTGCCGCCGAAGGTCTTCACGTTCCAGGGTTTCGGCTGCCCGGGCAGTTCGATGGTCAGCGGCATCGACTCGTAGTACGTGTTATAGGGGTCGGCTCCGGCTTCGATGGCCGCCGCCAGCACGAACGTCTTGAAGGCCGAACCGGGTTGTCGGCGGCCCTGGGCGGCCAGGTTGAACTTGGAGTCGTCGTAGTCGGTGCTGCCCACCATGGCTCGGATGTAGCCGGTCTTGGTCTCGATGCTCACGAGGGCGGCGGACGGGTCTCCTTCCTCGTTCAGGGTCGAGGAGATGGCCTCGGAAGCCAGTTTCTGGTAGGCCGGATTGATGGTGGTCTCCACGCGGAGGCCCCCTTCGAACACCTTGTCCTCCCCGTACATATCGATGAGCTGCTTGCGCACGTAGGCGACTACGTACGGCTCCTGCACTTTGGTGTAGGGCGAGACGGGCGCCAGCGTCAAGGGCTCATCCTGGGCCTGACGGGCCTCCGCCTGGGTGATGAAGCCCTGCCGGTACATCTTGAGGAGTATCGAGTCGCGCCTGGCCAGAGCGCGTTCGGGGTTACGGCGGGGGGAGTAGGCTGTAGGGGCTTGGGGGAGGCCTGCGAGAAGCGCGGCCTCGGCCAGGGTGAGCTGCACTGGCTCCTTATTGAAGTACGTCTTCGCGGCTGCCTCCACACCATAGGCATTGGAGCCGAAGTAGATGGTGTTGAGGTACATCTCGAGGATCTCGTCCTTGGAGTACTTCCTCTCGAACTGCCAGGCGAGAGCCATCTCGTTGAACTTGCGCCCCAAGGATATCTCGGTACGATCCAGGTACATGTTGCCGATCAACTGCATGGTGATGGTAGAGAAGCCTTCTTCCACTCCCCGTGCCTGCAGGTTGGTCGCGAGCGCTCGTCCGAAGCCTTCGAGGTCCACTCCATTGTGCTGGTAGAAGCGTTCGTCCTCGACAGCCACGACGGCATACTTGAGCGTGTCGGGGATGGACTTGCCGCTGATGACCGTACGGTTCTCGACGCCGTGCAGGTATGCCAGGAGGGTGCCGTCGGCTGCGTAGATCTGTGTGGTCTGCGCGAGCGAGGTCTGACTCTGGTCCTCCAAAGAGGGGATGTCCTGCTCCACGGCGGCGACGGTGCGCAGGCCAAGGCTGAACAGGCCGACGAGGATGCCAAGCGAGATGAGCGGTATGGCGACCAGAACGGCTATGAGGATGACAGTGCGCCGTCTGCGGACTGCCTGAGCCCTTCTGGCGCGGGCGCTCCGTCCTTCTCTACCGATCCTCATGGTCGTCCGTCCACCTCGATCTGACTACGTGCGTTGCCGACGATACCCACGGTTCCATTTTAGCCAAACCACCGGCTCCCGAGGGAGAGGCCTGTTCTTGGCCGGCCGATGAGGCTTGGACGCGGGGTCGCAGAACCTATCCACATTATGACCCTGACTCCGTCTGGAGCGTTCCCGCGCTGTGCCGTGAGGATTTGTCACGATTCACCTCTCTGGTAGACTTGACAGGAACCGACTCAGATTTTATAATGGCAACATGCTAAACAGCAACGGAAGCTTATCTGTATCGAACGCGGAGGACATGTAATGGGCAAGATCATCGGCATCGACTTGGGCACGACCAACTCGGCCATGGCCGTTTTGGAAGGCGGAGAGCCGACAATAATCCCCAACGCCGAGGGCGGTCGCACCACCCCCTCCGTTGTGGCTTTCACCAAGACCGGGGAGCAGTTGGTGGGCACCGTGGCTCGGCGCCAGGCCGTCACCAACCCTGAGAACACCGTCTTCTCCATCAAGCGTTTCATGGGGCGGAAGTACTCCGGGGTCAGCGAAGAGATGAAGATAGTCCCCTATCAGGTGGTGGAGGGACCGAACGCTGACGTGCGTGTGCAGACCAAGGACGGACAGTTCTCGCCTCCGGAGATCTCGGCGAAGATTCTGCAGAAGCTGAAACGCGACGCGGAAGCGTTCCTGGGCACCGAAGTCACCGAGGCCGTCATCACCGTTCCGGCGTACTTCGATGACGCTCAGCGTCAGGCGACCAAGGATGCGGGCATCATCGCCGGTCTGGAAGTGAAACGCATCGTGAACGAGCCGACTGCGGCTGCGCTCGCGTACGGTCTCGACAAAGAGCACGAGCAGACGGTCTTGGTGTTCGACCTGGGAGGCGGCACGTTCGACGTCTCCATCCTCGAACTGGGCGACGGCGTGTTCGAAGTGAAGTCGACCAACGGTGACACCCATCTGGGCGGCGACAACTTCGACAAGGCCATTGTCGACTGGATCGTCAATGAGTTCCGCAAGGAGAAGGGCGTCGACCTGTCCAAGGACCGGCAGGCGCTTCAGCGCCTGTACGAAGCGGCCGAGAAGGCCAAGGTGGAGCTCTCCTCCGTCATGGAGACGAGCATCAACCAACCGTTCATTACCATGGACCAGAGCGGCCCCCTGCATCTGGACATGACTCTGAGCCGCGCCAAACTCGAAGAACTGACGCGTGACCTTCTCGACCGGGTCGTCGGCCCCACAAAGCAGGCCATGGATGACGCGGGCATGAAGACCGGTGACATCGACCAGGTGATCTTGGTGGGCGGCATGACGCGTATGCCCGCGGTCCAGGAGAAGGTGCGCACGCTTGCCGGCAAGGAGCCCCACAAGGGCATCAACCCCGACGAAGTTGTGGCCTTGGGCGCCGCCATCCAGGGCGGTGTGCTGGCCGGCGAGGTCAAGGACATCATCCTCCTCGACGTCACCCCGCTCTCGTTGGGTATCGAGACCAAGGGCGGCGTCTTCACGAGACTCATCGACCGCAACACCACCATCCCCACGCGGAAGAGCGAGATATTCTCCACCGCGGACGATGGTCAGACATCGGTCGAGATCCATGTGCTCCAGGGTGAACGCGACCTGGCGGCCTACAACAAGACCTTGGGCAAGTTCCAGCTGATGGGTATTCCTCCGGCTCCGCGGGGCATCCCGCAGATCGAGGTCGGTTTCGACATCGACGCCAACGGCATCACGCACGTCTCGGCCAAGGACCTCGCTACGGGCAACGAGCAGAAGATCGTCATCAAGAGCTCGAGCGGTCTGAGCGACGAAGACATCAAGAAGATGATGCACGACGCCGAGGCCAACGCGGAAGAAGACAAGAAGAAGAAGGAGCTCGTCGACGCGAGGAACCAGGCTGAGAACCTGGTCTACTCCACGCGCAAGTCCCTCAAGGACCTGGGTGACAAGGTCGACGGGGCGACCATCGGAAACATCGAGAACGCTACGCGTGACCTTGAGGAAGCTATCAAGGGCGACAATGTCGACCTCCTCCGTAGCCGTACGGACGCGCTGCAGGAGGCCGCGTACAAGCTGTCCGAGGCCGCCTATCAGGCCGCGGCGCAGGCTCAGCAGGGTGGCGCTGCCGATGGTGGTGCTCAGGACGCCGGCGGCGGCACTGCCGAGGACGAGGTAGTGGAAGAGGCCGACTACGAGGTCATAGACGAGGACAAGTAGGCAATAGTCCGCTTGCCGGATAGAGGCCGGGCCGCCCTCGGGCGGCCCGGCCCCGGCGGGACCGGGCATACGAAAGACAAAGGAGGTAAGTTCAAATGACAATCGTGAGATGGGATCCCTTCCGTGAGTTGACGGCTTTGCAGACCGAGGTCAACCGCCTGTTCTCCCGCGCCGGTGGGACCGGGGACGTGGCCGAGCGGCAGTCGTGGACGCCTTCGATAGACGTGATCGAGACCGACGACGCCATCAAGCTCAAAGCCGAACTCGCGGGCATGGACCCGAGCGACATCAGTATCGAAGTGCAGGACAACGTGCTCACGGTGAGCGGCGAGCGGCGCTTCGAGGAGGAAGTGAAGGAAGACAAGTACTACCGCATCGAGCGGCGCTACGGTTCTTTCAGCCGTTCTCTCGCTTTGCCTCAGACGGTGGACGAGAGCCGCATCGAAGCTAGATACGACAACGGTGTGTTGGAGGTGTCGGTGCCCAAGGCAGACGTCGCCAAGCCGAAGAAGATCACGGTCAGTGTCAGCTCCAACGAGCCGAGGACCGTGGAGGCGGCCGCGAGCGAGGCGACGGTCTCCTAGTCGGAAGACACGTGGTCGACAGACCGGACGATCGGGCGGCGGCCGGAGGCCGCCGCCCCCACAAGGAACGAGACTGACAATGTCCGCAATACGGAAGATCCCCATCAACACCGCCGGCGCCGGTGCCGCGAACCAGCCCAGCCAGGATGCGACCCTGCGTGCGGGCGCCGGCGCATACGGCCCGTCGTATCGGCCGCCAACCGCGGATTCTGATAGTTCTCCGACGGCCGTTACGGGCTCAGCCTCAGCCGCGGCGGCTGCCGATCCCGGACCGATCGCCTTCAAACACGGAGCCTCGAAGACGGGTCCGGGCGGAACAGACGACCAGGCTGAGATGAGCTCCGCATCTCCGGGGCCCGATGTGCCCTCAGCTGCGTCCGCAGCTGAGGCTGCCGTTGCGGCTGCGGCCGGGACTCAGGCGCCGGGTGTCCAATCGGCATCCGACGAACAAGTGTCGCTGACCGCCGAGCGGGACGCGGCCGTCGAAGGCCTTCTGCGCCTGCGCGCGGAATTCGACAACTATCGGAGGCGTTCGATACGAGAGCTGGCGGAGTCGCGGGAGCGGGCGCAGGCCGATATTCTTCGCGAGCTCTTGCCGGTGCTTGACAACCTGGAAAGGGCTCTCGACGCCGCCGAGCACCACGAAGAGAGCAAAGTCCTGGGCGGTGTGAGGATGACTCGGGACATGTTCGTGGAACAATTGAAACGGTCCGGGGTGCAAGAGATCGAGACCGTGGGAGCCGCCTTCGATCCTGCGATCCATGAAGCCCTCGCGATGCAGCCGTCTGAACACGAAGAAGGCTTGGTTGCCGGTCTTCTGGAGAAGGGCTACCGCCAGGGAGAGCGTGTGCTGCGGCCCGCGCGGGTAGTGGTATCGTCGGGACTGCGCGAAAAGGGCGACGGCGTAGGTCGTGCCGACACGGCCGGGTAGGAGCGAAGCCTGATGGCTGCGAGCGATCGTGACTACTACGATGTCCTGGGAGTCAAGAAGACCGCCTCTCATGACGAGATCAAGAAGGCCTACCGCAAGCTGGCCCGGAAGTACCATCCCGATGCCAACCCTGACGATCCCAAGGCCGAAGAGAAGTTCAAAGAGGTATCGAGCGCCTACGAGGTGCTCTCCGACGAGGAGAAGCGCAAGCAGTATGACGCGGGCCCTTCCTTCTTCGGCCAAGGGTCCCAGTCTGGCGCCGGAGGGTCGCGGAGCTACCAGGGCGGCCAGACCATGGGAGGAGACTGGGCCGACATCTTCGGCAACCTGTTCGGCGGCGGAGCTCAGGGGTTCGGCGGCTCCGGCACGGGCCGGCGCGCGCAGGCGCGACCGGAGCGCGGCGAAGACAAGAACGTCTCTGTGCGACTCTCCTTCGATGATGCGCTGAAGGGTGTCACCACCAAGATCGGCGTGCCCCAGACAGCACAGTGCAAGACCTGTGGCGGCAGTGGGGCGGCTCCCGGGACCAGTCCCATAACGTGTCCTCAGTGCAGAGGCCGCGGGGTGGTGAGTCAGAGCCAGGGGTTCTTCGCTCTGAACCAATCCTGCCCGCGCTGTAGAGGCGCCGGTAGTCTCATCGAGGATCCTTGCTCCACATGCAAAGGCACAGGGACCACACAGGTGCTCAAGAAGTTCACCGTCCCTCTGCCTGCCGGCGTCAAGGATGGCACGAAGATCCGTCTGAAGGGGAAGGGCGAGCCCGGATCCCGAGGCGGCCCGCCGGGAGACCTGTATGTGATCGCCCAGGTCGACGATAGTCCCCTGTTCGAGCGCAGAGGGTCGGACCTGCTGGTTGAGGTGCCGGTGACCATGGTGGAAGCGGCTTTGGGAGCAACGGTGAGGGTGCCGACGCCCGCGGGGAACGTGAATCTGAAGGTGCCCTCAGGCACGCAGCACGGTAAACTACTCAAGCTGAAGGGCAAGGGAGCTCCCCGCTTGGGGGCGTCCGGCAGGGGCGATCTTATCGCCCGCATCAGGGTGGTCACGCCGGAGGGGCTGAGCGGCGAACAGAAGGACCTTCTGAAGAAGTTCGCCTCCTCCCGCGCCGAAGACCCGCGAGCGGGGCGGGAAGGCTGGCCGGCCGAGGACTGAGAAGGGCATGGACCGTCGAGTGCGGCGACTGATCGAGGGACGAGATGGACCTGGACGACAAACTTAGACCTGTCTTCATGATCTCGGTGGCGGCCGAGTTGGCGGAGATGCATCCGCAGACGCTGCGCATGTACGAGCGCCGCGGTCTCATCCGTCCCAAGCGCTCGTCGAAAAGCACGCGCCTATATTCCATGGACGATGTGGAGCGCCTGCGCCGCATCCAGCAACTGGTGGCGGAATGTGGGCTCAATCTGGCCGGCGTGGAGCGGGTGTTGGAGATGGAGGAGAGACTGGTCAAGATGGAGCGCCGGATGGAGCAGTTGCGGGCTGAGATGGAGCGGCTCGCGGAAGAGGCGCAGGCCGAACTTGACTCCGTGCATCGTAGCTACCGCAAAGAACTCATTCCTCTGTCTCGGCCCGGTGAAGTGATCGTGCTGAGGGAACCGCGGCGCGGGCGATCTTGAGCGAGGAGCGACTGGTGACGGGCTCCGATTCTGAGCCGACGGGCGAGCTGCACCTGCCGGAGGACTCGGAGCAGCCGGGAGACAACGCGTTTCCTGGAGCCGTAGAACAGCCCTGCGCCAATCACCCCGGGCGCCTGACGATGGTCACCTGTAGCAACTGCGGCAAGCCCATCTGCCCCGACTGCATGGTGTACTCAGCGGTCGGCATCAAGTGCGCTGAGTGTGCGCGCATGCCCCGCTCGGCTCGAGTCACCGTGAAGCGCGGCCGGTTCATGTGGGCTATCGCGGTGGGTCTCGCGGCAGGCACTGCTGTGGGTTTTGCCTACTACTATATCCTGGGTGCTATCAACTTCTTCTTCTTCTTCTTCTTCGTGGCGGCCGGCATCGGCTATCTCATCGGCGAGGCCGTCAAGCGCGCCAGCGGCCACTACCGGGGGAGATCCACTGCTATCGTGGCGGCCATAAGTACGATCTGGGCCTTCGTGCTCCCACCGTTGATCTCCGGTCTCGCCAGTTTCGGCGCGAGTTGGAACGTGGTGGTCTTTGCGCTATCGGGCCGAGGGGTCATCAACTGGGTGGTCATGGCTTTCGCGGCCTACCTGGCTTGGTCCCGCAACCGCTGACGATGCGATTGGCACTCTCCTACTGAGAGTGCCAACAACTTGTGCACGCCACGGCGTCAATCCGCTATACTATCGGCGTACGATGAATCAGGAGGTCGTTGCCGTGCCAACGTACGAATATCGCTGTGTTTCTTGCGAACATCAATTTGAGCGCTTTCAGCGCATGTCTGACGATCCCATCACCGAGTGTGAGGTGTGCGGCCAGTCCGTCAAGCGGCTGCTCTTTCCTGTTGCCATCCACTTCAAGGGCAGTGGCTTCTACAGTACGGACTACGCCAAGCGAAGCTGCATCGGCGCCGGAAACAGCTCCAACGGAGGCGCGGCCTCCAGTCAGGGCGGTTCCGAGTCGGGCTCCGAACCGGCCGGGTCGACTTCCACAGACAGCTCCAACTCTGCCTCCGCCGACAAGCCTGCGGTGAAGGCGTCCGACTCCTCCGCTGCGCGTACTCCGGTGGCGGCGAAGAGCGACTGACCCTCCCCTTGGTGCCTGCCGAACGGGACTGCCCTCTTGTCCATTTCAAGCCGGGCCGGCCGCTGATCGTTCTTACCAACGACGACGGCGTCGAGTCGGTGGGACTGGCCGCGCTCAAGGACGCGCTCTCGCCTCTCGGCGAGGTCCAGGTCGTAGCCCCTGACCAGAATCGGTCGGGCGCAGCTCGCAGCATCACCATGCACTCCCCGCTGTGGGTGGAGGAGGTCGAACTGCCCGATGGCGCCGTGGCTTTCAGCACCGACGGGACGCCGGTCGACTGCGTGCGTATGGCCGCTCTCGGTCTCTTGGATCGGCCCCCCGACCTGATCGTCTCCGGGATCAACCTGGGGGGCAACCTGGGTGACGACATCACCTACTCCGGCACGGTGGCGGCAGCTTTCGAGGGGATCATGCTGGACATCCCCGCTATCGCCCTCTCGGCGGATGGATACCATCCAGGCTACGACTTGAGTGTCCCGGCCCGTATTGCCCAGCGGCTCGTGTCGGTGGTGCTGCGGCATGGCTTCCCGGCCAAGACCCTCCTCAACGTAAACTGTCCCGACCTGGCCTGGCCTCAGCTGCGCGGTGTCCGCCTCACGACTCTGGGCAAGCGCATCTACGGGGACAAGGTGCAATTGCGCGAGGGCAAGGGGAAGCGGAGGCGGTATCACATCTACAACGACGACCTGAGCTACCACCACGAGGCGGGCACGGATTTCGAAGCCGTGGCCGAAGGGTACGTGTCCGTCACGCCCCTGCACTTCGACCTGATGTCACACGAGGCTCTCGACCGCCTGCGTTGCTGGGAGGCCGACCTCGACCTTGCCGGGGATATCGCCGGCGAAGAGGCGCTGTGAGTACCGCACCGGCACATACCGGGGCCATCCCCTATCGGGCCGTGGTGTTCGACCTCGACGGCACCATCGTCGACTCCGTGGAACTGATCGTGCAGTCCTTTCAGCACGCCGCGCGCGAAGTGCTGGGAAGGGAGATGTCCAGGGAGGAGTCCATCGCCAATGTGGGGCGGCCCCTGCACGAGCAGATGGTCATGATCAGCCCGGGTCACGCGGACGAACTTGTGGCCGTGTACCGGGAATGGAACCATCGCGAACACGACCGCATGCTCAAGCTGTATGACGGCATCCTCGGCCTTCTGCACTCTCTGCAGGCCGCCGGCGTGAAGCTGGGCCTGGTCACGTCCAAGTCGCGCTACACCACGCAGATGGCATTCGATCTCACCGGCATCGAGAGCTACTTCGACGCGACCGTGTGTGCCGATGAGAGCCCTCGCAACAAGCCCTCCCCCGACCCTATCCTCCTGTGCCTGAAGATGCTGGCCGTGGACACGGCTCAAGCGGCTTACGTGGGCGACAGCCCCTCGGACATCCAGGCGGCGTTGGCCGCCGGTGTGCGCGCGGTGGGAGTCACATGGGGCGTCTTCGCCGCGAAGACCCTAGAGGCTGAAAAGCCCGACATCCTGGTCCATACTGTGTCTGAGTTGGGTGAGGTGTTCGGAGTCTAGGAGGAGCGGCGGTGGCGGCTGACGAGGCGGTGGTGCGCAGGATGGAAGCGCTGCGCGATCTGATCCGGCATCACGAATACCGCTACTACGTCCTCGACAGCCCAGAGATATCCGACTCTGCCTACGATGCCCTCTATGGCGAACTGAATGACCTGGAGTCCGCCTTCCCCGGACTGGTGACGCCCGACTCGCCAACTCAGCGCGTGGGAGGGCAACCGCTAGCGGGTTTCACTGAGGTGGTGCATGGGGAGCCCATGCTCTCTCTGGCCAACGCGCGCAACGAAGAGGAGTTGAGCGCCTGGTATGCGCGGGCGGCCAAGCTCATCGAGGAAGAGGGCGCCCGGCCGGAGGAGATGCGCTTCGTGCTCGAGCCCAAGATAGACGGGCTCGCCGTATCGCTGCGCTATGAGGAGGGCCGCTTGGCGGTGGCGGCCACGCGCGGCAACGGCGAGGTGGGGGAGGACGTCACCCTCAACCTGCGCACCATCCCAGCCGTTCCCCTGACACTGCGGGCGGAGGCAGCCCCCT
The DNA here is from genome assembly GCA_963816155.1 of uncultured Actinomycetes bacterium. Classification (GTDB taxonomy): domain Bacteria; phylum Actinomycetota; class Thermoleophilia; order RBG-16-64-13; family RBG-16-64-13; genus JAXGXJ01. The sequence continues at coordinate 26,742 of CAWFJE010000001.1, read as the reverse complement.
TCCCATCCCTGGTGGAGGTGCGAGGCGAGGTCTATCTGCCCCTGGCCGCCTTCGAGCGCCTCAATGAGCAGCGGGTCGCTTCCGGGGAGCCTACGTTCGCCAATCCGCGCAACGCCGCGGCCGGCTCGCTCCGCCAGCTCGATCCTCGCGTCACCGCTTCGCGGCCCCTGGCCACCTGGTTCTACGGGGTGGGCCGCGTGGAGGGGATGGCTTTCGGCACCCAGCAGGAGGTTCTGGACTGGCTGCGCCGGGCCGGGTTCCGCGTGAACCCTGACGTGCGGTCGGTGTCGGGGCCGATCGAGATCCTGGCCGGTTTTCGTCGGTGGGAAGAGAGGCGGGCCGAGCTCGACTACGACATCGATGGCGTGGTGGTGAAGCTTGACGACCGCCGACTGCAGGCGGCGCTGGGATCGGTGGGGCGCGACCCGCGCTGGGCGGTAGCCTACAAGTTCGCGCCCAGCACGGCTCAGACCCGGCTGCTGGGGATCGGAATTAACGTGGGACGGACCGGAGTGCTCAACCCCTGGGCGGAACTGGAGGCGGTGGAGGTGGGGGGCGTCACCGTCAAGAGGGCCACGCTGCACAACGAGGAGGATATCCACCGCAAGGACCTCAGGGTCGGTGACATGGTGATCGTCCAGCGGGCGGGAGATGTCATCCCCCAGGTCGTCTCTCCGCTCACCGACCTGCGCACGGGAGCCGAGGTGCCGTTCCAGATGCCGGCCGAGTGTCCGGCGTGCGGGACCCCGGTGGCCAGGGTCGCGGGCGAGGTGGCCGTGCGCTGTGTCAATCCTGACTGTCCCGGCAAGAGGGCGGAGTTGGTCAAACACTTCGTCAGCAGGGGGGCCATGGACATCGAGGGAGTCGGCGACCAACTGGTGGACAGACTCTTGGAGCTGGACATGATCCGAGACCCCGCGGACCTCTACTCACTAGACGCCGGCAGCTTGGCGGGACTCGATCGTCTGGGCGAGCGATCGGCGGCGAACATCATGCGGGCTGTCGAGGTCTCCAAGAGTCGGGCACCCACACGCCTGCTCTTCGCGCTGGGCATCCCGCACGTGGGCAGCGAGAACGCGGCTCTACTCATCGGGCGCTTCGGCTCGATCAGAGGCCTGCAGGAAGCTTCATCAGAGGAGATAGCGGAGACGCCCGGCATCGGCCCTGTGATCGCGGAGAGCGTCTGGAACCAGCTTCACGATCTGCGCACCATGGAACTCATCGACCGCCTGGAAGCTGCGGGCCTGGGGATGGTGGTGGAAGAAGCGCGGTCACTTCCTGGGATGGGGCGGACTCAGGCCCTGGCCGGCAAGACCTTCGTTCTCACCGGAACGCTTCCCACTCTCTCCCGCCAGGAGGCCGCCGACCTCATCACAGCAGCGGGTGGCCGTGTCAGCGGGTCGGTGAGCGCCAAGACCGATCATGTAGTGACGGGAGCGGAGCCGGGCTCCAAGCTGGCCAAAGCGCAGAATCTGGGGTTGAGCATCTTGGATGAGACCGGTCTGCGCCGACTTCTCGAGCCGGCGGAGGGGGCGGCAGGCAAGTAGCCCGCCTGCTCGTAAGGGTCAGACCTTCCGCCGAGCCACCGTCACGACCCGCGCTTTCTTGAGCGCCGGCTCCACCAATCGTACGATCCGAGGCCGTCCGACCTTGTCCCTCTCCATGTGAAGTGCGATAGGGTTGAGCTCGGCCAAGTGTTCCATGAGTGTGGGTTTGAGGGTCAGCCACTCACTCAGGGAAGTCTCCGTCTCGGGGATGGGCACGGTAGCGAGGCCCCCCGTATCGAGCGTGAGGGACTTCAAGAACAGCGGCCCGTCAGACGGCTGGAGTTGATCGACGACGATCCAGTCAGGTCTCATCTTAGCGGCCTTGCGGAAAGCGACCTCCCGCTCCGGAGTCGCGCTCTGGGCGGCTATTTGTATCACCGAAGAGCGGCCGCGCAGCGCGGGCAGCTCTTCGCTGTCCCCGCGTACGATGACCAGACGCGCGTCTTGCGGCAAGAGGCCGATCAGCGAGTTCAGCATGGTGGACTTGCCCACATTGGGGGCCCCACTTATGAAGATGCTCCGTCTCATGCTCAGATTGCCGTTGAGGAAGCGGGCCTGAGAAGGAGAGAGGGTGCCGGAGTCTACGAGGCTGCGCAGCGGCACGTTCAAGGCCCCTCGTCCTTCGACCACAGCGGAGGCATACATCACGGAGGTGCTGGCGTCGAGCGGGCTTGGCCGAGCGATCTGGCAGGAATCGTAGGTGCGGAGCAAGGCCTGCATGAGCTGAGTCACCAGCAATAGGTGCGCTCTCTCCTCGGGGGATGGATCGAGGTCGGCGACGAGTTCGTCGACGAGCTGCCTCAGGCGGTGTTCGTACGCTGCGAAGACGCTGTCTGATTCTGGCATGGCACCCCCTTCTCCGCCTCTCCGCCCTTGGCTATGGCCAGCTTGACGCCACGGGTGGATACAGGCACTCTGTGTCGTACTATCGGCCGAGCGGGCCGAGAGCCTTAAGAGGTTGCGACTGTCCCGAGAGGTGCCATGGACTTTGAAGAGGTGAAGGATGCCGTCAAGGCGGCGGCCGTCAACAACGAACTCAGTTGCCAGGAAGTGGAGCATCTCGCCGACAAGCTGGGCGTGGAATACAGCGTGATCGCCCGTGCCGCCAACCAGGTGGGAGTGCGTCAGCGACTGTGCCAGTGGGCTCCCTTCTGCGTCTGCCCTCCGAGTTCACACCGAAGGGCCAAGCCGGAAGACATATCCTGAGGCATCACCCGCCTTCGTCGCTCCCCAGGCCCGGAGCCTCTTGATGCTGCACTTGTAGCTGGTGTATCGTTACAAACGTACATAGGAGAGTCCGCAGATAGATCTGTTTCCAGTCAGGGAAGCTCTGACCCGCACCCCACCGGACGGCTCTCCTCCACGCGTCGAGGAAGAGAGAATCGCAGTGAAGTACCGCGTAACCATGGCCCGGCTGGCGATCGTGCTGGCCTTGGTCGTCGTCGTAGCCGGCTCCGTTTTCGTCGCCGGATGCGGGGGCGATGACGAGACTACTACCACCGCTCCGGCCGAATCCACGACCACGGCGGCCCCGGCTACCAGCGAGGCGCCGACCACCACGGCCCCTGAGACCAGCAGTACCGTGGCGCAGAGCGACATCATCCTGGCTTCCACCACATCTACCCAAGACTCGGGCCTGTTCGACGTCCTCATCCCGGCGTTCAACGAGGCCTACCCGCAGTACACCGTGAAGGTGGTCGCCGTGGGCAGCGGTGAAGCGCTCAAGCTCGGCGAGACGGGCGACGCGGACGTGCTGCTCGTGCACTCGCCCGCGGCTGAGAAGGAGTTCATGGCCGCCGGCAACGGAGTCGATCGCAAGGCGGTCATGTACAACGACTTCATCATCGTGGGCCCGGCCGACGATCCGGCCAAGATCATGGGCATGACCGACGCCTCGGATGCCTTCGCGGCCATCGCGGCAGCCGAAGCCCTCTTCTTCAGCAGGGGCGACAAGTCCGGCACCAACGCCAAGGAGTTGACCCTCTGGAAAGAGGCGGGTATCGAGCCGGCGGGCGACTGGTACCAGACTACGGGCCAGGGGATGGGGGAGACGCTGACCATCGCCGACCAGAAGAGCGGATACACGCTCAGCGACCGCGCGACCTATCTGAGCAAGATGAATGCGCTGAGCCTCGAGATCATGGTAGAGGGAGACACCGCGCTCTTCAACCAGTACCACGTGATCACCTGCACCAAAGCCACCAACATGCAGGGCGCGAACGACTTCATGAATTGGATCGTCAGTCCTGAGGCCCAAGACAACGTCATCGCCCCCTTCGGCGTGGAAGAGTTCGGCCAGCCGCTGTTCATACCGAACGCGGGCCAGGTCGAGTAGCACCCACAGGATAGGCAGATGGGTCGGGGCGCCTCGCCGCTGGCGAGGCGCCCCGACTGTCTGTAGGATGGGCAGATCGTGGGTATATTCTGGGAGTCCATAAAGGAGGCCGTCAGGCTTCTCCTGAGCGGGGATCCCTACGTCTATGACGTCATGTGGGTGTCTCTCCAGGTATCGGGGACGGCCACCATCTTCGGCATGATCGTGGGCATCCCCATCGGTGCCTGGTTGGCACTCAAGCGCTTCTGGGGTTGGGGGACCGCTGCCACCATCCTCAACGTGGGCCTCATGCTTCCACCCGTGGTGGTCGGCCTCTTTGTGTTCATGCTGCTCTCGCGTCAGGGTCCGTTGGGCTCCTTCGGCCTTCTCTATTCCATCCCGGCGATGGTGATCGCGGAGTTCTTCATCACAGCTCCGGTCATTGCCGCTATCACCATGGGAGGCGTGGCCTCGGTCCCCAAGGACGTGCGGGTGCAGGCACTCGGTTTGGGAGCCTCGCGCTGGCAGAGCACGTGGCTGATCATCCGGGAGGCGCGTGTGACCATCCTCTCCGCTATCGTGGCGGGCTTCGGGGCGGCTATCAGCGAGGTCGGTGCCGTCATGATGGTGGGGGGCAACCTTTCCATCGCCGGTCACAACCTCACGGGGACCATGACTACTGCCACCATGGCCCAGGTCCGCCAGGGCAACTACGCCACGGCCATGGCCTTCGGCCTCATCCTGCTTCTGTTGGCCTTCATCATCACCTTTCTGCTCACGCGCACCCAACAGGGCATCAAGCGGCGATGGCTACAGTCTTGAGCGGGCAAGAGGGAGGCACGGCGATCGCGGCTTCCGGTCTGGTCAAGCGTTACGGTGACAGGACCGTGGTGGCTGTGGACTCGCTGGAGGTGCAAGAGGGGGAGGTCCTGGCGATCCTCGGCCCCAACGGGGCGGGAAAGACGACGCTCTTTCGCCTCTTGGCGTTGCTGGAGCGACCGGATGCCGGCGAGGTGAGGCACTTCGGCAAGGTGGTGGGCGTGCAGGATCTGCAGGCCAGAAGACGGACGGCTTGCGTCTTCCAACGGCCGCTGCTCTTCCAGGGTTCTGTGATCGAGAACGTGGGCTATGGTCTCAGTTTTCGGCGCGTGCCGCGCAAGGAGATCAAGCGCAAGGTGGGCGAGACGCTGGATCTCATGGGCATCTCGCGTCTGGCCGAAGCCGACATGCGCACGCTATCCGGCGGGGAGATGCAGCGGGTGGCTCTTGCGCGTGCTCTCGTACTGGAGCCGGAGATCATCTTCCTCGACGAGCCGACCAGCAATCTCGACGTCCATGTCCGCAGACGGTTCCGGGAAGACCTACGCCGCGTGGTGGGCCAGTTGTCGGCCACCGTGGTGATCATCACCCACGAGCACAACGAGGCTCTCGCGCTTGCCCAACGGGTGGCGGTCATACAAGACGGGCGCGTGGTGCAGATAGGCACACCCCAGGAGGTCTTCACCCACCCGCAGAATGCGTTCGTGGCCGATTTCACCGGGGCGGAGACCATCTGGCACGGAGCGGTGACGGAGTGCCTGGACGGGATGTGCCGCGTACGCACGGACGCCGGGATCAACGTGGAGATCGTCACGGGTGCTGCGTTGGGAGAGCGGGTGGTGCTCGCCATCCGCCCGGAGGATGTGGCTCTCAACATCGGAGAGACGATCGCGGAGACCGAGGCCCGTTCGACCAGCGTGCGCAACCACTGGTGTGGAGTCGTTGATAGCACGTCCCTGTCCGGCCCGCTGGTGCGGGTGGTGGTCCGATTGGATTGCACACCGGACGTAGAGGCCGTCTTCGGGGGCGAAGGTGAGGTAATCTCTCTCATCACCCGGGATTCAGCCGAAGGATTGGCGCTGGAGCCGGGTACGCGGCTGGTGGCGAGCGTGAAAGCCACAGCTCTGCAAGTGCTGGAAGAGATCTAGGAGGCTGCTGAACAATGACGCTTCGCCGCATGGATGCGCCGGCCACGGGCGAGACAAGGAGGCAGGAAGCGCGAATAGCAGCGCTATTCGCGCGACCGACGACGAAGTATCGCCCCGGACGGTGCGTCCAGGTGGCCAAGGCTTCGCTGTTCAGCAGCCTGCTTGTAAGGCTGAGAGCATGACCGATACGCACGAGGCGGGCACCGATTCCCGCATTGGTTCGGAGTCGCTGTTCTGGCGACCCAATCCCTCTGATGTGAGCCTCGCCCTCCTGGCCGGGGGGCAGTCTTCGCGCATGGGGGAGGACAAAGCCTCCGCCGCTTTCCGCGATGGCACGCTCTTGGAGTGGATGCGCGACCGCACCGCGCCGCTGTTCCCGCACGTGTTCGTGGCGACCAAAGACCCGTTCAGGTTCCATGATCTGGGCCTACCGGTGGTCAACGACGCTTTGGAGGATCGGGGGTCGGCTGTGGGTATCTACTCGGCCGTGCTCGCCGCGCCCACCGAACGCGTTCTCTGCCTTGCCTGCGATATGCCCTTCGTGAGCCCGCAGCTACTCCGGGAGTTGAGCGAACGGTCGGCAGGGTTCGACATCTTCGTGCCTCGGCACGATGGATACATTCAGCCTCTCTGCGCGGTCTACGGCAAGGCGACGCTCGATGCCTATCTTGCTTTCATACGCTCCGGCGGGCGGCGGATCTTCGATATCTACCACGAGTTCAATACCGGATATCTGGAAATGGGCGACGGACGCTTCGGTGATCCCGAGAAGATCTTCATGAACGTCAACACCCCTGAGGAGCTCGCGGCCGCACGCTCGGCCGCCGCAAAGGGTGAAGAGGGCTGGCGCGCGGCGCTCCAGCCCCGCATCAGGGCCTTCATGGACGCGTCGCCGCTCCCGGTGGTGTCGTTCATCGGCAAGAAGAAGTCCGGCAAGACGACGGTGGTGCTGGGAGTCCTCAAAGAACTGCGTCGGCGGGGCTACCGTCTGGCCGTACTCAAGCACGATACTCACGGCTTCGAGATCGATGTGCCCGGCACCGACTCCTACCGCTTCCGGGAGGCGGGAGCTGAGGTGGTCGGCATCTCATCACCGGACAAGTACGTGTGGCAATGCAGTGTGAAGGACGAGCCCGAACTGGGTGAGTTGATGCGCCAGATCAGGGAACCGGTGGATCTCGTCATCACGGAGGGTTTCAAGCGCCAAGACGCTCCCAAGATCGAGGTCTCCCGCACAGCGCGAAGCACGGAACTGGTGAGCACCCTCGACGAACTCATCGGTATCACCAGCGACCAATCCTTCCCGGGATACCCCGTCCCCCAGTTCCCCCTCGATGACTTCATCGGCCTCGCCGACCTTGTGGAACGGTGTATACTCGGCAAAGTATAACGACCCACGGGGCGAGCAAGAGGGGCATGACACCGTGAACCCACCCGCCGGACAGGCTGTCGACTATCTTCGTTTGTCGGTCACCGACCGCTGTAACTTCCGCTGCGTGTACTGCATGCCTCCGGAGGGTGTTGCCTTCAAAGCGCACGAGGAGATGCTCACCTACGAAGAGATGGTCTTTTTCGTAGAGGCGGCCACCGAGGTCGGCATCTCGAAGGTGCGTGTGACGGGAGGCGAGCCTCTGGTTCGCCGCGGACTACCGGACCTCATTGGGCTGATCCACGGCCTACCCGGCATCCATGACGTCTCCCTGACCACGAACGGTGTGCTTCTCCCCCGTTTCGCGCAGGCTTTGAAAGCGCAGGGGCTCGATCGGGTCAACATCAGCCTTGATTCCCTCGATCCCGAACGTTTCCGGCGGCTGACGCGGGGCGGGTCTCTCCAGGCCGCGCTGGCCGGTGTGGAGGCCGCTCTCGCGAACGATCTCCGGCCGGTCAAGCTTAATGTGGTCATGATGCCCGAACTGCTCGACGAACTGCCTGCCTTCGTGGACCTGACCAAGGACCGCCCCCTGCACGTGCGCTTCATCGAGTGGATGCCCGTTGGCGGCTGCGGGCCTCGTTCGAGCCATGAGGCTCTGCACAAGTCGCAGGTGATCGAGTCGCTCGATCGATTGGGTGCGGCCGGCCTGGGGACGCTTGACCCTGTGCCCTCTCCCGGTGGCTGGGGGCCGGCCCGCTACTACCGTTTCCCAGGTTACGCAGGGACCATCGGTTTCATCGGCTCCGTGTCGGACCACTTCTGCGGCGAGTGCAACCGCCTGCGGCTCACCGCCGACGGCCGTCTGAAGAACTGCCTGTTCTCGAGCGACGAGGTCGACGCTCGTCCTGCCATCAGAGCTCGGGACCGGGAAGGGGTGATCGCGGCCATCCGCGAGTCACTGGATGACAAGACTTTCGATAAGAACGTGCTCCCTGGTCCTACCAGCAGGGGCATGTCTCAGGTGGGTGGATGACGTGGACGACGAACGTGCTTCTCTCGAGCCCACTATCGGATCGGCCATGAGCGTGGGGCCGTCTCTCACCCATGTCGACGCGGCCGGCGAGGCCCGGATGGTCGATGTGGGGGGGAAGGTGCCCACCTGCCGCACGGCGAGAGTGGGGGCGCGTGTGTGGATGGCTCCCGCTACCATGGAGCTCCTCAAGCAGCAGGCGTTGCCCAAGGGCGACGTCCTGGCCGTAGCCCGGGTGGCCGGCATCATGGCTGCCAAACGGACCGCCGAGTTGGTGCCTCTGTGTCACCCGCTTGCTCTCACGCACGTCGACATCACCTTCGCGGTGGCTGAAGACGAGCCCCGCCTCGACATCGAGTGCACCACGCGCACCGAAGACCGTACCGGCGTGGAGATGGAGGCGCTGACGGGCGTGACGATAGCGGCCGTCACTATCTACGACATGTGCAAGGCAGTCGACCGGGGCATGATCATCGGTGATATCCGCCTCCTGGAGAAGACAGGGGGCAAGGAACACTACGTTCGGCCCGGCGAGGACGGGGAGACGGCTGAAGCGCCGGCGGCGCCGGCGATGACGGCTGCTGCGCAGCAGCCCGTCGAGGCGCCCGCCGACGGCCTGCCGGTAGGCTCGGTGGTGACGGTCAATATCAGCGCGGCCAAGGGCGAACGCAAGAAGCCGGTGGATGGAGTCATGCTGCGTCCCGAGCACGGTATCGAAGGCGACGCGCACGCGGGCCAGTGGCACCGGCAGGTGAGTCTGCTGGCGCAAGAATCCATCGACAAGATGGTGGCCAAGGGGCTGACGGTGGGGCCGGGCGACTTCGCCGAGAACGTCACCACCACGGGTATCGACGTCGCGGCTCTGCCCATCGGGACGAGGCTGGAACTGGGCGAAGCCCTGGTGGAAGTCACCCAGATAGGCAAGGAATGTCACACGCGCTGCGCCATCTACTACCAGGCCGGAGACTGCGTCATGCCGCGTGAGGGCATCTTCGTGCGCGTGCTGCGTGGAGGTCGGGTAGCGCCTGGTGACCGCGTGGCCGTCGTGGTCTGGGGCGCAGGGGCGTGACAGTAAGGCCGCCTCTCAGTCCCGCGATCCGAGGGGTCGTCGTCACCCTGAGCGACAAGGCCAGCGCCGGTCTGCGGGCCGACGCCTCCGGGCCGCTCCTTCGCGAGCTACTGCAGGGCATGGGCGCGGACGTGCCCGAGCCCTATGTGGTGCCGGACGAGCAGACACAGTTGGAGGAGTTGCTCATCTCCTTGGCCGACGGGGGATCCGTAGATCTGATCCTCACCACGGGGGGTACGGGGCTGGCTCCGCGGGATCGGACGCCCGAGGCCACTCTGGCGGTCGCCGACCGCTTCGCTCCCGGATTCGCAGAGGCCATGAGGGCGGCCTCGCTGGCCATCACCCCTCATGCCATGCTCAGCAGGGCCGCGTCGGCCGTTCGCAAGCGCACGCTCATCATCAACATGCCCGGCAGTCCCAAGGCCTGCAGGGAGCACTTCGCCGTCATCGCTCCGGCTTTGGCGCACGCGGTGGAGACGCTCCGCGGGGAAGCCTACGAGTGCGCCACGCCGAGCGACAAGGTCTGATGCAGGGAGACACGGCCTGACGCAAGAAGGGGCCGCGCACCGGGGAGCCGTGCGCGCCGGAGGAGCCGTTCGCGCCACCTGACGCCGGCCGAGTCGCCTAGCCGTCCTGCGCCGTGAAGTGGGATAAGTCTGAGCTACCCGCCCGTCGGCTGGGCTTTGCGTTCTTTGGCGCGATAGAGCCCGGCGTCTGCCACCTGTAGCAGAGCCTCTGCTTCCACTCCGTCTTCCGGGCAAGACGACACCCCGAAGCTCACCTGCAGGCTGGCCAAAGAACGACCGATCTTGAAACGCGTCTTCTTGACGGAGTCGGACATGCGGTGGCCCACAGCGAGGACGGCGTTCTTCTCAGTCTCGGGCATCAGTACGACGAACTCGTCGCCTCCGAAACGGCAGGGGATATCGACATCGCGCACATTCATCTGCATGAGCGCCGCCAAGTTCTTCAGAGCTGAATCGCCCGCTGCGTGGCCGAAGGTGTCATTGACCCACTTGAGGTTGTCGAAGTCGAGCATGAGAATCGCGAAGGGATGCCGGTAGCGCTTGTAGAGTTCTACGTGCCGCAGCAGTTCCTGGTCGAGAGAGCGGCGGTTGCGAAGACCCGTGAGGCCGTCCGTGTGCGCGAGCCGGTCGAGCTCCGCGCTGGACTGCAGGTGGTACGCCTCAGCTGCGGCCGCCATGACGTGATGCAGACCCAGCCTCAGCGTACGCACAAGGTGGAGTACTTCCTGATCCTGCCGGCGCATCCCCCGGGCAAGGCAGTCGAGAATGGACTCCTCAAGGGCATCGAGGCTATAGGAAAGAGAGGTGATCGCAACGCTGCTGTCCCGCTGCATGGCACCCAGCGTAGCCGCCAGCCGATAGTACGGTCCGCCGGGCTCGAATTGCGCAAGTACGTCTTTGTCCCTGAGCGCGTCCGCGAGTCCTTCGACGAGTTGAACCGAGGTCCGGATGCTCTCCTGCGTCGGAAATCTCTCCAGTGCCTCGAGATCGTCCATCTGCGACACGAGTCGGCTGAGCCAGCTCTTCGTTATGTCCAGCTTGTGTTGATCGAGAATGCAGCGGGCCTTTTCCAGGATGGCTTCGTGCTCGCTACAGTCCTCGACCCCGACGGGGTAGTGATCTCTCGACACGCTAACCTCTTCGCTGAGAATCAAAAAGTACACTCATATTATAAACCTCCACCCCCGAGGTGCAAGCCGCAATCCTGCCGTCTGTTAGTATTTTGACAGGGGTGGAGCTCGGATGTGTGACCGGTGATACCGGAGGAGACGTGAAGGTAGGCTTCGACGCACGGGCCGTCAGTTACCGGGGGATAGACACCTACTCCCGGAACCTGCTCCTACGGTTCGCTCAGAGCGGCCTTGAGTTTGTGGTCTTCTGCAGGGACGAGGAGAAGCGCGCTATCCCCCCCGTGGAGTCCATCACTATGGTGTCTGCGAACATGGACCCGCTGCATCCAGGGGGTCACCGTGCCTTCCGGACCATCGTGGAGAATTCGGGGGTCGATCTGCTCCACGTTCCCAGCCCGTGGGCACCCACCCCTGTACCGGTACCCCTGGTGACCACCATCCACAACGTCACGCCCCTTCTCTACCCACGAAGCGTCGGGTCACTGCTACGCATGCGTTACAAGCGCCAGTTGGCACGCACTTTGAAGGAGGCCGCCCGCGTCATCACGGTGTCGCAGATATGCTACTCCGCTCTGAGCGCGTACTCGCGGGTGGAGCCGGCGAAGTGCCGCGTCATTCACAATGGGATATCAGAGGAGTTCCGACGAGTAGTCGATGAGACCGTCCTGCTCGCCGTGCGCAGGAGGTACTCGCTTCCCGACCGCTTCGCCCTCTGGGTGGGTGATTTCCGCCCCGAGAAGAACCTCGAGTTCCTTGTGAAAGGCTGGTCGAGGGTCCAGAAGCACCTGGCCGAACCGCTGCCTCTGGTGCTGGCCGGCGTGCAGGAGGGGCAGTATCGGAAGGTCAAGAAGGCGGTCGAGAGTCTGGGCATGAGTGACCTCGTGCTTTTCCCTGGTTTCGTCCGCCCGGACGATCTTCCGGCCGTCTATTCCGCTGCCGTCCTTTTCGTCTTTCCCTCGCTCTACGAGGGGTTCGGGCTGCCGCCTCTCGAGGCGATGGCCTGCGGGACCCCATGCGTGGTGTCGAACTCGTCGTCACTTCCCGAGGTCACCGGCTCTGCCGCCCTCCTCTTCAACCCCACTTCTCTGGAGGGCTTCGAAGACTGCGTGGTGAGGCTGCTCACGGATGAGGCCCTGTATGAGGAACTGCGGGACGAAGGGCCTCGGCAATCGGCCTTGTTCTCCTGGGATAGGGCGGCCGAGAACACCCTCGCCGTATATCGGGATGTACTCGGGCGGGCAAGGTGAGATGGCACCCATGAAAGATCTGCGCGATTTCATCAAGCTGCTGCGGGACAAGGGGCAGTTGCTGACCATCGACGCGCCCGTGGACCCGGTGCTGGAGATCACCGAGATCGCCGATCGGGTGGTGAAGGCCGGCGGGCCGGCGCTGCTCTTCACGCATCCCACCGGCTACGACACGCCGGTGCTCATCAATCAATTCGGTAGTGATGAGCGCATGTGTCTTGCTCTGCGCTCGGACTCCTATGAGGAGTTGGCCGCTCGGGTGGAGGCGCTCGTGTCGATAGACCCTCCCACGAGCGCTTGGCAGAAGCTGAAGGCGCTCGCCCACCTGAAAGACCTGGCGGCCCTGCAACCCCGGGTGGTGAAGCAGGGGGCATGTCAGCAGGTGGTGCTCACGGAAGAGCGGGTGGACCTCGAGGCGCTGCCCATCCTCAAGTGCTGGCCGCTGGACGGCGGTCGCTACATAACCCTGCCCCTGGTGTTCACCCGCCATCCCGCGACGGGGCGGCGTAACGTGGGCATGTACCGCCTGCAGGTGTACGACAAGCGGACGACGGGCATGCACTGGCACATCCACAAGGACGCCGCCGAGCACTATCGCGCGGCCGGAGGGCGCATGGAGGTGGCGGTGGCCATCGGCACCGACCCGGCCATCACCTACGCCGCCACAGCTCCGCTACCGGGGATGCTGGACGAGATGCTCTTCGCCGGCTTCCTGCGCGGGGAGGCGGTCGAGTTGGCGCAGTGCCGCACGGTCGACCTGCAGGTACCGGCCGACGCCGAGTTCGTGCTCGAGGGGTACGTGGATCTCGAGGAGTCGCGAGTGGAAGGACCCTTCGGAGACCACACGGGCTATTACTCGCTCGCCGACAACTACCCGGTGCTCCACCTCACCGCCATCACCCATCGCCGCGATCCCATCTATTCCACTACCATAGTGGGGCAGGCGCCCATGGAAGATGCTTACATCGGCAAGGCCACGGAGAGGTTGTTCCTGCCCCTGCTGCGTCTGTCTCTGCCCGAACTCGTGGACTTCGACCTACCGAAGGAGGGCGGCTTCCACAACTGCGCGCTGGTGTCGATGCGCAAACGCTACCCCCTGCACGCCCGCAAGGTCATGCATCACCTGTGGGGAGCCGGACAGATGCAGTTCTGCAAGTGCATCGTGGTGGTCGACGCCGAGGTCGATGTGCACGACTATGCCCAGGTCGCCTGGAGGGTGTTCAACAACGTCGACTGGAAGCGCGATGTGATGGTGACCGAGGGCCCGCTGGACGTGCTCGACCACTCCTCCCCGCAGCCGCTGTGGGGAGCCAAGATCGGCATCGACGCCACGCGCAAAGGCCCCGACGAGGGCCACACCCGCGAGTGGCCGTCCGATGTGGAGATGACCCCCGACGTCAAGGCGCGCGTGGACGAGTTGTGGCCCCTCCTGGGCCTGGGCACGACCGGCGACTAGGATGGCCCAGACGACGCCCTCCGGCGGGCTCCGCGCGGCCCGCGGGGCCGCCTCCTACACCGCGCGCTTCGGCAGACTGATCAAGTTCGAGCACTCCGTCTTCGCCCTCCCCTTCGCCTACGCCGCCGCCTTCCTGGCCGAAATGCGGGTGCCCGGCTTCTGGACCATGTTCTGGATCACGGTGGCCATGGTCGCGGGCCGCAGCCTGGGCATGGCTCTCAACCGTCTCATCGACGCCGGCATCGATGCGCGCAACCCGCGCACGGCCGGGCGAGAGATCCCTTCGGGCAAGTTGAGCAAGGCACAGGTGTGGGTGTTCGCCCTCATCTCGCTGGGCGTGCTCGTGCTGGCCACTTTCAACCTGCCGGTCATAACGCGGTATCTGTGGCCGCTGGTGGTCATCCCCTTTGTCATCTATCCCTACACCAAGAGATGGACGTGGTCCTGCCATCTCTTCTTGGGCTTGGCCGATGGTCTGGCTCCCGTGGGGGCCTGGGTGGCCGTGACCGGTGTGGTGACCTGGGAGCCGTTCGTGCTGGGAGCCGGGGTGGGCTTCTGGATAGCCGGCTTCGACATCATCTACGCCTTCATGGACGTGGAAGTGGACCGGGCGCAGGGCCTGCACTCCATCCCGGCCGACCTTGGGGAGAGCGCGGCTTTGTGGTTCACGCGGGGATTCCACGCGCTGGCCGTGATCCTCCTGGCGCTCGTGGGCTACGTGCAGGAGGCGAGCTTCGTGTACTACGTGGGCGTGGCCGTGTGCGCGGCCCTGCTCATCTACGAGAACTGGTCCATGCGGAGGGCCGATCTGGCCCGGGTGGGGGTGGCCTTCATGACCATGAACGGCATCATCAGCGTGGTCTTTCTCTTCTTCACCACCCTCAGCCTCTACGTGCCGTGAGCGGGAGTCACGCTATGACCAAAGCGTGGGCCGCGGCCGGGAGGGGGCTGTGACTAAGGTGGACGCCTCACCCGAACCGGGCAAGATCCGGGACATGTTCGACGAGATAGCCGGGTCGTACGATCGCCTGAACGACCTGATGACGGCGGGGCTGCACCATCGTTGGCGGGACCTGGGGGTCTTGGTGGCGGAGGTGGGACCCGGGTCGTCGGCGCTCGATGTGTGCTGCGGCACCGGGGACTTCGCCTTCGCCCTCAAACGGGCTGTGGGACGGAGCGGCCGGGTGGTGGGCGTGGACATCTCGGACAATATGCTGGGCGCCGCCCGGGAGAAGAGCGGCCGCAACCAGCTCTACGTGGAGTTCCTCCCCGCCGACGTGCTGGCGCTGCCCTTCACCGACGGGGGCGAGGGCGCCGGCTTCGATGCCTGCACGGCGGGCTTCGGCATACGTAATGTTGCCGACATCGTGAAGGCGTTCGGTGAGATGCGGCGGGTCTGCCGACCGGGGGGGAAGGTGGTGTGCCTCGAGATTACGCAGCCGGGTATCCCCGTGTTCAGGGAGTTCTACCAGCTGTGGTTCGAGCGGGCGGTCCCGTGGCTGGGGAGGGTCGCCGCCGGCGACAAGGCCGCCTACAGCTACCTGCCTGCCTCGGTGAGGCGCTTCCCGGGACCCCAGCAGCTTGCTGAGATGATGACGGAGGCGGGCCTGAGGAACGTGCGCTACGAGATCCTGGCCGGAGGGATAATCGCCCTGCACTACGGCACGGTGTAGTGTGGCCGGACCAGCCGGCTGGGTGGCCGCCTGGCCCGCGGCCCTAGCCCCGGCGAGCGGGTCGTTTTCGGCCTTATGCTAGACTCCGGCCATGCCCTCCAACACTCGTCTAGACCCGCTTGCCGCCGTCGAGGAGAAGGTGGCCGAAGGTCGCCGTCTGTCCGGCTCCGACGGGCTCGCCCTCTTCCGGTCGCATGACCTCCTGCGTGTGGGCGCGCTGGCCAACGCCGCGCGCCGGGCGCGCGCGCGGAACGAGGCTCGCGCTGCCGACGGTCCCCGAGGGGCCGACGACGTCTTCTTCGTGGTCAACCGCCACATCAACTACACGAACGTATGTCGCAATCGCTGTCGCTTCTGCGCCTTCTCCCGCAGTCCGGACGAGGCGGGCGCCTACACTCTGACCGTGGAGGAGGTCTTGGCCAAGGCGAGCGAGGCCATCGCCGAGGGGGCCACCGAGATCCACATAGTGGGGGGAGAGCATCCCGAGTTGCCCTACAGCTCGGTGCGGGCCATGGTGAGCGGCGTGCGCAGTCTGTCCCCGACCGTGCACATCAAGGCCTTCACCGCGTCGGAGATCGCCCATTTCGCCGACGCGCAGGGGATGACCGTCGTGGAAGTGCTCACCGATCTCAAGGCCGCGGGTCTGGACAGCCTGCCCGGTGGAGGCGCCGAAATCCTTGGGGCGGGGGTGCGCCGGGAGGTGTGCCCGGAGAAGATATCCGGCGAACGATGGATCGAGATCCATGCTCTGGCCCACGAGGCCGGTCTGAAGAGCAATGCCACCATGCTCTACGGTCACGTGGAGACGTACGAGGATCGGGTGGACCATTTGCTCCGTCTTCGAGCTGCGCAGGACCGCACGGGCGGCTTCCAGGCTTTCATCCCCCTAGCCTTCCAGCCCAAGAACACAGGCCTTTCCCACCTGCCCGCCACGACCGGGGTGGACGATCTCAAGACCATGGCCGTGGCGCGGCTCCTGCTCGACAACTTCGCCCACATCAAGACCTACTGGGTGATGACCGGCCTCAAGTTGGCGCAGGTGGCATTGTTCTTCGGGGCGGACGACATGGACGGCACGGTGGTGGAAGAGCTGATCTCCCTGTCCTCGGGCTCGGACTTTGGACAGGTGGTTCCCAAGAGCGAACTCGTACGCGTGATCGCCGACGCGGGCCGCACGCCCGTGGAGAGAAACGGTTCCTATCGGGTGGTGCGCCGCTACAAGACGGCTGCGCCCGGCGATGCGCCTGCGCGCCTCGTCGCAGGCGGTGCCTCGTGACGGTGCGGGTGGGACACATCGGCTTCCTCAACTGCTATCCGCTCTACTACGGCCTTGAACAGCGGGGGATGCTGGCGGGCGACGGGGACGGGAGCGAAGGGGCAGGCGGGTTCGAACTGATCCCCGGAGTGCCCACCGATCTCAACAGCCTCCTCGTCGACGGCGGCATCGACCTGGGACCGGTGAGTTCCATCGCCTACGCCCGCGAGCATCGCCGTCTTCTGCTCTCTCGGCGGCTGAGCATCTCCTCCTTGGGGGCCGTGGACAGTATCCAGGTGGTGACGCGCCGGCCGCTGGAAGAGGTGCGCAGCGTGGCTCTCACCCGCCAAAGCGCCACGTCGGTGGCTCTGCTCAAGACCATCCTGCGCCTACGCTACGGCTTGGATGTGACCTACGCCGACCTGAAAGGGCCGGTGTCGGAAGCGCTGGAGCAGCACGACGCCGTGCTCGTCATCGGCGACCAAGGTCTCGATGCCCTCTACTTCCCTGAGCCGGGGACTACGTGCCACGACCTGGGCCGGTTGTGGCAGGAGTGGACGGACCTGCCCATGGTTTATGCGGTCTGGGCCGCTCGAGAGGAGTTCGCCCGCGGCGACGGCCGAGAACTCTTGGAGGTGGAAGAAGAGTTGGTGAAGTGCATGGACTACGGGCGCGAGCACAAGGCCGAGGTGGTGGAGTCGGCTCTGCGGCGATCACGGCTCGACCGGCAGGCGCTCGGGCGCTACTTCACCATCCTGCGGTACGATTTCTCGCCGGTGTACCGGCAGGGGCTGACGCGCTTCTACGAACTGGCCCACGAGGCCGGGGAGTTGGACGAGGTGCCCGAGTTGCGGTACATCGACGAGGTGGCCGGGCGATGAGCCGGGCGCACGCAGCCACGGTCAAGGCGCGCGCCGCAGCCTGCGGCCGGGTGGCCCCGTGACGCGTCTGACCGACGCCGAGGCCCTCGACCTACTGCGGTCGCGAGACCTGCTGGAGGTGGGGGCTCGCGCGCACGAAGCGCGCGAGCTCGCGGTCCCCGGGCCGCTGGCTACCTTCATCGTCGACCGCAACATCAACTACACCAACATCTGTATCTCCGGGTGCCGCTTCTGCGCCTTCTTCTGCGCGCCTGGCGCGCCGGAGGCCTACGTCCTGCCTCGCGAGGAGATCCACGCCAAGATCCAGGAGACCGTTGACCTCGAGGGTACCGCCGTCCTGATGCAGGGCGGCCTTCACCCGGACCTCGACATCGCCTATTTCGAGGACCTCCTCCGCTCCATCAAGGAGCGTTTTTCGGTGACCATCCACTCGTTGTCGCCGCCGGAGATCGTCCACATCAGCCGCATCAGCGGCCTCACCATCGCCGAGACGCTGCGCCGGCTGCGGGCAGCCGGGCTCGATTCGCTGCCGGGCGGGGGGGCCGAGATCCTCGTGGACCGCTTCCGTCAGGAAGTCGCGCCGCACAAGGCCTCGACGGCCGAGTGGCTTGAGGTCATGCGTGAGGCCCACCGGCAGGGGATTTCCTCCACCGCCACCATGATGTTCGGCAGCGTGGAGACCTTGGAGGATCGGGTGGCCCACCTGCGGGCGATCCGCGATCTACAGGACGAGACGGGCGGCTTCCGTGCCTTCATCCCCTGGAGCTTCCAGGCCGGGCACACGCCACTTCAGGGCCAGACCGAGGCCGCCACCGGCGTGGAGTATCTCCTGACGCTGGCCGTTTCTCGGCTGTATCTGGACAACGTCTCTCACATCCAGGCCTCCTGGGTGACGCAGGGTCTCAAGATGGGGCAGGTGGCCCTGCGCTTCGGTGCCGATGATCTGGGGAGCACGATGATCGAAGAGAACGTGGTCGCGGCCACTGGGCTACAGGTGAAGGCCAACCGCCACGATCTGGTGCACGCCATACGGGAGGCGGGATTCGTGCCCGCGCAGCGGCGCACCGACTACACGCTGGTGAATGTCTTCGACGGACCGGACGAGCCCCTGTGCCCAGATGGCTACGAGTCTGCCGCGGCGTCATCCGGCGAGGTGTCTTCGTGAACGGGCGGAGGTCGGCGCAGAGTGACATCCCGCGGAGGGCCGGGCTGATGGTGGCTGTGTTTTTGGCCGCGGTCCTGCTCGGCGCAGTGCCCGTGTTGTTCGCCGGGTGCAGCTCAGACGAGCCGGAGACCTCCTCGACCGTCACGAGCGCCGTGGGTCCGGGGAGTTCCTCGACGACGGCATCCGGGTTCGACGCGACGCCCAAGCAGATAGCCATCATCGCCCCGGAGAAGGCCAACGACTTCGGCTGGAACCAGCAGGGTGTCGAGTCGGCCCAGGCTATCGCCACCGAGATCGGTGCGGAACTTGAGGTCGCCGACGGCGCCGGCTACGGCGATATCGCCCCCGTCTACCGGCAGCTGGTGGCAGGCGGGGCCGACTGGGTGATCCTGTGGGCCAGCGGCTACAACACGGTGGGTCCGCAGTTGGCCGAGGAGACGGGCACCAAGACCGTGGTCATCGGCGGGTTCGAGAACGGGCTGCTCTCCGGCCTATCCAGCGACTTCGAGACCAACGCTCAGGATGGCGCCTACCTGGCGGGTATGGTGGCAGCTCTCATGACCAAGACCGGCACCATCGGGATAGTGGTCTCGGCCGACGACGAGAACTGGAACAAGATGGCCGGAGGCTTCATCACCGGCGCCCAGGCTGCGCGGCCCGACATCGACATCAAGCTGGCCCAATCGGGACAGGCGGCCTACGCGGACGCGCCGGCGGGCAAGCGGGTCACGGACAGCGTCATCGCCGCGGGAGCGGACATCATCTTCGGCATGGGCGATGGCTCAACCTTCGGCATGATCCAGGCCGTCGAGAACGCCGATCCCCCCGCGGGTGCCGAGAAGGTGTGGTTCATCGACGTGATAGGGGACAAGTCGTCCCTCGACGACAAGAACATCCTTCTCACCTCCGTGGTCTGGGACTACGTGCCCGTTTTTCGTCGGGCCCTGGACCAGATGGAAGCGGGTACCTACGGCGATGAGGTTCTCTATCTTGGACTGGAGGAGGGCGGTGTCCGGCTGCTCCCCAGCGATGACATCCCAGCGGATGTCTGGGCGGCGGTCGACAAGGCCCAGGCCGACATCCAGGCAGGGACCATCGAAGTGCCTGTGATCGTCAGTCAAAGCGAACTCGAAGCCCTGCTCCGGTAGATTGTGGCCGGCCTGATGGACGCGGTGACCGTTGAGCTCCGGGCCATCACCAAGGCGTTCCCGGGCGTGGTGGCCAACGACGCCGTGGATCTCGACCTGCGGGGAGGGAAGGTCCACGCTCTTCTGGGCGAGAACGGGGCGGGCAAGTCCACGCTCATGCATATCGTGGCCGGGATCCTGCAGCCGGATTCTGGCTCCATCCTGGTAGACGGCGTGCCGGTCGACATCCACGGACCCGCGCGGGCACGCGCTTTGGGCATCGGCATGGTGCATCAGCACAACTCCCTTGTGTCACGGTTCACGGTCCTGGACAACTTCATGCTGGGCACTCCGGGTGCTTTCAGGCTGGATCGGAAGAAGGCGGCTGCCGACTACCTGCGTTGGGCCGAGCGGCTGGGGGCGGACATCGATTCGGGTGTGATCACCGGAAGGCTCCCATTGGGGCGACAGCAGCAGGTGGAGATCATCAAGGTGCTCTCATCGGGGGTACGGGTGCTGATCCTGGACGAACCCACCGCCATGCTGGCCCCCTCGGAGATCTCTGACTTGCAGGAGGTGCTGCGGGCTCTTCGCGACCAGGGCCTGGCCGTCGTGTTCATCACCCACAAGCTGCCCGAAGCTGTGGATGTAGCCGATCGGGTGACCGTGCTACGCCGTGGACGGGTGGCGGGGAGCCTCGGTCCCGAGGAACTGGGGGTGTTGAGTCGCGCCGAGGCGCGCGAGCGTATCGTACGCCTGATGTTCGGCGAGGAAGCGACGATGCTGAGCGAGATAGCCGAGGTCACTGGTCCGGGCGAGCGCGGCCGTGCCCCCCGGGGGCTCTCTCCGGAGCCTATCCTGCAGGCGGAAGGCATCTCCACGAAGCCGGGTCGCGAGGAATGCGGAGCGCGGGACGTCACCCTCTCGGTGCGCAAAGGGGAGATCTTCGGCATCGCCGGCGTGGAAGGTAATGGCCAGAGGGAACTGGCCGAAGCCTTGGCCGGGCAGCGCCCCATCTCCCACGGGAGGCTGGTGTTCGAGGGCGAGGACATCACGGATCGGGGTGTCCGTGACCGTCAGGAGGCGGGACTGCGCTTCGTGACCGACGATCGGCTCGGCGAGGGGACGGTCGCCTCCTTGCCCGTGTCCCTGAACCTGCTCCTCAAGAAGATCGGAGAGGCGCCCTTCTGGACTCGGGCGGGACGGACGGACCGGCAGGAGGTACGGGGGGCGAGCGAAGCCATCATGCGCGATTTCGACATCGTTGCGCCGACACCGGACACCGCCAGCGGCACCCTGTCTGGAGGGAACATACAGAAGGTGGTGCTCGGGCGCGAACTGTCGTTCGCGCCCCGCCTCGTGGTGTTCAACAGACCCACGCAGGGACTGGACGCCAAGACCGCCCTGTCGCTTCGCGAGCGCATCCGGCAGATGGCCGAGGAGCAGGGAGTGGCGGCGGTGCTCATCTCCAGTGACCTCGAAGAGCTGGTCGAACTCTGTGATCGCATAGCCGTCATGTATAGGGGGCGGGTTACGGGCATCCTGGAGAACCGGGGCGTCGGTGTGGCGGAGAAGGCGGGCGAACTGATGCTCTCGGTCTCGGCGCCGAGGGGGCGGAGTCGTGAACGGGCAGCCCGGGACTTCTGGAATCGTCTGGGCTGGACGGTCGTGCCGGTGGCCGCGGCACTCGTGGTGGGGGCGATCATCCTCCTCGTATTGGGGCGCGACCCGCTGTCGTTCTACGCCGACCTCTTCCGCGCCGGCCTGGTGAGTTCCAGCGGGTGGCAGGGCATGATCACCCGTCTCGCTCCCCTTCTACTCATCGGCATGGGCTATATCGTCGCCTTCCGGGCGGGGCTGTGGAACATCGGCGGCGACGGGCAGTTCGTGTTGGCGGCCGCCTTCGTGGCCGGAGCGGCTCCCGCTGTTGATGGGATCAATGTCTCGGCCGGCCGCTGGAATCGTGCTGGGTCTCATCGGTCTGGTGGTCGGGGGGCTCTGGACTCTTCTCCCCGCCTTCCTCAAGGCTGGTCACGGTGACCGAGATCATCACCACGCTCCATGATGAGTTTCATAGCTATCAACCTGGCCAACCTTCTCATCAAGGGACCAGGTGGCTAACCGCCAGACCACCGTGCCTCAGACCGGATCGGTGCCGCTCAGCGAATTGCTGCCTCGGTTCGGGGGCACGACCATCCACGTTGGCATCCTGCTGGGAGTCACCGTGGTCCTCGTGGGCTGGTACATCCTCGATCACAACGCCGCGGGTGCGCCTGACCGTGCTGGGTGCAATCCACCGCGCTCAGTACATGCGGGTCTCCACGTGAAACGCATCATCCTGGGGACCTTCTTCGCCAGCGAGCCCTCATCGGTCTGGCCGCCGCGGTGGAGATCCTGGGTGTGTGGGGGTACATGCGTGCCGACTGGAACCCGGGCTTCGGCCTGGCGCTGTTCGCGCTCGTCTTTCTCGCTCGGCTGAGTCCGTTGGCCATGGGTGCCGCTTGCCGCTTTCTATGCCGTTCTCGAAATCGGGGGACACGAAGCCGCCCGCCGGGCTTCGCTCGACTACGACTTCATCCTGATCCTCATCGCGCTGGTCCTGTTCTTTCTGGCTGTGGCGCAGGGTCTCGCGGCCGGCGCGAGGAGGCTCAGGGTTGGGGCGACGAGCGGTGAGCCGGCTGCGTCCCCGGAAGCGGAGTCGTGAGCGGCCCGCGCCCGTGGAGCGAGCAATCGAGCGAGTGATCAGCTAACGTTCCTCACCGCCCTGGTTTCGGGTGCCATCCTGGCCGGACTGCCGCTGCTCTTCGCCGGCCTGGGAACGATCGCGGTGGGTGAGCAGGGCGGGGTGCTGGGCATCGGCATGGAGGGATACAGCTGCTGGGGGCCTACGCGGGCTTCAATGGCGCGCTCTATGGCTCGTCGCCCTGGGTGGGCATGCTCTGCGGCATCGTTGCCGGCCTTGCCATCAGCGCCTTGGTCATGTGGCTCAGCGTGCGCCTGGGACTCGATCAGATCGTGGTGGGGATCGGCGTCATCCTCTTGGCTGAAGTGGCATTGCTTTCTCATGCCGTCCAGTTCAGCACCAGCTTCCCCGTCTGGAGGAGATGCGGGAGTTACCATGCCCTTCTCTCCCGTATCCCGGTGCTGGGCGAGAGCATCTTCAGTCAGCCCCTCATCTTCTGGATAGGGATAGCCCTGGTGTCGTGGTGCGCTGGGTATTGCGCTCGACGCGGTGGGGTCTCGATCTGCGAGCGGCCGGCCGAGAAACCACGGCGGCTCGGATGCGGCCGGCGTGAGCGTGACCGCCACCCGGTCGTGGGCGGTGTTGTTCTCCGGCGCTCGGCTGGGCGGCGCCTCTGTCGCCGGATGCGTCTCGCGGCATGTTCGTGGCCTACATGACCAACGGTCTGGGCTTCATAGCCATCGTCATAGCCATGCTGGCCCGCGGACGTGCGGGCTGGATCAGGCAGATCGCTCGTGTTCGGACTGTGCCTCTCGGTGGCCACGGCGCTACCAGGTGGTCGGCATGGAACATTCCCACCGACGTGGTCTACATGCTGCCGTTCCTGGCGGTGATGGCCGCTCTGGTGCTGTTCGCCCGCAGGGCCTATCTGCCGGCGGCTCTGGGCGTGCCGTACGGGCGCGGGCGGCGGTGGCGGCTGGCCTGCATGCAGACGTGACCGCCGCCGGTGTCTCCCGGCGCGAGGGCCGCGGTATCATCGCCGGTATTGGCCCCAGGCGCTGCGCGTCCATCCCGAAAGGAGTGATGACCGCATGAGATCCACCCGCATGAGCCCCGACGACGCGATCCGGCCGCCCTGACCGACCTCGCCCGCCCGGGGCCCGCCGGCCCCGGCGGCGGGCGCGCGGATGCAGTCCGCAAGCTCACCGTCGGCGCCGGTCCCACCACTGTGTAGCCCCGTCCCGGCCGCCATCGCCGGCCCATGATGTACCACTACGACCCCGCCTTTCTCGAACTCTTTGCCCGCACGACTGAGAAGGCCGCCCGGGTCTTCCAGACTACCGAGGATGTCATCCTCTTCCAGGGTGAGGCCATCGGCGCTCTCGAGGCCGCAGGCCGGGCCTGTGCGCCCGGGCATGGCCGTGCTCAACCTCAGCTCTGGAGTCTTCGGCGAGGGCGTGGGCGACTGGCTGCGGCAGTGGCAAGCCCTGGGTCCGCGGTGGAGGCGCCTTTCGATGACGCGGTCTCACCCGAAGCTGTGGAGCAGGCGTTGCGGGCCGCCCGAGGTGGGAACCATCACTGTCGTCCACTCCGAGACCCCTTCCGGGACCCTGAACCCCGTGGCTGATGCCCGCTGGCCGGCGCGGCTGCAAGCGGAGTTGCTCAAGGTCACCCTGATCGACTGCGTATCGTCGCTGGGTGGGATGCCCTTCGCCGCTGACGACTGACAACTACGACATCTGCGTGGCCGGGGCGCAAAAGTGCCTCTCCGGACCGCCCGGTGTGAGAGCCCCGTTTCTCAAGCGGCTGGGCGTCAAAATCGTCGAAGAACCCCGCTGCCCCCCGATGGTCGTGTCTCTCTCTTCTCTCGAACTCGAGGCGCGGCTACCTCGGCGACGGCCTCTTTCCCTTCACGCCCTCCGTCTGCGACGTCTACGGGCTCGAAGCCTGCCTCGACATCGTCCTTGCGCAAGGCTTGACGGCGTCCATCGCCCAGCACGTGGCCGCGGCCGGCGCCTGCCGGGCCGGCGCTAGGGCCATGGGCCTACGACTGTGGCCGCGCAGCGAGACAATCATGTCCACCTGTACCACCGCCATCGCCCTCCCCGAAGGACTGAGCGACATCCAGGTGCGCGACCACGTGCGCCGCAGCTACGGAGTCGAACTTGTCAGCCAGTACAGACAGGGAACCTGGTACGGATCGGCCACATGGGGGTCACCGCGCGCTCGTTGTATCCTGGGATCGGGTTGGCCACGCTGGCCCGCGGGCTGGTGGATCTTGGGGGCGGCGCCGCAGATGGGGGCAGGGTTGGTGTGCGCGCTGGAACATATTGCAGCGTGCATGCCATTGTGACGGATAAGTAGCTGCAAAGCACCGGTATTTGAGCGTCTTCTCTCCCAACGACCGCGGGTCGGCGCTCAGCTGTCGATGGTATAGTCATCCCATTGCTGCACGTACACGGTGGGTCGGGTACGTACCCGACCCCGCTCGCCATTCTTCCTCAAGGAGGAGGGTCGATTTGGTCCGATATGACGCGAAAATGGCCGCGGAATATCGGGAGGTTGATCGAAGGGTCGAGGCCGACGTCAGGGAGTGTTACCAGTGTGGTAACTGCTCCGGCGGGCTGTCCCGCCGCCTTCACTTTCGACTACGCTCCCAATCAGATCATGCGCATGCTGCAGGTCGGTCTCGTCGACAAGGCACTCGACTCCTCGGCGGTGCAACTCTGCGTCCAATGCCTCACGTGCACAGAGCGCTGCCCGAGGAACATCAGGATATCGCGGATCATCGAAGAACCTCAGACCAGTCGCCGTCGCCCAGCGCGACCCGAGCACGTGACTACCTTCAATCAGGCTTTCATGAAGTACGCATTCTCCGCTATCGAGAAGCTGCCGTTCTACTCCATGGCGCGCTTCTACACCGGTACCATGAATCCCAAGATGGCGATCTGGCTGGCCGACATGGGGCTGATGAAGCCCATGGTGAGCCGGGGCAAGATGAAGTTCGTGCCCCACAAACATGCCGGGACGGACGAGGTGGCCCGTATCTACAAGAAGGCCATGGAGCGGGCCAGGGCGCGGGAGAAGAGCGCTGCGGCCGCTGGTCCCCGGCGCAGGCCCAGACCGAAGCGAGAACGTGCATGACCCTCGCGTACTACCCCGGCTGCTCCCTCGAGCATTCCTCAGCCGAGTTCAACCAGGCTACGCGCAAGGTGCTGGGCGTTTTGGGGGTCGAGATCGCGGATATCCCCGACTGGAACTGCTGCGGCTCCACGCCGGCCCACATGATGGACCATCTGTTGGCTCAAGCGCTTGCTGCCCGCAACCTGCGCCAAGCGGCTCTCGTGGGCGACGAGTTGCTCGTCCCCTGCCCCTCCTGCTATGAGCGCGGAGAAGAACGCGGAAATCGAGATCCACCGTAGCGACGAGTTCCAGGCCCAGGTGAACGAAGTCCTCGACCGGCCGTACAAGGGCAGGGTGACGGTGTACGACCTGCCCGAGTATCTGACCGAGTTCATAGCGGGAGGAGAAGGTCGCTTCTCTGGTGAAGGTCAATCTCTCTCAGCTCAAGGTCGTGCCCCGTGCTTCGGCTGTCTGCCTCGGTCGCCCTGCCGACCTGACCAGCGAGGCGGCGAGCAGCCCATGATGATGGACCTGCTCCCTCTACAACGGTGCTGATACTGAGATATTTAGTTACCGGGGGGCCGGGTTCATAGAGAGCTCCCGATGTCGTAAATTTGACCAAGGGCCATCAGTGCGAACCCTGGATAATTACGCCGCCGGCAAGCGGGAGAATTTGGAACCGTTCCGCGACCGGATAGAAATGATAGAGGGCGATGTCCGCAGTCCGTTTGCGGTGATGGAGGCGGTCCACTCGGTACCGTTATTTGCACCCAGGCGGCCCTGCCCTCCGGTGCCCCGGTCGGTGAAGGACCCGTTCCAGACCACCAATGAGGTCGGGGTGGTGGGTACGCTTGTTAACGTGCTGAAAGCGGCCGTTGACCAACGGCGTAAAGAAAGTGGTTTTCGCCTCGTCGTCTCATCCATCTACGGCAATTCCGAGGTACTGTACAACAGGAGGACATGAAGCCCCAGCCGCTTTCTCCCTACGCCGTCTCCAAGATGGCCAGGACATTACTGCGAAACCTTCGGCGACCTTTTGGCCTGCCGATCGTTGCCTTGCGGTATTTTGACGTATTCAGCAGGCGCAGGACCCCACCAGCCAGTACTCGGCGGTGATTCCGTTATTCATAGATGCCATTAAAAATAACCGGCGGTCCAGCTACGGCGACGGTTGGC